>CAZKMB010000043.1:0-2271 GCA_964553965.1 uncultured Bacteroides sp. | reverse complement strand
AAACAATTGCTTCCTAAACTGGATTACTGGAAAAGATATGAAGAGCTTAGTGATGATGGGCAGTTCGAGGCGTTTAAACAACAATTGATAAATGAGATAAATGAACTGGCTGTTGAAGGGATGCCGAAACTGGAAAAATTAAATGCTTTAGTTGGTAAATATGTAAATATTGAATACCCTCTGCCAAACGGTAATCTGGTAAAATTTTTGGATGACAAGACAACATATCTGGGTAATCAATTACAATCGGAAATTGTAGACGGATTATGCTTCGGGATTCTTGCAAACATGGATTTTGTCATGATATGTACCTATGAATCTGATGGAAAGAATCCTGAATTATTGCTTTATAAGAAGAGATAACTTCCGGCTTGTCAAAAAAAATTGATTTATTATATTTTGAAAAAATTTATAATAGAAAACAGTGTCAGGGCAGTTGTCCGAAGAAACTTAAATTCAAGACTTGCAATGTCATTATTGAATTAAAAAATGATGAATTTAATTTCAGCCATTATGGAGATTAGTTTCTCTGTAATGGCTATTTTTTAACCTGAAGGGAGAAGGTGAGAACGTTGATAATCAAAAAAGTGGATGACAAGCCTTTGATAATTCATACCAAGGAAAAGTATGTTTTTTCTGCTTTTTGGAGCAGTTTGAGAAAAAATAAATTCCACCCGTCTGATGTAAAATTGCTATGGTTTTAAAATGGTGTGGTTATCTGTCTGCTCTTTTGTTTTAGATTTGTTGGCTCTTACAGTAAGCCATGTGTAGAATTGTCTTATCAGGATGATGGTATTCATGATAGTGATGTGAGTAAAGTGATTGATAGAAATAAGCAGAAGACAGGCAATTTATATCGACTAAGAAGCAGCGGAAATATATGGGGTGTTCCATATAGGGTGTATTATATGTCTTGGCTTGTGCGGGAAGAATAAAGTATTATTGTAAATTTCTGCTTTTAGAAGAGTTAAAAGCAACAGAGGATTTGAAGAAATCATTAACCGCGTTTTGATTAAAAGGAGATTTAGTTATGAAAATTATAACCTTGGTGGAAAATACAACTTCATCACCCGTCTTGCGTTGCAAGCACGGCTTGAGTCTGTACATTGAAACAACCGGTCACAAGATTCTCTTTGACTTGGGACAAAACGGGTTGTTTGCCGAGAATGCAAAGAAGCAGGGTAAAATAATGGTGGATTCGTTTGACCACGAACATAGTCTGTTGATTACGGAGAAGAATAAAAAAGTCCTGGTCGCAGGTTGTTCCCACGCCGGAATTGTTAATATTCAAAGAAAAGCGGAAGCCGTTGCCGGGCAAAAAATAAACGCTGTAATTGGCGGTTTTCATCTGTATAATCCGTCCACCAAGAAGTATGAGAGCGCAGCGCTTATGGATGAGGTGGCGGCAGAGTTGATCAAGACTGCGGCTGTTTACTATACGGGGCATTGCACCGGAATAAAAGCGTATGAAAGAATGAAAAATACTTTGGGCGAACGCTTGCAGTATTTGTCTACGGGGAGTATAATCGAAATTCCCGAAAGATAACTTGGATGAGGAGATAGATTCTAACACAACGAGTGTTAAATTCACAAGTTTTGGAGATGCTTTATGGAGTGCTTTGGATTTATTTGCTTCATTTTGCTTACAATAGATAGGATATTACAGAAAGTTGCAATGACCGGATTTGTATATAAAAATGCTCCCCCAAATATCTTTCACAGTTGGGTAGAGGTTTTCTATTCGGGTAGTTGGTATCGCTGCAAGGAAAAATTTTACTGAATGTGATAACCTTATAAACAGATATGGAAATGTTATCCTGTCCGAGGGACTGGTGCTTCAAGAATCGAAATTATGGAAGGATACTATTGACGAATCGGTCTTACCACATAACAATATGTCAGAATTATATTTTGAGGAAATTGATGTGGAAGGCATCATTGCAAAATATGAATCAGGAGAATATCCGGTTCGATACCTTACAGGATTGATGGAACTGGAAAGTGGCCGGAAAATGGTAAGATTGTATGATTCGAGTGGAAATCTGATAGAGATAAGAACACCGGTTTGTTTTGGAAAATAGATTTGAGACAAAGTTGCATATAGAAGGAGTAGGTAAAATATGAGTTATTAAATTAAGGACACGACAAAACAGGAACGTATAGAACTAATTCGCAGCTGGGTGCCGGATGATGAAGTAATGGATGGCTGTGATATTGATTTATGGGAAATGTATCGTGATTACATTGATGGGAAAAGAGAAATTGCGGAAA
>CAZKMB010000042.1:0-2546 GCA_964553965.1 uncultured Bacteroides sp. | reverse complement strand
TTGTTGTCTTGTTCATTTTGCAGACTCCTTTCATTTTTATTTGGAGGTATTTTCCCATGGGCTTACGAAACAAGATTTTTTTCAAAACCGTTCCTTCAAAAATCTCCTCCTACTTTACTTATGGGGACAGGCGCTTAATAAAATGCCGAACTATTTTGAAATTTATAAAAAAGAATCTCTGAGCAAATAAAAAAGTCCTGATCAACCAACTTTCCAGTCAGTCAATCAAGACCTTTTTCCAATATATTCTGTTGTAAATAATCTCAGAGCAAGTTCCACCGTGTGATACGAAAACTTGCAAGAGCAAGATTCACCACGAGGTTCAAAAACTCATTTCATAGTTTTCGACGACACGAACTTGCAAGGGATTTTCACTCCCCTGACCCTTGAAAAGTGTTGTTCTTTCTTTGGTTCCTATCGTCACAGTCTTGCAAGCAATGGAAAATATTATTATTTCAATTCCGTATATTTTTCCTTACTCCCAAAGGCTTTCTCTACTGGATATTTCTCATTATTCTTCTTGACTTTATCTCGTACAATTTCATCCATATCTAATCCACACGTATCAGCCATCAGAATACAATAATTAACCACATCGGCCAGCTCTTCTTTTATCTTATCCAACTTTTTTTCGCAAACCACATCTCCTGCGCTCCACTGAAATACTTCAAGCAATTCCGCAGCTTCAAGACTAATGGAAATTGCCAAATCTTTTGGATTATGAAACTGCTTCCAATCCCTATCATCTCTAAACTTTAATACCTCATCAATAGTTTCTTGTGTCATTTCTTCTCCCTCTTCTCATATTATTCTGTATCCACATATTGTGAAATGTAATCTCTAAGCTTCGGATCGCATACATATAAATATGTTCCACGAATTCCTCTTGTCATAAGAACATAATAAATATGTTGTATATACTCTTTAAGTTCTTCATATTCCGCTGTTTTTTTACCATTTTGGTCAAAATATTTTTCCGCACGAATTATAATCTTTTTTTCATCCGGATCATATCCTATTTCATTACCAAGAATAATAAAAGCATAATTCAGGTCATACCCCTGTATAGAATGGATGCACCCTACCTCATCAATTGCTTTTTCCGAATGAACCCAACCATCTGTGCAATGATTCCAACGTTTTTTTATTCCCTGAATATCTATATCATAAACAGTGTTATCATTTTTACTAATCCAGTCCCAAGCATATCCAGCTGCCATTCTCACCAGACCAACTTCGTTTTCTTTCTGATACATCAAATCATTAAACTTCTTAAAGCCAGACACTAAGATCAAATCGTAATTTGCAAAATTTTTCTTCGACTTTACTTCACACGATAAGATTTCTTTGACATAAGCAATATAATCATTTCCACCGTTTACTCGCATCTGTGTTAGTAAGTTATAATAAGTTAGCATACGTTTTGTTTGTTCTATTTTCATTTTACCACGGAACCGTTTTACATCAATTCCCGATGGACCAACAACCTGCATTTCATCATAGAAAAGTACAGGGCATTTACATTGATGGAGGATCCAATCCAACTCATCACTTTCCGTTGTTAGACCAATTCTTTCACAACTTGTTTTAAATGCTCCCATATATGAAATATTTTTATACTGATGCAATCTATGTGCTTCATCTACAAGCAAAATATCATAATACTGTTTTGTTACATCAGACGGTGACAAAACATCAGATGCCTTAAGTCCATAAATACTCTTAAAAATACCTTTTAACGTTTTTCTCAAAGAAGTTTGTGGCACTACAAAACCAATCTTTTTATCCTTAAATTCTTCACTGTCTTTTAAATATTTTAACAAAAAAATTGCAACAATTGTCTTTCCACTTCCAGGCATACCATTTACAACAACCATTTGATTCTCTTCTTGTTTTAAAGATTCAACAATTTCATCCACAGCTGTTCTTTGATCATTATTCAGCTTTTTAAATGGTGAATATTTAAATAAATCAGAATTTTCAAGTTCTTCCAAAGAATGTTTTACTATCTTCTCTCTCTGCAAACTGCGCCAAAGCACTTGAAATTTCTCATCATGTTCCTTTTTTCCATAATATTCTTTGTCTGCCATTCCGGCATTTTTATTACGTACTTCGTAGAGTTCATCAGCTACTATATACTGAATCAACTTCGATTCGTAATCAAATGTGACCGATTGATTAAATTTCGAAGAATAAATAAAATGCACTTTTTCAAAAATTCGTTTATCTACAGAACCATGATGTTGGGACATTCGATTTTTCACATGATTTGATTCTCCAATATAAGCTTGCTTTCCATTTTCCAAAATATAAAGCATCGGCCAATTGGTCAAATAACTTTCATCCCCATATACCTGATTTTTAAAGTCACCTTCTGTAATTTTAAACATATCAATCTTCCTTCAAATATTTTACAATTTCTCCAACTAATCCCATATCCGCTGGCAACCACTCTACACTTCCCAACGTTTCCTTCGTCAACCACTTCGCCGCTTCATGCTCCTTCAGCACCAAATCTCCTGCTACAATCTTGCAGATAAAACAAT
>CAZKMB010000041.1:0-3966 GCA_964553965.1 uncultured Bacteroides sp. | reverse complement strand
ATAAATTTATTATAATATCTATAGAAAAGGCACATCAGGAGGACATTATGGAAAAAACAACTAAGGTATTATGTAATAAATGTAAAAAAGAACTACCGATGAAACGTAATATAATTTTAGAGGATTTTATAGAGGTAAATAAAAAATGGGGATACTTTTCAAAAAAAGACGGACTAACCTATAACTTCATATTGTGTGAGGAATGTAGTGATGAGCTTATGGAAAGTTTTCTGATACCGGTAAAAATAACGGATACTAATGAACTTTTGTAAATATATAAGAAAGAGGTACGATGATGTTAGATATATGTCTTCTTGGAACAGGCGGAATGTTGCCTCTTCCGTACAGGGCGTTGACTTCATTAATGATGAGATATAATGGCAGCAACCTGCTTATAGATTGTGGCGAGGGAACCCAAAACCAGATAAGACTAAAGGGCTGGAGCTTTAATCCTTTGGATGTTATCTGCATAACACATTTCCATGCAGACCACATCAGCGGACTGCCCGGACTTTTGTTGACCATGGGAAATGCCGAAAGAACAAAACCTCTTACCATGATAGGTCCCAAAGGTCTTGCAAAGGTAGTTAATTCGCTTAGAATCATTGCACCGGAACTCCCGTTTGACATAAAGTTTATAGAGCTTCAGGATGATTTTCAGCAAATAGAAATATGCGGACTGAAATTGCAGGCATTTAGGGTCAATCACCGGGTCACATGTTATGGATACAGCGTGATACTGGACAGAGCCGGAAAATTTGATGCGGCAAAAGCAAAAGAACTTGGGCTGCCGGTAAATTACTGGAACCTGTTGCAAAAGGGAGAGACAGTTACCTATCAGGAGAAAATATATACCGGTGATATGGTTATGGGAGAAACCAGAAAGGGATTAAAAGTAACTTATTGTACTGATACAAGACCCACAGCCGGCATAATCGAAAATGCAAGGGAAGCGGATTTATTCATATGTGAGGGCATGTATGGAGAAAATGACAAGCTGGACAAAGCCAAAGAACATAAACATATGACCATGATGGAGGCGGCACAAATTGCAAAACAGGCAGATGTCAGGGAGATGTGGCTGACACATTACAGTCCGGCAACAGCAAAACCTTATGAGTTTGAACCGGCTGTAAAAGCTATATTTGATCGTGCCCGTATGGGAAAAGATTTGATGACAAAGGAATTAAAATTTGAGGATTGATATTAAAAAGGAGGGTCTTGTATGGAAAAAAAATGGAAATCTACAATAAAAACAGTGGCTATAGCGGCGTTTTTTGTGGCAATATTTCTTATATACTTTAACAGTTTAGGCAATAAATCCTCCCAACCCCGCAGTGAAAAAGCCAAGACAGAGGTAGAACAGCTGAGCAGCTATGACATGTTGGGAAATTATCCTAAAACTCCGCGGGATGTTGTTAAGTTGCACTGCAGATTTTTTAAAATATTCTATGGTGAAAAACTTACAGATGATGAACTTTATGTTTTAAATCAACAGGTCAGATATCTTTACAGCAGTGATGTGATTGCGTTAAACGATGAAAATGCAAACCTGATAAATCTCAAAAACAGCATTGAGAAGATGGATGAAGAGGGATATTCATACAAGTCATTTACCCTGCCGGAGGCAAGCCAAATAAAAGAATATACCCAAAATGGTAAAGAGATGGCCACGATGGAAGTGGCGATAACGATTGACATGGAAGACTCAATTGGATATTTATACATACAATACGTTCTTGTAGAAGAAAATGGTCAGTGGAAGATTGAGGCATGGGGTGAAACCATGATGAACAACAATTAGACATTTAGGTAAAAGAGGTAAGATATGACTACAATTTTAGCAATAGAATCATCCTGCGATGAAACAGCTGCGGCTATCGTTGAAGATGGAAGATATGTAAAGTCAAATGTAATATATTCCCAGATAGAATTACATAAGCTGTATGGCGGTGTTGTTCCGGAAATAGCATCCCGAAAGCATGTTGAAAAAATAAATCAGGTTATACAGGGAGCTATAGATGAGGCAGCGGTATCCTGGGAGGATATAGATGCAATTGCCGTAACCTACGGACCCGGCCTGGTAGGACCTTTGCTTGTGGGGGTCAGTGCGGCAAAAGCACTTGCCTATGCAAAGAAAAAACCATTAGTTGGCGTGCATCACATAGAAGGACATATTGCTGCAAACTATATCGAAAATGAAAATTTAAAACCGCCTTTTATGTGTATGGTTGCATCCGGGGGACATTCTCACCTTGTATATGTAAAGGATTATAATAAATTTGAGATAGTGGGAAGAACCAGAGACGATGCAGCAGGAGAAGCCTTTGACAAAGTGGCAAGAGCCATAGGACTTGGATATCCGGGAGGTCCAAAGATAGATAAACTTGCAAAGGAAGGAAATCCGGAAGCTATAGATTTTCCGAGGGCATTTATGGCAGATGCGCCGTATGATTTTTCGTTTAGCGGACTCAAATCAGCGGTACTTAACTATCTTAACGGCTGTGAGATGAAAAAAATAGAGATAAATAAAGCGGATGTGGCAGCCTCATTTCAGCAGGCGGTAATAGATGTGCTCACCGACAATTCAGTAAGAGCGGCAAAGGATTACGGATGCGTTAAACTCGCTCTTGCCGGCGGAGTAGCTTCAAATACATCACTCAGACAGAATATGATTGACAGATGTAAAAAAGAAGGAATAGGATTTTATTATCCGTCACCTGTATATTGTACAGACAATGCGGCTATGATAGGGGTTGCAGGATACCATGAATATATAACAGGTACAAGACACGGACTTGATTTAAATGCAGTGCCAAATCTCAAAATTGGCGAAAGATAAAAAACGGAGAGAACGAAATGGCAATTGGGATAGTGTTGGCGGCAGGCAGCGGAAGCCGAATGAATTCTAAAGTGGCAAAACAGTTTATGGTGTTAAAGGGTAAAGAAATATTATATTATTCCCTGAAAACATTTCAGGATAATGACAATATAAGTGACGTCATAATAGTGTCCAGAACAGAAGACATAGAATATTGTAAAATCAACATTGTGGATAAATATGGCTTTGACAAGGTGAAAAAAATATGTGCCGGGGGCAGAGAAAGATACAATTCCGTATATAACGGATTATGTGCTGCGGGAGAACTGACGGAGGATAAAAGTAAAGAAATAGTTCTTATACATGATGGAGCCAGACCATTTGTGACACACAAGATGATAAATGAATCTATTTTAAATGCGACTTTAAAAAACGGGTGCACGGTAGGAGTTCCGGTAAAGGACACCATAAAGATTGTGGCGGAGAAGGAAGGAGAACTTTTTGGAAGAGAAACACCCGACAGGAATACTCTGTATCAGATTCAGACACCTCAGACATTCAAATATGAACACATAAGGGAAGCTTATGAAAGGATGTTTCAGGATACAAAGCACAATATAACGGACGACACAATGGTGGTAGAACAATATATGGGGACAGCCTGCAAAATTGTGACGGGAAGCTATGAAAACATAAAAATTACAACCCCTGAGGACTTGATAATTGCTGAAAAAATAGTCGAAAAAAATCTTAAAGTTTTTTGAAAAAATGTGTTGACAATAATGGTATATTTTGATAAGATAACAAGGTCGCTGACGATGAGGCGACTTATATATTGCAGAAACTGTTATGGAGAGGTATCGAAGTGGTCATAACGAGGCGGTCTTGAAAACCGTTTGTCCGAAAGGGCGCGAGGGTTCGAATCCCTCTCTCTCCGTTAGCACACAAGTGCGAACAGATTCAAACGCTTGTGAGGAGAAGTACCCAAGCGGTTGAAGGGGCTCCCCTGGAAAGGGAGTAGGTCGAGAGTATCGGCGCGAGGGTTCAAATCCCTCCTTCTCCGTTAGTTTTTCCTGACGTTTGCAATCTGATGAACCTTTGACAAATTAATAACATGTTAACCCTGAAAATTCTTTAAAGAGATT
>CAZKMB010000040.1:0-3987 GCA_964553965.1 uncultured Bacteroides sp. | reverse complement strand
TAGGGGTTGTAACATTTATTATTTCTGTGTTGCAGATGAAAGATAACTGGAGAGCTGGGGTTCAGAGAGAAGATAAAACAAATCTTGTTGTAACGGGCATATATGCTATTAGCAGAAATCCTGCATTTTTGGGCTTTGACTTAATGTACATAGGAATATTGCTTTCATACTTTAATTGGTATTTATGCCTTGCGACGGTTATAGCAGTATTGCTTTTTCATTTGCAGATAGTCAATGTCGAGGAAGATTTTTTGATAGAAGCCTTCGGAAATGAATACTTGCAATACAAATCAAAGGTGTGCAGATATTTAGGAAGAAAAAGATAACTTCCAGTTTATAGAGATAGATATATTCCCTACAACATAGGGTGTTGATTTGTTTCCGTCAACATATGACATTAACGGCATTGTCTCGACCCATGTTGAGACGGTTGTTAAGTTGGTTAGAAAAAAGCCTGACGCATATATCGACATTACAGTTGATATGGATGAGCTGGATTTAACAGTTTCTGAAGCGAAAGCGACCTATCAGCAAATCAAAGATTACATTTTTGAAAAGCATAATGTCAAAACTGTTTTACAAGAATTTCGTATTTACAAGAATATGGTGGGGATAAAAAAATAATATATCTGATAAGGCATTTGAGTTTATAATTAACAAAAGAAGTTCTATTAATGATATGGCAGTAATAGAGCGAATTGACGAAATTTTACAATTTTATTCAGATGAGGAAACCTATAATAAATTACAGCAAGAAAAACAAGAAAAGCAAGAAAAAGATAGGGCTGATTATCAAAAAGATTTAGAGAAAGAACATAAGAAAATGTTTAAAAGTGAAACGTTTAAATTGGTCAATATTCTTGTTTCTACGACTCCTATTCTTGATGGTTATGAAATAGAAAAATATGTTGATATAGTGAATAGTGAATACGTAATAGGTACAGGTTTTTTTTCGGAATGGGGAGCATATTTTAGTGATTTATTTGGAACGGCAGCAAGCGGATATCAAGGTAAATTATCTATGGCAAAAAATATGGCATTACATATCTTAAAATTAAAGGCTAATCAATTAAAATGTAATGCAGTGGTTGGAATAGATATTGATATTTCTACTATAGGCAATAATATGATCATGGTTTCGGCAAATGGTACAGCTGTTAATGTAAAGAAGATTGAAAATATCCCATCAACGTTATCAACCCCACAGGCTGCTATCGCTAACAAGTAGGAGATTGGATATAAGGTTTTTAGAAATTAATTAGTTTTATATAACTAAGAGGCTTCTGTTTCTGTCCTGTGACAGTGACAGGAGCTTCTTTATCTTATCTATTATAATCCATTAACTGGAGAAGTAGCTAAGAGCAATACCATGTACTATTGGATTTCATTATTTCTATTTTTATTGTCGTCATTATCATTGTGTCTATGTATTAAAAATAATATTCTACTGATGTAATCCATGAATTCACCACCATACTTTTATTAGTATCTTTGGTGAACTGATAGATCCAAAACAGGATTGGCTACACGGAACTGAAATTAGAATTGGCAGTGCAGCTGGTAATTGTTGAAGAGATTTAATTAATCCGGACATAACTACACTTGCTGATAAATCTCCTGCTGCTTGTTTGATTTTAAACAAGAGGGAGTTGTTGACTATATGAAATAAAAGATATACAATTTGTTTATGCAATGCATAAAGAGGCGAAATTATGGAAGCAAGAGAAGAATTGAGAAAATTAAGAGAAAGTACCGGCATGAATCGAAAAGAATTTTGTGAGTATTTTGAAATTCCGATTTCAGGTGTTTTTTTATGGTGAATGAGAAATCGGCTTCAAAACAGAGGAGGACAATATGTATATAAATGAAGAGCTTAAATTTTATCCGAAGCATCCTTCAGGAGATAAAACATACCAAATTGAAACTACGGCAATGCCGCTTCTTGAGCAGGATGCGTCTTTTGATGCAAAAACTCTTTGCGATGAATTCACAGCAGATGCAGACAGTTTCTTTGCAAAATATGCAGATAAGCGTTTTGAAATTACGGGTATTGCAAAAAAAATAGGACCGGATATTCACAACAAGCCATCTATTGAAATTTCTGACAGTATAAACGGTCAGACATATGCACTTGTTATCTTCCCAACAGATGATCACTACAGCAAGGTGAAAGTTGGAGATACAGTCGTTGTTCGTGCAAATTATCTTGTTATGAGTAATCACTATGGTACTGTTATGAAAAACAGTGAACTTGTATCTGTGAAAAATAAGAAAGATTCCTCGACACAACAAGAACAGATGATACTAAATTACCCATTGTACGATGGTAAGAAATTAATAGAAAATGCTTCTGTTGTGATTGAGGATGGCGTAATTACTCAAATTACTGAAATGGAAGGAAAATGTGTTAACAGCGATTTTTTGCTCATGCCCGGATTTATTGATGCCCATACGCATATAAGTACACAGGAACAGATTGAAATAATGCTGAAAAATGGAGTTATCGGGACTTGTGATGTTGCAGCATCTGAAACTCTGGTAAAAAATGCAAAAGATTTTACGATTGTGTCATCTTTCGGAATGACGATGGGGACTTTGAACGGAAAATCCTATGTTAAGAAAGCAATGGATGCCGGTGCAAAGTATATCAAAGTATTGCTTATGGAACCAAACCTCATGATAAAAAGCGTTTTGAAAGACATTTGCAATACGGCTCATAATAACGGAATTAAGGTAGCTGTTCATGCGGTTTCGGTAAAAGCAGTACAAATGTCAGTGGACTGTGGCGCAGATATTTTAATTCACGTTCCCATGAAAGAAGAGTTTCCCGAAGAGCTTGCTGAAGCGATAGCGCAAAAAGGAATTGCCGTAGCACCTACCCTTGTCATGATGGAGGCTTTTGCAAACAGCGGCAAAAACGGTTATAAACAGAAACATTATCAGAATGCTCAAAATGCAGTAAAATTGCTTTATGAAAAAGGTGTGACAATTCTTGCGGCTACCGATGCAAATACAGGCTCTTATGCACCTGCGGTAGCATACGGTACATCTATGCACCGCGAGATGGAACTTCTGGTACAGGCAGGTATGACACCGACGGAGGTTCTCGCCGGTGCTACGGGAAAGATCGCAGAAGTGTTTGAAATAGAAAATATCGGCACCATCGAGAAAGGAAAAAAAGCGGTTCTTATACTCATCGAAGGAAGGCCGGATGTAAATATCACAGATACAACAAAAATCAAACAAATATGGATAGACGGAAGGAAAATAAAAGGAAAATGAAACTGATTAACGTTGAAGAACATTATGAGTCAAAAAATATCTCTGAAAAGATTAAAAAGATTCTTTCTGAACAAGAGGGAAATGTATCGCTTGTTGTCGGGAATGTGACTCCTGATGCAACGGACCTTGCAGAAAAACGTATTGCCTATATGGACAAAAGAAAAATTGATACACAGGTTATCAGTTATGCCGGTGGATTGCCGGCTACGATGGATAAAGAATATGCGGTGACTCTTTGCAAAGAAGTAAATGATGAATTGTACGAAGAAATAAAGAAAAATCCGGGCAGATTCTATGCCTTTGCACATTTACCTCTCAGCAGTCCTGAGGATGCGGCTATTGAATTGGAACGCTGTGTAAAAAAGTTAGGTTTTGTAGGCGCTATGCTTTCAAGTCATTATAGGGATTTGCCATATGATGATGCGTTCTACCTGCCTATTTTTGAAAAAGCACAGGAATTGGATGTGCCTGTATATATGCACCCGGGAAAGGTGCGTAAAGACGTTGTCGATGCCTACTATAAAGGTGATTGGAATCCGGAAACAACATATCTTCTCTCGGGGTTTGGTATCGGATGGCACTATGATGTTGGAATACAGGCTGTAAGAATGATGGCGGCCGGTGTATTTGACAGATTGCCTAAACTGAAAATCATACTTGGACATTGGGGAGAACTTGTTTCTTTCTTTATGTATCGATTGGATG
>CAZKMB010000039.1:0-4877 GCA_964553965.1 uncultured Bacteroides sp. | reverse complement strand
ATTTTATATAATACAATTAAAAAATAGCATATTTTGTAAATCCAACTTGCTTACAATATTGCAAAATGCTATAATGTTTTCATAAATAATTAGGGAGGGAGCAAATTATGAAGAAATTCACAAAGAAGTTAGTTGCCGTTTTATCAATGACAGCTCTTATGTCTTTAGCTTTAGTTGGTTGCGCAAAGAAGACTGAGTGCGAAGGTTGTGGCGAAGAGAAGAAGTGTCACGAGTATGAAGCATCATTCTTAGGCGAAACTGAATCCGGATGGTTCTGTGATGATTGTGCTGATCAGATGGAAGCAGCAATCAAATCATTTGGCGGTACATGGGATAAGAAGTAATTCCCCTTAATTTCTAAAGACAACAAAAAGCAGGTGTAACCGGTTCAACCGATTACACCTGTTTTTTGTTGTCAGACTTTCAAGCCTGAACTTTTATTTATTCTACACTGTAGTTTGGTGCTTCCTTAGTAATCTGAATGTCATGTGGATGACTTTCCTTAAGTGAAGCTGCAGATATTTTAACAAACTCTGCCTTCTCATGCAACTCTTCTATTGTTCTTGCACCGCAATAACCCATACCGGCACGAAGACCTCCGACAAGCTGGAAAACAGCATCCTCCACTGAACCCTTGTAAGCAACACGTCCCTCAACGCCTTCAGGCACAAGCTTCTTTGCATTTGACTGGAAGTATCTGTCCTTGCTGCCACATTCCATTGCAGCAATAGATCCCATACCTCTGTATACTTTATATTTACGACCCTGATACAACTCAAAATCTCCCGGGCTTTCGTCTGTTCCGGCAAAAAGACTACCCATCATACACACGTTTGCGCCTGCAGCAAGAGCCTTTGTGATATCACCAGAATACTTGATACCACCATCTGCAATAACAGGAATACCTGCCTCCTTTGCAGCCTCATAAGCTTCCATAATCGCAGTTATCTGCGGAACACCAATACCAGCCACAACTCTTGTGGTACAGATTGAACCAGGTCCGATACCTATCTTAACCGCGTCAACCCCCATATCAATCATAGCCTGTGCACCGCTTCTTGTAGCAACATTACCGGCTATAACATCAAGATCAGGGTACTTGTCCTTAATCATCTTAAATGTCTTAAGCACATTTTCCGAATGACCATGAGCAGTATCTATAACAATTGCATCAACCTTAGCAGCAACAAGAGCATCAACTCTGTCGCATATATCCGGAGTAACACCTACCGCAGCAGCACAAAGAAGTCTTCCCTGTGAATCCTTAGCAGCGTTTGGATACTTGATTTGCTTTTCAATATCTTTAATCGTGATAAGACCCTTAAGCATCATATTCTCATCAACAATAGGAAGCTTTTCCTTTCTGGCAGAGGCAAGTATCGCCTTAGCTTCCTCAAGGGTTATACCCTCTCTTGCAGTGATAAGACCCTCAGAGGTCATGGATTCTTTAATTTTCTTAGTATAATCAGTCTCAAACTTAAGATCTCTGTTTGTGATAATACCAACAAGCTTTCCATTCTCAGTTATAGGCACACCTGAGATTCTAAACTTTGCCATAAGCTTGTCTGCATCATCTAATGTATGTTCAGGTGAAAGCGAAAATGGATCAGATATAACGCCATTCTCTGAACGTTTAACTTTATCTACCTCTTCTGCCTGCTGCTGGATAGACATATTCTTATGAATTACACCGATACCACCCTGTCTTGCCATGGCAATAGCCATTCTGTGTTCAGTAACAGTGTCCATACCTGCACTCATAAGAGGAATGTTCAAAGTAATGTTTTTTGTCAGTTTAGTTGTTAAGTTTACGTCATTAGGAATAACACTTGAAAACTGAGGTACTAAGAGTACGTCATCAAAAGTAATTCCTTCTCCAATGATCTTTCCCATTTTTGGTTTATCCTTTCTCTTCTTTATTTGTCATGGTATACACATATGTAAAGGTCAATATATGATTTTCCCTCATACATAAGCGGAACCTTGATACCGTCAATATCGCTTCTTAACGTAATATCCCTGCCATGCATAGCAAGCGGAGGTGTAATATCGATAAGAATACCCAATGTTGAAAATATGGTAGCCGTGTTACCCATAATCATATTTCCAAGTTCATTTAGTGCGGATGCCGCCATCTCATCAATTTCATTTATAGGCATACCAAACATCATCTTTGATGCAATATCCTTCGCATTCTCGTCAGTCATGGCAAGAATGGCCTGTCCTTTCATCTCCCCAACAATACCTACCTGAATAGCATAGGAAGTATCTTTTAAATTAAAATCAGTTGCCTCAGGTTTGCCTATTGCAAGTTTAACCTGTGTAACACTTTCCATAATCGATATACTTGATTGTAAAAAAGGATTGATATGTCTTACATCAATAGTTGGTTTCATTAAAACTTCTCCTTAATACGAATTATCGTGTCCCTATTAACGTACAATTATACTACATTTTAGCCAACTATTCAAACACTTCTTGTCTAAAAAAGAAAAATATTATAAAACTCAATATAGTTATATCTTTACGGATATCAGTAAACATATTTCTCGGTGGAACTTAAAATATGATGTGACTTATCTACCTGTTTAACTGTAAACTCCACTCCTGTTTCCGCCTCATAATCTTCAACCATAAGTGTGCTGCTGTCCACATACACAGTTTCATAATCTTTATCATCCACATAAACGACAGAATACTGATTGAAATTTTCTCCTGTTATTACTATATGATCTGCTTCATTGGTCACGGAGGATATTGAAATAATATCCACACCCATAGCCATATCATTTTCAGGCACAGGATATTCTCCATCATACAGGTATCTTTCACCGAAAAGCATATCATATGCAATCATATGAACTTTTTCATTTACAACCGCAGGATCATCGTAGTATACCTGTGCTTTTTGTGCATATCCAAGAGGTATATTAAGTGCGGTAAGGATTTTAGTTGACACTTCCGTAGCCGCTATATCCTCATCCTCTATGTCAAGACCTATATTATTTACCAATATATACTCTGTCTGGAACAAGGTGCTGTTTGGCAACTGTTCTTCCGTAAGTTCAAGAGTCGGCAAATGATCGCCATATAAAAGCAATACATAGTCCTCGCCATAAGAATCCAACTCATTTATAAGATTTTCAATCATCATGTCCATTTCATGAATCTGATTGATATAATAATCATAAGCAGGGAGTAATTCCTCATCGACATACTCCACCTGAATATAATCTTCCCATTCATCCAATTTTTCCGGATATCTTCCATGCCCCTGCACACTGATTGTATACACAAAATCCTGACCTTCCGTATGCTTCAAGCACTTCATAATATCATTCACAAGCGTGAAATCCTTTGCCCATCCGTTATATGTGTACTGGACATCATACATATATTCAAGAGATATAAACGCATCAAATCCCATTTTGTTGTAAACATTACGTCTGTCATAAAATGATGACTTGTTATTGTGGATGGCATAAGTTCCGTATCCCTCTTTCTTAAGGATACTGCACAGGCTTTCAACCGGAGTATCATTTACAGTTGTTTTATAAGCATACTCACCTGCTCCAAAATATCCCGAACTCATACCTGTTATGACTTCAAATTCTGTATTTGCAGTTCCCGCTCCAAGAGCCGGAACAGTGAAATATCCTGATGGATACTGTTCCTTAAGCCTTGTAAATGTAGGCACAGGATCATCGCTCATCTCAAGACCCACAACATCTTTCGGATCAAAAAATGATTCCAGCTGAATCACTATGATATTAGGTTTCTTTTCTTTTCCTGATTGTGTAACCGTATCAAGCTCCGTTTTCAGCTCAAGCACAGTTTCCTTTGAATAATCATCCGGCTCATCAATACCGTTATCAATAATACTGTTTGTAAAGCAATACGCAAATCCATAATCTTTATATGCTTCGCCAAGATTTGCAAAATCATCAGATATAATATTATGTTTAACTGAAAAATTGGTGAATAACAGTACAAACACCCACACACCTATACAGGTAAGCATGGTTCTCTTTACATGTCTGTGTCCCTCAAACTTAGGTGTCTTCCTAAACAAAATAACCAAAAGCACCAAAGCTGCAACTATGGCGATAACAATAAGTATCTGCTGCCATTTTCTGAGATACACATCAATCATACTAAAGACATCAAACAGCATAAGAAAATCTATGGCTGCAAATGGAGTCACCCTGTATCCAAGTACAACAAAATTGACTATACCACAGGTAAGCCAAAGCATACTTATCATAATCAGCCCAAAGACACGTTTTCTTAAAAACAGCGCAAATAACAGGGTGAAAAATATTATGGAGACATTGTACAGGTAAACTACCGGAGATGTAATCAAAAATGACACTCCCTTAAAAACCGAACGTCTTCCAAGGGCCTCAACTACAAGTTCCATACCGAATGCTATTATAAAGCATTTAAAAATCCATGTGTGTATCGAATAAAACAGGGCTTTTTTTATACGTTGCTTTATGGATAAACCGGAATTCTGTTTTTCCTCTGTTATATTTTTCTCTGTTATATTTTCTTTTTCATTATCCTGAAATACTTCAATGTTATCTTTTTTATGTTTCTTATTAAATAATTTCATAACATAACTCTCTCACTAAATATGACTAAATTTGTATTTTATCTTCGTATTATTATACTCATATCCTTTTTATTTTTCAACAAAAGTTTACATTAATTTTACGGAACTTTTTTTAATTTTTTTTAAAATAGTTGTTGACACTTTCACTTTCATATGCTAATATATGACTTGTGCTTGAGAGAACACAAAACTTAATACTTATTATTTTGCGCGAGTGGCTCAGCGGTGGAGCACCTCCTTGCCAAGGAGGGGGTCGCGGGTT
>CAZKMB010000038.1:0-5713 GCA_964553965.1 uncultured Bacteroides sp. | reverse complement strand
TAATTATAATTTTATATTACAAGGGGGATTTGGGGAATGCTTACACCAGTTGATATTCAACAGAAAAAGTTTCATATAGGTATTGGTTACGACAAAAAGGATGTAAATGCTTTTTTTGAGTCTGTTGTTGAGAGTTATGAACAGTTATATCGTTCAAATGCTGAGCTCAAAGAAAAAGTTATTACATTGACTGATGGTTTACAAAATTATAAATCAAAAGAAGCATCTTTGCAGAAATCTTTAATGCTTGCTGAAAAGGATTCAGAAGACACAAAGTCAAAAGCTACAAAAGAAGCAAAGAATATAGAATTAGAAGCAAAAGCAAAGGCAAAGGCTATAATCGGTGATGCTCAGGAACGACTTGATGCCATAAAAACAGAGATGGCTACTTTAGAAACACAATATGCAGCATACAAATCAAATTTCCTCAGTCTTATGAAGCAACAGTATGATTTCCTTAAATCTGCAGACTTTGATGCTGATGCGGCAATTGATCCTAAAGCCTTAACATTGCTCGGTGGAAGTGTAGCTTCACAGACACCTTCAAATCAGGCATCATTTGGTTCGTTTAACGGTGATCCTCAAATGAGAGACGAATCAACCTTAGGCGGAATGTCCGGCAACAATGCAGGCGGACTCTCAACTGACCCTGATGATAAAAACAGTACAAGTGCAGTTTACACAGCTCATTTAGGTGCAAATGATAACTTTGTAGATCCGTTTAATCCTAATAAAAGCGAACCGGGAAGATACAATCCATATGATGGCCGTCAACCTGCCACAGGAAAGACAACTAAAACAAACTTTACTGTCAATACAAATCCAGGCAGCAAAAGTAATCGTTCAAGAAGACCTCATACTCAGACAGAAAGTGCGTCTACTCCCAAAGTAGAGCCTAAAACTGCTTTTAAACCTGCAGAAGAGGCAAAAAATGACCAAAAAGTAAAAAAAGAAAATAATAAAACAGAACATATACCGACTGTTTCTCTTGACTTCAAAGAGAAAGAAGAGATTCATGAATTTGTTGGTGATGTTGACGTTAAAGTTGATGGCAAGGCACTGATTGGTGCTGATTCTGCTGAAAATAATTCAGATACAGACGAATTCGGTTTCGAGTTTGTTTAAATAAACAGTACATAGGAGATACTCATGAAAGATATAACAGTACATCTTAACGGAGAGCCTATTTACAACATCGTATATTCTGATACCTTTAAAATGCTTTCTGAGCTGATTCTTGACCTTGGCTCTCCAAAGCGAAAAATATGTATAGTATCGGAGACAAATGTAGCATCCTTATATATGGATGCTATATTATTTTCTGTAAAAGATTGTTGTAGCAAGGCTGTTCAGTATGTTTTTCCGGAAGGAGAACAAAGCAAAAATCTAAATACCGTAAAAGAATTATACGAAAAACTAATTCTTGAGCAATTTGACAGAAATGATTTACTCATAGCCCTGGGTGGCGGAGTAGTAGGAGATTTGACCGGATTTACCGCCGCAACATATCTCCGTGGTATTGATTTTATACAAATACCTACAAGTCTGCTGTCACAGGTTGATTCCAGTATAGGCGGAAAAACCGGTGTTGACTTTGACTCCTACAAAAATATGGTTGGTGCATTTCATATGCCAAAGCTTGTCTATATGAATTTGTCAGTTTTAAAAACCCTTGACAAAAGACAATTTTATTCAGGTATGGGCGAAATTGTAAAACATGGATTAATAAAATCGTCAGACTATTTTAACTGGCTAAGGGATAATTATACTGACATAAATGATATGAATATGGATATTCTTTCTGATATGGTTCAACAAAGCTGTGTTATCAAAAAAAATGTTGTTGAAAATGACCCAACAGAAAAAGGCGAACGTGCTTTGCTGAATTTCGGACATACTCTGGGACATGCCATAGAAAAATATATGAATTTTCAATATTTACATGGTGAATGTGTTTTTGTCGGTATGCTTTTGGCAACAATTATATCATATAATAAGGGAAATATATCTCTAAAGGATAAAAAGCTAATTTTCAATACAATATCAACTTATAATGTACCTGTTTTGCCGAGGGATACGGATATAGAAAAAGTTTTGGCGTATACCAAAAACGATAAAAAAGTAGTGGGAGATAAGGTAAAATTTATATTATTAAAAAATATAGGAGAAGCATATATTGATATGGACATTTCTTTAAATGATATGAGGAAAGCCATGGAAGAATTGCTTAAATTAGACAATTATGAAATTTAAAGAGAATTTTAAAATAAAAATTTATTTTGTTCCAATTGTAATTATAGGTATTCTGGTTGCCTTGGATCAGTTGACAAAATCAATAATTACAGGAAACTATGTTTTATATGAATCAAAGCCTCTGATAAATGATGTTTTTTCTTTCACATACATTCAAAACACCGGCATTGCATGGGGAATGTTTAAGGGAAAAATAAACGTATTACTTATCATTACAGCTTTAATTATAATTTTATGCAGCTATATGTATCACAATATATCCGAAGAAAAGGGGTTTATTGCTGCAAAAGTATGCCTTATTTTTATAATTTCAGGTGGAATTGGTAATATGATTGACCGAATAAAATTAGGTTATGTAGTGGATTTTTTGAGTTTTGATTTAATTAATTTCCCGATATTCAATGTGGCAGACATATATGTAACTGTTTTTACCATATTATTCTTTATCCTTATATTATTTAAATATTCAGATGAAGATTTTGAAAAGATGATTGGAAAAAAACATAAAAAAACAGATAATAAATCTGTTGAAGAATAATCTATTGTTTACATAATATATTTATGGTAATTTATATGGAAGAATTATATTTACAAATTGATAATCTTAAAACTGAATATATAGGAATCCGAATAGATAAGGTTCTGTCGCTTGAATTTCCGGAATATTCCAGAGCATTTATACAAAAACTTATAGAGGAAGGCTGTGTAAAGTCCGGTGATAAGCCTGTAAAATCCAATTATAAACTCAAATTAGGTGATAAGATTGATATACGTGTTCCGGAGCCTGAAAATTTAGATATAATTCCTGAAAATATACCTCTTGATATAATATATGAGGATAGGGATATAATCGTAATAAATAAACCAAAGGGCATGGTGGTTCATCCTGCACCCGGTCACATAAGCGGAACCCTGGTAAATGCCTTAATGTATCACTGTAAAGATTCATTATCATCCATAAACGGCGTAATGCGTCCCGGAATCGTGCACAGAATAGATATGAATACCACCGGGCTTTTAGTTGCGTGTAAAAATGATCAGGCGCACAAAGTTATGTCAGATAAGTTTAAAATTCACGATATAACCCGTGTATACACAGCTATATGTTATAATCATTTCAATCAGTCTGAAGGAACAATTGATAAACCAATAGCAAGACATAAAATTGACCGAAAGAAAATGGCAATAGATTCGGTAAATGGTCGTAAGGCAATTACGCATTATAACGTAATACAAGAATTAAAAAATAATTATTCTTTAATACAATGTACTTTGGAAACCGGTCGTACACATCAAATCAGAGTTCATATGGCAAGTATAAATCATCCGTTACTTGGTGATGATGTTTACGGTCCAAAAGTAAGTCCGTTTAAAACAGAGGGACAGGTCCTTCACGCCGGAGTTTTAGGATTTAATCATCCAATTACAGGTACATATATGGAATTTAAATCTGAGTTACCTGATTACTTTAAAAAGATACTGAATAAACTCACTGAATAAATTAAAAAGATAGTAGTTGTTTGAAAACATACAACTATTCGCAAAACTCAGGTTTTACGAATTTTCTGTACATTTATTTATTAATATGTTATACTTATTTATATTATTACTTTAAATTATGTATTTATGGATTTTTTAAGGAGGTCTTTATTTTGGCTGAATATACCTATCATCAACAAAATGATATAAAAAATATTGAACTTACAAGAAACATCTGTGATGAGCTTCCTCAATTTGTAAAAATGTTTTTCAGATCTATCCAACAATCAAAATCTTCACGTACAAGACTTGGTTATGCCAGGGATATAAAGAATTTTTTTGAATACATATGTGATGCATATACCGATAAACCATGTAATTCTCCTAAAGATGTTACTTTAGAAATACTATCATCCATTGATGCTGCATTTATTGATGATTACATGGATTATCTGCAAATGTATCAAAAAAATGGTCGTACTTACACTAACGGTAAAGCTGCCATAAAACGGAAAATCACCGCTTTAAGTGTATTTTATTCTTATTATTACAGAAACGATCTTGTAAGCCAAAATCCTGTTGCTAAAGTTGAACGTCCTCGTGTACCTGATAAGCAGATTGTTCGGATGGAGGCAAACGAAACGGCGAATTTTCTTGATACTGTTGAATATGGTACAAATTTAACCAAAAAACAACTTATATTTCACGAAAAAACAAAAAAAAGAGATTTGGCTCTTTTGACACTTATGCTAAGTACAGGTATCAGAATTTCTGAATGTGTAGGTCTCGATATTAACGATGTTGATTTTGATAATATGTGTATTAAAGTAACACGAAAAGGCGGCAAAGAAGCTATTGTATATTTTAGTGACGAAACTGTAGAACCTCTGATTGAATATATGGAAGAACGAAAAAAAATTGAAACATTAACCGGTCATGAAAATGCCCTCTTTCTTTCTACACGCAGACGCCGGATTACTGTACGCTCCGTAGAATTGCTTGTAAATAAATATTCTCAATGTTCTGTACCGCTAAAGCATATAACTCCCCATAAACTGCGAAGCACATACGGTACAGCCCTATATCAGGAAACATCAGATATATATCTTGTAGCAGATGTACTTGGACACACGGACGTCAACACAACGAGAAAACATTATGCAGATATCGATAACGAAAGAAAACGACTTGCGAGAAATAAGGTTCAACTTAGAGAAAAACAATAGTTTCACCATAAAAATATTATGTAAATATATAGGTATAATAAAACCGGAATATACTGAATTTTAGTATATTCCGGTTTTATCTACTAAATTTACTTTTCTATAGAATTAATATAATCGATAATTAAATCCACTGTCTTATCAATACTCATCAGACTGCTGTTAATACATATATCATAACTCTCCATTGCTCCCCAACGCTTAGATGTATAGTAATTATAATATGATGCTCTTGCCTTATCTTCCTTATTGATTTGGGATTTTGCCTTATCCTCCTGGAGATTAAAACGTTCTGACACAGTCTTAATTCTTTCTTCCATTGGTGCGTATATAAATATCTTAATCAAATCAGGATTGTGTCTTAATGCGTAATCAGCACATCTTCCGACAAATACACACGGACCATCGGATGCAAGCTTTTTTACTGTGTCATATGTAGCCTGAAATGCCTGCTGACTAAGATTTGTCTGATATCCGGGATTATTAAATCCAAAGCTGTACGGATCCATAACAAGCGAATAAAGAAAACTTTTTGTAGGCTTTTCGTCCAGACTTCTCAATACTTCTTCGCTTAAACCGCTATTTTTTGCTGTCTCATTAAGAATTTCCTTATCATAAAAAGGGATTCCTAATTTATCTGCCAAACGATGTCCTATCTCTCTTCCGTTGCTACCGAATTGTCTGCCTATTGCGATAATCTTATTTGCCATATAAAAGTCCTCCTTTATAGTATAATAAAAGTATTTACATATATATAT
>CAZKMB010000037.1:0-10296 GCA_964553965.1 uncultured Bacteroides sp. | reverse complement strand
CTTTTATTTACAAAATAATGTATAAATGTTATATTCTGCATGGATGGTATTCGCAGGAAACCATACCGGATAATATAATCATATTTTGACCGGTTCTTATGGCTGAGTGTTTAATTGCTGTAAGGAGGGTGGTAGTATGAAGATTGGATTTATTGGCGCAGGCAGAATGGGCTTTACTCTTGGTAAATATTTATGTCTTCACGAAGATATTTCCGACGGAGCCGGAAAACAGCTATATCACATAGAGGGATATTATAGTCGGAATACAGATAGCGCAAAGGATGCGGCGAAATTTACTGATACTAATTACTATGAAAGTTTAGAAGAACTGGTTAGATGTTGTGATATTTTGATGCTTACCGTTCCTGACGGACAGATAGAAACCGTCACGGAGAAACTTAAGAGTTTTGAAAGCTTAATAAGAGGTAAAATTATATGTCATACAAGTGGGGCTCTTTCCTCACAGGTATTTTCTGGTATGGATAGCTGCTATGGTTATTCGATACATCCGATATATGCAGTCAGTTCAAAGACTGAGTCTTATATGAATTTCAACGAAAGTTTTATTACAATTGAAGGTGATGACAGATATCTTGATTTTTTCAAGAATATTTTTGTGGGTCTTGGACATAAGGTTAAAATAATATCCGGGCAGGATAAGGTGAAATATCATAGTGCTGCTGTATATACCAGCAATCTTGTAATCGGGCTGTTTGTCATGGGAAGTGAGCTTCTTGAACAGTGCGGATTTTCAAGGGAAGAAGCGGAAAATGCGCTAAAACCGTTATTTTTGAACAACTGTCAGAATTTGTGTGCTGCTGATTGCGAAAAAGCTTTGACGGGACCTGTGGAAAGATGTGACACATTGACCGTAGAAAAACATTTACAGGTTCTTGATGGAGAATATAGGGATGTGTACAGGCTGTTATCAATGAAACTTGTGGATATAGCCGAAAGAAAGAATAAAAAGGATTATAACAGTATTGCAGATATATTGAGAAAGGATAAATGAATATGAAAAAAACAGTGGTAACTTTTGCAAACGCAAAACAAAAAGGTGAAAAACTCACAATGCTTACAGCTTATGATTATTCAACAGCCAGACTTATTGATGAGGCAGGTATTGACTCCATATTGGTCGGGGATTCTCTCGGAAATGTTGTGCTTGGATATGAAGATACAATATCTGTGACAATGGAGGATATGATACATCACGGAGCAGCAGTGGCAAGAGGTGCTAAGGAGGCACTTGTTGTAATTGATATGCCGTTTATGTCATATCAGACATCGGTTTATGATGCTGTTGTCAATGCAGGACGACTTATGAAAGAAGGAAGAGCGGGAGCAGTTAAACTTGAAGGCGGTGCATGGGTTGCTGACAGGATAAAAGCTATAACAGAGGCAGGAATTCCGGTAGTGGCTCATCTTGGACTTACACCACAGAGTATAAACTCTTTCGGCGGTTTTAAGGTACAGGGAAAAACTGAGGAGGCAGCAAAGAAACTTCTTGAGGATGCCTATGCCGTTCAGGAAGCAGGGGCATTTGCAGTGGTTTTGGAGTGCGTTCCTGCTAAACTTGCAAAATTGCTTACAGAAAAACTGGATATACCTACAATCGGTATTGGTGCCGGAGCAGATTGTGACGGACAGGTTTTGGTATATGCCGATATGTTGGGGATGTTCAGGGATTTTACTCCAAAGTTTGTAAAGAGATTTGCCGAGACAGGAAATATAATGGTAGAGTCATTTAAAAAATATAACGAAGAAGTAAAAAACGGTGTATATCCAAGCGCGGAACACACTTATGCAATTGATGATGAAATAATGGAAAAATTATATTAGGAGGATGCATGCATGAAGGTTGTAAGTACTAAGACAGAAGTCAGGGAACAGGTTAAACAATGGAGAAAAGAGGGACTTAGCGTTGGATTTGTTCCAACTATGGGATATCTCCACGAAGGTCATGAAAGTCTTGTTAGGAAGGCTGCATCAGAAAATGACAGAGTTGTGGTGAGCATTTTTGTAAATCCCATGCAGTTTGGTCCAAAGGAGGATCTTGCCACATATCCAAGGGATTTGGAAGCCGATAAAAAATTATGTGAGGCTGCCGGAGCTGCACTTATATTCCATCCTGAACCGGAAGAAATGTATGATGACGGTTTTTGCTCTTTTGTTGATATGAATGGACTTACAAATGCTTTGTGCGGTATTTCACGCCCTGTACATTTTAGAGGTGTATGTACCGTTGTGAATAAATTATTTAATATAGTAAAACCTGACAGGGCTTATTTTGGAGAAAAAGATGCTCAGCAGCTCGCTGTTGTTAAGCGAATGGTGAGTGATCTTGATATGGACATAGAAATTGTGGGTTGCCCTATTATAAGAGAGGCGGATGGTCTGGCAAAAAGCTCAAGAAATACTTACCTTTCAACTGAGGGAAGAAAGGAAGCATTGGTTTTATCCAAGGCAATTTTTTCGGGTAAACAGATGGTTTTAGACGGTGAGCGAAATCCTGAGATTATAAAAAAAGCAATGAAAGATATAATAGGAGCTGCACCTATGGCAAAAATTGACTACGTTGAGATAGTGGATTTTAAGACAATGAAAAGTGTAGAAAAAATCGAGGGTGAAATACTTTGTGCCATAGCAGTATATATTGCTGACGAAGCAAGGCTGATAGATAATTTTATGGTTACGGTTTAATGATAAGATTTATACAATTGTTGGAGGAAACTATGTTAATAAATGTTTTAAAAAGTAAAATTCACAGAGCCACTGTGGTTCAGGCCGAACTTGACTATGTGGGAAGTATAACTATAGACGAAAAGCTTATGAGTGCTGCCGGCATATTTGAGTATGAAAAAGTTCAGATAGTTGATGTTAATAACGGAAACAGATTTGAGACATATGTAATAGCCGGAGAACCGGGCAGCGGTATGATATGTTTAAACGGTGCGGCTGCAAGAATGGTGTCTGTGGGTGACAAAGTTATAATCATGTGCTATGCACAAATGACACCGGAAGAGCATGCAAACAATAAACCAAAAGTTGTTTTTGTGGATGATACAAATAAAATTTCCCGTGTAAGCAATTATGAAAAACATGGATTGCTGGAAAATCAGTAATATATTGCGGAGGACATTATGTTAAAAGGAAAAAGAATTGTACTTGGAGTGAGTGGCGGTATTGCAGCATATAAAATGGCTAATGTAGCAAGTATGTTAGTGAAGCTTAATGCGGATGTTCACGTTATTATGACTGAGGCTGCAACACATTTTATTACACCGGAAACATTTGAGGTACTGACAAACAACAGATGTTATACAGACACATTTGACAGGGGAATGGAAATGCACGTTCCTCATGTAACACTTGGAACCACGGCAGATGCGTTTCTTATTGCACCGGCTACCGCTGATGTTATCGGAAAACTGGCGGGGGGGATTGCAGATGATATGCTTACTACAACAGTACTTCCTGCAAGGTGTCCCGTTATGATTGCACCGTCAATGAACGTAAATATGCTACAAAATCCTATAGTTCAGGATAATATCAAAAAACTTTCATCGTACGGTTATGAGATAATTGATTCGGAGGAAGGATATCTTGCCTGCCGTGCAGTGGGTAAAGGAAAACTTCCAAATGAACAGATTTTAGTGGATTATATCCTGAAGGCATGTGCAAGGGAGAAAGATTTACTGGGTAAAAATGTACTGATTACAGCAGGACCTACTCAGGAAGCAATCGACCCTGTGAGATTTATAACTAATCACTCAACAGGGAAAATGGGTTATGCATTAGCAAAAATGGCCATGTTAAGAGGCGCAAAAGTGACCCTTGTAACAGGAAAAACCGGTCTTGACACACCGATGTTTGTGGATGTAGTTAAAATTGAGTCGGCAAAGGATATGTTTGAGGCAGTTAAATCACTAAGTGCCGGTCAGGATATTATTATAAAGTCAGCAGCAGTGGCTGATTATCGACCTGTAACCGTGGCTGAGAACAAAATAAAAAAATCAGATGATAATATGAGTATTCCATTGGAACGAACAGATGATATACTGAGTTTTCTTGGCAAACATAAAAAAGAGGGACAGTTTATCTGCGGTTTTTCCATGGAAACAGAGAATATGCTTGAAAACTCACAAAAAAAATTAGTGAAAAAAAATGTAGACATGATAGCTGCAAATAACTTAAAAACAGAGGGGGCAGGTTTCGGTACGGATACAAATGTGATGACTCTCATATTAAAAGATAAGATAATCGAGCTGCCGATTATGACCAAGGAAGAAGTGGCAGATAAAATACTCGATACAATACTTGACAGATCCACACACTAATCATGCTGATACAGATGGGTAACTTGCTACACCATCATTGGTGCTGAGACCGGTACGATTAATTGTGTTGTTTTAGGATTGTGTTTATCTTATCTTAATTTGAAATATTGAAATATACATTTTTTTATGATAGTATTAGGGAGAATAATTGTGTTCGGCAGCACTATAATTACAAATGTCGTGAAATGGCTTAAAATAAGGAGAAAATGAAAAAATGGAAGCATACAAAAAAGAGTTTATCGAGTTTATGATTGATTGTAACGTATTAAAATTCGGTGATTTTGTTACAAAGAGCGGAAGAAAGACACCTTTTTTTGTTAATACGGGATTTTATAGAACAGGAAGTCAGTTAAAGAGATTGGGCGAATACTATGCAGAGGCAATCAAGAATAAGTTTGGTTTTGACTTTGATGTTTTGTTTGGACCTGCATATAAGGGAATTCCTCTTTCTGTAGCGACAACTATGGCTATTGCTGACAAGTATGGTGCAGATATTAAGTATTGCTCAAACCGAAAAGAAATTAAAGACCATGGAGATACAGGAATTTTACTCGGAAGCCCTATAGCAGACAAAGATAAGGTGGTTATTATTGAGGATGTAACTACAGCAGGCACATCTATTCAGGAGACTCTTCCTATTGTTAAGGCTCAGGGCGATGTACAGGTACTCGGACTTGTTGTTTCTGTGGATCGTATGGAACGCGGTCAGGGAGAAAAGAGTGCCCTTATGGAAATTGAAGAAAACTACGGACTTAAGACAACAGCTATTGTCACTATGGCAGAGGTTGTTGAGCATCTTCACAACAAGCCTTATAAAGGTAAAGTCATAATTGATGACACTTTAAAGGCTGCTATTGATGCATACTATGACCAGTATGGTGTAAAATAAAAAATTAATTTAAGGAGGTATGTGTTTGATGGAAAAATTATACAGCAAAATGAATTCAGTCGGAGTATCAAGCCTTGTTATTGGAATTGTTACAATTGTTATCGGAATCGGTATCGGTGCCGTTATGGTAGTTAATGGAGGAAGACTGTTAGCCGGTAAGAAGGATATTACATTTTAAGCAGGAAAACAGATATGCAGGATTATATTACTACGTATTCTAAAATTAAGTTTACGCCTCTGCAACCGGTTGCTGATGACATAAGGATAGAGGATATAGCACATTCTTTATCTATGCTCTGCAGGGCAAATGGGCATTACAGCAGTTTTTATTCAGTGGCAGCCCATTGTATAAATTGTTATGAGGAGGCCGTGGCAAGGCGGGAGACCCCAAGGGTTAAGATGGCATGCCTTCTCCATGATGCAGTCGAAAGTTATATATCGGACGTGACACGACCGGTAAAAAAGCATTTGCCGCAATATCAGCAGATAGAAGAAAGGTTGTCTAAAGCTATATATGAAAAATTTTTAGGGACTCCTCTCAGTGATTATGAGGAGAAGATGGTGTGTATTATAGATGATGCCATGTTGTATTATGAGTTTCTGGAATTTTCGGCATATAAACTTATGGATGAACCGCCATATGTAGCAGCAACGCCGGATTTTTACAGGGGAACAATGAAACAGGTTGAACAGGAATATTTGGATATATTTTATAATATTGACTTGAATGACAAGTCGGATGTAAAGGAGACCATCAAATGGATAAGATAGATAAAATTGATAAAAAGATACTTGCAATTCTTAAAAAAAATGCTCGTCTTACAGCATCAGCGATAAGTGATGAAATTGAGTTTTCTGTCTCTGCTGTTATCGAGAGAATAAAAAAACTTGAGGCAGCTCAGATTATTAAAAAATATACAGTGTGTCTGGATCAGAAGAAGATTGGTAATGAAATAAGCGGAATTATTGAGATTCAGATGAAGGGACCTGAGTATTATGCCGGATTTATTGAGTTTGTAAAATCCAAAAGTTATATAGATACCTGTTATTATAAAACAGGAAAGTGTGATTTTATGTTGCACATCTCCACAGTTTCTACAGATGGTCTGGAGAAGATAAATCGTGAAATAAAGAGTTGTGAGGGTGTATATTCAACACAGACTCATGTTATATTAGATGTTATAAAGGAAGATTGTTGTGTTCTTCCTGAGGAATAAGGGAAGTTGTTATATGAGTAAAAATCAAAAAGTTGGCCTTGTACTTGAAGGTGGCGGTATGAGAGGTATGTATACTGCCGGAGTGCTTGATGTATTTATGCAGGAAAATATATGGCCGGATGGTGTTATCGGAGTTTCGGCCGGAGCCATACATGGCAGCAGTTATATTTCCGGGCAGATAGGAAGAAGTGTAAGATATAATTTAAAATATATAAATGATAAAAGATATATGAGTCTTTCGTCACTTATAAAAACCGGAGATATCTTTAATAAGGAATTTTGTTATGATAAAATTCCCAATGAATTGAGCATTTTTGATTATGATGCCTATAAGAGCAGAGCTGAGAATGTACCGTTTTATGTTGTGTGCAGTAACCTTGAAACCGGAAAGGCAGAATATATAAGATGCACGGATTTTAAAAATGATATGGAATACATGAGAGCATCTGCATCCCTTCCTTTAGTTTCAAATATAGTGGAAGCCGGTGGGAAAAAACTGTTGGATGGCGGAACCTGCGACAGTATTCCCGTTTCCTATTTTGAGAGTTTGGGTTATGAAAAGAATATTGTTGTTCTGACAAGACCTGAGGGGTATGTTAAAAAAGCAGATAAGGCATTATGGTTATTGGAAAAAGCATATTCACGATATCCGGAGTATGTTAAGGCGTGCAAAAAAAGACATCATATATATAATCAGACCATAGAGTATATAGAACAAGCCGAAAAAGAAGGCAGAGTGTTAGTTATTCGACCAAGCAGACATATAAAAATCGGTCGTACGGAAAAGAACGTGGACAAGCTTAAGTATATGTATAAGATGGGACGATATGATACAAGAAGTTGTCTGGAAAGCATAAAACAATTTATCGGATAAAAAAACCACAGAGTAGTATTTGACTGCTCTGTGGTTTTTTTATACCCGATAAATTGTTTTATGGCTGACTCTCAAGCAATTCGATAAATTTGTCTGATTTAAGCGGTCTTGAGAAGAGATAACCCTGCAGGGTATCGCAAAACTGGGACTGCAATATTTTGAGCTGTTCCACATCCTCTACACCCTCTGCAACAACGGATATATCCATTTTATGGGCAAGAGATATAATTGAATCGGCTATACATTTATCTTTTTCATTACTGCATATTCCATCAATAAACGATTTATCAATTTTAAGGGTATCAATAGGTATCTGAGTCAGGTAATTAAACGATGAATAACCTGTTCCGAAATCATCTAAAGCAATGGATGCACCGAGAGACTTAATTTCATTTATAAGCTCAAGGTTGTGCTCCAAAGAGTTCATAAGCACACTTTCTGTGATTTCAATCTCAAGATATTTCAAATCCATACCTGTTTTTTCAGGAATTGACCTTATTGTGTTGATAAGATTGTTATCCTGAAGCTGGGTGGTGGAAACATTTACTGAAACTTTAAGTGGGCCATATCCTTTTTTGATAAGGTCATTATTAAAGGAGCATGCTTCGATAAGTGCCCATGCACCTAACTGATTGATGACTCCGCTGTCCTCGGCAATAGGTATAAACTCAATTGGAGGAATATATCCAACGAGCTCTGATTCGATTCTCATAAGAGCCTCAAATCCGGTTATCTTACCTGTGGAAACATTAACCTGTGGCTGGTACTGGAGATAAACTTCTTTGTTATCAATTACATTGGAAAGGATATCGGCTAAGTCATTTCGTCTGTTAAAGTCATCTTCCATATAACTGTTAAAGAATTTAAAACTGTTCTTACCGGCATTTTTTGCATTGTACATGGCAATATCTGCATTTTTTATAAGCTCACTGATGGTCAGACCGTCGCGAGGGAAAAGTGCAATTCCGATACTCATGGATATGTGTGCTGTTTCACCGTCGAGATCAAAAGGATGACTGCTTATATCCACCAGATTCACGGCATATTTTTCAAGTTCATCCGTAGATGAAAAATCTGTCTTAAATATAAGAAATTCATCACCGCCGGTTCTGGCAAGAATATCATTTCCGCTTGTGAAAGAGAGGAGCTTTGCCGAAACACGTTTCAATAAAAGGTCTCCGTAGTCATGACCTAATGTGTCGTTTACGTTTTTAAAGTTATCAAGGTCTATAAAAAATATGGCATGTTTGTTAAATTGGGAGCCGTCTTTGTGAAATACGTCATATGCATATTTCATAAACGCCACACGGTTATACAGGCCTGTAAGACCGTCGCGATAAGCTAACTGTTCTATGTGGGCATAATTTTTCTTTAATTCCAATTCGTTTTCTTCGAGAATCTTTTTTGATTCGTTCAATTGTTTGTAATTGGTTGATATGATGTTCATCATATGGTTAAACATATCTGAAAGCTCACCAAATTCGTCCTGTGTATCAATCGTACATACCAAATCAAGATTGCCGGAGGTTGCTTCCTGCATATTATCCTTAAGGGTGATGATAGGGTCTGTGTATTTATGTACAAGAACCTGACTAATCTGCCATGCTATTACAAGAATGATAATTAATGTGATAACAAGGGTAATCGGCAAGGTAGAAATAAGTTCATGCTGGCTTGAGTTGTTTTGTTTCACAAGATATACCCAGTCATAATCTTCGAGGTAGTAGTAACCGTATATATTTTTTATTGATGATGAGCCGGAGGATATATATCCGTTACCCTTTGAAGATTGAAAAATGTTCATGGCGGATTTTTCAAGTTTGGATTGTCCTGAAAAACCGGAAGAGCCGAAGAGATATTCTCCTTCCTTGGTAAGGATAAAGGCTTCTCCCGTATCAGGGATAAATGCGCCAAAAAATTCGGAGGAAATATTAGCCCTGATAAGCCCAACGATTGTATTTTTTACTATTACCGGAGTAATAATTTCAATGCTGTTATCATCTTTGTTAATGTTTGAGGTTTTTAGTATATGTGTCTCTGTTATGTCGGTGACAGGTATGTCCATATACTCGTGCCAGTCCCCTGTGGAAGCGGAATTTGAACCGACAATAAAATAACCGTTTACGTCATATATATAGAAATCTACATTGCAATTCATATGTTTTGCCGCACTTGTAAGTAAATCCCTGACGTCATTGTAGTATGCGGAGTCTTCGCCGAGAGCAATATTGTTAAAACTTTCAAGCACAAGATTCTGAACAGAAAGCTCGTTGGATAAACCGTTAATTTCGGCTATCTGGAAATTAAGTTCCGCACTGAAACCTTCGGCATATGTTTTTGCGGTATCTGTAGCTGAGTCTTTAGCGAGATCAAGATACTTGTTGTATGATAAAATATATGTAAGAAATGTCATAAATACAAGGGGGAGTGATGCTAAAAGTATAAGCGACAATCTTAGTGAATTTTTAATAGACATAATATTTTCTCCATTCAGGTTATATATATTTAAAAAACATACTACCCATTATATAAAAAAAATACAAAAAAAACAACTGGTTTAAATAATAAAAAACCTGCGGCTTTAATGAGTGTGTGAAATTTTTGTGGGTGAAAAATAAATAATGTAATAATTGAAAGAAAGTATTCTTTCAGTGTGCGTAGAGCTTATCTTAGGATAGGCTCTTTTTTATTTCAAGAAGGAGGAATATGAGATGGCAAAGGTAATCGCAGTATGTAACCAGAAGGGAGGAGTGGGCAAAACTACAACAGCTGCTAATCTTGGATTCGGTTTAGCCAGAGAAGGTAAAAGCGTATTGCTGTTGGATGCAGACCCACAGGGGGATTTAACAACTTGTCTTGGATGGAGAAATCAAGATGAACTTGAAAATACGTTAGCAACTTATATTAAAGATGTAATGGATGATAAAGAAGTAAATTTACTAGAAGCCCTTAATAATAATTCAAGAAAAGATATGC
>CAZKMB010000036.1:0-11602 GCA_964553965.1 uncultured Bacteroides sp. | reverse complement strand
CAACAAATTCTTTATTATTCTTTGTTCTTACAAAAAGCTTAAGAACCTCTTCAATAGTTTCATCTGCCTTTGTTCCGGACATGGCTTTATGCAATCCATTTGCTGCATCCAACTCTTCAGGTGTAAGAAGAAGATCATCTCTTCGAGTACTTGATTTGGCTACATCTATAGCAGGGAAAATTCTCTTTTCGGATAATTTTCTGTCCAAGACAACCTCCATATTACCGGTTCCCTTAAATTCCTCAAAAACAACATCATCCATTCTGCTTCCTGTATCAACCAAAGCAGTAGCAAGTATTGTAAGGCTTCCTCCTTCACGCATATTTCTTGCAGCACCGAAGAATTTCTTTGGCATATGAAGTGCTGCCGGGTCAAGACCACCGGAAAGTGTTCTTCCGCTTGGTGGTACGGTAAGGTTATATGCCCTCGCAAGACGAGTGATACTGTCAAGGAGTATAACCACATCCTTCTTATGCTCTACAAGTCGCTTAGCACGCTCTATAACCATCTCGGAAACTCTCTTGTGATGTTCCGGCAGTTCATCGAATGTAGAATAAATCACCTCAACATTTTCTCCCTCAATAGACTCTCTTATATCCGTAACTTCCTCCGGACGCTCATCGATAAGTAATACTATCATATGCATGTCCTTGTTGTGAGTGCTGATACTTTTTGCTATTGCCTTTAAGAGAGTGGTCTTTCCGGCTTTTGGCGGAGAAACAATCATTCCTCTCTGTCCTTTACCAATAGGCGAAAGCAAATCAACTATACGGATAGCAACAGGTGCTCCGTCCTCGTCAAGGCTTATACGCTCATTTGGGAAAATAGGTGTCAAATCCTCAAAAGGAATCCTTTTAGCCGCTTCTGATGGCAAAAGTCCGTTAACATGTCGTATATACAAAAGCGCACTAAACTTTTCACCCTGTGTTTTTAATCTGATTGGTCCGCCTATTATATCTCCCTTTTTCAGAGAAAAACGTCTGATCTGAACAGGAGAAACATATATATCTCTGTCACCCGGAAGGTAATTTGCACTTCTGATAAATCCATATCCGTCAGACATAACCTCCAAAATTCCATTTGCTTCCTGTTTGCTGTCAAGTTCAGCATTGTACTCTTGCCCGTCAAAGTATGATAAATTTGCCGCAGGCTCAGTTTTTACTTCAGGTTTTGTTTCCTGTTTTATCTCTGGTTTTGTCTCAGATTTTGTCTCAGACTTTTTGCCTGTCATTTTTTCAACATTTTCAAGCAAATCAGCTAATTCATTTTTTTTCATGGTAGAAATATTTTTAATTCCTTTTTCTCTGGCATATTCTCTAAGTTCAGCCAAAGATGCACTTTTAAAATTCATAAAATCTCCTTTTTTATTGTAAATCATACATGGGTAACTTAATGATATATTAAAACTACGAGTTTTATCCGATTGAATTAATATTAGCATATTAGAAAAAAAAGGTAAACACTTAATTTCATTAATTCCTAATACAATTTTCTTGATTTTTTATTTTTACTGTCGTATATTTTATCTATACTCAGGAGGATATGTATGGAAGGTTTATTATTGTACAAACTAATTATATTATTTATGCTTGACAGAACAGATTATACTATGACAAATTCTATGATATCCAATTTTGTTGTAGGTAAAGGTTATACCACTTTGTTTAATCTCCACGAAACCTTAAGTGAACTTATTTCAAGTGATTTTATAGCAACCGATACCATCCGTGATACAATTCACTATAAGATAACAAATTCCGGTGAGGAAGCACTTTCTCTCTTTGAAAACAGGCTCTCCTACGCCATCAAGCAGGATATTTTAGAATATCTGAAATCCGAACGTATTAATGTAAAAAACGAATCCGAGATAACAGCAGATTATTTCTACAATGATTCAAACTGGTACACCGTTCAATGTATTATAAAAGATCGTAAAGAAACTCTTATGGATTTAAAATTTGATGTACCAACAAAATCTCAAGCAGAAACAATCTGCAATAACTGGAGAGCCAAAAGCTCCTCTGTCTATGAATATCTGGTCAATCAGCTATGGTTGTCTGAATAAGTTCCCATATCTCCTCTTTTCCCTGTTTCGATACAGAGGAAAAGGGGATTATTTTTGTTCCCGGTTTTACTTGAAGTTTTTCCTTAATCAGCTTTATATTTTTATCTTTTTGACTTCGTTTTATCTTGTCCAGCTTTGTGGCTATTATAACAGGTTCATATCCATTAGAAACAATCCAGTCATACATAGTAACATCATTTTCCCCGGGTACATGTCTTATATCCACCAAAAGAAACACGGTTTTAAGCTGTTTTGATGTATGCAGGTATCTCTCTATCATCTTTCCCCATTTATTTCTTATTTCCTGTGATACCTTTGCATATCCATACCCCGGCAAATCAACGAAATAAAGATTTTTATTTATGTTATAAAAATTTATTGTCTGGGTTTTTCCCGGTGAAGATGATGTCCTTGCCAGAGATTTTCTATTTAGTAATCCATTTATAAGTGATGATTTCCCCACATTTGATTTTCCGGCAAATGCAATTTCCGGAAACAGATTTTCCGGCAATTTACTTGTTATTCCGCACACCGTTTCAAGCTCTGCACTTTTTATAACCATTGTATAAAGTCCTTTCTTTAAGCATCTTTAAATAACAGCAAAAGGACAATTGAAAACATTCAAGTTGTCCTTTTGTCCTTTATTACGCTATACTGTCCTCGTTATGTCTGATTCTCTTTTTAAAATTACCTTTTTTCTGTCGTGGTTTATCTGAATAAGTCACTATAGGTTCTTCTTCTCCGAGAACAACCCCCTTTGTTATAAGACATTTTGACATATACTCATCTGATGGCATCTCATACATAAGATCCATAACCACATTTTCCATAATAGCCCTAAGACCTCTGGCTCCTGTCTTTCGTTCCGTAGCTTCCTTAGCAATTTCTCTAAGAGCATCCTCATCAAACTCAAGTTCAACACCATCAAGTTCAAAAAGTTTCTTATACTGTTTGCATATCGCACTCTTCGGTTCAGAAAGTATTCTCACAAGGGCATCCTCATCAAGCAGATCCAGCGTTACGGATACAGGAACTCGTCCTATAAACTCCGGAATGATTCCGTATTTAACGAAATCCTGTGGTGAAACCTGTTTTAACAGCTCACCTATATTTTCCTTTGACTGAGTTATGACATCGGCATTAAAACCAATAGATTTTTTACCGATTCTATTCTCAATAATCTTCTCAATACCTTCAAATGCACCGCCACATATAAATAATATATTGGTGGTATCAATATGCATAAACTCCTGCTGAGGATGTTTACGTCCTCCCTGTGGAGGTACAGATGCCACAGTGCCCTCAATTATCTTGAGCAGTGCCTGCTGAACTCCCTCGCCGGATACGTCTCTTGTTATGGATACATTTTCAGACTTCTTAGTTATCTTGTCAATCTCATCAATGTATATTATACCGCACTGCGCTCTTTCTATATCGTAGTCCGCAGCCTGAATGAGCTTAAGTAATATGTTCTCAACATCCTCACCAACGTAACCTGCCTCAGTCAGGGTTGTTGCATCTGCAATTGCAAACGGAACATTTAAAAGCTTTGCCAATGTCTGGGCAAGATATGTCTTTCCCGAACCGGTTGGTCCAATCATAATAATATTACTTTTCTGAAGCTCAACATCAAAGTCTTTCTCAGCTAATATTCTTTTATAGTGATTATATACCGCAACAGAAAGCACCTTTTTCGCTGACTCCTGTCCGATAACATAATCGTCAAGAAATTCTTTTATTTCCTTTGGTTTGAGGAGATTGATATCGACATCTGCAATATCTTCATCGAACTCATCCTGTACAATCTCCGAACATATATCAATGCACTCATCACATATATACGCATTGGGACCGGCAATGAGTTTTCTTACCTGCTCCTGACTCTTATTGCAGAATGAACATCTCAATTTCTTTCTATCGTCTGTGTGATTAGCCATATAGCCACCTCTTAATACATATTCTACACTCTAAGTTTTTTATTGATAGAATAATTATACCTCTTTACAATTATCAACAAGGAAATCAAGAGCTTTTCTTGAAGCAATATCCTTCTTAATCTGCTCCATCTCCTTATCACCTATCATTTCTTTTAACTTCTCAGGCTCCATCTGATATGTTGAAGCCATATTCTGAATTTCTTCATTTAATTCATCGTCACTTGCAACTATATTTTCTGCAACAGCAACAGCCTCAAGTACAAGACTTGTCTTAATTCTTGCAATAGCATCCGGCTTAATCTGCTCCAACATATTCTCTTTTGTTGTTCCCATGATGCTGAGATACTGATCCATCTGAAGACCCTGATACATAAGTCTCTGTGAGAACTCATCAAACATTTTCTCCTGATTGAACTTAATCATAGCCTCAGGAATCTCAACCTCTGAATTTTCAGCAACCTTCTCAAGAAGCTTGCCCTGCTTAGCTCTGTTATTCTCTTTTTCCTTCTTTACCTCAAGAACCTTCTTAACGTCTTCCTTATATTCGTCAAATGTATCAAATGATGAAACCTCACTTGCATACTCATCATCTAACTCAGGAAGCTCAATAGCATTTATTGATACAAGCTCAACCTTAAATACTGCAGGCTTTCCAGCAAGATCATTTGCATGATAATCCTTAGGGAAAGTTACATTTACATCAAACTTATCACCTATATTCTTTCCTACAATCTGCTCTTCAAATGTATCGATAAATGAATGTGAGCCAAGAACCAGCTTATGATTTTCGCCCTTTCCGCCCTCGAATGCTTCATCATCAATAAAGCCTTCGTAGTTGATAGTAACTTCATCATCAAGTTCAGCAGCTCTGTCCTCTACAGGAATTGATCTTGAATTCTGTTTCTGCTCCTCAAGGATTTTTGACATAACCTCATCATCAGTTACCTCATTGTCCATCTTCTCAATCTCTACGCCCTTATATTCACCAAGTTTAAGTTCAGGCTTAACAGCTACAACTGCTGTAAAGATAAATGATTTTCCTTTTTCAATCTGCTCAACGTCAATCTCAGGATTTGATGCGATATCAAGATCGCAATTGTCGATTTCCTTTGGATAATACTCGTTGATAAGCTTATTCGCAGCATCCTCATAAAATACGCCTGCACCATACATCTTTTCGATATATGCCTGTGGTACCTTACCTTTTCTGAATCCGGGAACAGCAAATTTATTTTTCTGCTTATTGTAAGCATCTGTAATTGCCTTTGTAAATTCTTCTGCCGGCACCTCTATTGTGAGTTTCGCCATACTTCCTTCTAATTTTTCAACTGATAAACTCATTTATTTTTCCTCCTTGTATTGCATCCAAACGCACTATTCGTTAGATTATATCATAAGAATTGATTTAAGTCTATATTTTTTACACAAAAAATGGGCTTATTTATATAATATGCAATAAATCAAACTATTATTACTATATAAATAAGCCCTGTGGTTTAAAGATATATAATCACTTTTTTATGATTACTTGTTAGACATCTGCTCTTCCTGTCTCTTAATCATCTGTCTAACCATTTCTCCACCTATTGAACCTGATTCACGAGATGTTAAATCTCCGTTGTAACCCTGCTTAAGGTTTACACCAAGCTCGTTTGCTACTTCCATCTTAAATCTGTTCATAGCATCTCTTGCTTCTGGTACACTTGTCTTTGAATTTGAATTTGACATGATAAATACCTCCAAAAAATTTAATAGACATTGTATGTCTTAAAGATATTATCTTTCAAATTCATCTTTTTATTACTGGGAATTTTTGTTTACTTTTTTTAAAATAACAATTCCCGATGCCGCCATCAGCATAACAACAGTCATCAATACAACAGGTGTGGCATCTCCTGTATTCGGTGAACCTGCAGAACCCATGTATGTATAATTTCCGCCTGTGGTATTACCCGAATTATTATTCTTATCGGAGCTTCCCGCTGAATTATTGTTGTTTCCCGGAGTTTGCGATGTTCCCGGTGCCTGATTATTGTTGTTGCTCTTTTCTCTTGCAGTGAACCATGCAGCAATTATCGTATCTTTATTTATTGATGAGTAGTCTGTATCCCATCCTGAGAAAGTATATACATACTTGTCTGTTGAAGCCTTTTGAGGAACTTCAGCAGGCGGTGTAGCCGCTTCACCTGCATTGACAGTTTCGGTTTTTACCACTTTGCCATCCCCGTCAACCCATTTAACTGTATACTTCTTTGGTGTATTAACAGTTGTATACAACGCATAAACGGAAAAATGACTTGTTGTTATGGAAACATAATTCTTTGACAGATTAACCTTTGAACTGTCATTCCAATTTATAAAACTGTAATCCGAACCGGCGTTATGAACAGAGGCAACATATACCTCTTTGCCCGCTAAATCGCCCAATGGGAATGATATAACTATCGGGTCATATAACTCCTTTACATATGAAGGTGTACTGTTAACATATCTTCCGGTACTATCCTTTACCTCTTTAATAATATATATCTGTATATATCTTTCTATAACTGCATCTTTACCCAGTTTTGCATTAAATATACTCTGTTCTTCAGCACTTACATCAGATACATTTACGTAACTTGCATTTAAAATTATATTTACAGAGCCACCGGAAGCTAAGACTGCTTTATCTTCCTGTGTAATAATTCCTTCATACCAGGTAGTATCATATATTTTCTCTAAGCCGTCAGCAGTTATATTTATAGCATTATCCTGAATTACAACTGATGTACTCATGGAATTTAAAATAAAATTCACACCGCCATTTTCAGCATAATCAGAAGGATATGATATACCGCCGTTTTCTATGGTTACCGCCGCAGTTTTTGTGAGAACTCCGTTTGTGGCAACTACTCTGTATATGCCGTCGCTGATGTTTTCAAAGAGATATTTTGTATCGTTTTCATCTTCAAGTACATCTGTAGCAATAACTGTATTTGCTTCATATAAACTTACATATACAGGATAATCCTTGGTTACACCTTCTCCGTAGGATACACTTCCTGTCACGGAGCCTGTGGCAGCTGAATTTGTGGTTCTGAAACTGCCCTCATAAGTTTTAACCTCATTAGAAGTCTTTGTAGTTGCATAGATCTTATACCAATATACTGTATTTTCTTCTAAATTATTAAATCTTGTCTCAAGATGTAAACCATATGCTGTATCTTTTTTATTGTAAAGGCATGTTGAATATGAATCGTCACCATCTTTTTTATATGCTATGTATGCATCTGCAATATCATAGGTACCCTCATATACAAAAGCCTCCACATAAGCCCCTGACTTTGTAATATCCACAACCGGATTAACCTTAAGATTAACAGGCTTAAATTCAATGATATCGGATACATTACCTGCTTTATCCTCAGCTACGATTTCGTATATATCACCTGTTGTGGCATCAAATGAGCCAACAACCGAATCGCCATCCGGAACTACATCTACCTGCTTTCCGTTTATATAAACCTTATCAACATCAACACCACTTATCTCATCAGTTATGCTGAATCTGACTGTAATATTTCCTTTGCTGTCAGTTGACGATTCAGTAATGTATACCTCAGGTGCATCCAAATCAACACTGAATTGTTTTGAAGCAATGTCACTCTTCACTCCGGATGCACTCTCAGCCCATGCTTCTATTGTGATAGGTCCCTCATATTTGAGAGAAAATGTTTCTTCATCCGTATTAAAGTCATATGTTCTGTTTCTGTCCTCTGTAATAATTTTATAATATGTAATTACAGGAACTCCATCAGATGTTATTTCACTTGATGTAATTGTAACGTCAGGCTGATCTTCTATGTACCAGTCTCCATTGCCGGCATTACCGCTGATTCCTATCACAGGAGTTACAGGTTTAACGTTTGAAACATTTGTCAGTATAATTTCATGGGTTGAAATATTACCTGCCTTATCAATTGCTTCTATTTCATATGTTCCCTGCACTGTAATATCGTATGTATATACGGAACTTACATTCCAGCTTGTTATAAGCGCTTTGTCAGCACCATTTTTTCTGTACAGCTTAACAGATGCAACACCACTCTCATCAGTTCCCTCGGAAACAGTAAAATCAAGTTCTATTTTATTGACATAATCACTGACATATACAGTATTGTCAGTTATAACCGGTTTTTTTGTATCAACAAGAAATTCTCCAACCGGGTCAAGTCTCACAGAATTCAACGCATTATCCTTAAGGATAGCTGAAACAGTATATTCACCGGCAGGTAATGTGGAATCATTCAGAGTATATTCAAATATATATTCTAATACTTTTCCATAACCTGTAGCCAGTACTGCTGAATTACTTTCCACATTTTGTATAATTTCATCATTGTAGTTATCAGGTCCGTTTATAATCCAAGTAATACTGTTTACACCACTATCAACATCTTTCGCCTCAACCTTAAGTTCTAACTGATTGTACCACACATCCGAAACTGCGTTTGTTCCCCCGTTTAAAACGTCAATTACAGATGAATCGATTGTATTTTCAACCATCCATTCATAATATCCGTCAGCTACCGGGTTATTTTTTATATACTCCACACATTCTTCCAGCTTAATTTTATTTACAACAGATTTGTTTCCTGTTTCATCAGTTGCGTAAACTACAAGCTGACCATATTCACCAGGATGAATTGTAATTGTAGCTTTGTATAACTTGCGATTTAAGTTATCCTGCTGCAATACAACCTGATTAGAATTATTTCCGATGACATCTCCATTTTCATCCACAAAACTGTAGAACAATGAATCCGGCATACTGCCATCTGCCGTATACTCAAATGTTATACTTAAACTGTCAATATATCTTCCATCCGGCAATGTCTGTGAATGGAAATATGAACCAAAAGGCAATCTGTTAAAATACAGATAGTCAGGAGAAACAGAATATTTCTGCAACTCAGGTCCTGATGTATCTACGCTGAGATTTGAAATTACAACTGTTTCAGTCACTGCTCCGGTTGTTGAACTATACATCTGAATGTATATTGTACCGTCAACCATATCAGGAACATCTACCGAGCCTGCCGAGAACAATGCGGCAACCTCATCCTTATTCATTGTAGGGTATAAATCCTGATTAAGATTTGTAAACATTCTTATTCTGTCATATTTATCCCCGTAAGATGATATGCTTAATCCCGGATAAAAACCATTAGAACTCTTTTCTGTACTAAATCTAAAATTAGCTGTCGATATAGTCGCTTCTTCGTATTTTACACCTGCGTCTCTGTCAACTGTAAATGATGTGCCCTGACTGTTTGAGGATATACAATAATTCTTTCCTTCACCGCTAAAGGAAGCAGATATATTATAGTTTCCATTAGGACTGTAAAGTCTTCTGTCTGTGGCGAAGGTAACTGTTCCCAACTTGTCAACTACATAATTATGCTTATCTGTATCCGTAAGCAGATTGTTATATATTTGAACCTCCGCATCCGGTAACTGGGTCGGATCGGTCAGATATACCATGTATGATGGCGACTCTTCTCCGTATAACACTGTGGATGTCTCGCCATCCGCTAATTTCATTCCCACTGTAACCGGTCTTTGATATACAGTTGCTATACCATTTACACTAAGATTAGTATGTACATTTGATATACCTGTCAAAATATAATTATCTAATTTATCCGCATCACCGGCAAGTTGTACACCGGTAAGTATTATGTCCTTATTATATCCGGCATTTGCATCTGCAAGAATTGCTGTATTATCAACCTTAAGGTAAACATCATCTTTACCTGTGTCCTCAAATTCCACTACACCGGTAAGTTCAACTCTCGGACTTACGGCAATTGATGTCGAACCGTTATAGGTCATATATGGTGCCTGTGTACCTGTTATATCCTTAACAGAATTTACATCCACGGTAACCTCTTTCTTATCAGCTATGATTTTGACAACGTACTGCGAAACTCTCTCATCTACATCAGGTGTGCTCGGATCATCAACTGCTTTTAAATCTGTAACACTCAGTGTTACAGAAATTCCGTCTGCAGGAGTTGTTTTGCTGAGCTGACCTTCAATAACAAAATATGAGCCTGCATTCTTTACACCCAAACCATACGCACCTAAAGTGTCTATATCGTGTACGGATACCTCATAATTGAAAGATGAACTTGTATCATCATTGTACTTTGCTTCAAGCTTTGTATATACCTCATCACCATACTGTCCTGAAATGCTTACAGTATTTCCGTCTGTAGAAACAACTCCGTCATCGGATGCTGTCAGATGTATATTCTTATATGCCCACAATGCCACAAGCTGACGTCCTGTTATATTAGGAACAAGCGCTGTATCAGTGGTTGGTTCAAACAGCAGAGTTGTATCAACTTCTGTATCTATTGAAAATGTAGTGCCCTGGTATTTCCATCCGCTGAGTGTGTACGCATCACTCACAGCCCAAAACTCCGCAGCGGAAGGCAACTTCTGCATACTGCCGTATGTATATTCAATTTTTCTGACTTCTGCACCGCCATCTTTAATTGTTGCATCCGAAGGTGCGTCATCTCCTATGGCATCAAAAGATACCTCTGCACTCATTGCCTCCCATTGTGCTGCCACTGACAATGAGGAAATTTTGTAAGCATCTGTAATATTGATGACACTTCCCTCGCTGTATGCTGTATCATTGAACTTGAGTCCGGCAAACTTATAACCTGTCATATAATATGAATATTCTGCCGCACTTTTTACTGTATATGATGCCGCAGGATACAAATTACCTGTCTCAATATTTGCTGAAATGGTATCCTCTATAACCGGTTTATTACCTTTACTGTCAACAATCTCAAGAGGATAGGATATACGTGTAGCCTTAAAATAAATATTGTATGAACCGTTTACCGGAACCCATGTACTCTGTAATGTTCCGTCACCGATTGAAGAAGTACAGCCCTGATCAAGATAAAAACCGTTAATTGAAACACAGTTTTTTTGCTTATCGTCATCTGTAAACATCTTTTCAATCAGAGTATCATCACTTAAAACCTCAATCTTATAATCAGATATAACGTCACCATCTTCAGCATCTTTTAATTTAACTGAACTTCCCGTGTGTACAAGATGAGCAATTCCCTCTTCATCAACTCTGTAATATGTAACAGTGTAATCAGCATAGTTCACTGACTGTTGAACCGGATTAGCTACACTTGCATATGTATTAGCATTATTCTCAGGGTCTTCATTCATCACATCTGCCGATGAAGTAAGAAAAAGTGACTGAGTGATGAGCATAACCATAACGAGGGCTGAAGCAATTAGCTTTTTACCATTGCCCTTCCCCCAATACACTGCATGCGAAACAGCACTGATAATTGCAACAAGCGCCAGTGTCGGATAAACCAGTATCCTGTGTTTTTTCCCCACCTTGAGTAATTTTTTGATAATCTTATCTTTCAAATTCATTCTCATCACCTTTCCCCCTTATGTAAAAATAGGGCTTTCCAACTATATAAATATTATAAAAAAGCATAAATCAATAGAAAATAATCTGCATAGGCATAATTATTCATACTATACAATATTCTATCATACACAT
>CAZKMB010000035.1:0-13536 GCA_964553965.1 uncultured Bacteroides sp. | reverse complement strand
CTATAATTACAAAAAAAAGAATACACTAATAAAAAAAAGAATTTTTATGACCAAAATTATATTAGTTGATGATAAAACCATACATATAGAGGGATATAAGCATATTATTTCCATGGAAAGCGATGTAGTTTGTCTTCTCTGTAAAAAGAAGAAACTTGTTATATTCGGCAGCAATTTAAGAATTGAAATGTTATCTGATATTGAGCTAAATATATATGGTGTGATTACAAAGGTTGAATGGACTAAAATGTAATGGAGTAAATATGTTTAAAAAAATTATTAACTGGTTAGCGGGCTATGTTTTAATTGAAATATCCGGAATACAGAAAGACAGATTTATTAATATATGTTCAAAAAAACATATAATGCTTCGTGCTATGGAAAAAAAAGGAGAGAGTATATATGCATATGTTGGTTTTAAGGAATATAAAGTGTGTCAGGAATATGTTGAAAAAACAAAGACTGATATAAAGGCGGTAAAATGCTTTGGACTACCTTTTTTTGTAAAAAAATACAGAAAGCGATATGGATTTATAGCAGGTATTCTATTATATTTTTTCATGATTTATATTTTTACCATGTATATATGGGATATCGAGATATCCGGTGACAGTGTATATACTGGAGAGCAGATAGAAAAGGATATCCGGGACAATTTCGTTGATATATTTACTAAAAAAAGTGACATAAATTGTGATGAGTTAGAAAAGGAATTGAGAGAAAAATACAGCAAAGTGGCATGGATAAGCTGTGACATAAAAGGAACCTGCCTTAATATAAATATAACCGAAACCATAGATAAAAATTATAATATAAAATCAGATAACCCCTGTAATATTGTAGCTATAAAAAGCGGAATTTTGACAGACATTGTTGTAAGAACGGGAAAAAACACAAGAAACAAGGGAGATGAGGTAAAAAAAGGAGATATAATAATAACCGGTACTATAAATATATATAATGATTACGATGAACTTCTGGAAACAAATTATGTAGCAGCAGACGGAGATGTATATGCTATAGTAGAATATGACTATAAAGATGAATTTGAAATGAATGTTTACGATAAGGTTTATACAGGAAAAGAGAAAAAAGCATATGATATTGTTTTTGATGATGTGCATATTCCGGTGGGAATAGAAGCTGATTATAAATTATTTGACCGTGTGGTTACGGAACACAGATTAAAATTAGGAAGTTCTGTATATCTTCCTGTATATTTTAATACAATAACCTCAAAGGAATATGATACCGTGTTGTGCTCTTACTCTGAGGATGAAGCTGAGGAAAAAGCAAAAAAGAGATTACAGGTGTACATAGAAGATTTACAGAAAAAAGGGGTGGAAATACTCGAAAATAATGTTACAATAGATGTTGGCAATGATAAATGTAATGCTGAGGGAACTATTGTTGTGAAGGAACTCATAGGCGTTCCTGAGGAGATAAATTTAATTAATCAAGGAGAAGAACCATAGAATGAGCTCATATTCAGAAATCATTAATATACCAAATGAACACATACAAAATGTATTTGGTCAATTTGATAAAAACATAAAAAATATTGAGAAAGCCTATCACATTGCTATTGTTTTAAGGGACGATAATCTAAAAATTGTTGGCGGTGAGGAAAATGTAAAAAGAGCTGTGAGCGTTATAAATCAGCTTATGAGTCTGTCGAAAAACGGGAATAACATATCAGATCAGAATGTTAATTACGCCATATCACTTGCAAAGACCGGAGATGAAGATAAAATTTCAGAGTTAGACAGAGACGAAAATATAATTTGTCACACAATAAACGGAAAACCTGTTAAAGCTAAAACTTTGGGACAAAAGAATTATGTTGATGCCATAGATAAAAATATGATTGTGTTTGGTGTGGGACCTGCCGGGACCGGAAAAACATATCTTGCCATGGCAAAGGCGATAACTGCTTTTAAGAACAATGAGGTCAATCGTATTATTTTAACAAGACCGGCTATTGAAGCCGGAGAAAAGTTGGGCTTTTTGCCCGGAGATTTACAGAGCAAGGTTGACCCGTACCTCAGACCATTATATGATGCATTATACGAGATTATGGGTGCAGAAACATTTCTTAAAAATATGGAGAAAGGTCTGATTGAGGTTGCTCCTCTTGCCTATATGAGGGGGAGAACACTGGATAACGCTTATATTGTTCTTGACGAGGCACAAAATACAACACCGGCGCAGATGAAGATGTTTTTGACAAGAATAGGTTTTGGTTCAAAGGCGATAATAACAGGTGACCTGTCTCAAAAAGATTTGCCTAAGGACACAACATCAGGTCTTGAAATTGCATTAAAAGTTCTCAGGGATATAGAAGATATAAAGACTATTGTATTTTCAAGTGAAGATGTGGTAAGACATCCTCTGGTGCAAAAAATTGTAAACGCTTACGAAAAATATGAATTAAAACACACACAGAAATCCGTTACAAAATCTGGAAGCAAAAACAGTTAAAGTAAACTTGATAATATATTCAGTTTAATGTATAATTATGCAAGTGGAGGAAGATGTATTTATGAGCATTTTTTTTGAAAATGAGTTGGAAGAAGAGCTGCCGAATAATTATGAACAGATTGTAGATGATGTTATAAATGCGGCTTTAGATTATATCAGTTGCCCTTATGAATGTGAGATAAATGTTATATTTACGGATAACGAAGGGATACATGAAATTAATCTTGAACATCGTAATATAGATGCACCTACAGATGTTTTGTCTTTTCCTATGATTGAATATGACGTACCGGGTGAATTTGAATGGCTTGAAGAGTCATTGGATTACTACTTTAATCAGGATACAGGTGAATTACTGTTGGGAGACATAATTTTAAATCTGGACAGGATTTCTTCACAGGCAGAAGAATATGGACACACCAGACGGCGGGAATTAGCTTTTTTGACGGCACACAGTATGCTTCATCTTTTTGGATATGACCACATAGACGAAGATGAACGAAAGAACATGGAAAAAATGCAGGAAGATATTTTACATATGAAAGGATATACAAGAGAAAATGATGAAGAATAAGAAAATGAAAATTCTGGTTGGCGCAACAGTTGCAGTAGGTCTTTTACTGATTATACTCACCATAGTTATGATTTCAGGAAAAAACAAGAAAAAGGACTCTGATGATAAAAACGGTAGTGATGCATCCATAAATATTGAACCGGATGCAACAATGTCTGATGCAGAGGATATTGATGTTGTAACCAGAGAGGGTATGGTTATCAGCAATCTTACAGGAGAATGGATAGATGAATCACTGGACGGACAGAGACCGGTATGTATGATGATAAACAATATCATTGATGCAATTCCACAGTCAGGAATAAGTGAAGCAGATATTATTTACGAGATGAAGGTTGAGGGAAGTCTGACAAGACTGTTGTGTGTATTTAAGGATTATGAGGATATTGAAAAAGTAGGTCCTGTAAGAAGCGCAAGACATTACTATGTTGAAGTTGCGGATATGTTAGATGGAATTTATTGCCACTTTGGATACTCACCTCTTGCCGAGCAGGAAATACCTGCCCTTGGTGTCAATAACCTCAACGGACTTTTCCTTGATGGAACAGTATATTATCGTGACAGTGCAAGATATGCACCTCATAATGTATATACAAGCGGTTCGCGTATCGCTGATGGTATTGCAACATATGAATACAGCGCTGTATATACAACAGAACCGGAAAAAATGTTTGCATTTAACTATGAAGAAGCAAATCTTGACAGTGGTAATTCAGCAAATATTATAAAAACAGATTTTGCCCATAACAGTCCATGGTTTGAATATAACGCAGACGAGGGAGTATATTACAGATATCAGTATAATCAGGCACATGTTGACGTTGAAAACGGAGAACAGCTCAAATTTGAAAATGTAATCGTTATGCTTGCTGACTATACAAGCCTTGACAGTACAGATCATCAGGATGTTGACTGGAACGCGGGAGGAACAGCTTATTATGCGACTAACGGCGAATATATCGAGATAACCTGGAAGAAGGATAACGGAGTATTAAAATACTTTGATCAAGATGGAAATCAGCTTAGAATGAATCCCGGAAAGACATTTATAGCTGTGTTCGATGATTCATATCCGGATGGTGTTTCATTTGAATAATATAATATAATTTAGGAAATAATTTCTTCAAGGAGTGAGTGCCATGAAGAAATTATTTTTATATCTGAGTATTATTATCTTGGGAACTGTCATATTTTTTACAGCATTTTATCTATCTAAAAAATTCTTTAAAGAGAATTGTTATAAAGTGGCTATAGAGGAAACGGAAGAAAAGCCGGAGTATGTTTATGAACATGATGGTTTATTTATTGAAAGTATCGTGCATAATGCCGAACAAAAAGCACATATTTTAGAGAACAATTACAAATACGGTTTGAGTATAGTTAACGGATATATTGTTGTATATGACTGCTTATCAAATCAGGTATTTGAATATACGGATATTGATGCAGATATCATAAAAAAACTTGATTTAAAGTTGTATAACGAATTAGAAAACAAAAAATTTACTACAAAAGAAGAATTGTTTGATTTTCTTGAATCTATTGATAGCTAAGGAGAAAATATGTTTGATTTGTGTGTTATAGGAGGCGGTATGTCGGGAATGACTGCTGCCATAACAGCTGCCAGATGTGGCAGCAAGGTTATAGTTATAGAAAAAAATAACAAGTTAGGCAAAAAGATATATGCCACAGGTAACGGAAAGTGTAATGTAGGTAACTTGAGCATTGATTATGAGACTCACTATAATTCATTTTCTGAATCATATGGATATTTCCTTGAAAAGTCATGCGGTATTAATCCTACAGAAAAACTGGTAAAGTTTTTAAATTCAATAGGTGTTGTTACAACTGACACCAGAGGATATATATACCCTAATTCCATGCAGGCATCTTCCGTAGTATGGGCTATGATAGATGAGTTAAAACGCTTAAATGTTGAAATTATGCTTGGCAGTGTCGTTACAGACATAAAAGACAAAACGAATTTTTATGTGGTGGATTCATCCAAAGGTATGATAAATACAAAGCAGATTATTCTTGCCTGTGGCGGAAACAGCTATTCTAAACTGGGGGGCTCTATGTCCGGTTATGAGCTTTCGCGTAAGATAGGACATAACATAACAACATTAAGACCAAGCCTGTGCGGACTTATAACATATGAGGATACGGTTGATATCACGGGAGTTCGTATCAGGTCTGAAGTTTCCCTTGTATGGGATGATAAAATTATGTTTAAGGAAGAAGGAGAGCTGCAGTTCACGGATTACGGCCTTTCAGGAATAATGATATTCAATATATCTTCAAAAGCAGGATATGCTTTGCAAAAAAATAAACCTGTAAAGGTTATTGTGGATTTTATACCGCATATACATAAAAAAGATTTTGACGGTATTATATATACTAATAAATATCGTACCGTATCAGGTATGTTAAACAGTCTTATCAATGATAAACTTGCTTTATATATACTTGATGAGGAAAAAATATATCCTAAAACTATGATTTCATCGATGACACGAAATACATTAATGGATTTGCTTGGCAAATTAAAAAAATATACATTTAACATAAAAGAAACTAAAGATTATGACAATGCCCAGTTGACAGCAGGGGGTGTAGATATAAATGAAATTATGCCTGAAACCCTTATGTCAAAGTTGCAGGACAGAATATATTTTGCAGGGGAAATGCTTGATATAGATGGTTTATGCGGAGGTTACAATATAACATTTGCAGTATTGTCAGGAATAAGAGCAGGTAATAGCAGTTATGATAAGAATAAATAATATTAAAATTCCCGTAGGGGCAGAAAAGAACGCTCTAAATAAAAAAATATCAGAGATTATAAAAACTAAAGAATTTGATGTAGTGAAGATAGTCAAGCGTTCATTAGATGCCAGAAAAAAGGATGAGCTTTTATATATTTATACCGTTGATATAAATACCGTTTCAGATGAATTGATATTGAAAAAATATAGAAACAATAATAATATTATGTCAACTGACATAAAGGCATACAAATTTCCATATGAAAAAAATGGTGAAAGTAAGTTTAAGCCAGTTATAATAGGAGCCGGACCGGCAGGATATTTTTGCGGACTATATCTTGCAAGAGCCGGATATGAACCTATTATAATTGAACGCGGAAAGGACGTCTTTGAACGGACAAAAGATGTTGATGAATTTTGGAATGGCAATAAAATTAACCCTGATTCAAATGTATCTTTTGGCGAAGGCGGAGCCGGAACATTTTCTGACGGAAAATTGAATACCGGCATCAAAGATAAGCAGGGACGAATTGAGGCGTTTATAGATGACTTTTTAAAATTTGGTGCTCCGGAAGACATAGCATATGTAAATAAGCCACATGTAGGTACAAATGAGTTAAAAAAAGTTTTATATAATATGCGACAGGAAATTATTAGTCTTGGGGGTAAGATATATTTTAATTCCAGGTTTGTCGGATATGAAAAAACAGGTAAAGATTTATTTAAGATATCCGTAGAGCGGGACGGAGACACATATATATATGAGACAAATGCCTTAATTTTGGCTATAGGACATAGCGCAAGAGATACTTTCAGAAAACTTCACGCTTTAAAAATCCCCATGGAAGCCAAATCTTTTGCTGTAGGGCTCAGGATCGAACATCCGCGAACCATGGTTGATGAAGCACAATATGGCAACAGTGATGTGGCAAAAACTCTTCCTGCGGCAGACTATAAGATGACATTTAGGTCTAAAGAGGGAAGAAGTGTATATAGTTTTTGCATGTGTCCCGGAGGATTTGTGGTAAATGCTTCATCAGGAGAAAATCAATCAGTAGTTAATGGTATGAGTAATCATGCAAGAGACGAAGAAAATTCAAATAGTGCTATAGTTGTAAATGTTACGCCGGAAGATTTTTATAATGATGGATGCGGAGATGATATCCTGGCAGGAATAAAATTTCAGGAAAAGTATGAAAAACTTGCCTATGAGGAAGGAAAAGGAGGTATTCCTGTTCAATTATTTAAGGATTATGTGGAAGGAGTTAGCACAGAAAATCTCGGAGATATTAAACCTGACATAAAGGGGACATACACTTTTGGAAATCTCAATAATTGTTTGCCTGTGTATGTAAATAATGCTATAATTGAGGGGATTTCTTATTATGATACTAAGCTCAGGGGGTTTGCCAGAGAAGATGCGGTTTTGTCAGGTATTGAATCCCGAACTTCATCTCCTGTACGAATAATAAGAAATGATAACCTGATGAGTGAGGTTAAGGGAATTTTCCCTTGTGGAGAAGGTGCCGGATATGCCGGCGGTATAACTTCTGCCGCAGTGGATGGTATAAAAGTTGCAGAGGCGGTAGCAGCTTACATTAATTCACTTTAATACATATAAAGAAAGGCTTTTACTATGAATTACAGAGATACATTGAAAGACAAGAAAAGAATTGTAATTAAGATTGGCTCATCTTCGCTTTTACATGAGGAAACAGGCGGAGTCGATTTAAGAAAATTAGAAAAATTAGTTAGGATTATCTGTGATTTGAAAAATCAAAACAAGGATGTGGTATTGGTTTCATCCGGTGCAATTGGTGTGGGATTTCAGGCACTTGGGCTGAAGACTAAGCCAAAGACTTTGTCTTTAAAGCAGGCATGTGCAGCCATAGGACAAGGACAACTTATGATGATTTATCAGAAACTTTTTATGGAATATAATCATCTTGCTGCTCAGGTTCTTCTTACATTTGATGTTATTACCAGTGATGAAAGACGTGTAAATGCAATTAATACAATGAATGAACTCTTACAGCAGGATGTTATACCTGTTGTAAATGAGAATGATACTGTGGCTACAGAGGAGATTGAGTTTGGCGATAATGATACATTATCCGCTATTGTTGCTCATCTTATAAAGGCGGATTTACTTATACTTCTTACAGATATTGATGGCTTTTATACAGATGATCCTCACAAGAATCCTGATGCAGTTAAACTTTCTGTGGTTGAACAGATTACTGATGAATTTAAAGCTATGGCAAAAGGTTCTGTAACCAATTATGGAACAGGCGGTATGTCAACTAAAATTTCAGCAGCAAGAATAGCTACAGATTCAGGTGCAGATATGGCTATCCTTGATGCATCTGATTTAGAACTTATTAATCAACTGATGGATGGCTCAGATGTGGGTACATTATTTATTGCGCATAATGCAGAAAACTTTGATACAGTGGACTTCATTGTTCACAAAGGATATTTAAAATAGTTAACAGGCAGGTAGAATATATATGACAGAAGCAGGTATTAATCGTATTAATGAACTGGCACGAAAAAGCAAGACACCGGAGGGACTTACTCCTGAAGAGAAAGAAGAACAATCTGTGCTTAGAAGACAGTTTATAGATGATTTTAAAAGAAATTTAAAAGGAGCTTTAGAACAGGTGGATATCGTGGAGGCAGACGGCTCCGTAACCCATGTTGCTGATATTCCAAAGAAAAAGAAGAATATTAAGGAATAGTTATGGTATCAAAAAAAGAGATTAGAGATACAGTATCAGATATAAGAAAAAGTTTTGACGGCGAATATCTGTCAAAACTTTCACAGATTATATGTAATCGTATTATAAAACAGGATGTATATGTAAATGCCGAAAATATAGTACTATATATGGCAGTTAATAACGAAGTGAATTTAAATGTATTATTTGATGATGCATTTGAACGTGATAAAAAAGTATGGCTTCCAAGAGTAATTAATAAAAATATGGACTTTTACAGATACGTCAGGGATACAAAATTAAAAAAAGGTATGTATGGTATATTAGAGCCGGATTCCGTTGAGATATTAAAACCGGATGATAATACCCTCATCATAATGCCCGGTGTTGCATTTTCAGAAGACAGATGTCGTATCGGTTATGGTGGCGGTTATTATGACAGATATCTTGCCGGTCATCCAAATTGTAAAACTATAGCAGTATGTTATAATTTTCAGATTATGCCATTTATTCCGGCAGATAAACACGATATCAGACCGGATATGGTCATAAGTGACGACAATGTTTTCAGATGATTTCAGGAGGTTAATGTAATGCTTACAGAGTTAGGTAAAAAGGCTAAAGATGCATCAAGAATTATGGCACGTCTTGGACAGGATAAGAAAAATGAGGCACTTTTAGGGGTTGCAGATGCCCTCATTGCAAACGCAGAAAGTATTATAAAAGGTAATGACACCGATATGGATAATGCCAGGGCAAACGGTATGTCAGAGGCGCTTTTAGACAGACTTAAATTAACAGAAAAAAGACTTATGGATATGGCTGAGGGCATACGTCAGGTTGTATCTTTAGAGGATCCCGTGGGTGAGGTTATATCTATGAAAGAGCGGCCAAACGGATTGCTTATCGGCCAAAAGAGAGTTCCTATGGGTGTTATCGGTATTATATATGAATCAAGACCTAATGTTACGGTAGATGCATTTGCATTATGTTTTAAAACCGGCAATGCAGTTATACTAAGAGGCGGAAGTGATTGTATACATTCCAACATTGCTCTGATAAAAGTAATTAGAAAAGCATTAGAGGATGCGGGCGTTACTCCTGATGCTGTAAGCCTGATAGAAGATACCGACAGAGAGGTAGCCAGAGAATTTATGCGGATGAATAAATATGTTGATTTGCTTATTCCAAGAGGCGGAGCCGGTCTTATAAAAACAGTTGTGGAAAATGCAACAATTCCTGTTATTGAAACCGGAACAGGTAATTGTCATATATATGTGGACGAAAGTGCAGATTTAAATAAGGCACTTTCTATAATTAAGAACGCCAAGTTACAGAGACTCGGCGTATGTAATGCATGTGAATCCTTGGTTATACATAAGAATATTGCTGAAAAAGCCGTACCTGCCATTGCAGCCATGTTAAAAGAAAATGACTGTGAAATTCGTGGTGATGAGGCTACAATGTCATTTTCTCCGGATATTGTAAAAGCAAATGAAGAAGATTATGGCACAGAGTATCTGGCTAAGATTATATCAGCTAAGGTAGTTGACAGTCTTGATGATGCTATTGAACATATAAATAATTACAGTACCGGTCATTCAGAAGCTATCATAACAGAGGATTATGAAAGCTCACAGAGATTTTTAAATGAGATTGATTCAGCCTGTGTGTATGTAAATGCATCAACCAGATTTACAGATGGTTTTATGTTTGGATTTGGTGCGGAAATCGGTATATCTACTCAAAAACTCCATGCAAGAGGTCCTATGGGGCTGCTTGCCCTCACATCGACTAAGTATATTATATATGGAAACGGTCAGATTAGATAGTTAACGGAGCTTTTTCATGAAAAATAAATCAAAAAAAGAGTACTTATTTATAGATACAACACTAACAGAGCAGTAGGTGATAATAAATATAATGACAGGAGGAAATGAAATTTGAAAACAACAGACAATATGAAATTTACAGGTTCAAAGGAATATGTTGCCTCACCTGAACTTATGGCAGCCGTGGATGTGGCAAGAGTACTTGAAAAACCTCTTTTGATAAAGGGGGAGCCGGGAACAGGTAAGACTATGTTAGCTGAGGCTATAAGCCAGGCATTTGGAATGAAGTTATATATATGGAATATTAAATCCACTACGAAAGCACAGGATGGATTATATGTGTATGATACTATTCAGAGACTTTATGACAGTCAGTTTGGTGAAGAGGGTGTTGACGACATAAAGAGATATATAAAACTCGGAAAATTAGGTGAAGCTTTTAAGGAAGAGGAGCAGGTTATACTTCTTATTGATGAGATAGATAAGGCGGATTTGGAGTTTCCTAATGATCTTTTGTGGGAGCTTGACAAGATGGAATTTTATATTCATGAGACTAAGGAGACTATCAAGGCGAAAAACAGACCTATAGTAATTATTACGTCTAATGCTGAAAAAGAACTTCCTGATGCATTTCTCAGAAGATGTATATTCCACTATATAAGCTTCCCGGAAAAAGAAGAGATGGATGAGATTGTAAGGGTACATTTTGAAAACATAGACGAGAATCTTTTAAAACAGGCTATGGATACATTTTACTGGATTAGGGAAATAAAAGAGGTCCGAAAAAAACCAAGTACCTCAGAACTTATAGATTGGTTAAACGCTCTTGTGCTTGGAGGGATTGACCCCGATACTATAAGAACTAAACTTCCGTATCTCGGAGTTCTAATAAAAAAAGATGAAGATATAGATATAGTAAAAAAAAGGAGAATACTGTAGTTGTTTACTGATTTCTTATATGTTTGCAGAGAAAAAGGATTAAAAATATCCATGACAGAATGGATTACATATATGGAAGCGCTGGATAAGGGACTTGCATACTCATCATTAGAAGGATTATATAATCTTGGAAGAATGATTTTGGTCAAGACAGAATCAGATTATGATAAATTTGACATTGCATTTATGGAATATTTCAAGAATATAAGAATGGATGAGGAGCTTCCTCCTGATATTCTGAAATTTCTTGATAAAGGAGATATGGATACCTCGAATCTCAACAAGGATATCTATAGTTTTGATACAAATAGAGACAAAGAAGAAACAAAGAGAATGTTTCGCGAGCGTATAACAGAACAAAAGGAAGAACATAACGGTGGAAACTACTGGATTGGAACCAGCGGCGGCTCAGCTTTTGGGCATAACGGACGAAATCCGGGAGGATTACGTGTCAGCGGAAAAACCGGTATGCGAAGTGCATTTCAGGTTATGGGTGAACGTAAATATGCAGATTTCAGGCATGATAAAACCCTTGATATACGTCAGTTTCAAGTGGCATTCAGACGACTCAGACAGTTTTCGACTAAATTGGAGGTGCCACGAACAGAGCTTGATCTTGATGGTACCATAGATTCAACCTGTAATAATGGAGGATATCTCAAATTAGAATTTGAAAAGCCACGTAAAAATTCTGTAAAACTGCTTCTTTTGTTTGACTGTGGCGGAACCATGCTGCCGTTTTCCGAGTTATGCAATGATTTATTTCAAGCAGTGCATAAAGCAAATCATTTTAAAGATGTCAAAACATATTATTTTCATAATTGTATATATAGCAAGGTCTATAAGGATGCAGAATGTGAAATGGGTAACTGGGTAGATTTGGATTATATATTTAAACATACCGATAAGGACTACAAGGTAATTATAGTAGGTGATGCTCAGATGGCACCGGAGGAACTGTTCGATTTAAATGGCAACTACAGGGGGCCAAATGACGGACGTTCCGGTTATGAGTGGAATCAGCTCTTTAGAAGTAAGTATAAAAAAGCAATATGGCTTAACCCAAGATTTCACGGAGGACTTACATCTCTTTCATGGATGGAATCAGAGGCAACCCTTGCACAAATTTATGATATGTTTCCTCTCACAATAGATGGGCTTAAATCCGGAATATCAAAACTTATGGCGCCAAGATAAGACAATATTGTAGATAATTTTGAATATATTGTTAATATATTTCAGTGTATAATTAGTAAAAATGATACTTGTGTGTGAGGTGAATGTCAAATGTCAGAAAATACTATAAAAGAAGATACAGGACTTGTACTCTCAGGCGGTGGCGGAAAAGGTGCATATCAGATAGGTGTTTTAAAAGCTTTAAAAGAAAATGGATACCTAAATGATGTAACTGCCATATCAGGTGCTTCTATAGGGGCAGTTAATGCAATGTTATATGCTATGGATGATATGGATATGATGCTTCAGGTATGGCTTGATATTGATATGAGTACAATATTTGATGTAGATTTGGAAAATATAACCGATATGCAACATTTTTTTTCCAGAAATGAAATGTTAAATATAATGGATAAATATATTGATTTTGAAAAAATAAAAAATTCTCCCTATGATATATATAATTCCATATGTAAATTAGATGAATATGAAAAAAAAATCGAGGCAGAATATCGAAAACTTTCTGATTATGACACAGATATTATAAAAAAAATCTTACTTGCATCAACAGCACTTCCTTTAATTTATGAATCAGTTGAAATTGATGGAAATTACTATAGAGACGGTGGTATATGTGATAATGAGCCGGTTAAACCGCTTTATGATGCAGGTATAAGAAATTTTATTATAATAGGATTAAAACATGGCAAAAAATTTGACGAAAAAAAATGGCCGGGAGCGACATTTAAAGCAATTTATCCGAGCTATGATTTGGGAGATTTAATAAGTGGAACATTGAATTTTTCAGATGATGCAGTCCTTTTTAGAGAAAAATTAGGTTATAAGGATGGATTGAGGGCTATAAAAACTCAATTTTTAAAGGATGAAATCTATATTAAAATGGAAAATGTGCTCGCGAAAGCAGATTTAGATGAGATAACAATGCAGCTTAAACATAAAAAAACATATGATACAATGAATAAAAAGGTAAGTACGCATATGGATTATTTTAATAAATTGTCCGAAAAATATGATAATTATTAAAT
>CAZKMB010000034.1:0-15551 GCA_964553965.1 uncultured Bacteroides sp. | reverse complement strand
AAGAAAACAACAGAGTAAAAATTATGCCTTTTGATTTTACGTATAGATAATGGTATACTCGCAGAAGGACTGTAAGATTTCTTTTACCGCAAATTTTGTGGAGGTTGGAAAATTATTATTGCATTTGTTATTTGGAGCATAGTTGCTGCTATTTTTTTAGGAATAGGAATAAGCTGCAGAAAGTCAAATGAAGCAGTAGGCCCTTTTCCAATACTGATAGCCTTTGCAATCTCTCGAATTTTTTTCTACATCCGCTAATGTCTCTGCCAATTCCTCTTGTGTAATATTTCTCTGCTTTCTAACATTTTTTAGATTTTCTCCAAAACTCATTGTTTAATCCTCTTTTCTGTAATATCTAAAAAGCAATTAAAAATCATATTGCAAAACTTCCGGTTTGATAATAAAATGATGTTTGGGTAAAATAACATCATAAAATATTTGAATTTGGAGATGACTTTAATGGAAGGAATTATACATTCAATAGAAACCTTTGGAACAGTAGACGGTCCGGGTATCAGATATGTAGTTTTTGTAAAGGGCTGCCCTATGAGATGTGCTTACTGTCACAATCCTGACACTTGGCTTATGCAGGGCGGTGAGAAGAAAACAGTAACAGAGATATTAGATGATTATGAGCGATACAAGCCATTCCTTAAAGGCGGTGGACTTACTGTAACCGGTGGAGAGCCGCTGTTACAGATAGATTTCCTTATAGAACTTTTTGAAGAGGCAAAGAAGAGAGATATCCATACCTGCCTTGATACATCAGGTATTCAGTTCAGGCGCAATAAACCTGAGATACTTGAGAAGTATGAAAGGCTTATGAAGGTTACAGACCTTATTATGCTGGATATTAAACATATAGATCCGGTGGAGCATAAAAAACTTACCGGACAGCCTCAGGATAATATATTTGATTTCCTTAGGTTTATGGATGAAAAGGAAAAAACCATATGGATTAGACATGTTCTTGTTCCGGGCATAACTTTAAATGAGGAATATCTAAAACGACTTGGACAATTTATGGCGCAGTTTAAACATATTAAAGCACTGGACGTTCTTCCTTACCACAACATGGGAGTGGAAAAATACGAAAAACTCGGAAAACCATATCCGCTTATGGGTGTCCCGGAAGCAACCAAGGAAGAGGCTATATGGGCGAAGGAAACCATACTGTCGGCAATGAAAGAAAAAAGAAAAGAACTTATAGAAAAAGGAATACTATAAGTAATATACACAAAAAAACTGTCATATCTATATATAGAAGGAAACAGGCAGAGTGTATATGAAGAAAATAAAACAAAAAGCAGCAGTTTACTATATGAAATTTGAAGAGTTTTTGAGAAAACATAAATTCAAATGTCTGATGGTGGCTGTTGCTTTTTTGATAATCATAATTATAAACTGTATTATATTTGCTGCGGGAGCAGAAAAAAATAATATAGGTAAGATAGTGGTGGTTATCGATGCCGGACATGGAGAAAATGATCCTGGGAAGGTTGGAATAACGGGAGTGCTGGAAAAAGACATAAATCTTTCCATAGCTTTAAAATTAAAGACTAATTTGGAAAATAGAGGGATACAGGTTATTCTCACAAGAAAAACGGATGAAAATCTTGCTACGGAGGGAGCGGTAAACAAGAAAACTTCTGATATGAAAAATCGAGTTGGGATAATTAATTCTGCGGAAGCAATCTGCTTCATAAGCGTGCACCAAAACAGTTACACTGACCCTGGTGTCAAAGGTGCACAGGTATTTTACTATGGTGGTTCAGAGGAAAGCAGGATGCTTGCTGAAAATATACAGGAGAGTCTTATAAAAAATGTTGATACGGATAATCACAGAAAATGTAAAGAGGGCAATGATTATTATATATTGAAAAAAACTGCCATACCCGGAGTGATAGTGGAATGTGGTTTCCTGAGCTGCCCCGAAGAGGAAAGCAGGCTGACCGACGAAAACTATCAGGAAAAAATAGCAGAAGCAATAGCGGTTGCAATAGAAGACACATATAAATAAAATTACAGTCTTATATCGATGTTGGAACCGATGAGAGGATTGACAGACTGCTCAAGCATCCTGTTCATCATATCACTGTTCAGCTCAACTGATTCAAGAGATTTCTTCAGAAGAGAAATGTCTATGGCATTCATGGAAGCTGTATCCGAAACAGATATACTGTTGCTGCTCAAAGAAGTAATATTCATAAGTGTACCTCCTCAAAAATATAGTACCATAATTATAAAATATATAAATGCTTAATGCAAGTAAAATAAGTGATTCAATATAGTAAAAATTTCAAAATGTGTACAGAAATTCACAAATATTATGTTGACAAGTGAAAGATGTATGTTATAATGAGCTTGTAACAATTTGTAACAAATTTGTAACAATTTAGATTGAACATACATATTTCGGAGGTATTCATATGATAAAGCCATCTAAAAAATGGTTTGCATATATGGCGGTTATGGGCTTGTGTGCTTTTTCAACGGGAGCAGTAAATTCACGGGCCGGTGATATATACGATGATTCAAATGTAAGTATATTCACTGCCGTGGACAGATATATGACAACAAACACACAGATATATACATTTAATATAGATGCATTTATACCTAACATGGGTATAACATTAAACAGTAAAGAGGAGATTCCTGTTCCTGCATCAGCGTTTATGGATGAAAATGCAGAAGGAGGAAGAGGCAGGGATAATCATACAGATGATACGACTACAGAGGGAAATAATCAGTCTCAGAACAATACACAGACCACATCCCAACCTTCCTCAACAGCAGATACTCAGGAAAGTGATACACCATATGTTCCGCCTGCAAACTGCAAGTATCCTGAATATGCAGATAAAGCGATTGTGACAGCCGCAAGCACCGTTAACATACGGGCTAAGGCGAACACTAATTGTTCCGTATTGGGCTGGGCAGGTGCAGGTCAGATAGTTACCGTAAAGAGCAAAGGTCAGGAATGGTCAAAGATATCTTTAAATGGTGTTGAGGGATATGTAAAGAATGAATTTCTTGCCTATGCCGATGATGTGGCAACTTATGTTCAGAACAATACAGATACTATAGCGATAATTAATTCCGGTTCATTGAGACTTAGAGCGGAAGCCGGTACAGGCAGCACATGTCTGGCATATTTACCGGCAGGAGGAAGTTACCTCGTTCTTTCTGAGGAAAGCGGATGGACAAAAATTCAGGTTACGGATAGTCTTAGCGGATATGTGAGCAATGATTATGTAACCATAACAAAAGGCAAGCCGAATAACTATGCTGCAATCCTTGTACAGCAGGAGCCTGCCGGCGGAAATTCAGGTAATTCCGGAAATGAAAATTCAACAGGAAACGATACTCCGACGGATATACCTGCAGGCGGTTCAGGAATTACATCCTGTACAGGTCAGGACATTGCAAATTATGCGGTACAATTTGTTGGAAATCCATATGTTTACGGTGGTACAAGTCTTACAGAAGGTGCGGATTGTTCGGGGTTTGTTATGAGAGTTTATGCTGACTTCGGAATATCTCTTACCCGTACGGCTTACTATCAGGCATCGGATGGTATTGAAGTAAGCATTTCTCAGCTTGTTCCGGGTGATCTTATAATCTTTGATTACGGTTCAGGCACAATACAACATGTTGGTATATACATAGGAAATAACAAATATGTCCATGCGGCAAATTCAAGCCTTGGAATTGTAATTTCCAACCTCAATACAAGCAGTGTATATACCTGCAGAAGAATAATATATTAGTTTTTAACAGCCTGTTTACATAATGTGTGGAAACGGACTGCTGAGTATTCGGCAGTCCGTTTTGACTTTCTCATTTCTATGAAAATCTTGTGAAAATGACATAAAAATAGATAAAAATCTCTTTTATATTGTGCAACTTTATGATATAATAACATCAATGTATCACTTAGTGGCACATTAGTTTGACCAAAAAGGAGTGGGGCATATGAATTACATTATTAGCGGCAAGAACATTGAGGTTACAGAAGGTCTTAAGTCAGCTATTTATGACAAACTTGGGAGGTTAGAAAAGTTTTTTGCTGAGGATACTGATGTACAGGTAACATTTTCCGTAGAAAAGGAGAGACAGAAAATCGAGGTTACTATCCCTATGAAGGGCCACATTATCAGAGCAGAACAGTCAAGCGATGATATGTATGTATCTATAGATTTAGTTGTTGAGGTTATTGAGCGTCAGGTTACACGTTACAAGAAAAAGATAATGGATAAAGAGCAGAACGCTGCATATATCCAGAATGATTTCTTTAGTGTGGATGATGACGATGATGAGGAAGTTAAGATTATCAGGAGTAAAAAATTTGCTGTTAAGCCTATGTATCCTGAGGATGCATGTGTTCAGATGGAACTCCTCGGACATAATTTCTTTGTATTCCGCAACGCAGAGACTGATGAGGTCAATGTTGTATATAAGCGTAAGGGCAATACATACGGACTTATCGAGCCTGAATTTTAATATGTGTACCTATGGTGGCTGTGCTTTAAAAGCGCAGCCGCTTTTTTTATTTTGAACAAAAAAACTTGCCTATGCACTTGAATAATGTTATATTAAAGGGTATGATGCAATAATTATATTGTAAAAAAAGAGAGAGATTTGATAAAAACATCTAAATATAGCTATTAAAAAACAAGTTACATAATGGATGGTTATGTAAGGATTTGGAGGTAATTATGGCACTGTTAGAGAAGATATTTGGCACACATAGTGAAAAGGAACTCAAAAAGATTTATCCTATCGTTGATAAGATAGAGGCTCTTGATGAGGATATGCAGAAACTTACGGATGATGAGCTCAAGGCAAAAACTGCTGAATTTAAAGAGAGACTTGCAAAGGGAGAAACTCTTGATGATTTGCTGGTAGAGGCATTTGCTGTTGTAAGAGAAGCTGCTTCCCGTGTGCTTGGCATGAAACATTACAGGGTTCAGCTTATCGGTGGTGTTATACTTCATCAGGGACGTATTCCTGAGATGAGAACAGGTGAAGGTAAAACCCTTGTGTCAACTGCTCCGGCATATCTTAACGCATTGGAAGGAAAGGGTGTTCATATTGTTACCGTAAATGATTACCTTGCAAAACGTGATGCCGAATGGATGGGAAAGGTTCATGAATTTCTCGGACTCAAGGTTGGAGTTATTTTAAACAGCTACAACAAGGATGAGAGACGTGAGGCATATAATTGTGATATAACTTATGTAACTAACAATGAATTAGGTTTTGATTATCTTAGAGATAATATGGTTATATATAAGGAACAGCTTGTACAAAGAGATTTGAATTATGCCATCGTGGATGAGGTGGATTCAGTTCTCATTGATGAGGCAAGAACTCCTCTTATAATATCAGGTCAGAGCGGTAAATCCACAGATTTATACAAAATGTGCGACTATCTTGCAAGACGAATGAAAAAAGGAACTTCATCCATGGATATCAGCAAGATGGATGCCATACTCGGCATAGCACCTGAGGAGGACGGTGATTACCTTGTTGACGAAAAAGATAAGCAGGTAGTGCTCACTGCACAGGGTGTTAAGGAAGTGGAACTTTTCTTCCATATTGAAAACTTTTCTGACGCAGAAAATATTGATATTCAGCACAACATGATGATGGCACTCAAGGCTCATGCACTCATGTTCAGGGATCAGGATTATGTGGTTAAAGATGATGAGGTTCTTATAGTTGATGAATTTACCGGACGTATTATGCCGGGAAGAAGATTTTCTGACGGACTTCATCAGGCGATTGAGGCTAAGGAGAATGTTAAGGTTAAGAGAGAAAGCAGAACTCTTGCTACAATTACATTCCAGAATTTCTTTAACAAATATAAAAAGAAGGCTGGTATGACTGGTACTGCTTTGACAGAGGAGCAGGAGTTCAGAGAGATATATGGCATGGATGTTGTCGTTGTTCCTACTAACCTCCCTGTACAGAGAATTGACCATCAGGATTCTGTATTTAAGACAAAGAAAGAGAAACTTAATGCTATAGTAGAGTCTGTAGCAGAGGCTCATGCTAAGGGACAGCCGGTACTTGTAGGTACAATTACAATCGATGCATCGGAAGAACTGAGCAAAATGTTCTCAAAGAAAGGTATTCAGCACAAAGTCCTCAATGCAAAATTCCATGAGCAGGAGGCAGAAATTGTTGCTCAGGCAGGTCAGAAGGGTGCTGTTACCATAGCAACCAACATGGCAGGTCGTGGTACTGATATTAAGCTTGGAGAGGGCGTGGCTGAACTCGGCGGTCTTAAGATAATAGGAACCGAAAGACATGAGTCACGAAGAATTGATAACCAGCTCCGTGGACGTGCAGGACGTCAGGGAGATCCGGGTGAGTCAAAGTTCTACCTTTCTCTTGATGATGATTTAATGCGTCTCTTTGGTTCGGAACGTGTAAAGAGTGTGTACGATGCTCTTAAGATTCCGGAGGGAGAGGAGATACAGCATAAGACCATAACAAACTTTATAGAAAAAGCACAGAAAAAGATAGAGTCAAACAACTTTGGAATAAGAAAGAGTCTGCTTGAATATGACAGGGTAAATAACGATCAGAGAGAAGTTATTTATGCAGAGAGAAAACGTGTTCTTAACGGAGAGAGCATGAGGGACGTTGTATTTAAGATGGTTCAGGAAGTTGTTGAAATATATGTAGACAAACATTGTTCTCCTGATTTACCGCCTGATGAGTGGGAAATAGACAACTTAAAGAAGACGCTTATCCCTATAGTTCCTTTCGAGAATATTGAGCTTACCGAAAAAGAACTTAAGAGCGGTAATTTAAAGGCATTCAAGCAACGTCTTAAGGAGGAGGCTGCAAAGATTTTTGAGGCTAAGGAAGCAGAGTTCCCTGAAGCTGAACACATGAGAGAATTAGAGAGAGTTATACTCCTCAGGGTAATAGATAAAAAATGGATGCAGCACATCGATGATATGACACAGTTGAGACAGGGTATAGGTCTCCAGTCATATGGTAGTAAAGATCCGGTAGTTGAATACAAATTTATAGGATATGATATGTTCAACGAAATGACTGCTGCCATCAGAGAAGACACAGTAAAGATGCTGCTCCATGTAAAGATTGAGCAAAAGGTTGAAAGAGAAGAAGTGGTAAAAGTTACAGGAACCAACAGAAGTGATTCTGTATCAAAGGGACCCGTAAAGCGTGAAAGTGCAAAAATCGGAAGAAATGATCCATGCCCATGCGGTTCGGGCAAAAAATATAAAATGTGTTGCGGAAAGTAATTAACGCTGAAAAGTATTTTTGCCGGATATGGTATTATATATAAAAGTAGGTGAGATAAGTGATTGAACTGGATCAGTACAGATTTATGTTAAATGAATACAGAAAACCGCTTAATGAAGTGAGGGATTCACTTTGACATAGCAGGGAGAAAACTCAGAATTGAGCTTCTTGAAGCTAAGATGGAGCAACCGGGTTTTTGGGATGATGTGGAAGAAAGCCAGAAACTTATGAAGGAGCTGAAAAATGTCAAAGGTGTTATAGAAGAGTTTGATGCCATAAATCAGGCTTTTGAGGATATAGAAACATTTATTGAGATTGCTGATGAGGAACAGGATGAAAACCTCCTAAAAGAAATAAAGGATATGACGGAAGAATTTAAGACGGATTTTGAATCCTTCCGTATTCAGACTCTTTTATCCGGTGAATTCGATGGTAATAACGCTGTCATAACCATACATGCCGGTGCCGGAGGAACAGAGTCCTGTGACTGGGCAGGCATGCTGTATCGTATGTATACAAGGTGGGCAGATAAAAAAGGTTTTAGCGTGGAAGTTATTGATTATCTCGACGGTGATGAAGCGGGCATAAAGTCAGTTACATTTCAGATTAACGGTGACAATGCATACGGATATCTCAAATCGGAAAAGGGAGTACACCGTTTGGTTCGCATTTCTCCTTTTAATGCGGCGGGAAAGAGACAAACCTCTTTTGCATCCGTGGATGTCATGCCTGAGTTGGATGACAGCATAGAAGTTGATATAAATGAAGATGATTTAAAGATAGACACCTACCGTTCCAGCGGTGCCGGAGGTCAGCATGTAAACAAAACTGAATCAGCGATAAGAATTACACATATTCCTACCGGAGTTGTTGTTCAGTGTCAAAACGAAAGGTCACAGCACAGCAACAAGGATAAGGCAATGAAAATGCTTATGTCAAAACTGTACCTTATAAAGAGACAGGAAAATCTCGATAAAATATCAGATATTCGCGGTGAAGTAACAGACAATGGCTGGGGAAGTCAGATACGTTCTTATGTGTTGCAGCCATACACTATGGTTAAGGATCACCGAACAAACCGGGAAGTGGGGAACGCGGGAACAGTTTTGGATGGAGATATTAATCCCTTTATAAATGCGTACCTTAAATGGATTAATACCGTTAAAGAGGAGGAGTGATATTGTGGCAGAAACTAAATTTGTTATATTTAACCTTGGAGAACAAAAATATGGTATAAGACTTGCCTGTATAAACGGAATCGAGCAGACCTACAATATTATTCCGGTTCCTAAGACAGCGGAGTGTATACAGGGCATAATACATTTGCGGGATATGGTTATTCCGGTCTACGATTTAAAATGTCGCTTTTGTATTGAATCCGAACTCGAATTTGGCAACAAACAGCTTCTGGTAACGGAGACCGGGGATGTGAAGGTAGGATTTGAAGTTGACAATGTTATAGGAATTGTTTCTGTTCCTGAGGAAAATATCAAATGTGTACCTTTTGTTGCAACGAATGAAAACACAGGTTATCTGGAAAATGTAATAAAAGTCAATTTTCTTGAGACGAATACCTCTGAAATATTGATTAGTATTGATATAGATAATTTATTATCAGAGACTGATATAGCGAATCTTAAAGCTGTGGCTGATAACACCGGGGAAGAAAACGGTGATGAGTCATAGAAAGAATAAATGACAAGAGGAGAGAACTAACTATGTTAAATGTGGCAGTACTTGGATATGGCACTGTAGGTTCAGGTGTTGTAGAGGTAATTAAGACAAATCAGGATATCGTAAATAAAAATGCGGGTCAGGATATTAACGTAAAGTATGTACTTGATTTAAGAGACTTTCCCGGTGACCCCGTGCAGAAAATTTTAGTTCATGATTACAATGTTATATTGGAGGATCCTGAGGTTGATATCGTGGTTGAGGTTATGGGCGGAATAAACCCTGCTTATGGTTTTGTGAAGAGCGCATTAGAAAAAGGTAAGAGCGTCGCAACTTCCAACAAAGAGCTTGTGGCTGCACACGGGGCAGAACTTCTTGAGGTTGCAAGAGAAAACAACGTAAACTTTTTCTTTGAGGCAAGTGTCGGTGGCGGAATACCTGTTATAAGGCCACTTATTGAAGCTCTTACAGCAGATGATATAACTGAGATTACAGGTATACTTAACGGTACAACAAATTACATCCTTACAAAGATGTCCGAAGAGGGACTGCCTTTTGATGAGGTACTTAAAGTGGCTCAGGATATGGGATATGCGGAGAGAAATCCGGAGGCTGATGTTGAGGGATATGATGCGTGTCGTAAGATAGCTATTTTGTCATCCCTTGTATGTGGCAGACAGGTTGATTATCAGGATATACACACTGAAGGAATTACAAAGATTACGGATAAGGATATCAAATATGCAAAAGCCATGGACTGTACAATAAAGCTTTTTGGAACCAGTAAGATTATAGACGGCAAAGTATTTTCCATGGTAGCTCCGTTTATTGTTACAAAAGAACATATGCTGGGAAATGTAAGCGATGTATTTAACGGAATCCTTGTAAACGGAAATATGCTTGGTGAGATTATGTTTTACGGAAAGGGAGCAGGAAAGCTTCCTACAGCCAGTGCCGTTGTATCTGATGTGGTGGATGCTGCAAAGAACATAAAGAGAAATAAACCTGTTAACTGGAAACAGGAAAAGGTGGAAGTTATGGATGTCCTTGACTACGAATGTAAGATATTTGCAAGAGTCAGAGCATCTAAGAAAGAAATTGAAAATGTTTTTCCAAATGTAACATATGTGGAATTGGACGGTGTGACTGATGAGGTTGCTTTTGTTACAGAAAAAATCAGTGAGAGAATTTTTGAAGAAAAGATTGCGGGACTTGATTTAATCTACAGAATCAGAACAACTATGTAAATTTACATATATAATATTCCATGGAGGATTTTAAGATGAAATATGTTATAGTTCTTGGGGATGGCATGGCAGACTATCCTATCGCTGACATAGGAGGGAAAACACCTTTAGAATATGCCGATACTCCTACAATGGATAAGTTGGCAACGATTTCTGAGGTGGGTCTTGTGCATACAATTCCGGACGGTATGAGTCCGGGAAGTGATACAGCCAATCTTTCTGTAATCGGATATGATCCGAAAATATATTATTCAGGACGTTCACCTCTTGAAGCACTGAGTATAGGTGTTGATATGTCCGGTACGGATATATCATTCAGATGTAATCTGGTCACACTCAGCGAGGAAGAGGAAAACTATGAGGATAAAACCATTATAGACCACAGCTCAGGAGAAATATCTACTGAGGATGCCGCAGTGTTGCTGGAAGCCGTAAGAGAAGCTCTTGAGGATGATGAGTATAAATATTATGTCGGAACCAGCTACAGACATCTTACCATCTGGAAAAACGGAAAAGTGTTGCCACTTACGCCGCCACATGATATACTCACTAAAGTTATCGGGGAGTATCTTCCGGAGGATGATAAACTCAGAGACATGATGAAGAAAAGCTACGATATCCTGTCTAACCACCCTATCAACACAGAACGAAAAAAACAGGGACTTAACCCTGCTAACTCCATATGGTTCTGGGGAGCAGGTACCAGACCTGCACTGTCTTCTTTTGAAGAGAAAAACGGAAAAAAAGGAGTTATGATTTCTGCTGTTGACCTTTTAAAGGGAATTGCTGTCGGTGCCGGGCTTACCAATATAGAGGTTGAAGGAGCAAACGGCGGACTCCATACAAATTATGAGGGAAAAGCTCAGGCTGCCATAGATGCATTGCTCAAAGATGGTTATGACTTTGCGTATATCCATGTTGAAGCTCCGGATGAAATGGGACATCAGGGAAGTCTGGAAAGAAAAATTCAGGCTATTGAATCGTTGGATTCAAAGGTTATAAAAATAGTTGCTGATGCATTTGAAACAGCAGGTGAAGATGTAAGGATTCTCGTTTTGCCTGACCACCCTACACCTATTGCTCTTAGAACACATTCAAGTGAACCTGTGCCATATATGTTATATGACAGCACAGAACACAAGGAATCTGTTTTAAAATATAATGAAAAAGACGCGAAGATGTCCGGTATATATATATCGGAGGGCCATAAGCTTATTGACCGTCTTTTTGAAAAATAAGTTTTTAGAACTTTTTAGGAGGAAGACATGCTGATAGTTAAAAAGTTTGGCGGTACTTCAGTTGCCGACAAAGAAAGAATTTTTAATGTTGCCAGAAGATGTATAGAGGATTATCAGAAAGGCCATGACGTGGTTGTGGTTTTATCTGCTATGGGCAAATATACTGATGAACTTATTTCAATGGCAAAAGACATCAATGAGATACCACCCAAGAGAGAGATGGATATGCTCTTTACAATCGGAGAGCAGATGTCAGTATCCCTTATGGCTATGGCGATGAATAAGCTTGGAGTACCTGCTATATCACTCAATGCATTTCAGGTGGCTATGCACACAACTTCCGTATACGGAAATGCAAAGCTTAAAAGAATTGACAGCGTAAGAATCAAACATGAGCTGGAGGCAAGAAAGATAGTTATCGTAACAGGTTTCCAGGGTATCAACAAATATGATGATTATACTACACTTGGAAGAGGCGGCTCAGATACAACAGCCGTTGCTCTTGCTGCTGCATTACATGCAGATAAGTGTGAAATATATACAGATGTTGACGGAGTATATACAGCCGATCCACGTAAGGTTCCTAATGCTCGTAAGCTGGATGCAGTAACATATGATGAAATGTTAGAGCTGGCAACCCTTGGAGCGGGAGTGTTGCATAACCGTTCGGTCGAGTTGGCAAAAAAATACGGAGTACAAATGGTTGTACGTTCAAGTTTAAATACTTCAGAAGGAACTATTGTTAAGGAGGGCGCTAAAATGGAAAAAATGCTTGTTAGTGGTGTTGCAGGAGATGCAGATTCTGCAAGAGTTGCAGTTGTAGGATTAAAGGATGAACCGGGTGTAGCGTTTAAGTTATTTAATGCACTTGCTAAGCACAACATAAATGTAGATATGATTCTTCAGTCTGTGGGAAGAAAGGGAACAAAAGATATCAGTTTCACTACCTCAGAGGATAACGCAGACGAGGCAGCAAAGATAATCAGTGAAAACTTCAGCAACTTTGAGAGTGTTGATGTTAATAAAAAAGTTGCCAAGGTATCAATTGTAGGTGCCGGTATGCAGACTAATGCAGGTGTTGCGGCAAAGATGTTTGAGGCACTTTATGACCAGAATATTAACATCAGAATGATATCAACTTCTGAGATAAGAGTAACCGTTCTTATAGATGAGGATAAAATGGAAAATGCCATGGCAGCAGTTCATGACAAATTTGCTCTTGGAGAGCACTAATTACAGATATATTAAGCTGATGTGCTAAGAAGAACAGGTATGTGTTTTTTTATGATTCACATACCTGTACTTGTTAGAAGACAGACAAAAGTAAGGAGATTTGCGATATGAAAAGAAGTGATTATATTACATGGGATCAATATTTCATGGGAATAGCCATCATGTCTGCTCAAAGAAGTAAAGATCCGGGAACACAGGTTGGAGCCTGTATAGTTGATGAGGATAACCGGATTTTATCCGTGGGATACAATGGTATGCCTGCCGGGTGCAACGATGATGATATGCCGTGGGCAAGAGAAGGAAACAGTCTGGATACGAAGTATTTTTTTGTCTGTCATGCGGAGCTTAATGCAATACTTAATTATCGCGGAGGCGGAACTCTTAAAGGTGCGAAATGTTATGCGACACTGTTTCCGTGTAACGAATGTGCAAAAGCGATTATACAGAGCGGGATAAATGAGGTAATATATTTGTCAGACAAATACAGCGATACCGAAAGCACCATCGCATCAAAAAGAATGTTTGATATGGCTGGCGTAAAATACACTGCGTACAGCACACAGCATAAAAAGATAGAATTTGAACTGTAAACATACATAACAGAAAGGAATACTATGATTGCTTCAAAAACAAAATCCATAAATATGAATTTTCCGGCTCTTTACAGCTATGTAATGAATAACAATTACAGAAGCTTTTCAGGAGTTCTTGGTCTGTGTATAAGTGCAGGTTCGATTATAATTCTCCTTGCACTGTGGGGCAGCCTTAATGGCGGACAGAAATTTATGTTTATATTGCTGGGACTTATATTTACAGTGATAAACCCTGTTTCCCTTGCGTTCAAGACATATAAGCAGTTAAAATTAAGTCCCTCATATAAAAAACCATTGGAATATACTTTTGGTGATGATGGTATAACCATTGAGCAGGAAGATACAAAAATGCTTATTGAATGGAAAAACATCTGCCGTATAATGATGTCAAAAAAAATGATAGCCATATATACAGGAAGGATGTATGCGTTTGTAATTCCTCTTTCTGAGCTGGGAGACGATAAGGCAAAGATAGTTACTGCGATAGTGCAGTTTACCATGGAATATAAGCCGAGACTTAGTAAAAATCTTAAGGAGTATCAGAGTGGAAAAGGAATATAAAGAAAGCTTTAAAACAGAAGATACATTTAACGTGGGGGTGGAGCTTGCTAAAAATGCAAAACCGGGAGATGTATTCTGCCTGTATGGAGATTTGGGAACAGGTAAGACGGTTTTTTCCCAGGGATTTGGAGCAGGACTCAGTATAAAAGAGCCGATTTGCAGCCCCACATTTACAATATTAAAGGAATATCATGAGGGAACGCTGCCGTTTTATCATTTTGATGTATACAGGATAGATGATGTTGATGAAATGGATGAGATAGGATATTACGATATGATTGACGGAGACGGGATATGCTTGATAGAATGGGCAGAACTTATATCGGATATACTGCCACCTCATTACAACAAGGTTACTATTGAAAAAGATGCCCAAAAGGGTTTTGATTATAGAAGAATAACTATAGAAAGGCTGTAGTATGAAGGTTTTAGGAATAGACAGTTCGGGAATGGTTGCAGGAGTTGCACTTGTGCAGGATGAGATAAAGATTGCCGAGTATTCAGTTAATTACAAAAAGACACATTCACAGACCCTTATGCTTATGTTAGATGAGATAGTCAAGATGACGGAACTTGAGCTAAAGGATATTGATGCCATAGCTGTTGCGGCAGGACCGGGTTCATTTACCGGACTGAGAATAGGTGCAGCTACGGTAAAAGGACTGGGGATGGCGTTGGAAAAACCGATTATATCTGTTCCAACCTGTCATGGATTGGCATATAATCTATGGGGATGTGAGGGCGTAGTCTGCCCTATAATGGATGCAAGAAGACAACAGGTGTATACAGGTATATATGAGTTTTCTGACGGTGAAATGAACTGTATTATGGAACAGTCAGCCATGGACATAGAAGAACTCATAGACATTTTGAATAAAATGGAGAAAAAAGTTACATTTACAGGGGACGGAGTTCCTGTATATTCACACAATATAGCGGAAAAACTCAAGGCTCCGTACAATTTTGCTCCGGCACACATGAACAGGCAGAGCGCAGGAGCTGTGGCAACATTAGGCATGAAATACTACAAACAGGGCATATATGAAAGTGCTGATGAGCATAAACCGATATATCTTAGAAAATCCCAGGCGGAACGCGAGAGGGAAGAAAAGATGGGTGGAGAGAAATCTTGCTAAACATTAATAAAATTCTGTACTCGGTGGCGGAACTTGAACATACTGTATTTTGTGATGCGTGGTCCAAGGAGAGTATAAAAAACAGTATGAATTATGATTACAATTATATATTGGCGGCATATCTCTGTGAAGATTGTAGGAAATATGTTATTTTGCAGGGTGGCAATGAAGACGGCGGAAAGATATTGAATGACAGCTTTTCGGCAGATAAAAGCAGCCAAGAATACGGTTTTGCAGGATATATCATTTTTAATACCGTACAGGAGCAGGCTGAGCTTATGAGAATTGCGGTAGCGCCCGACTTCAGAAAAAGAGGTATGGCAACAGAAATGATAAAAAAATATCACAGCCTGATATCGGAAAAAACGGATACGGGATTTCTTGAGGTGAGACAAAATAACACCGGTGCAAGAGCATTATATGAAAAGACAGGATACAGTCAAATCGGTGTGAGAAAAAACTACTACAAAAATCCTGTGGAAGATGGAGTGATATATCAGATTAAATTTTAAAAAATATGTAATAAAATGTCAGATTTAACATATTTTATACATTTAATATAAGAGATAAATTTATTAT
>CAZKMB010000033.1:0-15704 GCA_964553965.1 uncultured Bacteroides sp. | reverse complement strand
GGAGAGCATCTGCCTTACAAGCAGAGGGTCACAGGTTCGAGCCCTGTAGGCCCCACTTATATAAATTTTGTTACATTGAAGATGACATTAATTTAATACGCCGATGTGGCTCAACTGGCAGAGCAGCTGACTTGTAATCAGCAGGTTATCGGTTCGATTCCGATCGTCGGCTTTTCATCTTAGGATGAATATGGGCGGATTCCCGAGTGGCCAAAGGGGACAGACTGTAAATCTGCTGCATTTTGCTTCGGTGGTTCGAATCCACCTCCGCCCATTTTAATTTAATATCGCGGGGTGGAGCAGTCTGGAAGCTCGCCGGGCTCATAACCCGAAGGTCACAGGTTCAAATCCTGTCCCCGCTACTATTTACATATGATTAAGTACATGCCCAGATAGCTCAGTTGGTAGAGCAGAGGACTGAAAATCCTCGTGTCACTGGTTCGATTCCGGTTCTGGGCATCTTTTTTTTTGAAAAATTTGATTGCTCCCAGGCAACTGGCGAGCCTTTTAAAAACGAAAAGGAGTTAAGTTTAAACACTTAACTCCTTTTTTCTATTGAAATATATAATTTTAGATATTGACATTTATTTCTGTGATATATATAATCCTTGACAAGAATACTTGTCATAATGAATATAAAAGTTGTCAAAAATTTATGGGAAGTTTATATCACATATAAAAGGGGGGGGATATTTATTTGCCACTAAAAAATCATTTAAAAGAATATAGAGCAAGACTTGGTGTTAATCAACAGGAGATGGGCGCCATGGTGGATACATCGAGACAGACCATAAGCCAGATTGAACGGGGGGATTATTCACCGTCAGTAACTCTGGCATTAAAGATTGCCAAGGTATGCAGCGCAAAGGTAGAAGATATTTTTGAGTATGAGGAGGATAAAAAATGAGTAAAAATGGACAGGATAAATTAAATGACAACAAACGTAAGAGAGATGATAAAAAGTATCTTATTATCATGATAATTTCCACTTTAATTTGCGGAATTTTAGGATTCTTTTGCGGAAACTTTCTTGATAAAATTAAAAAAACAGGATTTAGTTTAAAAAATATTCCGGATGAAGTTATCAACATGCTTGCATGTGTTATGCCGATATTGTTTTTAACTATAAATTTAATACTTGTAATAATAACCGTAATCTGTGTCAGAAAGTCCAGAAAAGAATTTAGGATTTGGAACGGTGAAGATGAAGATGCGGCAGAAAAAATTGAGAACAGGGTTTCTATACCTCTGTGCATTTCTTGTATTGTAAATGTAATCAATATGTTTATGTTTGCTGTTTGTGTGGATTTGGTTATTAATTCAACTTTTTCAGAGAAAAAAGAAGATATTCTGCTAAGTGTTAATATACTGATTTTTGTTTTGGCTATGGCAATTGTAATAACGGTTCAAAAAATGGTGATAGATGTTACAAAAGATATGAATCCTGAAAAAACAGGTAGTGTATTTGACACTAAGTTTTCAGAAAAGTGGGAAAAAAGTTGTGACGAGGCACAAAAACTACAGATATATAAGGCTGGTTCTGCAGGATATAAGGCAATGTGTTCAGTATGTCTGACTCTTTGGGTCATATGTTTTATGGCAGATTTATTTGCAAATGTCGGACTTTTACCTGTAACTATGGTGATTATCATCTGGCTTACCGGCATTATAGGTTATCTGGTTGGCGCCGCTAAGGCTGACAAAGAAAAAAATTAATGTGATATAGTTTCCGTAATATAAAAGGAATGGGGGAGATTGCATGGAAAACAAGAAAAGTTTAAGATTATGCAGTACTGTTTATTCACACTGTACAGTATATAATTCATCGTCACCATCTTCGGGAACTGCAGAAACGCTTTATTATCGGATAAAGTAGCATAAGGGTGATGGCTTATGAAATATATAATAAAAAATATATATAAGTTTGTGAAGGATGATACACATATTAAAATAGGCGATGAACTATACGAGATTATAGGTACGCAGATTTGCTTATTAGATATACCGCTGCTACCTGTTACGGTTTTCCCGGATGATGCCATTATTGTTAGCGCAATCAAATTCGAATTTAATGACAGTGTTAGCCTGTATCAGTATAATCAGGTGTGTGATGCGGTTGAAGAACATTTTGGGAATTTGGCAACCGTACTGCCTGTAGATTTATCGGATATTGATACCATAAGGCTTTATAATACGATAATTGTAATATCGGTTATAATATCCGTTATAGCCGCACTGAATTTTGCAATATTATTCAGATACATATTGAATAAACGCCGCAATCAGATATCCTGTATGAGGTTGTGCGGATTAAAATATGGAAAAACCGTACTTTTGTATATGGGTGAGTGTATGATATTGACCATAATTCCGTTTATTATTTCAGCATTCTCTTTTGCAAAATGGATATTGCCTTGGATATTATCATTTTATAAGTATGGCTTTGATACCTACAATAAAATGGTATATGTGATTTTGTTTGGTATATATTTTGCAATAGCATTTGTTATTATGTTTATGGTGATGACAAATATCAGCAAAAAATGTGTGATAAGTGAGGGATAAGGTATGCATATATGGAAAATGAGTAAAATGGAAATAGCAAACAATCCTGTCTTATGTCTTTTTATCATGCTTCAGTCGGTGGTCGTGCTCACAGCCATATGGTTTGGTGTCTCCATATATACCACAAGATATGAAAAATATGATGCTGTTCATGATATAATGGGAGAAAGAGGATACGTTATTAATGTAGATCATTTATATCAGACAGGAGAAAATGAAGAAGTGGAAGCACTTTTTCCGGGATCTGACGTTGGGTGCATATATACAGTATGGACTTTGATGGACTATGATGATGAGATAGCATTTTGTTATGAGCCGGATATGGCGGAAGGAAGATGATAATGATACTTTGGAAGTAGTGATATCACGTAATTAATTTGACATAGGTGTTGACGATGATCTTTATATTACTACTAATTCCATTGACGAACCATTGAGTCAGAAAATAACTGTAAAGATTGTTGGTATCGTTGAGGATAATACTTACATTATAGGAAGTAATGATAATGCTAATGCCGGGTATGAGGATGTCAGAGACTGTTATTTTACATATTCATCCGAATTTAGCAACAGACCATATATATTCTTCCTGCAGGATGACCTTAGGAATACCGAAAATGAATTATTGGGTAAGCCTGCCATATCAACCATGGTAATGGGCAATCAGTTTATATCTTTTGGAGATAATCTTACCGGTGAAGAGACAGATTACTTCATATTTTAGGATTTATTGATACATTTGAATCAGGAGAATATTATCTGAACGGCGAAAAGGTTGATAATTTTACGGCTTGGGAAAATGTTATCCTTGCAGATGAGCCTACAGGCGCACTTGACTCACAGACCGCGGAAGAAATTATGAATGTATTTAAACTTCTAAAAGATATGGGAAAAACCATTATAATCATAACTCACGATATAAATGTAGCCAATAAGTGTGAATGTATTATAGAAATAAATGACGGCAGAGTAGTACCTGAGGAGTAGTATAAAAGCAGTTATTTTATGAAATATCAATGAAATAACTGCTTTTTTCTTTTAAAGTAGGGAAACTTGTGTTATATTTCATCTAAGAATTAAAGTGTCAGATTGTAAGAAATGGATAGTTTGGAGGATAAAAAATGGATGGATATGTTTCGTTTAGAAATGTATGTAAAACATATAAGAGCGGTGATATTAAGATTGAAGCATTAAAGGATGTGAACTTTCAAATTGCAAAGGGAGAAATCTGTGTTATAGTGGGACAGTCGGGTGCAGGTAAAACTACGTTGCTGAATATCCTGGGCGGTATGGATAAACTTTCATCCGGTGACGTTTTTTTAGACGGTATGAACGTATCGGGACTTGGAAGTAAACAACTTGCTACATATAGACGTCAGGACATTGGTTTTGTGTTTCAGTTTTATAATTTGATACCGAACCTTACAGCCATAGAGAATATAGAGATGGCATCCATGCTTTCAAAGAATCCTATGAATCCGGATACTGTTCTGGAACAGGTAGGTCTGAAAGATAGAAGAAATAATTTTCCCGCACAGCTTTCGGGTGGTGAGCAACAGAGGGTTTCCATAGCAAGAGCGTTAGCAAAAAACCCTAAATTACTTCTTTGTGATGAGCCAACGGGAGCATTGGATTACGAAACAGGAAAGCAGATACTCAAGTTACTTCAGGATTGTAGCAGAAAAAGCGGTATGACAGTGGTAATCATTACACATAATTCGGCTCTTACGGCCATGGCTGACCGAATAGTAAAAGTAAAGAACGGAAGTATATCATCTGTAAGGATGAATGATAATGTTATACCGGTAGAAGAAATTGAATGGTAATAGGTGATTAATGTGAATAAGGCATATTGGAAAAATTTATTTAGAACAATTGGAAAAAGTAAGGGAAGATATTTTGCCATTATGGCTATTATAGCCCTTGGAGTAGGTTTCTTTTCCGGGATTAAGGTCACCAAGCCGGCTATGATTCAAAGCGTAAATAACTTCTATGAAGATACGAATTTCTATGATTTTAAAATTCTTTCCACCTATGGATTTACAGAAGCCGAGGCAGAAAAAATAGAAGAAAGAGAAGAAATCTTAGTGGCAGAAGGAGGATATTCCGGAGACTTTTTATTTGTGTCGCCTACAGGAGAAGAGGCAGCTCTAAAAGCAATATCCATGCCTTCAGATGTCAATACATTAGAACTGAAAGAGGGCAGACTCCCGGAAGCTTCTGATGAGTGTGTTTTAGATGCGTCACAGTTAGACTCTGCAAATTTTGGGAGTGATGTAATAGGAACAAAAATAACTATATCTGATGCAAATTCAGAGGAAATTAAGAACAGTTTTTCAAATAAAGAATATACAATCGTCGGAATTGTATATTCGCCGCTTTATATAAGCTTTGAGAGGGGTACCACAACCCTTGGAAATGGAAAATTAAATGGGTTTATTTATATTTCTGATGAGGGATTTAATAAGGAATATTACACCGAAATGTATATATCCTGTCAGAATAATTATAAGGTCTACGAGAAAGATTACGAAGACTTTATAAAAGAACTTACACCCACCGTAGAGAAATATGCGTTAGCAACTGTTACGGAAAGAGTTGAACAGCTAAGTCAGGGTATTGACTTGCCGGAACCGGAAATTTTTGTGTTGGACAGAACAACAAATACAGGTTATGTATGTTATGATAATGATACCAATATAGTAGACGGTCTTGCAAAGGTATTTCCGGTGTTCTTTTTCCTTATAGCTGCACTTGTATGTTCCACGACAATGACCAGAATGATAGACGACGAGCGTGGACAGATTGGCACAATGAGAGCCCTTGGATACACAAATTCAGCTATTATATGGAAATATATGGCATATTCGGGAAGTGCGGCAATTATAGGCTGTATAACAGGCTTTTTCGCCGGATGTTATATATTCCCTTACGTTATAGGCGAAGCCTATAAGATGTTATATGATTTTGGAAGAAGCGTGCAATTTTATTTTGAGCCGTTGTTGTTTATTATTACAATAATTGTCTCCCTTTTGTGCTCTATGGGAACTACATATCTTGCGTGTAAGAGGGAACTTGAGTGCATGCCGGCAGAACTTATCAGACCTAAAACTCCGGCGGCGGGAAAGAGGATATTATTGGAAAAGATTACGCCTGTATGGGGGAAAATGAAATTTTTGCACAAGATTACCGCAAGAAATGTATTCAGATTTAAGAAGCGTATGATAATGATGGTTATGGGAATTGCAGGGTGTACAGCTCTTGTTATGGCTGGTTTTGGTATCAAGGATTCCGTTTCTAACATTGCAGAATTTCAATATGATGAGATTGAAATATATGATATGGAGGTTACATTTACGGATTCACTTTCTAAGGACGCCGTAAGTGAGTTTGAGGGAGAGGTCGGTGATAAAGCTGAGGTGGTCAGTTCGTTATATAAGACCACAATGGAATATATATCCGGTGATATTGTAAAGACCGTATATCTGTGTGCAGCGTATGAGAAGGATATGGTATCGGTTATGAATTATAAACTTACGGATGGCAACAAAGAGTATCCTGAATATGGAGAGATTATGCTCAGTGACGGACTTGCTGAAGCTGCGGGAGTTAAAGCCGGAGATGAGATAACATTTTCATACGGTGACGGCAGAAAGGTAACTCTTAGAGTTTCCTCGGTATACACCAATTATGTCTGGCATTATGGATACGTGACACCGGAAACATATGAAGATTTTTTCAATGAGGAATATTTACCCAATACAGTATTTATAAATGTATCGGAGAGCTCGGATGCCTATGAGATGGGCGCAGATATATCTAAAAAAGAAAGTGTATTAAATGTGACGGTTGTTGAAGAGGTTAAAAACATGATTTCTAACACGATGAAAATGCTGGATGTTGTGGTCTGGCTTGTCATTGGCTGTGCCGGTGCTCTTGCATTTATAGTTCTTTTTAACCTGAGTAATATTAATATCACCGAGAGGGTTAGAGAGATAGCTACTATTAAAGTTCTTGGATTTTACAGGAGAGAAACAGGTGCATATGTATTTAGAGAAAATCTTGTACTTACCATAATGGGTATTGCGGTGGGAATACCTTTAGGGATATTTTTAAATGGATTCATAATTTCAAAAATCAAGGTGGATATGTTTATCATAAAGGAAACTCTCTTCCCGTTAAGTTATTTGCTGACGGTGGTACTTGTGTTTGCGTTTTTAAAATTTGCCGATTTGGTAATGCGTGGCAAAATAGAAAAAATACACATGGCAGAATCCTTAAAGTCCATCGAGTAAAATATCTTCCTTGAAGATAAATGTAAAAAGATGTATAATTAAGTGTTCGCAGTGATTATGAAACCATACGAATAAATATATTATGACAGAAGAAAAGAGGATAAGACTATGGCACTTCATATGATTAAAAAAGTTCCCGGACCGGAGGAAATTCGAGAAGCATTTCCTATGGATTCTGAATTATTAAAAATAAAGGCGGTTAGAGATGCCGAGATTAAAAAGATATTTACAGGAGAATCAGATAAATTTATAGCTATCATCGGACCATGTTCTGCAGATTACGAAAATTCTGTTCTTGACTATCTTAACAGACTTGCAAAGGTACAGGACAAGGTGGCGGAAAAGATACTTATTATTCCGCGAATATATACAAACAAGCCAAGAACCAACGGTTCCGGATACAAGGGTATGTTACATCAGCCAAATCCTGAGGACAAGCCGGATTTTATAGAAGGTGTTAAGGCAATAAGAAAAATGCACATAAAGGCAATTAAGGAAACAGGTCTGACAGCGGCAGATGAAATGCTTTATACTGATAACTGGCCATATCTTGAAGATATTCTCTCATATGTTGCCATTGGTGCAAGAAGTGTGGAAAATCAGGCACACAGACTCACAGCAAGTGGTATGGATGTGCCTGTGGGTATGAAAAATCCTACCAGCGGCGACTATAATGTTATGCTTAATTCCTGTGTTGCAGCCCAGTCAAAGCATACATTCCTCTTCTCCGGTTATGAGACAAAGACAGATGGTAACCCTCTCGCACACTGTATACTCAGGGGTTCTCTTAATAAAAGCGGACAGTCGATTGCAAATTATCACTATGAGGACTTGAAGCTGCTCTGGGATATGTATGCAAAATTCAATCTTGCCAATCCGGCTTGTATTGTGGATGCAAATCATAATAATTCCGGAAAAAAATGGGATGAGCAGCCTCGTATTGTAAATGAGATATTACATTGCAGAAGACATTCGGAAGATGTGAAGAAGCTGGTTAAAGGTGTTATGGTAGAAAGTTATATAGAGGATGGCAATCAGCCAATCGGCGCAGGATGTTACGGAAAATCCATCACAGACCCATGCCTTGGCTGGGAAAAGTCTGAAAGATTGTTGCTTGAGATGGCGGAACAGCTTTAATAGGAGGAATAAATGAATATATTTGGGATATTGGTACCTAAACAGATGCTGACGTATTTAAATTCAAATGATCCCTTGGATAAGGCTGTGGAATTTATGATGGAAAGCGGATATACAGCGGTTCCTGTTATAGATGACGACGGCTTATATGTGGGAATTGTAAGCGAGGGAGATTTTTTAAGGGTCGTAATGGAATACGGAAAGGAAAATCTGGCTAAATTTAATATATCGGATATAGTAAAACCTGATGCTGAGGGAGTCGTTTTAAATACGGTTTCAAAAAGTGAGGCATACGAAAAGATACTTGATAGAAATTTTCTGGCGGTTATTGATGACAGAAAATGTTTTATTGGAATAATAACAAGAAAGAGTGTCATTATGGAGTTAAATAAATAATTTATGGGGTAATGTCATGAGGTACGAGAATATTATATTTGATTTGGATGGAACGATAACCGAGCCATCAAAGGGTATAATTAACGCTATTATATATGCTCTTGAAAAATTTGGGATAAAGACGGATGATATCACATCATTGTACAGATTCATCGGACCGCCTCTTCGAGACTCATTTAAAGATTTTTATGGTTTTTCTTCTGCACAGACAGAGGATGCAGTGAGATTTTACAGGGAATATTACTCTGATCGGGGTTTAATTGAAAATGAGATAATGCCCGGAATGTGTGAAGGTCTTGCTGCACTCAGAAAGGCGGGATGTAAGCTTTATGTTGCTACGTCTAAACCCGAAATTTATGCACGAAAAATATTGGAGAATTTAAATCTCACGGATTATTTTTCCTTTGTTGCCGGCAGCACGCTGGATGGGACAAGAGATAGAAAAGAAGATGTTATACAATACCTGCTCAGACAGATACCAATGGATGAATTGAACTTAGAAAAGACCCTCATGGTAGGAGACAGAAAGTTTGATATAGAAGGTGCAAAACTTTGCAATCTTCATCATATGGGTGTGACCTTTGGTTACGGTTCGAGAGATGAGTTGGAAAATGCCGGAGCCATGTATATTGCAGACTCACCTCATATCATGGTGGATATTATTCTGGAGGACTGAAATGGAGTTTTGCGTTGGACAAAAAATCAAATTGAAGAAACCCCATCCCTGCGGTTCAACATATTGGGAAATTCAAAGGGTTGGTATGGATTTCAGACTAAAATGTGAAGGCTGCGGTCATTCCGTCATGATACCGAGAAAGACGGTGGAAAAGAGCTTTCGTGGTTTTGCAGACCAATAAAAAATTTGCTTACCTATGAAAATTTTTGTTGTTAAAATATACATATGAGTTTATGGTTTATTTTATAGGAGGCAGAAATGTTTGATATAGGAGATTATATTGTGTATGGGCATAATGGTATATGCCAGATAGTTGATATAACTCACCCCGATATATCAGGGGCTGATACGGACAAATTGTATTATGTTCTTGTACCGGAAAAAACCAAAGAGGGAAAATTATTTTGCCCGGCTGATAATGATAAAATCCTTCTAAGAAAAGTTATCAGTGCGGATGAAGCTAAGAATATACTTCATGAGGCAAAAGACATTGAACCCATGAGTATAACAAATGAGAGAATGAAAGATGACAGTTACAAGCAGGTTCTCAAAAATCCGGATTTAAGACAGTGGGTGCAGTTTATAAAAGCTCTTTTGATACGAAAAAAGGAAAGAGAAGACAGCGGTAAAAAAATAACTGCAACTGATGAAAGATATCTGAAAATCGCAGAGGATGGGTTGTGCAGCGAATTAGCCATAGCAACCGGAAAGAATAAGGAAGATATTAAACAGCAGATTATGGAATGTTGTTGCTAAATGCAGATGCTTTTAAGGTACTGTTAAGGTATACATGATATTATCTTACAGAGGTGATTTTATGAAGCTCTTGTTAGCAGAAGATGAAGTAAATATGTCGGAGGCATTGGTTGATATACTCACATATCACAAATATATTGTTGATGCGGTTTATGATGGTGAGGAAGCACTTGCTTACGCTCAAAATGAAGAATATGACGGCATCATACTTGATATAATGATGCCTAAAAAAAGCGGATTGGAGGTTCTTGGCACACTGAGAAAAGGTGGCTGTAAAACTCCAATCCTTTTGCTTACGGCAAAAGCAGAAATAGAGGACAGAATTGAAGGGCTTGATATGGGTGCAGATGATTATCTGCCCAAACCGTTTGCCATGGGGGAATTATTAGCAAGGATTCGAGCCATGCTTCGACGTAAAGAAGATTATACACCGAGCGTGTTAGAATGTGGAAATACATTTTTGAATATGAACAGCTACGAGCTGATATGCAATGAAAAAACCGTTGTTCTTTCAAAACTGGAATATCAGGTTATGGAATTATTTATGTTAAACAAGGGGATTTATCTCTCTACAGAAACCATTCTTGAGAAGATATGGGGATATGATACGGAATCAGATATAGGTGTTGTATGGGTATACATATCATATCTAAGAAAAAAATTATCAGGTCTTGGTTCCAATGTAGAATTACAGGCAAAAAGAAATATTGGTTACAGGCTGGAGGTGGCAAAGTGATAAAGACCCTGCAGAGAAAATTTATATTTACGGCAATGACAGCGATTACAGTTTTGATTGTTGTCATATTGAGCGGTGTTAACATATTTAACTACGAAAGAATAAAAAAAGAAAATAGCCGTATGATGGATATGCTGTTTATGAGTGAGGATATGTCTGTGCCTGTGGATATCAGGGAAAATGATATTTTTGAAGACAACCTGCCGTCTGATGTACACATGGAAGAAATGAAACCGGAAAAAGGCGGTAAAGAAGGTTTTTTTGACCATAAAATTACTGAGGACAATTTTATGTCTGCAAGGTTTTTTGTGGTAAGGATATCTTATGACGGTGAAGTAGCATATGTGGATGTCAGCAGAATTTCATCCATATCCGAGGATGAGGCAAAGGAGTATGCCAATGATATTATTTCCGGTGATAAAAAAGACGGAACAAAGGATGGGTTTACATACAGGATTGAAGAAACCGGGGATGGACAGGGGCAGATGCTGATTGCCCTGTACAATTCAAAGCAGAACAAAGACATATTTTCTGTTCTGGTTATATCCTGCACAATCGGTGTTTTGTCATGGCTGATGATGCTTGTGGCGGTAACGCTTATGTCAAAAAAATCCATTAAACCTATTGCGGAAAACATAGATAAACAGAAAAACTTTGTAACTGATGCAGGACATGAAATCAAGACACCTCTTGCCATAATTATTGCAAATGTGGATGCCATGGAGCTACATAACGGTGAAAATAAATGGAGTAAAAACATACGAAATCAGACTGAACGACTGAATGGTTTGATGAAAAAGCTCCTTACACTGTCAAGAATGGAGGAAGGCAACATCGGTGTGGGAATGGAAATCGATTTTTCTGATATAGCAGAAAAAATTGTGGATGGTTTTGGAGAAACGGCAAAGAAAAAGGGGATATCCATATACACCGATATAGAAAAAGATATCAGAATTACTGCTGTCCCGGAACATATAACTGAGCTTGTTACCATTCTTTTGGACAATGCCATCAAATATTCCCCGAACGATAAAAAGATAAATATTCAGCTGAAACAGAAGGGAAAATCCGTTAAACTATTGGTGAGTAACTATTGTAAGGAGATATCAAAAGATGAGCAGAAGAGGCTTTTTGACAGATTTTACAGGACGGACAGTGCGAGAACACATCAGAATGGAGGATATGGAATAGGTCTTTCGGTGGCAAAAGCCATCGTGGAAATATATCATGGTAGAATAGAAACAGGTTACAATAATGGCGTTATAACCTTTGAAGTTGAGCTGTAAAAATTGGCTGTCCGATGGGCAGTCTTTTTTTGTTCACAAAAAATACACCGTAAACTTAGTTAAAATTAAGGTAAAGATATTAGAATAAGACACGAGGTGATGATAATGGATATTCAGTCGGTCTTTAAAAGGTATGAGTTGAAATACCTGATTACAAAAAGACAGAAAGAGATAATAACAGATGCCGTGACACCATATATGGAAATGGATGAATACGGAAGAACCATCATAAGGAATATTTATTTTGACACAGACGATTACAGACTTATACGCCGTTCTATAGAAAAACCGATGTTTAAGGAAAAAATCAGAATCAGGAGCTATAGGAGGGTTGCGGCTGATGAAAAAGTATTTGTTGAGTTAAAAAGAAAATACAATTCAGTCGTATATAAGAGAAGATGTATATCTGATGAAAAAAATGCTATGAAATGGCTTACGTGTGAAGAACGGCACCAGAGCAAAAATCAGATAGAAAAAGAAATAAATTATTTTATAAACTACTATGACAGGCTTAGCCCCAAATTATTTCTTTCGTATGAAAGAGAGGCATACAGGACAAAACAAAAAAGCAATTTCAGGGTAACTTTTGATGAAAACATACTCTGTCGTGAAGAAGAGTTGTCTCTAAGTAAAGGTGTATGGGGAACACCCATATTGGATGAGAACATGACTCTTATGGAGATAAAATGTTCGGGCGGTATTCCGCTTTGGATGACAAAAGTGTTATCTGACGAAAAAATATATAAAATCAGCTTTTCCAAATATGGAACAGCGTATAAGAATATAATTTATCCGAAGATTAAGGAGGAAGAAAAAAATGACAGAAAAATTGTTTAAGGGAATATTTGATACATCATTGGTTGAGGTTATAAGTGTGTCGGATTTTGTGCTTTGTGTGAGCGCGGCACTTGTAGCAGGTCTTATCATTGCCATGTGCTATATGATTAAAACAAAGTATACAAAAAGCTTTGTGGTAACACTTGCAATACTTCCTGCCGTGGTCTGTGTGGTGATTATGATGGTAAACGGTAATGTGGGAGCAGGAGTTGCCGTGGCAGGTGCGTTTAGCCTGGTACGTTTCCGTTCCGTTCCGGGAACAGCAAGAGAGATAGGCATAATATTTCTTGCCATGGGAGCAGGTCTTGTTGCAGGCATGGGCTATCTTGCATTTTCGATTTTATTTTCAGTGATTATAAGTATTGTATATATTGTTTACAACCTGACAGATTTTGGAAAAGAAAAATATATGTCAAACTGTAAATCAATAAAGATAACCATACCTGAGGATTTGGATTATACAGGCGCATTTGACGATGTTTTTTCTGAGTATACCACTAAGTATGAGCTTGTGCAGGTTAAGACAACCAATATGGGAAGTATGTTCCGTCTTACATATGATGTAGTTTTGAAAGACTTATCAATGGAAAAGGAAATGATAGATTCAATCAGATGCAGAAATGGTAATCTTGAAATAATGATATCCAGACAGGCGGCTATGCCTGTGGAATTGTAGCGGAGGGAAATTCTATGAGGATAAATAAAAAAATATCTATAATTGCAGTTATGATTTTGCTTATCGGAGCGATGCCGGGATGCAGGAATAAAGAAAAAAATGATGATGAAAAAGATAAAATATCAGTCACAGAGAATGGGGCAACAGTCACAGAGAGCGAGAGTATATGTATAACATTGAATGGAAACTCTGCCTCCTGTGAAGAAAAAGGTGTTGAAATTGATGGAAACAGGATAAGAATTACTGACGAGGGAAACTATATTCTGTCAGGCGATTTAGAAGACGGAATGATAGTCGTGGATGCAGATGAAACAGATAAGATACAGCTTGTGTTGGACGGAGTTGATATAAGCTGTGATACCTCGGCACCGATATATATACTACAGGCTGATAAGGTATTTATAACACTGCAGGAGAAAAGTGAAAATTATGTATCGGCTTCGGGAACATTTGAAGAGATTGATGATAACAATATAGACGGTGCTATATTTTCAAAGTCTGATCTGACATTTAACGGTTCCGGTACGCTCAACGTAAAATCCGTATCAGGACACGGAATAGTGTGCAAGGATGATTTGGTTATTACGGAAGGCAACTATAAAATTGATGCGGCTTATCATGGTATGGATGCAAACGACAGCATAAGAATAGATGACGGGGATATAACCATAGTATCAGGCAAAGACGGCATACACGTTGATAATTCCGATGACATCACAAAGGGATATGTGTATGTAGCAGACGGAACGTTTGACATAACCGCTGAGGGAGACGGGGTGAGTGCTTCCTCATATATGTGGATTAAAGACGGTGATTTTAATATCCTTGTAGGCGGAGGCTGCAAAAATGGAGAAGAACACGAAACAGATATGGGTGTAAATCCTATGGGTGCAGGCGACAAAAAGCACGGCATGAGAACTTATACAGATACGGATTCTGAGACTGCAGCAAGTACAAAGGGAATCAAAGCATCCGGTGAACTTAAAATAGAAGGAGGAATTTTTAACATAGATTCTGCTGACGATGCCGTACATTCTGATTCATCAATATATGTGTATGGCGGCAGTTTCACCATAGCTACAGGAGATGACGGCATTCATGCTGATGATACCTTGAACATACAGGGCGGTAAAGTGGATATATCAGAAAGTTATGAAGGACTGGAGGGACTTCATGTATATATATCAGCAGGCGACATAAGTATCGTGAGTACAGATGATGGAATAAATGCGGCAGGGGGAAATGACAGCAGCGGATTTGGTGGACCGGGAGGAAATGATATGTTTGGCGGTTCATCAGACGGAAGCATAGAGATATCAGGCGGAAACATATATATAAATGCTTCTGGTGACGGAATAGATTCAAATGGTTATCTGAATATTACGGGCGGCTACACAGAAATATGCGGCCCTACCTTCGGCGATACGGCAACATTGGATTTTGACACCGTGGGAAACATATCAGGCGGAACATTTATAGGAACGGGAGCATCAGGGATGGCACAGATCTTCGATGAATCCGAACAGGGTGTCTTTGCCGTAAGCGCGGGAAAGACATCGGCAGGAACAGAAATATGTATATACGATGCCGATGGAAATCTTCTCCTCAGCCACACACCTGAACTTGACTATGAGGTTGTCATATTCAGCAGCCCTGAAATACAAAAAGGAGAAACGTATAAAATAACAGTCAATGGTGTGTCGGGAGAATTTGAGGCGTATTAAAGGAAAGAATAATGTAAGCACCTTGACTTTGATACTTATTGTCTGTAGACTTACGATATCCACACATGTTATAATTCTATGTTAAGAGAATTACTATCATGGAATTTATGGAGGAAGAAAACAAGAAATGAAGTACACACTTAAAACCGAAAACATAGAAAGCTATAATGAAGGTATAACTGGAAATTTTCCCAAGTACACTTCACAGTTAATTAATTGGGCTAACCAAAATGCGCAGGGAACACGACCTGTTGTTGTCGGTCAGATGTCTGAGTTGTTTCCTGAGTTCATGTCATCCGGTAAGGATATTACTATTGAAAATTGGCGTGATTGGTATGTAGAAAGATACCCCGATGCCTTTGAAAAAGCAACTGAAAAGATTTATGTACAGGTACAAAATCTTCGCAATGCCATTCCGCTTATTGACCGCGAAATGGTTAGACAATGGGTTGAAGATCTTGTCATTGCAAAAACGTTTAATGGCATGTATGTTCAAAAAGCTATTTTAGCTTCTCTTGCTGAACGAAAAAACACAACTTATCGTCTTGCAACACCTGCAGAAGAAGCTGTTGGTATTGATGGTTATGTCGGTGATATTCCATATTCTGTAAAGCCTGATA
>CAZKMB010000032.1:0-15989 GCA_964553965.1 uncultured Bacteroides sp. | reverse complement strand
TAAAATATGTCTCCCGGGGGAGGGAGATAAATATTATGAGGAGGTTATTATGAAAAAGAAACTAAGACTGAGGAGCGTACTTTTTAGTAGTATGATGGCGACAGCCCTTATGCTATGCAGTCTGGGCAGTCCAAAGGCAAATACCGTATCCTATACCAACACGCCTGCTCCTGCCACTTATCAGTACAGTGACTCTGATCCGCTTTACGCAGCAACACATTTTCATTTTTTTGGAAAGGAATATGTAGAAATACGTGCACATTGCCACGGTAATGTTGCCACAGAACTTTTTTCTGCCGGTTCCAACAGTGGTTCAGATAAGTTAGGAGCCCAGGTAAAATCGGAAATTTTTTATTTCAGACAGGCTGATGCTGCTAATGGTTTTATCGCAAATTTTGCAGGAGCAACTGTAGTTCTCGGACGCGAGACCAATGCTCAAATTATGAACGGAACCGAAATCGGTATGTACCTCAACGACAATCTTACATATAAAAAGATTGAGCCAAATTCCACAGTATACACTGAAGGCTCCGCAGAACGTTACATAAACTTTGACACGGAATTTTCAAAGCTTGCTGATTTATCAGAACATTTAGCAAACTTAAATCCCGCAACTGTCAATACCTCCAGCGATTCAGGAATAACCTTTCCTTCCACAAACGTAAACTATACTATTGATCTTGCTAATCAGACAAATACAACTGCCTACATCAACATTGATGGCGGAAGTTTAACCGGCGGCGGTGATTTTACCATAAAAAATATCGATGGTTTCAAGGATGGTGAGGCCATAGTAATCAATTACAAAATTCCAAACGGAACAACATCTTATACCATTCCGTTTACAAAAATCATAATTACCGATGCATCAGGTCAGTTAAACTCCAGAGAAAACTGGGGTGACTACGCAGGACACGGTAATATTGTCTGGAACTTTTATACAACTGATTCACTTGGTGCTGCCACACCTTATACCGGGGAATTAAATACCTGTGATCTTTTTAAAGGTACCATACTTGCCCCACAGGCAACCGTTAAACTTGCCAATTCAAATCAGGATGGTAATTTTATAGGAAATAAAATATACGGTGGTGGTGGTGAAACCCACAGATGGGATTTTGGAGGATATCTATCTCGACCAACATCAGCATCTACTCCTGTTCCATCAACCGGAGCCATAGAGGTAATTGTCACAGAAAAGAACACCGGAACCCCTGTATCCAATGTTTCTGTTTCTATTTCAGACGGTACCAATAATTATACTAAGCAAACAGCCTCTGACGGAAAGACACCTGTTTTCAGTGACCTTTCTGTTCCTTCCAATTGGAGCATCGATATAACTCCTCCAACCGGTTATACCGTGGTTGGTACAACTCCAATAACAAAGAGCCTTTCTGATCCGACAACCGTTCAGGTACATATCGAAGTTGAATCAGCTGCTTCAACTCCGGTAACAACGCCTACCGGCTCACTCAGGGTTTATGTCGTGGATGCCCGGACCATGTCACCTGTCGAAAATGTTGATATCACTCTGTACAGTCCTGATATGCTGACCACAACGCCGCTTACAACCGATAGTTACGGATACACAACCGTTGCAACAGGTCTTACAATAAGAACAAATGACAGCGATGTATATACCATCAGCGTTAACAGCGTTCCTTCCGGTTACACCGTACCTGCCGGAAAAACTCAGGCAATCACCAATACAAATCTGCAAACAGTTACTCTTTATCTTTCAAGAGAGGCTACCGGTTCAATTCAGGCTACCCTGAAGGATGATTTATATGATTGCAGCATACCGGGTGCCAATATACAGATACTTGATGAAAACAACAATGTAATTTCTACTGTTACAACTAATTCAGAAGGTTCAACTACTACAGTTTCCAACCTTCCTCTTAATAAAACATATACATTGAAAGTAATTTCCATACCTGACGGAAATACACCGGCTCCCGGTTCAGGAACACACGTGCATCCTCTTCCGGCAGAAAAAACCATCACTTTAACCACAGCATCTCCAAATATAGTTGTTCCATTTGTAACAACCCCTACACCTAACGGTGCGCTTCAGGTTCTTGTCACTGACAGATTTTCAAATGAACCAATCAAAGATGCGGTTGTAGAAGTATATAACAAGGATAATATTCTTATAGATACCTGCACAACAAATATTTCTGGTTATACAGATATCATCGAAAACCTTGTGATACATGATACCTCAATCCCTAATAACAGGAAAGGTATATATACCATAAAAGTAACAAGTGTACCGTCAGGATACACTGCACCACCAGATTCCACGGTTACAATTACACAGGCATATAACGGTACAAGCACTACCTTAACCCGTCATTCTTTGATGATTCATCAAAGCGGTGCTCTTCAGGCTACCATAGTTGACGAAAAAACCGGTGCAAAAATTCCTAACGCCACAGGAACATTATCTGTCACAAAGGTAAATGCAAACGGCACCACAACTACCTCTGATATTTCATTTACTACAAACTCGGAGGGTAAAACCCAGATTGTGGATTCTCTGCTTATAGGAAGCAATGTCACCATAAAAGTTGACACCGTTCCGTCAGGCTACAAGAAGCCTGCAAACAGCACCGTAGCTATTACGGGTGCTGGCTTAAAGGAAGAAACGCTCAGGGTTTCTCAACGTACCGGTATGTTACAGGCAACCATAGTCGACGAAAAGACCGGTGCAAAAATCCCTAACGCCGGCATCGTTATCAAAAACAGTAATGGCGACGAGATATACAGCGGCACTACAGATCAAAACGGATTGACCGGAATTATATCGGATTTAACCTTAAACGAAACGTATACCATCACGACTGTGTCGGTACCGGAAGGTTATACACCTCCTTCAAATAAGAGCGTAACCATAATCAAAGAAGCTCCGGATATAACCTCAGTAACCCTTGTTGTTTCACAGGTTTCCACCGGAAATAAAGGTTCCATTAAAGCCGTTATAACAGACAAAAACACAGGAAATCCAATTTCCAATGCCACAGTTGAAATTAAGGATTCAGAAGGTTCCATTATTTCAACTGTAAAAACTGACGAGAATGGTTATACACCTGTTATAAGTAATCTTACCATAGGAACAACTTACACTATTCACGTATCCTCTGTTCCTAACGGTTATACAGCTCCTGATGACAAAAAACAACTTATATCAGACTCATCACTTATAATCGTAAAACTGATTGTGACAAAAACAACAGATACCAATGTATATACAGGAGATACTACCAATGTAACAACACTTTTTATTCTTTCAGTAATGTCTCTTACCGGTATCACAATTCTCAGCTTCAGAAAAAAAGAGCATTAAAAAAACAGGGTGCAGCATCCATCGGAATGCTGCATCCTGTTTTTATCTTTCCTTTAAAATACGTTTTACATATGAAAAGTCATTTGTATTTTCGTCTATAAGTTCACCTTTCACAGTACTTCCAATGAATAAATCTTTTATATCGGCATTTGGTGATATAGTAAATGCATATCCAAAACTAAAATCGCCTAAAAATATACTCTCGTAAAACATATGCTTCATATCCGTAACTTTTGAAGTATTAAAGTCCTCAGGAAGTTTTATTCCATTTGCAAACTTACATCGAGCAAACATATACTCCATATTTTTAACTTTGCTTGTATTAAATTTTGTATTAAACCTGAATCCCTCAGATATAAAACACTCGTAAAACATATATCGCATATCTTCTACATTCGAGGTATCAAAATAGTCTCCGAGAGTAAAGCTTTTAGGCAATATACTACCTGCAAACATAAGGCTCATATTCTTGATATCCTTTGTGTTAAACCTTCTTCCAAGTATGAGATTCTCAGGTATAGTTGTCCATGAAAACATTCCGCAACAACTGCTTGCATTGATAGGCAAGTCCAGCCTGCCGCCCTGATATTTTTCTTTGTTAAACTTTAAAATCTGCTTTCCGCTAAGATTTCTGTCAATTTTAAATTGCTCAGGGTCATATAACACCCAGTTTTTTGTTCCTGTCTGTTCCTGAAACCACTTATAATTCGGCAGACATAACAAATCCTGAAATCTTGCCCTCTCGCTATCATCCTCAATATATAAAAAATATGACTCTCCCTCAAATACAATATGTGTATAGCCACGGAGTATTTGATTTTTTATTTCAAACTCGGATGCCAGTTTTCCCATATTCATAGTACGAGCTCCGCCAGAACTAAGCTTGAATGATGCCATGTAATGCCTCCTCTACGACATATTTATGTGCAATTTTAACAATTGTTCTGCACATTCTTATCATATTTTAACATATGTATCGCAGAATAACAACAGCTCTTTTAGTTAAGGTTTTTTTCCCACATTCCATTATGATAAAACCACACTGACAGTACCGTTGCGATTATCCATCCAACCGGCCAGGAAAACCATATGCCGATATAACCAAATTTCACAGACAATACAATCGCAAGTACCACTCTTAACACCAAATCCGTCAAGGTGGCAATCATAAACTGTTTCATCATTCCCGCTCCTCGCAGAATACCGTCTGCTATCAGTTTCACTGAAATGATAAAATAAAACGGAGGTACTATCCTTAAAAATTGAACGCCGGATAACAGTGCCAGTTCTGATGGCTCATCCAGAAAAATCTCTATCAGTTCTTCGCTTGCCAGCAGATATAATATAACAATCGGTATACATATAATCCATACCATCTTTACTCCTGCCTTAAATCCCAACTTTACCCGTTCCGGAATACCTGCGCCAAGATTTTGTGATGTATAGTTAGAAATACCATTGCCCAAAGTAGTAAAGGATGTGATTACAAGATTATTAAGTTTCACTGCTGCGGAATAACCTGCGATAGCACCTGAACCGAATCCATTGATTACTCCCTGAATAATAATATTTCCTACGGATATAAAACTCTGTTGTATAATACTTGGTATGGCAATTACAGCAATTTTTTTGAATAATTCTTTTGAAAATACCTGAATTTTCCCTTCCGTATTAATCTTTGCTAATCGTCTGAACACCACAATCACTGCAAATACACAACTAATTCCCTGACATAAAAAGGTTGCCCATGCCACGCCTGCAACTCCCATACGGAATGCCGCTACAAACAGAATATCCATTGCCACATTGGATGTCGATGAAATTGCCAGAAAAATAAATGGAGTTTTTGAATCTCCCAAAGCCGAAAATATACCGGTAGCCACATTATAGAAAAGCAGGAAGGGAAATCCCCATATATAAATATCTAAATACAACTTAGAATCCGCAAAAATTTCTTCCGGTGTGTTGGTTATCTGTAAAAGCTGACTACAGCCCAGGATGCCAACCAACATCAGGCCAATGCATAGTACCGCACTGGCAATCAGAGTTGTATACACTGCTGTTTTCATTCTGTTATACTCTTTTGCCCCAAAAAGCCGGGAGACAATAACCGAACAGCCTATGTTACATCCAAATGCAAACGCAATAAATATCATAGTTATACCGTAGCTGTTGCCAACTGCTGCCAGTGCATTTTCACCGATAAATTTTCCTGCAACAAAACTATCCGCAATATTGTATAGCTGTTGAAAAATGATACTGCCAAACAAAGGCATACAAAATTTCCACAAAACCGTTTCCGGCTTGCCAACTGTCAAATCTTTATTCATATTGGCATCCTCCTAAATTATGTTGCATATTTTTCTATCTGGTATTATACTTTTTGTGCATGAATCGGTAAAATATATGTTTGATATCGTTGTTATATCATTTATATATATCTATTTTATTCAACAGGAGAGTCGCTATGAATATAAACTATGAATACTATCGCATTTTTTATTACGTTGCCAAATATAAAAATCTGACTACTGCCGCTGAAGCACTGCACAGTAACCAACCAAACATTTCCCGTACAATTAAATTATTAGAACATGAATTAGGCTGTCAGCTTCTTATCCGTTCCAATCGCGGAATCACATTAACATCGGAAGGTGAGCAGCTTCTTTCTCATGTCAAAATAGCCGTCGAGCAGCTCCAGACTGCAGAAGACGAAATAAAAATGCTTACCGGTTTGCAAAAGGGCTTAGTTTCCATCGGCTCAAGTGAAACTGCTCTGCATCTTTTGCTTCTGCCTGTTCTAAAAGAATTTAAAGAAACTCATCCGAATATTCGTGTCCGTATCCAAAGCCATCTCACAAATCAGGCAGTTGAATCAGTAAAGCAGGGACTTGTTGATTTTGCTGTGGTTGCTTCTCCTGCTGATATACCTGCATCTTTGAAATCTTATTCTCTGATGCAGTTTCAGGATATTCTTATCGGTGGAAATTCATTTAGCAACTTATCCTGTTCATCCCTTTCTATTAAGGATATTTATTCATATCCTCTTGTCTGCATGGGAGAAAATACTATGACTTATCGCTTTTATGATGAGTTTTATCGTTCTAATCATCTTACTATGAAACCGGAATTTGAAGCTGCAACTACTGATCAAATTCTCCCTATGGTAAAAAACAATTTGGGTTTAGGCTTTCTGCCAAAAGAATTAGCAAGACAGGCTCTTGCTTCCGGTGAAGTCTGTCAGATACACTTACAGGAAATCATTCCATATCGTGAAATATTACTTATTGAAAATAAAGAACGCTCCTTACCATTTGCAGCAGAAGCGTTAAAAGAAATCCTTATTCAATATGTATAGCACACTAAAGCCGCATCAAAGAGCTCTTTACTAAATAATCCTTTTTCTTCATCTCTTGTACATCGCGCAATACGGTTCTTCTTGTAACATCCAGTTTTGCCGCAATATCATCTACACTGATTTTCTGATTTTCACAAATCATATCATAAACAAATTGCTCTCTCTGTTATTTCCATTTCCTTTTCAATTTGTTTAACCGCATCCTTTGTTAACGGAATTGCTATTCTGAAAACATCTGCTTCATAAATTTCCGGATTACCACCGCCTGAATATATAGGTGTGTATTTATTTGTATTTATTTTGTTAAAATCAAATCTGGTTTTAATCAACATTTAAGACATACTACACACTTAATTTGGCAACGAAATCCGAAGACTACCTGCCATTTAAAATACTCTGTGTTAAATTGATATTATTCAAACTCCACCGTTGCCGGGGGTTTACCTGTTATATCATACAGAACCCGGTTAACGTGAGGTACCTCGTTTACGATGCGATTCGATACCTTATCCAAAACATCATAGGGCAGGCGGGACCACTCTGCCGTCATAAAATCCTCCGTTGTAACACTCCTCAATGCAATTGCCCAGTCATAAGTTCTTCCGTCACCCATAACTCCCACAGACCGCATATTAGTAAGGACTGCAAAATATTGGTTAATTTTATCACTTAAACCTGCCTTTGAAACTTCATCCCTGAAAATAAAATCAGCTTCTCGCAGGATATCAAGCTTCTCCTGAGTAATTTCGCCAATTATGCGGATTGCGAGACCGGGGCCGGGAAAAGGTTGGCGCATAACCATATATTCAGGCAACCCCAACTCTCTTCCGAGCTCACGAACCTCATCTTTGAAAAGCAGGCGAAGAGGCTCAATAATCTCCTTAAAGTCAACAAAGTCAGGTAAGCCCCCTACATTGTGGTGACTTTTTATCGTTTCTGCATTTTCTTTTCCGGACTCAATTACGTCCGGATAAATTGTTCCCTGAGCAAGAAAATCAGTTTGACCAATCTTCTGACCTTCTTCCTCAAAAACCCGGATAAATTCTTCACCTATAATTTTCCGTTTTTTCTCAGGCTCTGTAACACCGGATAACCTGTTAATAAAACGCTCCCGTGCATTTACACAGATCAGATTTATGTCCCATTTTTTAAATGCATTCTCCACTTCTAACGCTTCATCTTTCCTAAGTAAGCCATGATCAACAAATACACAGGTTAATCTTGTACCTATGGCTTCGGCAAATAAGGCAGCGCAAACAGAAGAATCAACACCACCAGAGAGAGCCAAAAGAACATTTCCATTGCCAACTTTGTTTCTGATTTCACCTATGGCATGTTTCATATAGTCTTCCATAGTCCAGTCACCCACCGCACCACATACTTTATATAGAAAATTATGAAGCATAACGGTACCATTTTCCGTGTGATTGACTTCCGGGTGAAATTGAACGCCATAAAACTTCCTTTTATCATCACAAATTGCCACATTAGGACATCTCTCACTTTGTGCCGAAACTCTGAATCCATCAGGAACTTTTTTCATAAAATCACCGTGACTCATCCATGAAATACCCTGAGAGGAAATATTTTCAAACAAAGGACAGGAATTATCATAATCGGTGACCGTCCTGCCGTACTCTCTGGCATTTTCATTTTCGGCTTCAGTTACAATACCTCCAAGATGATGGGCTAAAAGCTGGCATCCGTAACATATACCTAAAATAGGAATACCAAGTTCAAAAATCCCCTCTGCCGGATGATAGGAACCTTCTTTGTATACACTTTCAGGTCCGCCGGTAAATATAATACCTATTGGATTAAATTTTATTATAGCATCAAGAGTCATAGTGTAAGGCATTACCTCACAGTAGACGTGACATTCTCTGACTCTTCTCGCTATCAGCTGATCATACTGACCGCCAAAGTTCAAAATTAAAACCTTTTGATTGTTCATTTTATTATCCTTCCTAATACATGATAATATAAGCATCCCTTTCTGCACCTACAGACACATATTTTATCGGACATTGGATCATCTTTTCTATATATCGGATATATTTAAGTGCATTCTCCGGAAGTTCACTTGCAGTTCTGCAGTTACTGATATCCTGGCGGAAGCCCGGCAAGTATTCATATACGGGCTTAGCAGATAACAATTCTTCTATACCTGCCGGAAATGTATCTGTTTTTACACCATTTATCTCATAAGCTGTGCAAACCGGTATCTTATCCATATACCCCAGCACGTCCAGTTTTGTCAATGCAACGTAAGTGCACCCCTGCATTTTTGTACCATATCTTGATGCAACAACATCAAAACCGCCTACCCGTCTTGGTCTTCCTGTTGCGGCTCCGTACTCCGCCCCCGCATCACGAAGTTTTTCTGCCTCATCCCCAAACAGCTCGCATGTAAACGGACCTTCACCGACACAACTTGAGTATGCCTTCATAATACCTATACTCTCATCTATCTTTGCAAATGGAACGCCTGCACCGATAGGAGCATACGATGCAAGGGTTGTGGATGCAGACGTATATGGATAAATCCCAAAATCAATATCTCTTAATGCACCTAACTGGGCTTCAAATATTATTGATTTTTCCTCGGCAATCGCCTTTTCAAGATATTGAGTAGTATCGCATATAAACGGCACAAAAAAGTTTCCATATTTTTCAAGCCATGAATATAATTCTCCTGTGTCAACAGGTGCGTGACCATAGCCCTTTTCCACGGTAAGATTTTTCCATTCAACAAGGTCAGCAAGTCTTGTTTTAAGACAATCCATATGAAGCAAATCTCCCATACGCAATGTTTTTTTCATATATTTGTCCGCATAAACCGGTGAGATTCCTCTTCGTGTTGAGCCAAATTTTTTTTCTGAAAGTCTGTCTTCCTCAAGACAATCCATAAGCTTATGATAAGGCATACATATGGTAGCTCTGTCGCTGATTTTTAAGTGAGCCGGTGTTACCTTGACCCCTTTTTTTCTCAGCTCCTCAACCTCTCCGTACAAGTGTTCCAAATCTATAACAAGTCCGGGGCCCAGAACATTTACAGTTTTATCTCTGCATATTCCCGAAGGCATCAGATTCATTACAAATTTACCCTTATCATTTATCACTGTGTGACCTGCATTATTTCCACCCTGATAGCGGACTACAACATCATAATTTTCACTAAGCAAATCCACCATACGACCTTTGCCTTCATCTCCCCAGTTAGTTCCTACAATTGATGTAAGCACACAAGACACCTTCCTTTCAGACATTTATATAAGCTGCCGCTTTGGGATAATCCTTATTAGCTGCCAGCAATGGATCTACTGTTTCCCTGATATATTTTTCACACTGATGTTCAGACATACCGGTAAATTTATCCGGTTGCATCAAAGCATATATCTCCTCGCCGGACAGTCCAAAATTTATGTCATTTTTTATACGCTCAAGTAAATCATTATCCTTGCCATACATTTTCACCTGCTCAGCTGCTTTAATTGAATGTTGACGTATCGCCTCATGTATTTTTTGTCTGTCTTTGCCTTTATTTTTTACACAATACATGAGAATATTCTCCGTTGCCATAAAAGGAAGTTCATCCTCAAGATGTTTTTTTATAACTGCGGGATAGATTTTAAGCCCTCTTATAACATTTATATACAGATTCAATATTGCATCTGTGGCAAGAAATGCTTCCGGGATAGATATACGCTTATTGGCGGAATCATCTAAAGTTCTTTCAAACCATTGAGATGATGCGGTGACAGCAGCGTTTTGCAAATCACAGATTACATAACGAGACAAGGCTGCAATCCTTTCACTTCTCATCGGATTTCTCTTATATGCCATAGCGGATGAGCCAATCTGGCTTTCCTCAAAAGGCTCGTCAACCTCTTTTAAATGACTAAGCAACCGTATATCGTTAGAAAACTTTGCTGCACTCTGTGCAATCCCTGCCAGAACCTGTAGCACCGCAAAATCAGTTTTTCTCGAATAAGTCTGTCCGCTTACACTCTGACATTTGTCAAAACCTATTTTTTCGGATATCTTTTTTTCAAGAAGTTCAACCTTTGTCTCATCACCGTCAAAAAGTTCTAAAAAGCTGGCACAGGTTCCCGTTGTACCTTTGCAACCAAGAAGCCTGAGACTATCAATTTGAAATTCCAATTGTTCAAAATCAAACATCAAATCATTCAGCCAGAGACAGGCTCTCTTTCCCACGGTGGTAGGCTGTGCAGCCTGAAAATGGGTATATGAAAGTGTAGGTACTCCTTTGTACTCAACAGCAAAATCCCTCAATGCCTCAATCACATTCAAAATAAGTATTCTCAACCTGATAAGACCTTTTTTCATAAGAATTATGTCCGTATTATCACCTACATAACATGACGTTGCGCCCAAGTGTATGATACCTGCTGCTTTAGGGCAGGCATCGCCAAATGTATGAACATGTGCCATTACATCATGTCGCAATTTGTTTTCATATTGTGCCGCTTTGTCATAATCTATGGCATTAATTTGAGATTTCATTTCTTCAATTTGTTCATCAGTTATGGGAAGACCTAATTCCTTTTCACTTTCAGCAAGAGCAACCCATAGTTTTCTCCACGTAGAAAATTTTGTATCCTTTGAAAATATATTTAGCATTTCTCTGCTGGCATATCTCTCACACAATGGTGACTGATAAATATCTGTCGGCATGGACAATTCTCCTTCTTCTTACATCAAATATATGTCGTATTTATACTATTCCCTGTGCCATCATAGCATCTGCAACCTTTTCAAAGCCTGCAATATTGGCTCCAAGTACATAATTACCTTCCGCATTATAACGCTTTGCTGCATCAGACATATTATGACAAATATTCACCATAATATCCTTTAGTTTTGAATCAACCTCTTCAAAGGACCAGCTGACACGCTCACTATTCTGTGACATTTCTAACGCAGAGGTTGCAACGCCACCGGCATTTGCAGCCTTTCCCGGTGCAAATATAACACCATGTTTCTGAAGATATTCTGTAGCCTCCATAGTTGTAGGCATATTTGCGCCCTCACATACAGCAACACATCCGTTCTCAACCAATTTTTTTGCATCCTCAAGCAGGAGTTCATTTTGAGTAGCACAAGGAAGAGCAATATCAACTTTGACAGACCACACGCCTCTGCCCTGATGGTATTCAGAATTTGGACGATAATTTTTATACTCTGTTAAACGGGCTCTCTTAACTTCCTTTATTTCCTTTAAAGCTGCCACATCTATACCGTCAGAATCATATACCCATCCGTCAGAATCGCTGACAGTCACAACTTTTGCGCCCAATTTAAATGCTTTCTCCGCCGCATAAATAGCAACATTTCCTGAGCCGGAAATCGCTACAGTCTTGCCTTTAAGCTCAATCCCATTAAGCTTTAATAATTCTTCTGTCAAATATAATAATCCATATCCGGTTGCCTCAGTTCTCGCAAGCGAACCTCCATAACTTAATCCTTTTCCTGTGAGTACTCCCTCATACAATCCTCTTATTCTCTTGTACTGACCGAAAAGATATCCTATCTCCCTTGCTCCTGTTCCTATATCCCCTGCCGGAACATCAGTATTTGCACCAATATACTTACAAAGCTCTGTCATATAACTCTGGCAAAATGCCATGATTTCTCTGTCAGATTTACCCTTAGGATCAAAATCTGAACCACCTTTTCCTCCGCCTATAGGAAGACCGGTAAGAGAGTTTTTAAAAATCTGTTCAAAGCCCAAAAATTTTATTATCCCAAGATTTACAGACGGATGTAATCTAAGCCCCCCTTTATAAGGACCTATTGCACTATTAAATTGGACTCTGTATCCTGTATTAACCTGAACCTGACCTGAATCATCTACCCAGGATACCCTGAATTTAAACTGTCTTTCCGGATTAACCAGTCTCTCCAGCAATGCTTCTCTCCTGTATTTATCTTCATTTGCCTCCACTACAACTCTTAATGATTCCAGAACTTCCCTGACGGCCTGGTGAAATTCAGGCTCTGCCGGATTTTCCTTTACAACTCTTTCAATTACCTCATCTACATATGACATACACTTTTCCTCCTTAACAAAAAATAAACAAAAAAAGGCAAAAACGTTCTAAGGTATTTACCTTAAAGACGCCTTTGCCTTTACAAAAAAGATGATACACCAGCAAAAAAAGGTTGTCAATATTAAAAAAAAAAAACATAAACAAAAATAATTATGTATGATATAATGACCACATAAATAAAATAAAAAGAAAGCAGGTAGATGTATAATGAAATATTTAAAACAGGAGGTTATGCAATACGTTGAAGAGGAGGATGTTAAATTTATCCGACTTGCCTTTTGTGATGTATTCGGCAAACAAAAAAATATATCAATTATGCCATCTGAGCTCCCACGTGCTTTTGAATACGGAATACCTATTGATGCATCTGCCGTAGAAGGTTTTGGCGACGAAGCTCATTCCGATTTAATATTACACCCGGAAGCTGATACCCTTATGCCTCTTCCATGGCGACCGGAACATGGACGCGTTGTTCGTATGTACTGCAATATTACCTATCCCGATGGCAGTATATTTGAATGTGACTCCCGATCTATTTTAAAAAAAGCCGTAGAGGAAGCAGAAAATGCCGGATATGAATTTTTCTTTGGTGCTGAGCAGGAATTTTATCTTTTTAATTTAGACGAAAAAGGAAAACCTACAAAAGAACCCTATGACAATGCCGGATATATGGATATTGCTCCTGAAGATAAAGGTGAAAATATAAGACGTGAGGTTTGTCTTACCCTTGAGCAGATGGGAATAAAACCGGAAAGCTCCCACCACGAGGAAGGCCCGGGTCAGAATGAAATTGATTTTCGATACTCAAGCCCTCTCGCTGCGGCTGATAATGCAATGACATTTCAGACTGTTGTCAAAACTGTTGCTTATCGCAATGGCTTGTATGCTGATTTTAGTCCAAAACCAATTAAAGGAAAACCCGGAAATGGCTTTCACATTAACATGTCAGTAAACTCGTCAAATAATACTGAAGACTTTGATTTTATGATTGCAGGTATTTTGTCAAAAATTCCTGACATGACAATATTTTTAAACCCACTTGAAAACTCATATGAACGATTCGGAAAAGATAAGGCTCCCGGATATATTTCCTGGTCAGGTGAAAACCGCTCCCAGCTCATAAGAATTCCTGCCGATGTTCCCGGACACAAACGTGCTGAACTTCGTTCGCCAGACCCCGGAGCAAATCCTTACCTTGCATTTTCCCTGCTGATTTATGCCAGTCTCTACGGTATAAAAAAGCAACTGATTTTACAGGCTCCTTCCAACATAAATTTGTATAAGGCAGATTGCAATACACTAAAACAGTTTACTCCGTTACCTGACAGCATAGACAAGGCTCGTGAAATTGCCGTAGCAAGTAAATTTATACAAAAACATATCCCGGATTCAATCATAGATATCTATTGTAACAGCTAAACTATACCAAAAACAAGGAGTTGACAAAATGAGTTTAAAAGAACGTATTTACAGCATACTCATAGTGTCTGCAACAGATAATTTCACAACAGCCATATCAGGAATGTTTCCTGATGCGCGATATAATCCCGTGGATACCATTTCAAGTGTAAGCTTAGCTAAGAGAATCCTTACTGAAAGAACTTATGATTTTATCATAATAAATTCACCACTACCGGATGATAATGGTATACGTTTTGCCATAGACATAAGCAGCAACAGACAATCCGTGGTTTTATTGCTTGTAAAAAATGATATTTACGCTGATATACATGCTAAAGTTGTTGGTTATGGCATTTTTACATTGCCAAAGCCAACACCAAAATCCACTTTAAGCTATGCCCTGAGTTGGTTGGAAAGCGGACGGGAACGATTACGTTTATCCGAAGAAAAGACCTTATCTGTTGAAGATAAAATGACTGAAATTCGTCTGATTAATAAGGCGAAGTGGATTCTGATAAGCAATCGCGGAATGAATGAAGATGAAGCACATCATTACATCGAAAAACAGGCTATGGATAAATGTCTTTCTAAAAAAGTTATTGCGGAAGAAATTATAGCTTCTATTTAATTAAAATAACTGTTTATACGCCAACTCCGTCATTTTTCTGTCGTTTATTCATTTTCTGCCAGCTGTAAAATCCATACATATCATTTACAAGAAATGCTATAAAACATACAACAACCGATACATAACGTATTGAATCAATACTTGCCAATACCCAAAGAATAATCAACACGACATCATTTGCCGCATATGCCAGAGCAAAAAAAGGACTTCTTCTAAATGTAAGATACACTGCAAGAAAGCTTGTGGTCACGGAAATTGTACTTGGAATTATATTCGCTGTATCAAAAAACTCCAAAATAAAATAAAACAAAACCGTAACTCCAAGGGCAGCAATCAACATTAGCCGTGTCTCTACCGCCCCGATATGATTCACTTTTACCTCAGCTTTATTCCCTTTATACGGATTCTTCAACCATGAAATCAGAGCAAACACTGCCATCGGCATGGTCATTCCCAAATATGTAATCATTTCTCCATAATAGGAAAACGAAAAAGATATCATTCCATATAACAGGCTGAATATTATCATTAAAAACTGTCCAACCGGATTCCCTTTTGCATTAAAAATCAATGAAGTCACCCCTATTAATGATGCCGTCAGCGTCATATAATTTATCCGGTCAAAGATACAAAACGACAGCACAATTATTGCAACGGAACTACTCCATAACAGCTTTTCCAATTTTGTAAAATACTTTGCCGATTTCCTTGTTGTTTTTCTGCTAATTATCATCTTGTTTTTCCTTTCTTTTATTGCTTTATTAGCCGGTCAAAAAAAAAGCATCCGCATATTTCCGAGAAGAATTTAATTTCTCTCATAGAAAATTAGATAAGGAATATTCCGTAATTATTTGCTCTTTTTTACCTTTATTTGCCACCTTGATGGCAAAAAGAAAAAGCCTTGAAGCGCTTGTATATACAACGCTTTAAGGCTTTCTTTTCTTAGCAGGGGATGAGAGAATCGAACTCCCACCAAAGGTTTTGGAGACCCCTATCATACCATTTGACCAATCCCCTATATAAAAGTTACACACAACATCTATTATATACATTTATAGAAATTTGTCAAGCGATTTTTTTCTATCTTGCATTTATCCTGTATTTTATAATATTATTTCATATCTTAAAAAAAACAGTATCGCATAACCGATACTGTTTTTTTATGTACCTTCAGAACTT
>CAZKMB010000031.1:0-16266 GCA_964553965.1 uncultured Bacteroides sp. | reverse complement strand
ATTATATCATATTTTAAAAATAATATTTTAAAAAATGATGTAATATAAAACAAAACATATCGTACGATTTTTTCTATTCTACCATTCGCCTTATGCATAATTGCACAAGAATAATCTATTTTCAAATCATCTAAACTCTCACAAAAACTTTTAACAAAAACCCCATAACTGGGATTTTTCCTGCTCGGATACATATTTGATATAACGAGAATTTTCATACTCTACTTCTCCAAATAATCAGCTATACTCTTTATAATGACATTCGTATTCGATACATACTCTTTATACTCTGTATTTAAGACTTTGCCATACGCTTTATCTAAATCATCAACATCATAGCAGGGTTCAATAATCCCCATCTCTGAAAACTGTTTAACAATCTGCACCTGATGATCATCCACGTGCTCGTCATATTTTTTCAGTCTCGGAACAGCAATAACCTTTTTTTCAGCTTTCACAGCTCCAATTATGGCTCCTGTTCCGGCATGTGTGATAACAATATCAGATTCTTTTAATTTAAATTGAAAATCATCTCTGTTCAAGAAATCCTCATAAGCATAATTAAGCGGTTTATAGTCACTATAGCCTCTTTGTGCGAATACTTTTTCTTTTATTGTTTCTTGCTCAATCAGCATATCAATCTTCTTCAACAGCCTGTTGAATTGAAACTTCTGAGATCCCAATGTAATAAAAATCATCCTGTCACCTCAAATCATCTAATATATACCGCCTAAATATATGGCATTTGGAAATACATCAAGCATACTTTTCCATTGTACATAAAACTGATCGGCAAATTTATATAGCAATTTACCAGACACAGTAGGAGATGTCACCTTCGCGAACGATTCAATGTATATAAGTTTTTTTCTAAAAAACTTACATATCAGACACATGGGAATCATAGCTAACACACCCGTACAAATAACCGCATCAGGTTTTTCCTTAAAATAAATTATAATGGATGCAGCAAATATCTCTAAAAATTTTAAAATCCACAATTTTTCTTTTCTATTTATCTGCTTCAGATAATAAATCCTTTCGGAGCCCGTTTTTACTGTGTATTCTGTTTTTTCTGTCATGATAAAACTGTCATATTTTTCCATCAGTGGACGAAGCATTAATAATTGTTCAAAATGTCCTCCACTTGATGCCGCAAAACAAACTTTCATAAAACCCTCTAATCTCTTTCGTATATATCTCTTGTATATACTTTGTCTTTTACATCTTTAAGATTTTCCTCTAATCTGTTTGAAATTATGATATCACAATTAGACTTAAACTGTTCAAAATCATTGCAAACCTTACTACCAAAAAAAGTACTTCCATCTTCTAAAGTTGGCTCATATACAATTACAGTGGCTCCCTTTGCTTTGACACGCTTCATTATACCCTGTATTGAGCTTTGACGAAAATTATCAGAATTACTCTTCATGGTAAGTCTATAAACTCCAATAACTGTATCTTTTTCGATATTGCTATCAAAGCTGTTTTTATTGAAATATCTATAATATCCAGCCTTTTCTAATACCCTGTCAGCTATAAAATCTTTTCTTGTTTTATTACTTTCAACAATGGCTTTAATTAAATTTTGAGGAACATCCTTATAATTTGCCAGTAACTGCTTGGTATCTTTAGGCAGACAGTATCCACCATATCCAAACGACGGGTTATTATAATGTGCACCAATCCTTGGATCAAGGCACACACCATCTATTATTTTCTTTGTGTCAAGACCCTTCATTTCAGCATAAGTATCCAATTCATTAAAAAATGAAACCCGTAACGCTAAATAAGTATTGGCAAAAAGTTTTACAGCCTCTGCTTCTGTGTACCCCATTATAAGAGTATCTATATTTTCCTTGATTGCACCTTCTTTCAGAAGATTTGCAAACTCTTCAGCAGCATCAATTAACCTGTCATCTTTAAGATCTGTACCAACAATAATCCTGCTTGGGTATAAATTATCATATAATGCTTTACTCTCTCTTAAAAACTCCGGACTAAAAAGTATGTTTTTATTACCTGTCTTATTCCTTATACTTTCAGTATATCCAACCGGTATCGTACTTTTTATGATAATTATAGCATTTGAATTATATTTGGAAACTGTCTCAATAACATTTTCAACTGCTGATGTGTCAAAAAAATCTTTTTCTGTATCGTAATTTGTTGGTGCGGCAATAATAACATACTCTGCATCTTTGTATGCCTCACATGGATCTGTAGTTGCTGTAAGATTAAGCTCTTTATTCTCAAGAAAATCTTCTATTTCTTTATCAACAATTGGAGATTTTTTATTGTTAATCATATCAACTTTTTCTTTTATTATATCAACAGCATATACTCTATGATTTTGAGACAACAATGTAGCAATACTCAATCCAACATATCCCGTACCTGCAATCGCAATTGTCTTCATATTCCTTCTCCTATCTGTCACAACATTAGTCTAATTCACGCAAATACCTGCTAACAGCATCCTGCCAAACAGGCAGCGGTTCAAATCCCGCCTCAACAAGCTTACTCTTATCAAGTCTGCTGTTAAAAGGTCTTGCAGCCTTAGAAACCCCATACTCTTCTGTGGTTACAGGTAAAACCTTAGTTGTATATCCTGCCTGTCTGTATATCTCACAGGTAAAATCATACCAGCTTATATATCCACCCTCGTTAGTGGCATGATAGTAACCATACTTTTCTGTTTCCATCATATCCACAAGGAGTCTTGCCAGATCATAGGTATATGTCGGTGTACCTATCTGATCATTCACGACCCTGACCGTATCATGATTCTTGCCCACGTTCAACATAGTCTTTATAAAGTTTTTTCCGTTTAAACCAAATACCCAGGCTATACGGACTATGAAGAATTTGTCACAGTTGGCGGTTACCACATTCTCCCCCATCAGCTTGGTTTCTCCATAATAATTAAGGGGTGCAAAATCCTTACAGTCAGCCTTCCACGGTTTCTCACCCTGACCGTTGAACACATAGTCAGTGGATATATACATCATGGGGATATCCAGTTCCCCACAGGTTTTAGCTATGTTTTTAGTTCCCACGAAGTTAACCGCCCTGACCTTCGGCTTATTATCAGGCTCCTCTGCGGCATCAACAGCGGTCCATGCAGCACAGTGAATAACGGCATCCGGCTGCTCATATATCACCCTTGCCCTGACTGTTTCAGCATCGGTAATGTCCATACCAATATATCTTACCGTGGTTACCGCTGTACCGTCATCTGTTCCATTATATTTTTCTGATATATCACTGCCGATTGCGGTATGACCTCTAAAAACCAACTCATTTACCACATCATGACCCAATTGCCCGGCAACACCTGTTACTAAAACTTTCATAAAGTAAACCTCTGCATTCTTACATACTATCTATCACCATACATCTTCTCGTAGTAATTTTGATACTCTCCCGAAATGATTGTCTCCCACCACTCACGGTTATCAAGGTACCACTGAATGGTCTTCTTAATTCCATCTGCAAACTTAGTCTCCGGCAACCAGCCGAGCTCGTTGTGAATCTTTGTCGGGTCGATAGCATAACGCATATCATGACCTTTTCTGTCTGTTACATAGGTTATAAGACTTTCCGGTTTACCAAGCTCCTTACAGATAATTTTTACTATATCTATGTTCTTCATCTCATTGTGTCCGCCGATATTGTAAACCTCGCCCACTCTTCCTTTATGAATAATGAGGTCTATCGCCTTACAGTGATCCTCCACATACAGCCAGTCACGCACATTAAGACCTTCTCCGTATACAGGGAGAGGCTTATCATTTAATGCATTTGCGATCATGAGCGGTATAAGTTTCTCCGGAAAATGATATGGTCCGTAATTATTTGAACATCTTGATATGGTAACAGGAAGTCCGTAAGTTCTGTGGTACGCAAGAACAAGCAAATCTGCTCCCGCCTTTGAACTGCTATACGGACTGCTTGTGTGTATAGCAGTCTCCTCCGTAAAGAACAGATCAGGTCTGTCGAGAGGAAGATCACCGTACACCTCATCGGTAGATACCTGATGATATCTCTCTATGCCGTACTTGCGGCAGGCATCCATAAGCACAGCCGTACCGTTTATGTTTGTATTTAAAAATACCTCCGGATTTTCAATGGATCGGTCTACATGACTCTCTGCGGCAAAGTTAACTACTATATCCGGTTTTTCTTCCTCAAAAAGCTTATATACTGCCTCTCTGTCACAGATATCTTCCTTTACAAACCTGAAATTAGGTTTATCCATAACAGGAGCAAGTGTGCTGAGATTACCTGCATAGGTAAGCTTGTCCAGACAGATGATTCTGTAATCAGGATACTTTCCCAACATGTGAAATACAAAATTGCTTCCTATAAATCCGGCGCCACCGGTTACGATTATTGTCTTACTCATATATATCTAATCCTCCATTATAATCAGGGTTATTATTCATTATAATTTCTACCTGAGTTCATCCTTATACCTGCCGTCTACAACATCCTTAAGATACTGACCATACTGATTCTTCTTAAGAACCTCGTAAACCTCCATAACATCATCCTTAGATATCCATCCGTTTAAGTAAGCTATCTCTTCAAGGCATGCTATCTTGCGGTGCTGATGAGTTTCCACGGTTTTTACAAAATTTGTGGCATCAACCAGACTCTCATGTGTTCCTGTATCAAGCCACGTAAACCCCTGCCCGAGAAGTTCCACATTAAGCCGGTTATCTTCAAGATATATCCTGTTTAAATCCGTTATCTCCAGTTCGCCTCTTGCTGATGGTTTGAGATTTTTAGCGTATTCTACCACCCTGTTGTCATAAAAGTAAAGTCCGGTTACACAATAATTACTTTTAGGATTTTCCGGTTTTTCTTCTATAGATATGGCTCTGCCTTTGGAATCGAACTCAACTATGCCAAATCTTTCCGGATCATCCACATAGTATCCAAACACCGTTGCTCCCTTGCCTGATTCAGCATTGGCAACGGCAGCCTTCAACCTTTTCTTTAATCCGTGTCCGGCAAATATATTGTCTCCGAGAACCATAGCCACCGTATCATCACCGATAAAGTCAGCTCCTATGATAAACGCCTGGGCAAGTCCGTCCGGTGACGGCTGAACTGCGTAGGTCAGATCGACCCCAAACTGATGCCCGTCCCCAAGTAAATCTTCAAACCTCGGTGTATCCTGTGGTGTAGAGATAATAAGTATATCCCTGATTCCTGCATTCATAAGCACAGACATAGGATAATATATCATAGGCTTATCATATATAGGTAACAACTGCTTTGATGTCACCTTTGTCAACGGATATAAACGTGTGCCGGAGCCTCCGGCAAGTATAATTCCCTTCATAAGTTCTCCTTTATATAAAAATAAACGTAGCAATACATTGTCTATATTATTCTATTTGTGGTTTCCTGTCAAGTTTTACGCCTTTTAAGTTTGTGTTTCACATCTGTTTTTTTTGTGCTAAAATAAACTGATATAATTAAAATAAATATATAAAGAGGTCTGTTCCCATGTTAAAAAACAACAAATCCGCTAATGTTTTAGTCATATTAGATTATACAATTCTTATCCTGTATGGTCTTTTTGTATTCGAGGCTTTTTTGCGAAGCACAACCTTTACCATAAACTGGCATCCATACTATCATATGTCACTAAAGTTTTTACTCATTTTATTGTTTGTCGGTAAAAGTCTGCTTAAATTCCGGGATAATCTGCCTTTATATATGATTCTTGGCATTTGCTCCTGCGGTTTCCTGCTTGCTTACCTTCAGGGCAATCACGGCATTTTGCTTGAGCTTATATTTTTTACCATAGCTTTTATTGATATAGATTTCAAAAAGCTAATCACTGTATTTACCGCAACCGTCAGTTTATCCCTTTTCATAATAATACTCAGTTCAACATCAGGTATTTTAAATAATCTTATATATAAAAATGCCGACGGACTTAACCGAATTTCATTTGGCATTAACTATCCTACGGATTTTGCCTCCTACATCCTTTTTCTCTGTCTTGCCTGGGGTTTTATCCGAAAGGATAAAATCACATACATTGAGATAGCCCTTATGCCGGGGCTTGCCTATGGCATATATCATTTTTGTGTTGCAAGAACAAGCACCTTATGTCTCATCATCTTTTCACTTGCGCTTGTTATATACAAACTTACACATAACCATATTAAAGCTGAATCTGTTGTGCATAAGGGTATGGAAAAAGCATCTTTCCTCTTAACCCTGTTGCCCTTACTTTGTTCCGCTTTGTCCATAGGTCTTTCCTATCTCTGGAATGTCAATAATCCCCTCTTGGTCAAGCTGGACAGCCTTATGTCAAACCGCCTGTATATAGGACATACTTTATTTGACAATTACTCCATAAAATTATGGGGGCAAAATATTAAAACGACGGGCAACGGAGGATATACCCTGCCTTGGCTTAACTACAGCTCCCCGGGAGCATCCGGTTATAATTTTATCGATTCCTCCTACCTGTCCATATTGTTTCGTTATGGTTTGTTTGTGTTTATATGTGTTTTGCTGTTATTTACCCTGACAGCCTACCGTGCAAGAAAGCACCACGACTACATCACCCTGACCATAATTGCCATTATATCCATCCACTGTGTAATGGAACACCATATGCCGGATTTTAACTACAATCCTTTTATGTTTTTATTTATATCATCATATTACGGGTACCATATCAAAAACAGAGCCGGTCAGGAGGTGCAGTCTTAACCATGAATGACAAGAAAAAAATACTCAAAATCATCATAATATTAATCTTATACTGTATATTGTCTTCAATAATTTTAATATCAGACAAAAAAGAGCCCCGACATCTTTCTTATGATGTGGCATTTCCAAAAGCCGACGAGGATGAGCCGGATAAAACAGATGAGGAAATTCAGGATGCAATTACCGCTTTTGTTTCCGCCGACGAAGTATACACTCAGTTTATCTATACCCCTAAAATCATTACCGGCATAGATATATGGATGAGAGCATCAAATAACAGTTCTGATACAGATACATACAATCTGCTTTTTTACAATGCCGACGGCTCCTTTGCCCATTCACAGATATTTTCTTCAGACGACGTAGCTGACAGTGGATATACAACCATTATATTTGATGATTTTGCCCTCTCCGAGGGCAGGCAGTACAATCTGGTAATTGAAACGGCATCTGACACCTCCTCCGGACTATATCTTGGAATTATACCTGACTACTCCACATGGGCAGGAGGATTATATTCCGCAGCAGGTCTTATGGAAGGTACAAGTATCTGTTTTAATCTTATCTACGATTACCAAAACTGGGGATTTATAAATTGGATGGCACTTACCATCCTGTCTTTGCTTTTTCTTATCAGATACGGCAAAGGGACACCTGTGGCACAATATATAGCCTGTGGCGTTTTATTAATACTTATTGTTATATTTGTTCTTATATACGCTGATTTTATACATATTTAAAAAGAGATAAGAGCAGACTGTGTGTCTGTTCTTATCTCTTTTACACTCTTTATCTGACCAGTATTCCGCCTAAAACACAAATCTTATGATTATCGCAACAGTCAAGCATATCATATACCTGATTATAGGTTGTCTCACCTATCTTATCAATCATAACAATGTATCCTGTCTCGGATGCCTTTTCAAGTGCCTCCGCATTATATATAATCGGTTTCCCAGCCACAAGCTCTATACCGTCTTTTCCAAGTCTCTTTGTAAACGTATCGATAATATCTTCCGAAACTTCATCTATGGTAGCTCCGGTAAGATATACCTTATCTGCACATGCCTTTTTTGCCAGAAGCTTTATACCTGATGCAACCATATCTTCTTCCTCACCCGGGGTAAGCTTACGCATATTTGCATGACGTTTTTTATATATTCTTCTGTCAACACCTGAAAAAAGTTTCTTTTTTTCTGTCACATTGCTGCCCACTGTTCCAAGGAACTTAACACCATATGTTCTCTCATAATCATCCTCATATCTGTGTTTTTTATTAAAAATATATCCCATGGCAGATATAAAAATCACAGCAAACAGTCCGACAACAAAGCCTACAACAACCGATTTTATATCAATCTGTGATACATCTTTTTCCTCATTATCTTCCTTTTCCTTTACGACATCCGCGTAGGAAAGAGCTGAACTCGAAAGGTTTGCTGCACTGCTTTCAAGTCCGGTATTATATAAGTTTAAGTTATCTACATTTGTTTTCTTATAAACGGATAAACCTATATCCGACACCTGTTTTGTTATGTTGTCAATCAATGTTATGTCATGAGCTCCAAACTGGTTCTCAATCCCTGTTTTACTTTCCTCTATGGTACTTTGCACAAGGGCAGAAAGTTTCTCACAATCCTGTAAAGTCTCACCATATACGGTTATCGTCATCATATTATAGGAGTTTGACGGAACAGCAATATCACCATACGCATTATTTAAATCAACTAATTCAATACTATAACGTTTTTCGGTTTCACCCATTTCCATGGTTTCAGCTATGGCATCTGTAAATGTGTCCGTCCTGAGCACTGTTCTGTATGACTGTACCAGTGCATATATATTATCAGTTTCAGATATAACCGGATACTCCACCACATGGTGATTATCAACATAATATGTCAGCACATTAACATAAAACTCATCAGGATTAAGCTGCATCAAAGGTGCATTTTCATTGTAATCCTTCTGAATGTCATAAAGCTCAAGATACGTAAGGTATGTATCCACCTGTATACGGTCTTTATCCGTCAGCTTTCCTTCAAGAGCCTCTATATCCTGTTCTCTGACGTTGTTGTAATATCCTATTCCTCCTAATATCAAGGCGAACATAATCCCCCACAACAACATGGCTCTCCACTTCAGGCATACCGCCCAAATCATATCCACTAAATTAATCTCACGTTCATCACTTCTTCTATTCATATATACAATCCTTTCCGGCTACATACAGGCATAGTCCAATATCTTAATTTTATATATTATCCGGAAAAAGTCAATATTAAAAAGCTGACATTTGACAAATAATATCTCTTAGGGTAGGATTTAGATTATAGATTTCTTTGATAATCAGGAGAATGTTCCCTATGGAAAATAATACTAATTTAAAGTCTGTCAAACTCAACATGGTAATGAACGCCTTACTTACTATGTCCAACATCCTGTTTCCTCTTATTACATTTCCCTATGTAACGAGGATCCTGTTGCCATCAGGTATGGGTAAAGTAACCTTTGCAACATCCGTGGTTGCATATTTTTCTATGTTTGCCCAACTTGGTATCCCCACTTATGGAGTGAGAACCTGCGCAAAAATCAGGGACAATAAAAAGCTCCTGTCAAAAACTGTTCAGGAACTTCTTATATTAAATATCATTACCGTTGTAATCGCCTATGTGGTTTTCTTTTTTTCCGTTGTTGCTATACCTAAATTTAATCAGGATAAAGCTTTGCTCATGGTTATGGGTATCTCCATACTCCTTAACGCTATGGGAACCGAATGGCTTTATAAGGCTCTTGAGCAATATTCTTACATAACCATACGGTCCGTCATTTTTAAATTTGTGGCTCTTTTTGCCATGTTCCTGCTTATTCACGACAGCAGTGATTATATAGTTTACGGTGGTATAACCATATTTGCTGCCTCCGCTTCAAATATATTGAATTTTATCAACCTGAGAAAGCATATTTTTCTTAAACCGGCCGGTGGTTACGAGTTTAAAAAACATCTTAAACCCATGCTCATTTTCTTTGCGGTATCTGTAGCCGCAACAATCTACACCAACCTTGACAATGTTATGCTTGGTTTTATGAAGGATGATACAGAAGTGGGATTCTACACTGCCGCAGTAAAGGTTAAGACCATCCTTGTCAGTCTGGTCACTTCTGCCGGTGTTGTTTTGCTCCCAAGAGCATCCCACTATATAGAAAAGGGTGAAACCAAAGAATTTTATCACATATTAAATAAAACCCTGCGTTTTATCTTACTTGTATCCCTGCCTCTGACTTTATATTTTATCTTATTTGCAGAGGATAGTATTTTATTTTTGTCAGGCATTGATTTTATCAGTTCTGTTTTACCGATGAAAATCATTATGCCTACTCTGATTTTTATTGGTTTAACTAATCTTATAGGCATACAGATGCTTGTACCTCTGGGAAAGGAAACGCTTGTGCTGTGGTCCGAAATTGCAGGGGCAGCAGCAGATCTTTTTCTAAATGCAATCCTTATTCCGAATTACGGTGCCGTTGGAGCTGCCATCGGCACACTGGCGGCTGAACTTGTTGTTCTTGCAGTACAGCTTTTCTTTGTGAAAGATTCGTTAAAAAAGCTTTTCTGTAACGTCCATTGTTTTAAGCTGTTTACCGCCAATCTTGCAGCCGTCGGCTGTTCCTTCGGTTTAATTTTTACAAATTGGAGTAGTTTTACGACTCTTTTTGTTTCAGCAATCCTGTTTTTCGGTGCATATGTTCTATGTCTGTTGCTCATAAAAGAACCGCTGACCAAAGAACTCCTGCACCTGCCGAAACGCCCCAACTGATTTACCATTTATATACAAACGGTCTATTCTGATTTTATTGTTATTTTTTTGCCATCGTACATCTGACTTAAATATTCCTTTGCCTGCTCTACGGTTTCATCATTAGGAAGCATTACGTATGTAGCCATATTGCTTATGGAATAAGTAGTCTTAAGACTGTCATATCCGTTTACGTTGTATTTAAGTATCTCCCATCCGCGCATATCATTTAACTGGAATTTAACCAACTCGGCAATTTCATTGTAAGACATGCTGGTTATCATACTGTCGGATATGGCATCCAATATATCTGTATAGTTATACAGCATTTCAGATGACAACATTTTTTTGATAACAGCCTCTATGACTGCCATCTGATTTTTTCCTCGTTGTCTGTCACCGTCAGAAAATGCTCTGCATCGTGCAAATGCAAGTGCCTGATCGCCGTTCAATGTATTTTCACCCTGCGAGAATACATAGCCGTCCCATCCAAATCTCTGATCGGAATACACGGTAATTCCGCCAAGTTCATTTATGATTTTTTTGAATCCGGTAAAGTTTATTCTAACATAGTCATCCACATGAACTCCATACAACATGGCAAGCGTATCCTTTGATACATCCACACCATATATACCCGCATGTGTAAGTTTATCGCACACACCATTTGATATTGAAAGAGGAACATAATAATCTCTCGGTGTACTTATCATAAGTATCTGCCTTGTATCCATATTTACGGTAAGGAGAATATTTACATCACTGTTACTGTTTTCATTTGCAGAACTTCTGGTGTCCACTCCACTTATATATACGGTAAATACACTGTCTCCACTGTAAAGATATTCATCAGGTATAACCTCCGATTCCACCACTGTTTCTATGCTCTTTGTTGCGATTGACCTTACTCTGTCATTGAAATCCTTATAGTTATCATCCTCTGACACGATGCTTATATATGCACTGTTTAAAACTATACAACCAACCTCTTTATCGTACAATGCCTGCATAAGTTCCATAACGCTTCCGTACTCAGCAACTGCAACTTCTTTTCCAAGCTCTTTATTGACATCTGTCAAAACTTTGTCGGTATTTCCCCTATCCTGGAGTTTGATTATTCCAAATGTATAATCTGCGGCATCCTGTATATTCTGTGCCGAATCTTCTTTTAACACATATATATGAACATTATCTATCTTTGTATCTATCCCCATCATATTCTGAACATGGTTATATGTGTAATCCATATACATGCAGCCCACGATAGTCACCGCCATGACCACTATAGACATAAATTTTGTCACAATTCCCGCCTTTGTCCATCTTTGCAATATAAAAAATATCACTGTCAGAATAAGGTAAACCACCGCAAATATAATTATGTACTTTGCCGGAAACATATCAAGCTTTATCAGATATGTAACTCCCACAATCCCTGCCACAAGCTGCATTACACACATAAATATACCGAGTATCTTCAGCATCTGTTCTATCTGTTTTGTACGTTTGTTTTTTCTTTTTTTGTTAATATCTTTTTGTTCTGCCAAAATTTCATCTCCAAACTCTCATAGCATTATTATATAACCGAATGTTTATTATACATCTATATAAAAAAAAATTCTACAAAAAAACTCATTTTTTATCATCAATCTTTTTTGCACGTATTCTTAAAAATCCGCCCTCGATTAACAATCAGTAATTTTTATTGTTTTTCGTCGTTTTTCCGAAAATATTTTCGTTTTGTAGAGTTATTTTTGTTTTGAAATGGTTTTTTTGTATTTTTTTGTATTTTTTATTCTGCTTTTATTGACATATTCCCCGTAAAATGTTACTCTGTACAAGGGGCAAAAGGGTTACAATCTTACAAATAAAAAACCAATTCCATCATTCTTATAAACCATATTAACTAAGACTTCTCTTTTGCCTTTTCTTTTTTCAATTTTTTCTTTTTAACAAAACATAAACATATCTAAAACATCCCTCTAACATTTTTCCTATATTATTCAATCACAAAATAACTTTGATGTAAATATTTTTTACACATTTTTTATATTATTTCAGGAAAGAGGGAATTATCATGAATCAAAACGAAAAAGATTATTTAATCCAAAAAATCAGAACACAGTACACAGAAAAAGAACATACTGAATTAGACGAGCTTAAGGATCTTGACAAAAAAGTTAAATCTCCTGCTATTGCTTTTGCCTATTCCTTTGGCACCATTTCCGCTTTAATTATGGGAAGCGGCATGAGTCTTATCATGACTGACATAAGTGATGTAATCGGGTTGTCCGATGCCACTGTACCCGGCCTTGTAATCGGAATTGCCGGATTGGTTATGTGCCTGATAAACTATCCTATTTACAAAAAGTTTCTTAATTCAAGGCGAAAAAAATACGCAGACAAGATTGTTTCTTTAAGCGACAGCATTATGAATTCGTAAACAAAATATTAACATTTTTATGATATACTTTATAACAATGTTTAAGCCGAGGTGAATTTAAAATGTTTAAAATATTAGTTTTAGAAGATGACAGGGAACTCAATAAAACAGTGTGCTGCTTTTTAAACAGCAAAGGCTATGACACTACGGGCTGTCTTAATGCGGATGATGCATATGATGCGTTGTACGAGTATACGTTTGACTTGATTATATCAGATATTATGATGCCTGATGTTGATGGTTTTGAATTTGCCAAAAACATCAGAAGTACAAACGCGGATATTCCAATCCTCTTTATGACCGCCAGAGATGACATTGCCGCAAAGCAAAAGGGATTTAATATCGGCATAGACGATTATATGGTAAAACCTATTGATCCGGATGAATTGTATCTGCGAATAGGTGCTCTTATGCGCCGTGCTAATATTGCTGCCTCCAAAAAGATAGAAGTTGGCAATTTTATTATGGATGCCGACGAACACACTGCATATCTGTGCGATGAAGAAATAGTCCTTACAAACAGGGAATTTTCTATTTTATATAAACTCCTCAGTTATCCAAAGAAGACTTTCACCCGGATACAGCTCATGGACGAGTTTTGGGATGCAGACACGGAAACGGCTCCGAGAGCTGTGGATGTTTATATGACTAAGCTTCGCGCAAAGTTAGCCGGTTGCAATGATTTTGAAATCAAAACCGTTCATGGACTGGGATACAAGGCGGTGATTAAATGAAAAAAGCGAATCTGTGGCACAATGTTATTCGCGGAACCTATCACTATCTGTTCTTTTTCATTTTGGTTGCCTTTTTGGTTACCTGTACTATGTCTCTTTTTGTCAGCACCCTGGCAAGGGATTTAAACCTGACATTAACAGGAGATAACCTGAACCATGCTGCAAAGTTAACCTTTTTAAATGTGATTCTGCTTAGTATACTGTTTACAACCATTGATGTAATCAGGCGTAAACTTACCAGTGAAAAAATCACAAATCATATTGCATCCGCCACACGGGAAATTGTTCAGGGAAATTTTGATACCCGTATTTCCCCTGTCAGCAGGATGAGTATGGATAACAGTTACAATGAAATCATTTCATGTTTTAATAAAATGGCACAGGAATTAGGGAGTCTGGAAACATTGCGCACTGATTTTATTGCCAATGTTTCTCACGAAATGAAAACGCCCCTCACTGTTATGCAGAATTATGGTACTCTTTTACAAGCTCCGGAACTGTCCGACGAAAAGCGAATCGAGTACGCAAAGGGCATAACCGATAGTTCTCGTCGAATGGCCGATATGATGACAAACATTTTAAAGCTGAACCGCCTCGAAAACCAACAGATATATCCCAAATCCGATACATATGACTTAAGTGAGCAGCTCTGCGAGTGTCTGCTCCAATACGAAAATGTTTGGGAAAAATCTAACATTTCAATTGATACAGACATTGAAGACGGTGTGTACATAAAAGCTGACAGCGAACTTCTCAGCCTTGTATGGAACAATCTGCTGTCGAACGCTTTTAAATTCACCCCTGACGGTGGCACTGTTTCTTTAAATCTTTCAGCCAATCCGGATTGTGTAACTGTTCAAGTCATAGATACAGGTTGCGGTATGACTGCCGAGGTCGGGGAACACATATTTGAAAAATTTTATCAGGGTGACACCTCCCATGCCACTCAGGGAAATGGTTTGGGTCTTGCCCTTGTAAAACGCGTGATGGATATTATATCCGGCGAAATATCTGTCGAAAGCACTCTGGGTTCAGGCACAACATTTACTGTCAGAATACCAAAGCTGTAAAATATTTTATTTGTATATGGAGGCTATCTATGGAAAATAAAGAATCTTTTAAACTTACTTACTCCGCAAAGCAGCAGGAAGAAGTTCAGGCAATACGAAAAAAATATATACCTCAGGAGACAGACAAGATGGAACAGCTCCGTGCTCTTGACGAAGGCGTCACAAAAAAAGCTACCATGTTTTCTATTCTGGTAGGTTTGGCAGGCACACTGATTATGGGTGCCGGCATGAGCCTTTTTCTGTCTGATTTTGGCAACTTTTTAGGTTCTTACGGTCTGCTGTTCGGAATCGTAATCGGCAGTATAGGTATTATAATTTTGGCATTTGCATATCCTCTTTATAATCTGACCTTAAAAAAAGAGCGTGAAAAAATTGCCCCGGAAATACTCAGATTAACTGATGATTTATTGCAAAATCACCAATAATCCGGGTATCGGGTGTATTGTGATAAATGCCGATTCATATCCGGCCAATGTTAAAGTCCACAAAGTTTCTCGCTGGTTTTCCATAACTCAACGGCATTATCTTCGTTATAAGAAAGTTCAGAACTTTCACAGGCGTTGATGCTGCGATCATAGTAATTGGCAGAGGTGACTGCCAGTGTATCGTTAACAACCAGTTCTGCCAAAGCATCTGAGGATTTTCCCAAATCTCCGAAGCGTTTCGGCATGGTATGCTTCACCATAATTGACATCTTTTTAGTCACTTTTGCAAAATTTGTCTGCATAAAACCGGGATTAAAAGCATTCACACTAATACCGCTATTTTGCTGTTTTAGTTTCTCTGCCAGTTCATGGACGAAGTAAATATTACAAAGTTTTGAATAAGAATAACGCATTCTCGACATGGCAAAATCCGTACCGGGATGTGCCAACGTCTCTGTGCCTGTCCATTTCATCTTTCCCATAGGAGAATCATGCATATCGCTGGTTGTGGAGAAAATTTTTCCGCTATCTTCCATATGAGGCAGCATCAGATTAGCCAAAAGGAAATGCCCTAAATGGTTTGTCTGAAAAACAACATCCATTCCATCTTCCGTAATTCCTTCGTGCATTCCACTGATTCCGGCATTCAAAAGCAATGCATAGACTTTTCCGTAAACTTCTTCGTTATAATTCTTTGCAAACTGTCGCACAGAATTGAGAGAAGCTGTGTCAATCAGCATACCTGTCACATTTTCATTGCTTGTAGCATCCTTAATTTCCTCTGCAGCCGCATTTGCCTTATCCATATTACGACAAGCCAAAATCACGGCATATTCTTTATTTTTTGCAATTTTCTTTGCGGTTTCAAATCCAAGTCCTGAATTTGCACCTGTAATAATTACTGTACGCACTACAACTTCCTCCTTTATTTACAAATATGAAATAATTGTTCAGCATTGCCATATGCTATTTTTTCGCGGTCTTCATCCGAAAGCTCAAATTCTTCCAAAAATGTTCTTATATCCTCTTTTTGGCGGTAAGGATAATCTT
>CAZKMB010000030.1:0-27495 GCA_964553965.1 uncultured Bacteroides sp. | reverse complement strand
GCCATATAGTCTCCTTTCCCCGTAGGACTTCATAGTGACATATATATTTCACTATGAAGTCCTACGGGGAAAGGAGACTATATGGCATATCCCGATTATGAAAAAGCACAAAAAGCAGGTATGAAGGCTTTTAAAAATGCTGTGTCTAAGGGTGAAAATGAGTATTTGCCGGTACTTGATGAGATACTTGAGGGCGTTGATATACAAAGTGAAGTAAATTTGGGGCTTGTACAAGTACCCATAGATCAGATAGTTGGAACAAGCAATGTGGGAAGAACATATGCCTTTGCAAACAATTTTATGCCTCTTTTAGATTACAAGACAGAGTTTGGCTCAAAATGGTCAAGTCTCTGTGACAGTCATTTGGAAGAGGGAATACGTGAACCCATAAAGGCGTATGAGTATATGAATAAATTTTATGTTGTGGAAGGAAACAAAAGAGTATCGGTTCTGAAATATTTTGAAGCTGTTACTGTGCCGGCTAATGTTACGAGAAAGATACCCAAGTATGATGAGAACAATCCGCAAATAAGAATGTATTATGAATTTATGGATTTTTACAGGCTGACAGAGATAAATTATCTGTCATTCAGTCAGGAGGGTTGCTTTAAAAGGCTGCTGGAACTTACTGCGAAGAATCTGGATGAAAAGTGGACGGGAGAGCAGATAAAGGATTTTGGCTCTGCCCATCATAACTTCCTTACGGCATTAAAGAGTACACAGACCAGAAAATTACCTCTTACGAGTGGTGATGCATTTCTGATATTTATAGATATATATGGCTATGATGCCATAAAAAATCTCACCTCAAATGAGATGAAGGAGAAACTCACGCCTTTGTGGGATGAGTTTCTTATGAAGTCAAAAGGCGGTGAGGTGGAGCTTCGTATGGAGCCTGCAAAAACCGGAAGGAAGAAACTTACAGAATATCTTTTCAGCACAACACCTAAAAAAGTTAAGGTCGCTTTTGTGTTTGATAAAGACCCTGATGAATCGGAGTGGCTTTATGCTCATGAACTGGGAAGACTGTATCTGGAAGAGAACTATAAGGATAAGATTAAGACGATAAAGGTTCATAATCTTAATTCTGAGGAGGATGCCATAACAGCCATGAATGATTTGGTGCTTATGGGCGTTAATATTATATTTACAACTTCCTCCACACAGCTTGGTGCCAGTCTGAAGGTTGCAGCAGCAAATCCGGGAGTAGAGATATTTAACTGTTCTCTTAACACCTCCCATAAGCTAATCAGCACATATTACGCAAGGCTTTACGAAGTTAAGTTTCTGGCAGGAATGATGGCAGGAGCCATGAGCGAAAACGGAAAAATAGGATACCTTGCTGACTATCCTATCATAGGAACAATTGCCAATATCAATGCTTTTGCGCTGGGAGCCCAGATGGTTAATCCGAGGGCGAAAGTGTTCCTTGAATGGACAACGGCAAGAGATGTATCACGTGAAGCTGCCATAGACAATTTTAAGAAAAAAGGCGTGGAATATGTTTCTGACCAGAATATGATAAAACCTAATGAGGTGAGTAAACAGTTCGGACTATACAGCATAAAAGAAGATGAACCTGTAAATATTGCCATGCCTGTCTGTTTATGGGGACCGTTTTATGCCAAGCTTATAGACAGCGTTTTGAATGGTGTCATAAAGCAGGAGGAGGAAAACAACGAAGCTAAGGCGCTTAATTACTGGTGGGGACTTTCTGCCGGAGTTGTGGACCTGATTTATTCAAGAAGGATTCCGGAGGGCATAAAACGTCTTGTGAAAACTGTTAAGAAACTTATGGAAAATAATGAGTTTTTTCCATTTCAGGATTTGATAACAGCTCAGGGAGATATAGTGAAAAATGAAAACGGAAAAAGGCTTAACCCTGAGGACGTTATGATGATGAATTGGCTTGTTGAGAATATTGATGGAGATATACCGGAGATTGACGAGCTGAAGGATGAGGCGAAAGCTATAGTAGAATTAAAAGGTGTAACTGAGGAAGATGAGGTTTAGAAAGGTACTTTGACGGAATATGAGAGTTCTTTTGCTTGCTGATGAAGAATCAAAATATTATTGGGACTATTTTGAAAAAGAAAAACTTGAGGGGATAGATTTGATTATATCCTGCGGAGATCTTGCTCCGCAGTATCTGTCTTTCTTAGCTACTTTTGCAAAAGTTCCCGTGCTGTATATCCAGGGCAATCACGACTATTGTTATACTGAAACTCCGCCGGACGGATGTATATCCATAGACGACGATATATATGAGTATGGCGGTTACAGGATAATGGGACTGGGCGGCTGTATGTGCTATAACTATGGACAAAACCAGTATACAGAAAAAGAAATGGAAAAACGCTTTAAGAAGCTTGGTAAAAAAATAAAAAAATATAAAGGCATAGATGTTCTTATCACTCATGCACCGGCGTACAGACTTAACGACAGTGAAGATTTACCTCACACGGGTTTTAAGACATTTCTCAAGATAATAGATATGTATAAGCCAAAACTGTTTGCACATGGTCATGTACACATAAATTACGGAAGAGATTTCAAAAGAATGTCAAAGTACAACGATACAACAGTTGTCAATGCTTACGAAAAATACATTATTGATATATAGGAAAAAAACTCTTAAAACAGGATTAAAGCCGTAAAATGTGTTGTTTTAAGAGTTTTTTTTTGTTATAATAAATTAATTATGTATTATGCTAATAACAGATAGGTATAGAAGGGGAGGACGAAAAATGCAAAGCAGATATGATAGATGTCCTAATTGTATGCAGGCTTTGCCGGGAAATGATGATGTCTGTCCACACTGTGGATTTGAGATAAGCCGGTATGAAGAAAAGAAAAATTGTCTCAGACCGTTTACGGTTCTCCAGAACAAATACATGCTTGGAAGAGTAATCGGTGTGGGAGGATTTGGTATAACCTATATTGGCTGGGATTTGAATTTACAGACTTATATTGCCATAAAGGAATATTTTCCCGACAGCATAGCCGGCAGAGATACAAGTACAGCACCGGAAAACACGCAGGTGCTTCCTATGGATGAAAAGAAAGATACCTATGACAAAGGTCTGAAACGGTACGTGGAGGAAGCACAGAGTCTGTCTAAATTTTATCAGCTTCAGGGCATTGTGTCTGTCAAGGATTTTTTTTACGAAAACAATACCGGTTATATAGTTATGGAGTACATAAACGGTATTAATCTCAAGGAGTTTCTTAACAATTATGGCGGGAAATTATCTGAGATGACAGTTTTAAATCTTATGAAACCTGTCCTTGAGTCCCTGTATCAGGTACATAATGCAGGCGTTGTACACAGAGATATAAGTCCGGACAATATAATGGTGGACAGGGATAATCGTATAAAATTAATAGATTTTGGTTCTGCCAGAGGCACATCAAGTGAAACGGATAAAACATTTACCGTTATATTAAAACACGGTTATGCCCCTTCGGAACAATATTATGCAAAGGGAAACCAGGGCCCATGGACTGATATATACAGTCTGTGTGCAACTATGTATAAGATGCTTACCGGACAGTTGCCTCCAAACAGCATAGAACGTATGGAAAAAGATGAGTATGTGTCACCTTCTGCCTGGGGAGTTTCTGTATCACCAAGGACAGAAGCGGTACTTGCAAAGGGTCTTGCCGTAAGGGCTGCTGACAGATATCAGAATTTGGGACAGATGCTTAATGACCTGTACGGAAACACGCCGGTTAATATGATTTATCCTGTTGCACCGGTACCTTTATCGCCTTACGGAGCACCGGTGTCCATGACACAACAGTCCATGCATCTCAGTATGGAACCGATGATGTCATCAGACGTTCCTGCTGATGCAAAACGTCGCAACAGACTGGGTATTATCATTGGATGCATTATAGCGGCAATAGCGGTTATAGCAGTAGTTTTAGTGCTTGTAATAGGAAAAGATGACAAGGACAAAGAAAAGGATATAAAGACTGCGGAAAAGACGACTGAGGATACAAATACAGACACAGAAGACGATACGACGGAAAACACAGAAGAACCTGAAACAGACATTACGGCATATGAATGGCCGGAGGAATTATCAGATGACTGGCGCGATTATCAGATACGTATAGACGGGACAATATATCAGTTCCCTATTCCGTATTCTGAGTGGTCTGAAAAAGGTTGGGAAGCTGGCAATTTGCCAACTTATCTTGCAGGAAACGGTTCTGAATATGTCTACTTTGAAAAAGACGGTATAACATTGATAGCCGGTCTGTATAATTATAATTTGAATGAGACACTTGCGGAGGAATGTTATATAATTGGTATAAACCTTGACAGAGAAGATATACCGGGAACAGTGGAGATTGAATTAGCATCAGGTGTTATGATGAATGTTTCCACTATAAATGATATTAAACTTGCCTTTGGTGCACCGGAGAATGTATATGAGAGTGAAAGCTACAATTACACTGCCCTTGACTATGCCGGTGATGACTATGAGGATGGTATAGAATTGGAAGTTGATGGTGAAACCGGTACACTCAGCAATATAATCATTATAAATACAGCAGTGCCGGACAGCGTAAGTATATCACCGTCAGATATCAGTGCAGAGGCACCATCCATAAATTCATTGTATTTTGCACCGGATGGACCAAGTGCAGACAGACTGGATAACATAATAACCGTTGACGGAGTGCATTATCAGTTACCTGTCCCTGTGTCTGTATTCATTGAAAACGGATGGAAACTTGATACGGCAGCACCGGATTATCTGGCAGGATACTCTTCTGATTGGACTTATCTTGAAAAAGAGGGTAATAAGATAGCGGTTGGCATAGATAACTTTACCGCAAATGCAATATTGCCTGTGCATGCGTATGTTACGGAAATCGAAGTTGAAGATGGATATTGCAGCTATGACGTAGTTTTTCCGGGCGGATTAACTCTTGGAATGACAGGTGATGATATAGTTGCCGTATACGGAGATTTAGAGGAAGACTTTAGCGTAAATGAATATAGCTATTCTAATTCATACAGTCTGTGGTATTCCGACGATAATGGATACATATCTGTATATGGATATCAGAATAATGAAACAGGAAAGATAGATTCATATTCATACAGTTACAGTATATATAGTGATTATTTTGAGCAATAAAAGAATGCCGTATTCGAAAAAAAGGAGATGATGATGTGGCAGAATTTAATTTAGACAGAGTATTGGATGAATACGTAGGATTTTGCAATGATTCGGGTAAAATAGACCAGAATTTATATGAGGAATATGATGTAAAACGCGGACTTAGAGACTCCAACGGAAGAGGTGTCCTTACCGGTCTTACAGAAGTATCGGATGTTATGGGATTTAAGGTACAGGACGGAGTCAGACTTCCTATTCCCGGAGAATTATATTTTCAGGGATATGAGGTTCAGGAACTTGTAAACGGATTCCGCAACAACAAATATGGTTTTGAGGAGACAACATTTTTGCTTTTGTTTGGCAAGCTGCCAACAGAAAAGCAACTTGAAGAATTTGTTGCTACCCTTGAAGAACTCAGAGAGTTGCCGGGCTCATTTAACCGTGATGTAATTATGAAAGCACCGAGCAAAGATATGATGAATGTATTGCAAAAGTGCGTACTGACATTGTATTCATATGACCCGGATCCAAACGATATAAGCATAAGAAATGTACTTAATCAGTGTCTCAGACTTATAGCTCAGCTCCCTGTTATGGCATCATATGGCTATCAGGCGTATAGACATTATTATCAGGATAAGAGTCTTGTTATACACAGGCCGAAAAAAGGTCTTTCCACTGCGGAAAATATATTAAGACTTCTTAGAACAGACGGAAAATATACTGACCTTGAAGCTAAGGTACTTGATATATGTCTTGTTATCCATGCAGAACACGGTGGCGGAAATAACTCTACATTTACAACCCATGTGCTTTCATCCACCGGAACAGATACATATTCTGCTGTAGCTGCATCTCTCGGCTCTCTTAAGGGTCCAAGACATGGTGGAGCTAACCTCAAGGTTCAGCAGATGTTCAACGACTTAAAAGAACACGTTAAAGATTGGGAAAACGAGGACGAGATAAGCGAGTATCTTCAATCTCTTTTGGATAAACAGGCTTTTGACAAATCCGGTCTTATATACGGTATGGGTCATGCGGTTTACAGTGAGTCAGATCCGAGAGCGGTCATTCTGAAAAAATATGCGAAGAAACTTTCAGAGGAAAAGGGACTTGAGGAAGAATTTGCCCTTTATGACAGAGTTGAGAGAATTGCATCCGAGCTGATAGGTATTCAGAGAAGAACCTTTAAAGCCGTCAGTGCCAATGTAGATTTCTACAGTGGATTTGTGTATACCATGTTAAAACTCCCTATAGAGATATTTACACCTATATTTGCAATATCAAGAATATCAGGATGGTCAGCCCATCGTATTGAAGAGCTTGTAAACAACGGAAAGATTATCAGACCTGCTTATAAGTTTGTGGGTACCCACAAGGAATACACACCGATAGAAAAGAGATAATCTGTGCAAACACAGGTACATTATGATTCGGCTGTTTTGCAAATTATAATAAAAATATTGACAGTGTATTATTGTAGTATTAGTGGGAATTTAATTGCGCGGAAAAGGAGAATTACAGTTATGAAAAAAATTTGTATGAGAATTGGTGTGGCGATGATTATTGGTGCGTTGATAATGATTATTGCTCTGTGGCCACTTATGCTGTCAGCAACAAGGAAACCGGTTGATATATTCGTGGATGGTGTTGAAAAAGAGGATGATATAAAAACAGGTCTTCCTATAGATACAGATATGTATGTGCTTCTTGAATGTTTCGGTACCGAAGAAATTACGAATAATAAAAATGCCGTGAAAGATGTATATTATTACTATATACTTCCTGTGTTTGTAGGTGAAGAGGATACATACTATGTAGCCATGAAGGTAGATGCAGATGATGAAAATCTGAGCGATTGCGAAAAAATTGCAAACGAAACCATATCATATCTTCTGGGTGAAATAGATTATATGGGAACTCAGTCAGTTCATTTGTCAGGATACCTTGAAAAATTAGATAAAGAGAAGTTTGGATATATGAAGGAATGGTTTACCGAAAGTCAGTATTTTGCCAGTGATTCAGAGGTAGACAAATATGTACTCCCTTATGTATTTACTTTTGAAAAAAGAAATTTTGTAACGGGAACAGCGATGGTAATGGCAGGATTATTTGTCGGTGGAATTTTGCTTATAGTAATCGGTCTCATCTGTGGCAGAAAATATGCTGCAAGACGTAAGCAGCTTGTAAGCCAGCAGGGAAGAATGATAAATATAAACGGTGTGCCATATGACGTATCAAGAATGACTGATATAGACAGTCTCATATACAGCGGTAAACTTGAAAAGGCAAAGGCAAAACTGATTGTTGAATACAGGGGTGACCCGGCACAGGCTGCCCAGATTGTAGATAACTGGGTTCAGATAACAGGTTTGATGTAATATTTCGTGTATAGGAAGGAAATTAACATATATGGAGAATTTTAATTTTTACAGTCCTACCCGGTTTGTGTTTGGAAAAAAACGAGAACTGGAATGTGGGGATTTAGTAGCTGAACACGGAGGCACAAAGGTACTCATACATTATGGAGGCGGTTCAGCAGTAAAAAGCGGTCTTTTAGACAGGGTAAAAAAATCCCTTGAAGATAAAAACATACCTTATGTTGAACTCGGAGGAGTGAAACCTAATCCAAGAGATACGAAGATATATGAGGGAATAGAACTGTGCAGGAGAGAAAATGTTGATTTTATACTTGCCGTGGGAGGCGGTTCATGTATAGACAGTGCCAAGGGAATAGCATTAGGCGCTTTATACGATGGTGACTTTTGGGATTTTTATTGCGGAAAAGTCAGCGTAGAAAAGGCAATACCAATTGGAACGGTTCTTACGATTGCCGCTGCCGGAAGCGAGGGATCAGGTGCATCGGTAGTTACAAAAGAAGAGGGAATGTTGAAAAGAGACGTAGGTTCGGACCTTTTGAAACCACGATTTTCGATTCTGAATCCTGAACTTACCTGTACTTTACCGGCATACCAGACTGCCTGTGGAGCAACAGACATAATGGCTCATGTCTTTGAAAGATATTTTACAAATACCAAAGAAGTGGAGATTACAGACAGATTATGTGAAGCTGTACTTCTCACTATGATTAAAGAGACACCAAGGGTTATGAAAGAGCCCGATAATTATGATGCACGTGCAAACATTATGTGGGCAGGTATGGTGGCACATAACGATATAGTGGGAGTGGGCAGAAGCCAGGACTGGAACAGTCATATGCTTGAACATGAGTTGTCGGGTCTTTACGATTGTGCTCACGGTGCAGGTCTTGCGGTAATTATGCCTGCGTGGATGGAGTACGTCATGAATCATGACATAATGCGATTTGCTCAGATGGCAACAAGAGTATGGGGATGTCAGATGAATTTTGAGGCACCTGAGGAAACTGCAAAAGAGGGAATAAATGAATTTCGTAAGTTCCTGAAAACCATTGGTATGCCGATTAATTTTAAAGAGCTGGGTGCAAAGAAGGAAGATATACCTAAATTAGTAGAAACTTTGGGTGTTGGCGATGGAGTGAGAAAAGGCTTCGTGGAACTTAACGCAGCAGATGTAACCAACATATACAACATAGCAGCAGATGCACAAATAAAATAAAAAAACAGATGGCAGATTTTTAATTAAACTGCCATCTGTTTTTTTGCTCTCAATTCTGCCATGTGATATTGGTATCCTTGAGGAGCGGATAACTTATGAGTTTATTGTTGTCAAGGCAGACCCTGTGCATATCCACCGCAGATATTTGTGAATTATCATAGGTTTTATAGTAGTAAACACCGGTGCGGGTGTTGCAACAGGAAGAATATATGGTTATTTCGTATTGATTTTCACCAACATTGACACAGCCGCGCTGCTGCTCGACAGAACCAAGTATGTGAAAAAACTGATTTACGGAAGAACGTTCATCAGGTTCACAAATGGAATTAGACTTCGCAAAGGCTGCCCTTATAAATCTTGATGAGGAAGATAAGTCACCCGGCAGTCCCAACCCTCCCATTCCCCTGCTATATGGAGATAACTTTACATCGGGAGAAATATGATTTTCGGGCTGATTTGGACTGATATGCATATAATTGCATAAATTGTTCATGTGGTAATCAAAGGGAGGATTATTTGTCAGGACACCCGCGGGATTATCATATATCTTTATGCCGTCTTTTGTTGATTCAACTACTATTGAGTCAGATTTATCACTGATAATCCAGTGGAGGGGAGAAAGAGGCAGCTCCCTGCTGAAATTTATATTGACTAAATTAATCTGTTCCGTAAGTTTTTTTGCATCGCAAACACTGTTGCACTTACATAGAATCCAGGGAATGAACTCGAAAGGAGATATATTATCCTTTCCGGAAGATTCGGGATGATAGACGGCATTATCCGGAAAATTGAGTCCTGCCATACTAAGTCCCGCTTCGTTGGTTCCGTCATAATAAAGAGGATAATTATCCACCACATATGCCATTCCGATTATGGCATAATGTTTTTTTATGGTGTATCCGTTTCTGAAATTAAAACAATAATTTCTTGGAGTAATGGTTACCGTTTCATTATAAGAAAATTCATAATCCATATTTCGACCAAAATAATGGTCTTTTGATTTAAAAGATATAGCCGTACACATATTAACTCCTTTCTCAACGCTTATATCTGTAGTTTTCCCCTTGGTAAAGGTTATATACTTTAACGTGAACTTCCGCCTTTCAGACGAAATTGTTTGGGTGTAATGTTTCTGTATTTTTTAAACTGCTTAATCATATGGCTGCAGTCGGCATAACCGGTTTCATAGCTTATATAATTCAAGTCAAAATCCGTAAATAAAAGATAATCCTCAACCAGAAATATACGAAAACGCTCAATATACTCTTTACAGGAAAAACCATACATTCTTTTAAATTTCTTTGCAAAACAGGAATAGCTTATACCGCAAAGTCTGGCAATATCGTTTACTTCCATCGGTTCATTAATATGCTGGTCAATATACTCGGTTATATTGTCAATGTTATAGGAGGTGTCTTTCCTGAATATATCATTTTCAAAAGAAAAACCGTTATCCTGCCATTTTCTTATGACAATCATCATAATGTTATACAGATAAGTCTGAATAAGCAAATCGTAGCCGAAGTTCTTTTCGGTAAGCTCTTTTACACAATCTAAAAAGAGTTTTTTACAATTAGTTTCCAGATTAAATTCCGGTGGAAAATAAATCTGCATATTCTTATCTGCACCGCTCTTAATGATGTTGGTGAGCTTGGGAGAATAAGACGGTGTGGCTGAAAGCCGGTTAATATCAATTTTTAATACCACATATTTGAGAGGTTTGTCATCCACAGGAAATATGGAATGAACGGTTTTGGGATGAAAAAATATAAAACCATCCTTGGGTACAATGTATTTTATGTGATTGTCAAACATTTCCGCTGTTCCTTCAAGAACATAAATAATTTCTGCAAAATAATGCCAGTGGGGTCTTATCGGGAAATCCTCTTTGGCAGCATCAAATATAAAACATTCAAAGGGCATATTAAGAGTGTCGCTTACCTCAAATAAAGCATGCATTATAAAATCCTCCTGTGAATAGATTTGTACAATTTTTTGATAGGTATATTATATCATATAATTTGCGAAAGTGGTTAAATACATTCTGGTAAATGAATCTTTACTGTATATCATATTTTTTTATATGAAAAAAAGACAAGGAGGATAAAACTATGGCACGTGGAGAAATTATACAGGATATGACCCATGGCAATGAAACGAAACTATTGATTAAATTTATGTTACCTATGCTTTTCGGCAATATTTTTCAACAGGTATATAATATTGCGGACAGTGTCATAGTTGGTAAATTTGTGGGTTCAAATGAGCTGGGTGCGATTGGATGTACCGCATCACTGACATTTTTATTCTTTTCAATATGTCAGGGACTTGGTTCGGGTGCAGGAATTATGGTCTCACAGTTTTTTGGTGCAGGAAGAGATGAGGATGTAAAAAAGACTCTCGTCAATTCATTTTATGTGGTTATGACATCAGGTGTATTGCTGAGTCTGTTGGGGGTATTATTGACAAGACCTGTATTGAAACTGCTTTCAACGCCGGCAGGGCAACTTGAGGATGCGGTGTCATACATGAAAATTATTTGTGCCGGAACAGTGGCTGTGGCATTGTACAACTATGCATCACAGGTAATGCGAGCTCTCGGTGATGCTAAGTCACCTATGGTATTTTTGCTTGTGGCTACATTTTTAAATATAGCACTTGACCTGATATTTATAATAAACTTCAATATGGGTGTTAAGGGAGCTGCTTATGCGACGGTTATTGCCCAGGCAGTTTCAGGTCTGGGAAGTCTCGGCTATGCCTTTATAAAAAATCCATATTTCCGATTTAAAAAGGAACATTTTATTCCGGATGCAAATATGTCGGCATTGTGCATGAGAACAGGGATGCCACTGGGACTGCAGGGATTTATGATAGCCATATCATGTGTAATCTTACAGAGATTTGTAAACAGTTTTGATGCAGCGGTTGTTACAGCCTTTACGGTGACAAGCCGTATAGAACAGTTTGTACAGCAACCATACAGTTCTCTTGCCATGGCGGTGTCAACATTTACGGGACAGAATATGGGTGCAAATAAACCGGAGAGAGTGAGAAGAGCTTTGGTAAAATCAGTTTGGATAACAGCAGTTATAAGTCTTTTAATGTTCGTTGTGTGTTACGGAGCAGGCGAGTTTATTGTAAGATGCTTTGTCGATGAACCTGAGGTTATAAGGATAGGGGTAAAAGGATTAAAAATTCTTGGTGTTATGTTCTTTCCACTCGGAATTATATACGTTACGAGAGGAGTGTTAAATGGTGCAAATGATACATTCTATGCAATGATAAATGGATTCATAGAAGTATCAGGAAGAATAGGTTTTGCTGTTTTGTTTGTGTCTGTTATACCTCTTGGAATGTGGTCAGTATGGTTCGCTACAGGTGGAACATGGATAATTACGGCAATTGCCGGAACAATAAGATACAAGCAGGGAAGATGGCTCAAAAAAGCCATAACTGCACCTGTGTAAGTGACAAAAAGGCTTTACATTTCATCTCCTTTTTCGTACAATTAATTTAGCAGTCAGTTGTTACAGGAGGTAGATATTATGGGAAAGACACCTACACCGCACATAGCGGCGCAAAAAGAGCAGGTCGCTGAGACAGTGCTTATGCCGGGGGATCCCCTCAGAGCAAAATTTATAGCAGAGACATTTCTTGACAGATATGAGTGCGTAAATTCTGTCAGAAATATGCTTGGGTATACAGGAGAGTACAAAGGGAAAAGGGTATCTGTTTTTGGTGGCGGTATGGGTATGCCGTCGGTAGGCATATACTCCTATGAACTGTTCAATTTTTATGACGTGAAGAATATTATACGGATTGGGACTGCGGGAACAATCAGTGACAAAGTTAATTTAAGGGATGTGGTTGTTGGAATCGGTGCAAGCACAGATTCAGCATACGTCCATCAGTATAATCTGCCCGGAACCTATTCTGCCATCTGTGATTTTGACCTTGCCAGAGCAGCGGTAGAAGCGGGGGAAAAGATGGGAATTTGTACGGTTACAGGAAATATCCTTTCGTCGGATGTTTTTTATGATGATGATGCCACTGCCTTTGATAAATGGAGAAAAATGGGAGTTTTAGCTGTGGAGATGGAAGCGGCTGCACTGTATATGAACGCGGCAAGAGCAGGGAAAAAAGCACTCTGTCTACTCACTATTTCAGATGATATATATGGTGGAAAATCTCTTTCCGTGGAAGACAGACAGATGGGATTTACGGATATGATGAAGATTGCACTGGAGATAGCCTGATAAATTCATGACAGGGGGATTATATGGAAAGATATAAAAGAATATTTGTAATTGTAATAGATTCTATGGGTATAGGTGAAGCAGATGATGCGGAAGCATACAACGATAAAGGGACCAATACCCTGGGACATATCTCGGAAAAGAGAGAGAAATTCACTATACCTAATCTTCAAAAATTAGGGCTTGCAAATCTATGCAGGCTCAGACAGGTTTCACCGGTAGAAGAACCGGAGGGAAGATATATGGTTCTTAGGGAAAGAAGTCTCGGAAAAGATACAATGACCGGGCATTGGGAGATGATGGGTCTTCATATCACGAAACCGTTTAAAACTTTTACGGATACAGGCTTTCCTCCTGAACTCATAGATGAATTGGAAAAGCGTACCGGAAGGAAGGTTATCGGAAACAAAAGTGCCAGCGGAACAGATATACTGGAAGAACTTGGTGAGGAACAGGTTGCAACGGGAAAACTTATAGTGTATACCTCATCCGACTCCGTACTCCAGATATGCGGCAATGAAGAAACCATGGGTCTTGACGAACTTTACAGATGCTGTGAGATAGCAAGAGATATAACCATGAAAGAGGAATGGAAGGTTGGAAGGGTTATAGCAAGACCTTATCTTGGCAGAAAAAAAGGTGAATTTACAAGAACCCATAACAGACATGATTATGCCATAAAGCCTTACGGTACAACAGCATTAAATGCCTTAAAGGAATCCGGAGTAAATGTTTTTGCCGTCGGAAAAATTGCGGATATTTTTGTAAATGAGGGCATAACCGAATCAGTAAAATCAAAGTCATCCGTACACGGCATGGAACAAACTATAGAGATAGCAAATTCGGATTTTGAAGGATTGTGTTTTGTGAATCTTGTGGATTTTGATACCCTGTGGGGACACAGACGTAAACCGATTGAGTACGGTGATGAGATAGAGAGATTTGACGTAAAACTTGGAGAATTGCTCGGTGTGTTAAGAAAGGATGACCTGCTGATTATCACTGCAGACCATGGCAACGATCCTACTTACACCGGTACAGATCACACAAGAGAAAATGTTCCGTTTATAGCATATTCTCCTTCCATGGACAGAGGAGGAGATTTAGGGGAGACTGATACATTTGCGGTAATAGGTGCTACTGTGGCTGACAATTTTAACGTAAGTATGCCTGAGGGAACTATAGGAAAATCAATATTGAATAAATTAATATAATTAAATACATAACGTGCAAAAAGACATTCTGAATTTTTTGGAGTGTCTTTTTTTATCGATAAATCTTGTAAAGTTTGCCAGACACTTGAAATCAAAATTTTATATGTTATTATGGATCTATACCTTGTAGATAAAAAAATGGGGATGAATAATTATATACTTTTAAGAACCGACAGAAAGAAATATATTTGGACAAAGGGAACTGCTATATTTATCCTTGTGTCATTAACAATTTTGATAAATATATTACTAAGTATTTCTTTAACGACTCTTTATAGAACTTTATATGTATCATCCTTATATTAATTTGCACAGGACTGCTTATACTTTACATATACATCTTGTTTGGTGAAAATATAAATGATTTCAGATTAGCCTGTTATTACACTTTTTTTCATATAAAAATAGATGTGTTTAATGCAATGGTACCGATAGATGTTTTTCGAGTGTTATTCTGGCAGATTTTAATAGCAATAACATTTGGGACATGAAGTATGTTTTGGTTATTTTATTTATTGTACAGTATACATTAAAAAGACTGGAAAAACAGGCAGAAGTAATAGTCAGGGTAAGGGTGAATAAAGACGAAAGACGTGAATTTAATATGAATCTGACTATAACCAATGTCGAGGTTATGGAAGTCTATAAAGGGGATGTAGAAGAAGAAAATATTTATGTTATTGAGCCTATATTTTTTCTCAGCTTTATTATTGGATGAATGAGGAAGATGAATATATATTATATCTTGATAAAATTAAAGATATGCATTTAGGCAAGCAGGAGTATATATATAATCCTACAACATTGCACCTGAGTAAATATAATACAGAAAAAGACGATGATATTGTTAACACACCCGGATATTATTACAGATATTATGAGTTTAGGCAAAATGTGATGGACAAATATTCAACAGATTAAGTTCAACAGTTTTTATTATATAGGAGGATTGCATATGAATAAAGAAGAAATATTAAATAAAGTTGATCATACCATACTTGCACCAGCTACGACATGGGAAGAGGTAAAAGAAATATTGGATGATGCCATAAAATACTCAACAGCCTCAGCCTGTATACCGCCATCCTATGTTAAACAGGCAGCAGAGTATGTGAAAGGGCAGCTTGCCATATGTACGGTCATAGGTTTTCCTAACGGATATTCAACAAAAGCGGTGAAAGTGGCAGAAACAAAAGATGCAGTGGAAAATGGTGCAACCGAAATTGATATGGTGATTAACATAGGACATCTCAAGGATGGAAAATATGAAGTAATCAAAGATGAAATACAGGCGATTCACAGGGCATGTGAAGGACGGATTTTGAAAGTAATTATAGAAACCTGTTTGCTTACAGAAGAAGAAAAGATAAAAATGTGCCGGATAGTCAGTGAAGCAGGAGCAGATTATATAAAAACATCCACAGGGTTTTCTAATGGCGGTGCAACCTTTGATGATGTTGCACTTATGAAAAAATATGTGGATTCCGGTGTTAAGATAAAAGCAGCAGGAGGAATATCTTCATTTGAAGATGCAGAAGAATTTGTGCGACTTGGAGCATCCCGACTTGGAACCAGCAGATTAATAAAATTAGTTAAATAGCTAAAAGTGTTTGCCACTGAATAAAATTGAATGGAGAAAACATAAATGGGACTATTGTATAGTCTTATTGAAATTATGGCGTGTTTTATAGATGCTATAGGCGCACTGTTGTTTTTGTATTTTGTATGCGGAAAGAGAAAAGATACAAGAAAGAAAAAATATACTATAACATGTTGTGGAATATATTGCTAATGTGCAGTTCATCGGAACAATAATAACCGGTATTCTTTTAATGGAGTTGTACATAAAAAATGAAATAGATAACCGGGGTGAAATATCCCTTCTTTGTATATCGGTTATTTTATTTGTTATGTGTATAGGAGTGTGCGTTACACAACACGTTTTAAATTTGCAAAACGCTTACAAGAGGGAAAATGAGAGATTAAAAAATGCGCTTGAACAGGAAGAAAGCAATATAAGAACCGGTTTCTGTAAAAACAGAAACCGGTCTTTTTAAAACTATCTATTGTTAATAAGCTTAGTGAGCTCTACAGGATCGACAATCTTTCCATCCTTATAAACTCTCATGTTACCTGAAGCAATCTCATCTATTAAGATGACCTCGTCGTTGTTGTAACCGAACTCAAATTTGATATCCCAGAGATCGAGACCGATTGACTTCAAATCATCAGCAACAACCTTTGTAATTTTAAGAGTCTGCTCCTTCATGCTTTCAAACATGGCAGGGGTCATAATTCCAAGAGCAGCGAGACCTTCACCTGTTACAAGAGGATCGCCTAAAGCATCATTCTTGAATGTACATTCAACATATCCGCCCTCTAAAACAGTGCCATCTTTAATGTACTCGCCATATCTTCTGATAAAACTTCCTGTAGCAACAAGACGACAGATAACTTCAAGTCCGTGACCGAAAACAGTTGCAGGAAGAACTTCCATAGTCGCATCTTCTAAGTTTGCACTAACGTAGTGAGTTTTAACGCCGGCAGCCTTTAATAACTCGAAATAGTGAATAGAAGTTTCGAGGTTAGCTTTACCGATACCCTCGATAGTAAGTCCAACTGAGTTTTCGCCAGGATCAAAAACGCCGTCTTTACCGGTGCAGTCATCCTTGAACTTTAACATTACGTTACCATTTTCAAGCTTGTAAACGTCTTTAGTTTTTCCCTCGTAAATTTTCTCCATGTTTGTTATCTCCCTTATATAAAGTGTTGGTATAATTACCACAAAAATTACTTTACCACAAATCAGCTATGTTGACAATTTACTTTTTATGGTTTTTTTTAATTTTGTGACATTTTTTTTAAAATAAAAAGATAATAAAAATGTTTTTGTAAAAGTTGTCAAAAAAATCTTTTTATAAAGTTATATTTTATTTGAGATAAGTTTATGGTACTATAGGTTACAGAATAAAAGAATAATAAAGGTGGAGCATATGAGTGATAAAATAAAAGATACGGAGAAAAGAGGAAGGGCGGTGGCATTACTGCCTATAGGTGTATTTCTGATTATATTTATTGGGGCAGGGATTGTAACCGGAGATTTCTATTCCATGCCTGCCATAGTTGCATTTCTTATTGCCCTTTGTGTAGCATTTGTACAGAACAAAGCATTAAACTTTGACGAGAAAATAAAAGTCATAGCGAAAGGCGTGGGTGATGAAAACATAATTACAATGTGTCTTATATTTCTGTGCGCAGGAGGATTTTCGGGGGCTGTAACCGCATCAGGTGGTGCAGACAGTGCTGTAAATTTGGGACTTTCAGTTATGCCTGCAGGAATAGCGGTTGTAGGACTTTTTGTAATTGCCTGTTTTATATCTCTTTCCATGGGAACATCTATGGGAACCATATCTGCCCTTGCTCCGATAGCAGTTGATATCAGTGGAAAAACCGGGTTTCCCATGGCTGTGTGTATCGGGGCGGTTATGTGTGGGGCCATGTTTGGAGATAACTTATCCATGATATCAGATACCACTATAGCTGCAGTAAAGACTCAGGGTTGTAAGATGAAAGATAAGTTTAAAGAGAATTTTTTCATTGTTCTCCCCGCAGCGATTGTTACAATAATCATATTTTGTGTCATAACAAGAAATGGCGATTTTGAAGTTAGCGGAGAACTTAATTACAGTGTTGTAAAGGTAGTGCCTTATCTATTGGTTCTTATCGGGGCTCTGATAGGTATAAATGTGTTTATTGTTCTTATTGGTGGTACCGCCATGTCTCTAATCGTGGGAGTAGCCACAGATGCCTTTGCTCCGGGTCAGATATTTAAAGTCCTTGGAGCCGGTATAACAGATATGTATGACATAACAGTGATTTCTATTGTTGTTGCCTGTATAGTCTCTCTAATGAAAGAATACGGTGGCATACAGTTCATCTTAAACATAATAAAAAAAGTTGCAAAAGGAAACCGTGGTGCAGAGTTCGGAATAGCCGGACTGGCGCTTTGTGTGGACTGTTGTACTGCAAACAATACCGTGGCTATTGTTATGGCAGGTCCTATTGCTAAGGAGATAAGCAACGAATATAATGTTCCGGCAACCCGTTCAGCATCCCTGCTTGATATATTCAGTTCGGTAGGGCAGGGACTTATACCATATGGTGCTCAAATGCTTTCGGCGGCAGCACTTACAGGACTTACGCCATACGATATATTGCCATATATGTACTATCCAATTCTCATGGCAGTAAGTGCCTCTCTGTTTATAATATTTAGAAAAAGAACCACCCGGACACCTGATGCAGAAAACATATTACAGTGACATTGTCCCTTTTTCTGCATCACTTTTTGGAAAATTTTTTCTTACTATGATAAAGCATATGACGTGGGCGAAGAAAGTTATAATCCAGGTTACCGGATATGTTATGTATACCATATTTATTGTGTGGAACTTTGGAAGCCGGAACAAGGTGGCAATCCATATGAGACGTAAACCACAGGCACCTATAAGAGACACTATCATAGGCATAACGGCGTAACCCAGACCTCTTAAAGAGCCAACCATAACGTCCATCATTCCGCAAAGGAAATAGAGGGTTACGATATATTTAAGACGTACAAGTCCTGCATCTATGACAACACTGCTATCGGAATATATTCCGAGGAGAGGTTTGCCGAAAGCCACAACAACAAGACCCATGGATAAACCGACTGCTACTACGTAGGTCAGTGCTACATACAATATTTTGTTGATACGGCTGTATTTTCCGGCACCTACATTCTGACTGGTGAAAGAAATAGCAGCCTGATGAAAAGCGTTCATTGCCATATACACGAAACCTTCAAGATTAGCAGCAGCCGAATTGCCGGCCACAACAGTTTCTCCGAAACCGTTTACGGAGGACTGAATAACTACATTGGACAAAGAGAAAAGTACTCCCTGAAATCCTGCCGGTAAACCTACCTGAAGGATTTTAAGAAAATTGCTTTTGTCAATTTTAAGGCAACGTAAATCAAGATGTATATCACCGGATTCCTTTATAAGACATCTGATGATAAGAGTTGCAGATATACATTGGGATATAACCGTAGCAAGGGCAACACCGGCTACATCCATATTGAATTTGATAACAAAAATAAGATTTAATACCACATTAACTACACCGGCAAGTAAAAGATAATAAAGCGGTCTCTTGGTATCACCTACAGCCCTTAAGACAGCTGCACCAAAGTTATATATCATTGTCGCTGTAATTCCCGCAAAGTATATCCTGAGATAGGTCACGGCTAAATCTAATACGTTTTCAGGAGTATCCATCCATATAAGAAACTGTCTGGCACCTGCAACACCTATTACGGTAAGCAGTATTCCACTGACAATACTTATTGTTATAACGGTGTGGACAGCTTTTTTTAAGTCCTCTTTTTCTTTTGCACCATAGTAGTGGGCAACAAGAACATTTGCACCGACTGAAAGTCCCACAAATAAATTAGTCAGCAGATTTATAAGTGATGTGTTAGATCCAACCGCTGCAAGCGAGTTGTCACCGGCATATCTGCCTACAACCACGATATCTGCCGCATTGAAGAGAAGCTGGAGTATGCTTGAAAACATAAGGGGTACTGCAAACATCAGCATCTTTTTAAATATGGAACCGCTACACATATCTATTTCGTATTTATTTCTTTCTTTTTTGATTTTGGTCATATCATTAACTCCGTTTAATATTAATTTGCAACCAAAAATATAACATGACCATGTTGTACCTGAATTGGCAACGTAACACAATCATGTTATATATTTTAGCTCAGTTTTCTCACGTAAGAGTCCGCTATTTATCTGTGATTTCTGCATGAAGCTCCTGAAGACTCTTTACTTCGTTTGCCTCATGGGTTTTAACGTAATGTATACCCGATGCTGTTGCATTGGCAGCAGCAATGGTAGTCATATAAGGAATACGAGCCTTGATTGCTGCTTTTCTGAGGTAACTATCGTCGTTAACGCTGTCTTTACCGATAGGAGAGTTGATAATAAGGTCAATCTCACCGTTGGTTATAGCATCAAGAGTGTTTGGACGACCCTCGGAAAGCTTTTTAATCTTTTCGGCAGGAATACCTGCAGCATGAATAAGTTCATAAGTATTGCCGGTAGCTACAATCTTAAATCCGTCATTTGCAAACTTTCTGGCAACTTCCACAACCTCTGCTTTGTCTTTTCGATTTACAGAGATAAGTACTGTGCCTTCGAGAGGAAGCTTTGAACCAACACCTTCCTGAGCCTTGAAAAATGCTTCACCATAGGATGGTGATAAACCTAAAACTTCACCGGTGGAACGCATTTCGGGTCCCAATACCGGGTCAACCTCCTGGAACATATTAAATGGGAAGGCAGCTTCTTTTACACCGTAGTTAGGAATGTGCTGCTCCTTAAGTGAAGGAACAGGTGAAGGATTGCCTGTGAGTTCTGAAGTGATGATATCAGTAGCAAGAGGAACCATACGGATATTACATACCTTGGAAACGAGAGGAACTGTACGAGAAGCTCTTGGATTTGCTTCAAGAACATATACCTTGCCGTTCTCGATGGCATATTGCATATTCATAAGACCCTTTACATGCATTTCCTCAGCAATTTTACGTGTATATTCTTTAATGGTTTTAACATTATCCTCTGAAATGTGAACTGATGGTATAATGCAGGCTGAGTCACCTGAGTGAACACCGGCAAGCTCAATGTGCTCCATAACGGCAGGAACAAATGCGTGAGTTCCGTCGCTGATGGCATCTGCCTCACATTCAAGAGCGTGATTTAGGAATCTGTCTATAAGAATAGGTCTGTCAGGAGTTACGCCTACTGCTGCAGCCATATAGCTCTTAAGTGTCTCTTCATCGTAAACAACTTCCATACCTCGTCCGCCTAAAACATATGAAGGACGAACCATAACAGGATAGCCGATACTGTTTGCGATTTCCTTTGCTTCCTCAAAATTTACTGCCATACCGGATTCCGGCATAGGAATATCAAGTTTTTCCATCATTTCACGGAATAAATCTCTATCCTCGGCAAGGTCGATTACTGAAGGAGAAGTTCCTAAAATCTTAACTCCGTTCTTCTCAAGATCAGCCGCAAGATTAAGAGGAGTTTGACCTCCAAACTGTGCAATAACACCTAAAGGTTTTTCTTTATTGTAAATACTCAGAACGTCTTCAAGGGTAAGAGGCTCAAAGTATAATTTATCTGATGTGTCGTAATCAGTAGAAACAGTCTCCGGATTACAATTGACAATTATTGTCTCAAAGCCAAGCTTCTTAAGAGCAAGAGCTGCGTGAACACAACAATAGTCAAACTCTATACCCTGACCGATACGATTTGGACCACCGCCCAGAATCATAACTTTTTTGTTGTCTGTAACAGGGTTCTTATCTTCTGCATTGTATGTAGAGTAATAGTAAGCACTGTTCTCGGTACCGCTTACATGGACACCTTCCCATGCCTCTTCTACACCGAGAGCAATACGTTTATTTCTTATGTCATCCTCAGAAACTTCAAGAAGCTGACTTAAATACTTATCTGAGAAACCGTCTTTCTTTGCCTGAACAAGGAGCTCATCAGTAGGGAGTGAACCTTTGTACTTGAGAATTTCTTCTTCCAACATAACCAGTTCTCTCATCTGGTCGATGAAATAATGCTTAACCTTGGTAAGTTCATGGATTTCATCGTTTGTTGCACCCTTTCTCAAAGCCTCATACATGATAAAATGTCTTTCACTGGAAGGAGTTATAAGGAGTTTGAGTAATTCTTCCTTTGAAAGAGAATCAAAATTCTTGGCATGTCCCAGACCGTAACGGCCGATTTCAAGGCTTCGGATGGCTTTCTGGAAAGCTTCTTTATAATTCTTTCCGATACTCATAACCTCACCGACAGCTCTCATCTGAGTGCCTAATTTATCCTGAACACCCTTGAATTTCTCAAATGCCCAGCGCGCAAATTTAATTACAACATAATCTCCGTCCGGAACATATTTATCAAGTGTACCGTACTTTCCGCAAGGTATGTCTTTAAGAGTAAGACCTGCTGCCAGCATAGCTGAAACAAGAGCAATAGGGAAACCTGTTGCCTTTGAGGCAAGTGCTGATGAACGTGAAGTACGTGGATTGATTTCGATGACAATAATTCGATCAGAAACAGGGTCGTGGGCAAACTGAACATTTGTACCACCGATAACCTGAACAGACTCAACAATTTTGTATGCCTGTTCCTGAAGTCTTGCCTGGCAATCCTTGGATATGGTAAGCATAGGCGCTGAACAGAATGAATCACCTGTGTGAACACCTAGTGGATCAATATTTTCTATGAAACAAACTGTAATCATATTTCCGTCTGCATCACGGACAATCTCCAACTCTAACTCTTCCCAGCCAAGAATGGATTCCTCAACTAAAACCTGACCAACAAGTGATGCCTGAAGACCTCTTGCACATACAGTTTTTAATTCTTCCCTATTATAAACAAGACCGCCACCGGCACCGCCCATAGTATATGCAGGACGAAGAACTACAGGATAATTAAGTTTATCTGCAATGGCAAGAGCTTCTTCGACAGAGTAAGCAACCTCACTCCTTGCCATTTCAATGCCAAGGGCATCCATAGTCTTTTTGAATTCGATACGGTCTTCACCACGCTCAATAGCGTCTACCTGTACACCTATAACCTGTACATTATATTTATCTAATATACCTGCTTTGTATAACTCCTCACAGAGATTTAAGCCTGACTGTCCGCCCAGGTTAGGCAGAAGAGCATCCGGACGCTCTTTTTTGATAATCTGCTCAAGTCTGTCTACATTGAGAGGTTCAATGTATGTAACATCTGCAGTTTCTGGATCAGTCATAATAGTAGCAGGGTTAGAATTAACTAAAACAATTTCGTAGCCAAGCTTCCTTAAAGCTTTACAAGCCTGGGTACCGGAATAGTCAAATTCACATGCCTGTCCGATTATGATAGGACCGGAACCAATAATGAGTATTTTATTAATATCTGTTCTTTTTGGCATAGTTTTGTCCTCCTTACATTCTCTAAAATATTATATAGAAATTCGAGAAAATAACAAGTTTTTTTTAAATGTTTTTTAAAAAAATTTCAAGCTGGTGACTTACCGCGCCATCAGATGCCTGTACACTGTTGTTATTTCGATGAAATAATGATATAAAATATAGAAATAATCAGAATTACAGACTTTTAATTTCTGCTTGCTGTACGAATATACCACAGAGAACAGTTAAACTTAATTGCAAAACCGTTATTAACTAACTAATGTTTTAGAATAAAATAAGTCTGCTAAGCACATTTAGAAATTAAACAAAATCACACAAATTCGGTTATTATGGAATACTGATAAATGTGGCTGTTTTGGCTTTACGGAAGCAAAATGTTTGTGGCACGCAGCAAGTGTTGTATATTATTCTTAGGAGGAGTGGACATTGTAGGAAGGTGAGATAGAAAGAAGAAACTCATCATCTTAATCATAGCCATCGTTGTACTTATGATAATACTCTTAGTAACAGCAGTTACCCTTGATAGTGAGAAGAGAGGAAAGGATATAACCTCAAATGCTACAGAAGGAACCACTGAAGAGAAGGATAAACCTGTCACCCGGGGAGGAGCTGTTCAGACATCCGGCGGAGGAAGCGCCCAGACAGCAGCATCCAATCAGAGTGCCGGACAGACAATGCAGAGCACATCTCAGAATATCAGCCAGTCACAGACAAACGGAAACATATACTTTGTTGAGAACACCACGGAAGCTGTATGGGTAGAACCGGTATATGAAAAGGAAGAAAAGCTGAGAATATACTGTTGTAAAAAATGTACATTTTTTCTATAATAAGGGCAGAGATATATTCTAAGGTGGGAGTTGAAAAGATTTATGGATATAAAGGAAATTGTTATCAATTATAGCCAGGAAATACATTTATCAAATGATGTGAATACGCTTCTTTATGAGATAGATAGAAAAAAACATATTATTCAACGTAAGCGTCCTTTTGAAGAACCATATTTAAGACAGGTTAAAGAGTTTTATAAAATAGATAACGTATGGGCATCTGAGGCTGTTGAGGGCAATAGTTTGACGCTTAGTGAAACTAAAATACTCCTTGAAGATGGTATAACCATAGCTGGAAAACCGGTAAAGGATATTCTTAGAACCTGCGGACATGGAGAGGCATATGATTATATGTTTTCCTTGCTGGAAAATAAACTGCTTACTTTAGATGACATATGCTATATGCACAAGCTATTGATGCAGAAGGAAGATGGAAAGATTGCCGGTATATACAAACAGTATGAAAACTTTGTATCAGGAAGTAGTTATACAACCATTCCTTCAGAACAAGTAGAAGATGAAATGAATGAGCTGGCTGATTGGATGAATGTATGTAGAGATAAGCTGCATCCGGTAGTGTATGCTGCAGAACTACATCGTAAGTTGGTTTATATACATCCGTTTGCGGATGGTAATGGACGAACAGCAAGACTTGCTATGAACGCTGCCTTGATTCAAAATGGATATTTGCCATGCCCGATAGCACCGGTTATAAAGCTTGAGTACAATAATGCACTGGAAGCCGGCCGGGGAGGAAGAACAGAAGATTTCATTAGAGTAATAGCAGAGGCTGAACACGAAACATTAAAGGATTTTGGCAGATATATGCATATTGATTTTAAGAAGGTTAAAGATATGGCAAGGGGATACTGATATAACAGAAAAAAAGGAAACAGATAGCATTTGACATTGATACAAATGTTGCAGAGAGTATTTTGGGAAATAATTATAGAAGTATATATAATAAAATAAGGGCTTTTTTGTTCAATAATAATTTTAAAAACATTCAGGGAAGTGTATACCAGAGTAATGAACAAATATCTACAACATGAGTAATGTATCTTGTTGATATGTTGGTTTCAGCATATCCCTATCTGGAAAAATGCATAAGAAATATAAACATAACAGAGATACTTGAGGTTAGTGATTTAAACCACTTATTGTCCTATGATGGAACTCCGGGCAGATATGAGGGGATGTATAGAAACAGATCTGAAGAAGAGTTGGAAAGATAAATAATTGAGATATACAGAGGAACACATAATGAGCGGGGATACATTGGCTGTGGTTATTGCATTAATTGGAGTAGCAGGGGGGCATATATCCGATGGAGAAAAAAAGTTATTATAGTATATACAAAAAACTGTTAATTTTGATTGCAGTTTTAATATTTTATTTGGGTACATCATTTTCAAGAGGTATTTATAGTAGCGGTACTGCTGATGATATAATATATCTTATAATTATATTTACCATATCTCTGTTCTGTAATGTTAATGCCATGTTAGTAGCAGGCGAACAGATGTGCAAAGAAAAAGAAGAGTTGAACAGAATACAAATCACAGCATGCACAGATAATGAAAAAGCAGAATATAAGAACATTCCTAATGCTGACACAGCATTTCAGGAAACATTTTCGCGGGAAACCGAGTATCAGAGGGATTTGGTATATACAGAAATTAAATCAGCGAAAACAACACTGCGTAAGCGGTTTTACATAGAAAATAAAAAAGAAGGAGTGATAAGAAAAATGAAAAAAATCAGGAAAAAGGCGGTATGGATACATACAGCGTTGAGCCGGTACCCGGAAAGGAGGACTTAAACTATGCCGGGGCAACGGGAACACTGTTTACCGTAAACTGCACAAAAAAGAAGCCGTTTGAAATCTACAAATACGGCGAGGGTAAAAACGGAAACAATCCCCTTGCCGGAGCAGGATTTATGGCTTGTAATGTAAATGATTTGTCAAAGGATACCCGGGGAAATTACATATGGGATAGTCACAAAATATATCTGACGGAAAAGAAAAATATATATTGACACGTCACACACGCTTATGGTGTCATAGCCTAAAGCATTAAATTCAATTCTATTTCAGTGACTTTCATGTCACGTCTTTATTTCTTAGAATCACAGAACTTCAATGCTTTAAAATCCATTTACAAAAAACAGAGAGGTTATGTAAAAATAAGACAAAGAAAAACACAAAAAACGGCGTTGTAAGAAGTAACGCAACGAGAGGTAATGTATCAAAACGTAACGCAAAAAGAAACTACAAGGACATGGTGTTTCGGATGCTTTTTAAAGAACCGGAGAATCTTCTGCCCCTTTTTAACGCTATCAACGGCACATCCTATGATGACCTGTCTCTTCTTACGGTAACAACATTAGAAAATGCTGTATACATGTACGTGAAGAATGATGTTTCCTGTGTGTTGGATATGCGGCTTAATATGTACGAACACCAGTTGTCATTTAATCCCAATATGCCACTCAGAAACCTGCACTATATATCGGATACCTTTTTGAATTTTCACACGGACGGGGATATTTATTCCCGGAAACGTATTATGCTGCCTAATCCGAAGTTTGTAGTATTTTACAATGATGAGGCGGATCAGCCGGCAAGGCAACCGGAATACAGGGAACAATCATCGCGTTGAGAAGTTTGCGACAACTGATGATAAGATTTATTTATATTTGTATTTTTTGAACGGACATCATTCTTGGGGAAAGTGTACGGGTAAGAAACATAAAAGATAACTATTAACACAAAGCGTATCACACACTATTCTAAATACAGCATATTTCTATTGCTCTGTGATTCATTTATGGCAGCCGTCCGGTCGCGAATTTCAAAGAAATCTATGCTAACAAAACCCATAACTACAGTAGGAGATTTCTTTTGTAGATGAATTAAGACACCGGAGGAACTGTGTGGAGATGCTGGAGCGCCTTAAAGGAAACAGGATAAGCGACAACATTTCCATCAACAGGCAGAAGGCGGTAAAGGTTGCCGTGGACGGCAAGGGTGTCAGATATGACGTTTACGTGGAGGATGATGACCGTACCATGTATGACACTGAAATGCAGCGGTCTGAGAATAAGAGTATCCTGCCGAAGCGCAGCAGATTCTATCAGGGACTCAGGGATCTTGGATACCTTGAGGTAGGTGATGAGTATACCAAAAGGTTGCATAGCTCAGTTGCAATAGCAGAAGAACCGGAAGAAGATATATCTGTGATAACAGACATATGTAAGACGGCTAAAACCTACGCACCGGATTATACCGGATTATGATGAAGAAAAAGTCTGCGAAGCATATCTAAAAAATAAGTAAAATCACACAGAAACGAAACAATGTATAAACAATGATATTAAAATTCTGATATTATATAATAT
>CAZKMB010000029.1:0-27877 GCA_964553965.1 uncultured Bacteroides sp. | reverse complement strand
GAGACTTATATCCTCGATAAAGGGTTTGAAATTGCATATAACAGGTTTTAGGGATTTTAACGAAGCAATTATTACCCGGGGAGGAGTGAGCGTTAAGGAGATTGATCCCCGGAATATGGAGTGTAAGAGCATAAAAGGTCTTAGATTTATCGGTGAGGTTCTGGATGTGGATGCACTTACAGGTGGATTTAATCTGCAGGTGGCGTGGAGTACAGCGGCAGCATTGAGATAGAAATTTAATCATAAAAAGGAGGATGTACCCCGGGGTACAATTATAAAGATATGAATATAGCCATTGATGGTCCTGCAGGGGCAGGAAAAAGTACCATAGCAAAACTTGTAGCGGATAAGCTGGGATATATATATGTGGACACTGGTGCAATGTATAGGAGTATTGCTTTGTATTTCATAAACAATAATATCGATACGGATGATGGCCTTTCTGTGGAGAAAGCCTGTAATAATATACATGTCAGTATAAAATATATTGACGGGGTACAGCAGGTATATTTGAACGGAGAAAATGTGTCTTCTGCCATAAGACAGGAAATGGTTGGCAACATGGCATCCAAAGTAGCCACAAAAAAACCGGTTAGGGATCTGTTATTGCAGCTTCAGAGGGATATAGCTTCAGCAAATGATGTGGTTATGGATGGCAGAGATATAGGCACCAATGTCCTTCCGGATGCTGATTTGAAAATATATCTTACAGCTTCTGTAGGCGAAAGAGCAGGAAGAAGATATAAACAGTTGGTTGAAAAGGGAGAAAAACCTGACATAAATAAAATAAAAGAGGATATTGAACAAAGAGATAATCAGGATATGAACAGAGATATTGCTCCGCTGAAACAGGCAGATGATGCCATATATCTCGATTCATCTGATATGACAATAGATGATGTGGTTGCGTATATATCCGATAAAGCCTTGCGGGAGTGAGTATGAAAGAGATAATTTTAGCTAAAACAGCCGGATTTTGCTTTGGAGTAAAAAGGGCGATTGAAACTGTATATGAACAGGTGGAGCTTCAGAAAGAAAAAAATATAAAAGTGTATACTTACGGCCCTATAATTCATAATGAAGAGGTTGTAAATGATCTGGCATCTAAAGGTGTAAACATAATTTCCAAACCGGATGAATTGACTGAAATACTAAAAAAAAGTCAGCAAAATGAGAGTATAAGGGTGGTTATACGCTCTCATGGTATAGGAAAAAAAGTTTATGACACACTTTATGAAGCAGGTATAGAAATTGTCGATGCAACCTGCCCATTCGTAAAAAAAATCCATAAAATTGTTGAGAAAGAGAGTCTGGCGGGAAAACACATTGTCATAGCAGGTGATGAAACACACCCGGAGGTTCAGGGTATAATGGGGTGGTGTGTTGCCCCTCCTTACATTGTAGATTCTGTACAAAAAGCAGAGGAAATATCACAAAAAATAGATGACAATGTCGTTATTGTGTCACAAACCACATTTAATAGTATAAAATTTCAAGAATTAGTTGAATTTTTTAGAAAAAAATATTATAATGTTTGTGTTTATAATACCATCTGTAATGCGACAGGCGAGAGACAAAGGGAAGCAAAAGAGTTAGCATCCCGGGTTGATGCCATGATTGTTATAGGTGGTAGACATAGTTCAAACACGCAAAAGCTGTATGAGATAAGCAAAAAAGAATGCAGAAATACTTACTATATTCAGACACTCGTTGACTTGGATTTAACTGTCATTGAATCCGCTAAGAGGGTAGGTATTACAGCTGGGGCATCTACCCCAAACTATATTATTAAGGAGGTTCAAGACAGTATGGCAGAATTAAGTTTTGAAGAATTATTAAATCAATCAGAGGAAAATGGAAATGCTATCAAGCATGGTAGCGTTGTTGAGGGAAAGGTTATCGGGGTTAAACCGGATGTAATTTATGTTGACATCCAGTACAAGGCAGACGGTATTGTTACAAGAAGTGAATATACAAACACACCAGGTCTTGATTTGACTACAGTTGTCAATGTAGGTGATCCTATAACAGTTAAGGTTATTAAGACTAACGACGGCGAAGGACAGGTTCTCCTTTCATATAAGAAAGTTGCAGCCGAGAAGTCTTATGAGAAACTCGAGGAAGCTTTCAATAATGAGACAGTGCTTACTGCAAAGGTTACTCAGGTTCTTGAAGGCGGTTTAAGCGTTATGGTTGATGAGTGCAAGGTATTTATCCCTGCAAGCCTTGTGTCAGATACTTTTGAGAAGAATCTTGACAAGTTTATGGATCAGGAGATTGAATTCGTTATCACAGAGTTCAATCCTAAGAAGAGAAGAATTATCGGTAACAGAAAGAAATTAGTAGTTGCAAGAAAAGCTGAGGCTGCTAAGAAGCTTTTTGATTCAATCAAAGTTGGTGATGTTGTAGAAGGAACAGTTAAGAATGTAACACCATTTGGTGCATTTATCGATTTAGGCGGAGCTGATGGTCTCCTTCATATTTCAGAGATGTCATGGGGCAGAATTGATGATCCAAAGAGCGTTCTTAAAGTTGGTGATACTGTTAAGACCTTTATCAAGGATATCAATGGTGAGAAGATTGCGCTCAGCCTTAAGTTTGATGATGCAAATCCATGGGCAAAGGCTGCTGAGAAGTATGCAGTTGGCAATGAAGTATCAGGTAAGGTTGCCAGAATGACAGCATTTGGTGCTTTCGTAGAGTTAGAGCCTGGCGTTGATGCTCTTTTACATGTTTCACAGATATCTACAGAGCATGTTGAAAAGCCTGAGGATGCATTTGAAATCGGTCAGGAAATTACAGCTAAGGTTGTTGATTTCAAGCCTGAGGAGAAGAAAATCAGTCTCAGCATAAGAGCTATGATGAAGGAAGAGGCTGCTGCAGAGGATACTGAGGCTGCTGACGACAGTACAGAGGAGTAATTTGTATTATGGCATACGGGTACGAAGAATTCAAAAAAGATGTTTATAAGATTACAAACATTAATTTGGATATGTACAAGGAACGCCAGATGAAAAGAAGAATAGAGTCTTTGATTGCCCGAAAGGGTTTTGAAGGATTTGAAGATTTTTTTAAAGGTATGAAGCAGGATGATGTCCTGCTTCGTACCTTTGTCAGTTATTTAACCATAAATGTTTCTCAATTTTATCGCAATCCTAATCAGTGGGAGAATTTTGAAAAGGAAATTATTCCGTATTTGAGAAATTGTTATGGGGACCGACTTACCATCTGGAGTGCGGCATGTTCAACAGGGGATGAACCCTACACAATAGCAATGATTTTGTCAAAGTATGTGAGTATGGATAAAATTCAGATTATTGCTACGGATATTGACGATGATGTACTTACCTTTGCCAAGGCAGGTGTTTATCCTGAAAAAAGTCTTACAGATTTGCCAAAGGAATATCTTGAAAGATTTTTTACAAAGGTTGACAGTACCAGATACAAGATAGATGATAAAATACAAAAATGTGTGACTTTTAAGAAACACAATTTGCTGGAAGATAAGTATTTTAGCGGAGTTCATCTTATAGTGTGCAGAAATGTTGTCATTTATTTTACAGATGAGGCAAAGGACGACGTATACAGGAAGTTCAATAAAGCCTTGGATGATAAAGGTATTTTATTTATCGGAAGTACAGAACAGATTTTAAAGGCAAAAGAGCTTGGGTTTAAGGCAATGAGGACATTTTTCTATGAAAAATGTAAATAGTCCTTGCTTTATTTAGTATATTGTGATAAACTATGTGAGTTGTGAAAAGTGGGATGGTCCTCTGTATCGTATAAAAATTTTGATATAAGAACGTCTAATATATTTAGGAGGTCACACAGATGAACGCAAATGAAATCATCAAGAGCATTGAAACAGCTCAGATTAAAGAAGTAACTCAGTTTAACGTTGGTGATACCATTAAGGTATATGCTAAGGTTAAAGAGGGTAACAAGGAAAGAGTTCAGGCTTTCGAGGGTACTGTTCTTAAGAAGCAGGGTGGAAGCTGTAGAGAAACTTTCACAGTTAGAAAAACTTCTAACGGTGTAGGTGTGGAGAAGACATGGCCACTTCATAGCCCAACAATTGAAAAGATTGAGGTTATCAGAAGAGGTAAGGTCAGAAGAGCTAAGCTTAATTACTTACGCGACAGAGTTGGTAAGAAGGCTAAGGTTAAAGAGCTTATTAAATAGTTAACACAAACACTAAGATGACTGGAGCTAATAACTCCAGTCATTTTTAAAATATAAAGGATGAATGGTTATGTCTAAAGAAAATAATAACGAAGATGCGGTTACGAAGGAAAACAAAAAACTTAATAAGAAATCATTTTTTAAGAGAGTGTTAAACTGGTTTTTACTGATTTTTATTGCAGCTATAGCAGGATATTCACTCGTTACATTTCTTTTTCAGACTGTTCGTGTGGTTGGACCGTCAATGAATAATACACTCAAAGATGGTCAATTGGTGCTTGTTAATAAATTCACATATAATGTTAACGATATAGAGAGATATGATATAGTAGTTTTCTCACAGGTTGAGAACGATAATTACTATGAAATTAAAAGAGTCATAGGTCTTCCGGGTGAAACAGTGCAGATAAAGGATGGTTTTATATATATCAACGGTGAGAGACTGACAGATACACCTTTTGATGACAGGATTCTTACAGCAGGTATTGCATCCGAAGGTGTAAAATTATCTAAGGAGGAATATTTTGTTTTGGGGGATAATGTAAATAACAGCGAAGATTCCAGATACAACAATGTGGGTAACATAAGTAAGTCTGAGATACTTGGCAAAGTTGTCTATATAATTAATCCTAAAGAAGCAAGAGGAAAAGCAGAGTGATGAATATACAGTGGTATCCTGGTCATATGACAAAGACAAAACGTATGATGCAGGAAGATATTAAGTTAATAGATATTGTTGTGGAACTCCTCGATGCAAGAACTCCGTTAAGCAGTAAAAATCCGGATATAGATGAACTTGCAAAGGGAAAATACCGTCTTATTCTATTGAATAAATACGATTTGGCAGATCCAAAGATAACTGCTAAATGGGAAGAGTACTTTAAAGAGAAAGGCTTTTACGTTGTATGTATGGATTCACGTAAAAATTCAGGAATGAAAATTATAACAGATGTTATACAGGAAGCCTGCAGGGAAAAAATAGAAAGAGACAGAAAAAGAGGAATTATAAACAGACCTATCAGGGCGATGGTCGTGGGCATACCAAACGTGGGGAAGTCAACATTTATTAATTCATATGCAAAAAAAGCCTGTACCAAGGTAGGTAACAAACCGGGTGTGACCAGAGGTAAACAATGGATAAGAATCAGTAAAAATGTTGAACTTTTGGACACACCGGGTATATTGTGGCCAAAGTTTGAGGATCAGATGGTGGGTCTAAGACTGGCATATATAGGCTCCATAAATGATGATATTATTCAGAAAAGTGAGCTGGCATTAAACTTAATTGATTTTTTGAAAAATAATTATTGTAATGCCTTGAAAGAAAGGTATAATATAAATAGTGAAAAAATTAATTATGAAATATTAAATGACATTGCCATAGAAAGAAATTGTCTGGCAAAGAAAAATGAGCCGGATATTGACAAGGCTGCATCTATGCTTTTTGACGATTTCCGAAGTGGAAAACTCGGACGTATTAGTCTGGAATGTCCATAATATATTATAGGAGTGACTCTGATGAGCAAAGAAAAGACTGAAAAAAGTAAAACAAAGAATGAAAAGAAACCGGAAGATGTAAATATTGTAAAGGAATTACTCAGCCTTATTATTTATATTGGTTTGGTTGTTCTTCTTTGTTATTTTATAATAAACTTTGTAGGATGCCGTTCAAGAGTAGACGGTTCATCTATGGAACCAACACTCACAGACGGCGACAATCTATGGGTTGACAGATTATCATATACCTTTGGAGAACCGGAGCGTTTCGACGTTATTATATTTAATTATGATGAAGATACTACATATGTAAAGAGAATTATCGGACTTCCGGGAGAAACCGTAAGAATTGACCAGAATGGAAATATATATATAAACGAACAGTTGCTGAAAGAAAATTATGGCAAGGATACAATTCTTCCTTCAAATTTAGGAAGAGCAAGTCAGCCTGTTATTCTTGGTGAGGATGAGTATTTTGTGCTTGGTGATAACCGGAATAACAGCTCGGACAGCAGATGGGCTGATGTGGGTAATGTATCTAAAGACGATATAATCGGAAAAGTAGTTCTTAGGATATATCCGTTTTCAAGTTTTGGAGCTATAAAATAATATAAGAGGCTGTGGTGGAATATTTTGTATTAGCTGTGTCTGTAAGCTTATTATTTCACGACAGCCTCTTTGGTATGTACACAGGAGGATATATGAGCATAAGTGATATAAAAAACGAGTTTAAGGAATTAAATCTGTCTGATGAAAACGCCATTTTTGATTTTATAAACAGATATGGTGATGATGACAGGACAGGTGTAAAAAATTTAGTTAAACAGGCTGAAAAGAAACTTGAGGTTCTCCGACAGGAGTTTATCAGAAGCGAGAAGATGCTTGATTTTGAAAAAAAATATAGCGAATCCGGTTATCAATATATCTGTGGTATAGATGAGGTGGGACGCGGACCTCTTGCCGGACCGGTTGTAGCCGGGGCAGTTATATTGCCTAAAGATGAAACAATATTATATATAAATGATTCAAAACAGCTTTCAAAGAAGAAAAGAGAAGAATTATATGATATAATAACAGATAAGGCAATTGCATATGGTGTGGGAATTGTGTCTGAGGAAAAAATAGATGAGATAAATATCTTGCAGGCAACGTATGAAGCTATGCGTATTGCTATTGATAATTTGAAGGTAAAACCCGATATATTATTAAATGATGCGGTAAAAATTCCGGGAGTGGATATAAAACAGGTACCTATAATTAAAGGAGATACCCTTTCGGCTTCTATTGCTGCTGCAAGTATAGTCGCAAAGGTTACCAGAGACAGAATGATGCAGGCATATGACAGCATATATCCGGGGTATGATTTTGCCAGCAATATGGGTTATGGCTCTGCAAGACATATTCAGGAACTCAAAGAAAAAGGACCATGTGATATTCACAGAAAGACATTTATATCAAATTTAATTTAAGGTGGTTTTTATATGCAGATATCTGATACCGGCTATAATATCAGCAACGGAACAAATAATTCTATAAGGCTAAATAATTTTAGGGAAAATGTAAATGAAAACCCAAAACAGAATCCTTCTGGAAATAACCTGTTTACCCAGATTTCGGAAGGTCAGCTTTTCCGGGGACAGATTTTGAATATAACCAGAGAAAATGTAAGCATTTTACTGGATAATAATAGCAGGGTACAGGCCACCCTTGGAGAAGAGGTCACTCTGAATATCGGTGACAACATAGTATTTCAGGTGAAAGAAAACAATGGTGAAAGTGTGGTTATAAGACCTTTTGCCGATTCAACAGATCAGATAAAGGATAATACCATATTCAAAATTTTGGACAATAATAATTTTTCTCCTACGGTAAAAAATTATCAGATTGCTGAAACATTGATGAATAATAATATGCCCGTTGATAAAAATACAATGCAGAGAATTATGCAACAGTCTTTTAAGTATCCGGATGTATCTGTTGACACACTGGTTTCGATGAATAAACTTGGGCTGCCGGTGAATGAACAAACCATAGGCCAATATGAGGCATATTTGAATAATAATCATCAGCTCATGAAAAATATCAATGATTTTACAGAAAACATTATAGATTTTTCTGTAAAAATGTATGATGAAATTGGTCAGGGTAACGTAACGAGTACAGATTTATATGGTGATGTACTGGAATTTAACAAAAATCTTCTCGGCTGTATATCCGATGAAAATGATTTTGCGACAAATTACGAAACTAATGCAGATACACTTGTATTTGTGGCAGATTCTGCCGGGACTGAGGTAAAAGAGATATTGGATTATCTCCGTAATTCAGGCTACGAAAAAGAAACCTTAGTCAAAATTGCAGACTCTTCGGAAACTCCTCTTAAATTCCTGAACAATATAAATGAATTGTTATACAACTCACCGGAAACAGCATTTGATGCAAAAGAATTTTTTTCTTTAAAGGGTTATAAGGAGTTACTGGGCAAGGCAATTAAGGATAAATTCACTTTGAATCCCGCTGATATGAAAAATCCTAAGGAAATAGATGAATTATATCAAAGCATATCGGATAAAACAGGCAAAATAATTGAAACATTTGCACAAAAGGGTGGAGAGTCAGGTAAGAATCTTGCAAGTTCCGCAAAAAATATGCAGGAAAGAATGGATTTTATTCAAAACCTTAATGAAATATATTCCTATGCACAACTTCCTGTAAAAATGTCCTCAGCGGAAGTAAACTCGGAGCTGTTCGTATATTTAAACAAGAGAAGAATGCAGGATAAAAAAGAGGATGTAAGCGCATTGCTCCATCTTGATATGCAGTTCCTCGGACCGACGGATGTTCATGTGAGTTTAAGAGGAAATATGGTTCATACCAAATTTTATGTTGAGGACGAAATTAGTGCAAAAATATTGGACGAGCATATGAACATACTTGAAAAAGCAGTAAATGAAAGCGGTTTTTCCCTTTCAAATGAAGTTATAACAAGGGAGGCGGCTCTTGCGACTCCAACTAATATGGTTGTTGAGGAGTTGCTTGGAAATGATTTGGAGCAAAGTGTAAAAAGGTATTCTTTTGATGTCAGAATGTAGGTGATTTTATGGCTGATTACGTATATGGCAAAACGGAAAAAAAATCTGAAAAAAATAACAAAAAAGCGGTAGCATTGATGTATGACCCGAATAATCAGGCACCTCAGGTTGTTGCATCCGGTAAAGGAGCAATAGCTGATAAGATTATTGACACAGCGAAAGAAAGTGATGTACCACTTTATAAAGACACAAATCTTACAGAGACTCTGCTTAAACTGGATATTGGTGACTGCATACCGCCGGAGCTTTATGGTGTTGTGGCGGAGATACTTGTCTATGTCGACAAAATGGATAAGATTAAGGCAAAACTTAACAGATAATTTTCGGGAGCATTTATGAATAAAAGAATAAAAGGCAAAGATAAAGAGGAGCTGGCTGCTAAATTTCTTGAAAATAAGGGTTATATTATAGTTGAGACAAATTTCAGGGTTAGACAGGCTGAAATAGATATAGTTGCAAAGGATGGTTCAACTATAGTTTTTGTGGAAGTGAAATACAGGAGCAGCGAAAAAAACGGCAATCCTTTAGAGGCAGTTGACATAAGAAAACAAAGGCAGATAAGTAAAGCTGCATTATTTTATATGAATACAAGAAAAATACCCGTTGACACCATACCGATAAGGTTTGATGTTGTTGGGATTTTAGGTGAAGATATTACGCATATTAAAAATGCGTTTGATTATGTAAGGTAGGATTATGACAAGAAAAAAATTTGATATAAGAGTTTCAGACAGGAAACTGTTTGAGGTTATGGAAAAAAATTTAAAATATATCAATGAATATGATTATAATAACAGGACCACCGTATTGGATTTATATGGCGAAAAAAATGTTCTTCCTGTAATTCGATACGATATATTAAACAGATATGAGGAGATTGTTCACGGCTTTTCTACCAGACTGGGAGGTGTGAGTCAGGAACATCTTTCATCCATGAATCTGAGCTTTTCAAGAGGCGACAATCCGGAAAACGTGATGACAAATCATAAGATTTTTGCTGATGCAGTGGGTTACGATTACAGGAAACTTGTCTTTTCCGACCAGGTTCACGACATTAAAATCCACAGGGTTACAGAGGCTGATGCAGGTAAGGGAATAGAACGAAAAAGTGATATATCCGACGTGGATGGTCTGGTTACGGATGTTAAGGGTATTCCTCTTATTACATTTTATGCTGACTGTGTGCCGCTTTATTTCTATGACCCGGTTAAAAAAGTCGTCGCATTGGCACATTCGGGTTGGAGAGGAACAGTAAAACATATAGGTACTGTTATGATTGATTTTATGGTAAAGAATTATGGATGTAAGCCGGAAGATATAGTATGTGCAATCGGTCCATCCATATGCAAAGCCTGCTATGAAGTGAGTGAGGACGTTGCTCAGGAATTTTCAAGGGCGTTTGATGAGGAACAATATTTTAAAATGATATCTCCCGGAGAAAATGGTAAATATCAGCTTGATTTACACATGGCATGCTATTACAATTTTATTAATGCAGGGATAAAAAAGGAGAATATCGCGTTACCTGACCTTTGTACCTGCTGTAACAGCAAGCTTTTGTTTTCTCACAGAGCATCGATGGGCAAAAGAGGAAATCTGGCTGCAGTGATAATGATAAAGGATAAAGTATAGATAAGGATATGGAATATGAAAAGACATATTATAGACGGAATTGCAGAGGGAAGTATCGCAGAGGAACTGGAGATAGAGGCAGGCGATACACTCATTTCCATAAATGATAAAGAAATAAAAGATATATTTGATTATCAATATTTGGTGGAAGATGAGTATCTGGAAGTATTGATAGAAAAAAAAGACGGTGAAGAATGGCTCTTGGAGGTTGAGAAGGATCCTGATGAAGACCTGGGCTTGTTTTTTGGCGAATCCCTGATGGATCAATATAGGAATTGTCACAACAAATGTGTATTTTGCTTTATTGATCAAAATCCTCCCGGAATGAGAGAGACTATATACTTTAAGGATGATGATACAAGACTTTCATTTTTGCAGGGGAATTATGTATCTCTGACAAATCTTAAGGAGGAGGATATAAAAAGAATTATAGAGTACAAGCTGGCACCTATAAATATATCCGTTCATACCACCAATGAAGATTTAAGGTGTAAAATGCTCAATAACAGATTTGCGGGAAAAGTTCTCAGATTTATGGATATGCTTTACGAAGCAGAAATTCCCATGAATGCCCAGATTGTTCTGTGTAAGAATTACAATGATAAAAAGGAACTTGAGAGAACTCTTAATGACCTTTTTAAATATGCTCCGGTTTTAAGAAGCGTTACAATTGTCCCGGTGGGACTTACAAAATACAGGGAAGGACTGGCTGAGCTTGAAAGCTTTAACAGGGATGATGCCATTGAGCTGATTAAGACTGTTGAGCATTATCAGGAAATGGCTATGGAAAAATGGGGTTTCCATTTTGTTCATGCAAGTGATGAATGGTATATAAACTCCGGTATTCCAATACCTGATGAGGAAAGTTATGACGGATATAATCAGATTGAAAACGGCGTTGGAATGGTAAGGCTCATGCATAATGAAATTGATGCATCCATAGAGGAATATCTGCATCAACACGAGGGAAGAAAGCTAAAAATATACAAAACCATTACCGTTGTATGTGGCATGCTTGTGTATGATTATATGGTCAAGGCGATGGATAAGTTCAAAAAAGTTCTGCCTGATGTTAAGTTTAACGTCTATCCGATAAGGAATGATTTTTTCGGAGAGAAAATTACAGTGACCGGTCTTTTGACAGGGGGGGATATTGTAGCTCAGATAAAGGATAAAGAGTTGGGAGATGCAGTATTTTTGTCCTGTAACTGTCTTAAGGCAGATGAGGATATTTTTTTGGATGATATGACTTTAAATGAGTTCCAAAACGCTTTACAAGTTCCCGTGATTATTGTACAATCAAGCGGTACGGATTTTTTAAGCAGTATTATTGAAATGGAGAATTAAAATGAGTAGACCGGTTGTTGCCATTGTGGGCAGACCTAATGTAGGAAAGTCAACATTATTTAATACTCTTGCAGGAGATAAAATTTCTATTGTTCAGGATACTCCGGGAGTTACAAGAGACAGAATATACGCGGATGTCACATGGCTTAATTATAATTTTACAATTGTTGATACAGGTGGTATAGAGCCGGAGAGTAATGATATTATTCTTCGCAGTATGCGTGAGCAGGCAGAGATAGCTATATCCACGGCTGACGTTATAATGTTTATTACGGATGTTCGTCAGGGACTTGTTGATGCGGATGGCAAAGTAGCTGATATGCTCAGACGTTCAGGTAAGCCAATTGTACTCGTTGTAAACAAGGTGGATAGTTTTGAAAAATACATGCCGGATGTGTATGAGTTTTATAACCTTGGGTTAGGTGACCCTGTGCCTGTTTCAGCCGCTTCACAGCTTGGAATTGGTGATATGCTTGATGAGGTTACTAAGTTTTTTACTGATTCAGCCACAGAAGAACAGGAGGATGAAAGACCGAGAATTGCAATTATCGGAAAACCAAATGTAGGAAAGTCCTCCATAATCAATAAACTTTTAGGCGAGGACAGAGTCATAGTTTCTGATATTGCCGGAACTACCAGAGATGCCATAGATACCACCATTACAAGGAATGGTAATGAATATGTATTTATAGATACAGCAGGCCTGAGACGTAAAAACAAGATAAAGGAAGAGATAGAAAGATACAGTATTATTCGTACTGTCTCTGCCGTGGAGCGTTGCAATGTAGCGATTCTTGTGATAGATGCCGAGGAGGGTATAACTGAACAGGATACCAAGATTGCCGGTATTGCCCATGAGCGGGGAAAGGGTATGATTATAGTAGTAAATAAATGGGATGCCATTGAGAAAAATGACAAAACCATATACAAATTTACTCAGGATATAAGGCAAAAACTTTCTTATATGCCTTATGCTGAACTGCTTTTTGTTTCTGCCAAAACAGGTCAGAGATTACCAAAGCTTTTTGATACAATAGATGCTGTAATTGAGAACCATTCTCTCAGAATAGCCACAGGTGTTTTGAATGAGATTATGGCGGAAGCAGTAGCTCTTAATCAGCCGCCTTCTGACAAGGGAAAAAGACTGAGACTTTACTATATTACACAGGTTTCCGTAAAACCGCCAACCTTTGTAATTTTTGTAAACGACAAGGAACTTATGCATTTTTCTTATACAAGATATATTGAAAATAAAATAAGAGAAGCGTTTGGATTTAGCGGAACACCACTTAAGTTTATAATACGTGAGAGGAAAGAATAATGATTGCTTATAGAATTTTGTGTTTGATTGGTGGATATTTTTTTGGAATGATTCAGACTGCATATATATACGGCAGAATGAATGGCATAGACATTAGGGAGCATGGAAGCGGAAATGCAGGGACTACCAATGCACTCAGAGTTCTTGGAAAAAAAGCAGGAATTATTGTTTTTCTTGGAGATTTACTCAAGGCCGTTGTAGCTACGCTTATAGCAAGAATTATATTTTCACATATTGATCCTGACAATCTGTATCTGTATATTGCGTATACCGGTTTGGGAACGATATTGGGTCATAATTTCCCATTTTATCTTAAATTCAGAGGAGGAAAGGGTATTGCGGCAACGGGTGGTGTAATTTTAGGTTTTCTTGATCCTGTTATGATTATATCAGCAGCAATTGTTTTTTTTGGTATGTGTATTATTACAAGATATGTATCAGTTTCATCTATATGTCTTGTGGTACTCTTCGCTGCGGAGTACATTTCATTTGCTTTAAACGGAAAATATCCTTTTGATTTTGAAAATAGCGTATCATATAATTCTATGATAGAGAGCTGTATAATTGTACTTTTTATGACGCTGATGGCTATTTACAGACATAAAGCCAATATAGTCAGACTGATTCATCACGAAGAAAATAAATTAGGCAGTAAGAAGGCATGATTGCCTTTGGATTGGAGGACAAGATGAATATAGGTATATTAGGTGCCGGAAGCTGGGGAATTGCCCTTACAGAGCTTCTTTCAGGCAATGGACATAATGTTACTGTGTGGTCAATCGATGAGGCAGAGATTGCCATGCTAAAAGAATACAGAGAACACAAAACAAAACTTCCGGGGGTTATACTCAGGGAAAGTGTGACTTTTACTACAGATGTTAAGAAAACGGTTTCTCAGGCTGATGTACTTGTTATGGTTGTTCCTTCTCCTTTTGTGAGAAGTACGGCGAAAACAATCGCACCTTTTGTTAAGAGCAAACAGCTTATTATCAATGTATCAAAGGGCATAGAAGAGGATACTCTTATGACACTGACAGAGATTATCAGTCAGGAGGTGCCACAGGCTAAAGTCGGTGTCCTTTCCGGTCCAAGCCATGCTGAAGAGGTAGGAAAACATATTCCTACAACAGTGGTGGCCGGTTCTTCAGATAAGGATACGGCTTCGCTTATACAGGATATATTTATGTCGGATTATTTCAGGGTGTATACAAACCCTGATGTTATTGGTATTGAGCTTGGAGGAGCTTTAAAAAATGTCATAGCTCTGGCTGCAGGTATTGCAGATGGTCTTGGCTGCGGTGATAATACAAAGGCTGCTCTTATTACAAGAGGAATTACCGAGATAACAAGGCTTGGCATAGCAATGGGTGGAAAAATTGAGACGTTTGCCGGACTTTCAGGAATAGGTGACCTTATAGTTACCTGCGAATCAAAACATAGCCGTAATCGCAATGCAGGATATCTTATCGGTCAGGGAAAGACCTATAAAGAGGCTATGGAAGAGGTTAAAATGGTTGTTGAGGGCGTATATTCTGCTAAAGCAGCAAGAACTTTAAGCAGAAAATATAATATTGATATGCCTATAGTGGAATGTGTAAACAGAATGTTATTTGAAGATTTGCCGGCTAAGGATGCGATGAAAATTTTACTTGGCAGAGATAAAACAAAAGAGTCAGAGTCCTTATTCTGGAATTAATATATGAAAGGTGATAATAATGAGTGTCAACAGGATTACTCGTGAAGATATAATAAGGTTAAAGCTGAATAAAAAACGACAGCTCAGAAAACGTTTTTTTATATTTGGTGTCTTTTTGGCAGCCGCTGCAGGAATTGGTGTATATGCTATAGGACATCTTAAGTCTGAACATGATGCGGAAAAGGGTAAAGAGATACTTGTAGGTGTTGAACCGTCACTGGGAACCAGTGATATAGAAAAAGCAGATTACAGTTCAATTGTTTCTCAGGAACAGGAAAATCATGAGGAATATGTGACAGAAAGTGATTATTTGGAAACCTTTGTCTTTGAAGTACCGGAGACATCCCTTCCGCCTGTTGAAGAAATTCAGGGAAACAACTGGTTTGATGAAAGCTATTATAAAAAATCAAAAAATGTGGTGGATATAAGGTATTTTTCAAAAGTTGTTTTTGTGGGAGACTCCCGAACAGAAGGACTGGTTTTATACTCAGGACTTCCAAACATAAATGGTTTTTGTTACAAGGGACTTACCGTAAATAAACTTACAAGCAGTGCCAATATATATGTGGAAGGTTACGGAAACGGATACACCTGTTATGACGCTATCTCTCTTGTGCCGTATGACAGTTATTATTGCAGCTTCGGTATAAATGAACTGGGTTGGGTAAATATAGATGTATTTATAGATTTTTTTAATGATCTTTTAGATCATATAAAAAGTGTTAATCCCGATGCCGTTGTGTATGTGCAAAATATTTTGCCTATATCAAAATCTGAATCGGACAGCACCAGTATATTTACTCAGGAGAGAATAAATCTGTTTAATGAGGAGATTTTAGCCATGTGTCAGGAACGAAAGGATGTAATTTATCTTGATGTGGCATCTGCGGTAACTGATGCTGAGGGATATCTGCCTGAGGAAGCTGCCAGCGACGGAATACATTGCAATGCTGATTATTGCAAGAGAATCATTCAATACATAAGATGTAATACCTATACAAAAAAATAAATTATAGTAATACCCCTGTTTTGTTTTACATATATATGTAATAGTGTAAAACTTAAATGGGGGTATTATTATGGACATCTATAAGGATATTGAAACAAGAACAAATGGCGAAATATATATGGGTGTAGTTGGACCTGTAAGAACAGGTAAGTCTACATTTATAAAAAGATTTATGGAGATGCTTGTGGTTCCTGCCATAAAAGATGATAACAGCAGAACAAGAGCTATTGATGAGTTACCTCAATCAGCAGCAGGAAAAACGGTTATGACTACCGAACCAAAGTTTATTCCCAAGGATTCAGTGGAAATAATCCTTGAGGATGGTGTCTGTTTTAAAGTCAGAATGATTGATTGTGTAGGTTATATGATAGATGAAGCGGAGGGTCATGAGGAGGATGGAAGGGAAAGACTTGTAAAGACCCCATGGTTTGACTATGACATTCCCTTTACACAGGCTGCTGAGTTAGGAACAAAAAAGGTTATACATGAACATTCTACAGTGGGCATAATAGTTACCTGTGACGGAACGATAACAGATATACCGAGGGAGGCATACATTGAAGCCGAGGAGAAAACAGTCAGTGAGTTAAAAGAGATAGGCAAACCATTTGTTCTTCTTCTCAATTCAAGAAAACCGGCATCGGAAGAGACTATAATGTTAGCGGATGAACTTGCAGAAAAATACGGAGTATCGGTTATACCACTTAATTGTGACCAGATGAAGCCATATGATATAAATGTTATATTTGAAGAACTGCTGTTGGATTTTCCGATTACGGCAATTAATTTCAACATACCAAAATGGGTTGAGGCAATGGATCGGGATTGTAACATAAAATCATATCTGATACATATGGCGAAGGATATATTTTCGGGGATATACCACATGAAGGATATAAAAAGAATATCCTGTGATTCGGATGAATACATAGAAAAAATCAATATAAATAATATAAATATGGCTGATGGCGGTATAAATATAAATATTCAGCTTTTTGACAGGTATTATTATGATATGATATCAGATATGCTCGGTGCAGACATTAGAAATGAGTATGATTTTATAAAGGAGATAAAGGAAATGTCAGACACCAAAAAACAATGTCAAAAGGTGAGTATGGCATTGATGCAGTCATTAAAAACCGGATACGGCTCGGTTACACCGGAAGAAAATGAAATAAAACTTGATGCACCGGAGCTTATAAAATCAGGAAATAAATATGGTGTTAAAATAAAAGCTAAAGCACCATCCATACACCTTATAAAAGCCAATATAACCACAGAGATAGCTCCTATTGTAGGTTCGGAAGAGCAGGCTAAGGATTTAATAAGTTATATAAACAGTGACGGCATGGAGGAAGATAATATATGGAGTGTAAATATATTCGGAAAAACCATAAGACAACTGGTGGAGGATGGATTAAAATCAAAGATAAATAAGATAAATCAGGAAAGTCAGCAGAAATTACAGGATACCATGGAGAAAATAGTAAACGATTCTAATGGAGGAATGGTTTGCATAATAATTTAAAACATGTTATTATACCACTACATGTTTTAGTTTGAGGAGATATGTATGTCACAGGATAAATTGGCATTTAAGATTAATGAGTTTGAAGGTCCTCTTGACCTTTTGCTCCACTTAATTGAAAAAAATAAATTTAATATATTTGATATTCCCATTGTTGAGATAACAGAACAGTATTTGGAATATGTTAATGCCATGAATGAAGCTGACCTTGATGTTATGAGTGAATTTCTTGTTATGGCTGCCACTTTGATAAGTATTAAGGCAAAGATGCTTCTTCCAAAGGAAGAAGAGGAAGAGGAGGAAGAAGAAGATCCGAGAGCTGAGCTTGTAAGACGTCTTCTTGAGTACAAGATGTACAAATATGCCTCCTATGAGCTTAAAGATATGGAACTTGACGGACAAAAAGCATACTTTAAAGGAGCCAGCATCCCGAAGGAAGTACTGGAATACAAGGAAACGGTTGCTCCGGCTGATGTTATAGGCGATACAACTTTGGCAAAGCTAAATGAGATATTTAATCAGGTTATGCGCAGAACTGTTGACAGGGTTGATCCGATTAGAAGTAAATTCGGAACAATTGAAAAAGAAGAAGTGCGTATCGAGGATAAGATGGAAGAGATAAAGACAAACATAAAGGGTCTTAAAGGAATCAATTTCAGAACTCTTCTGGAGGTTCAGGCATCCAAGATTAATATAATCGTTACATTTCTGGCTATTTTAGAGCTTATGAAGGTAGGGGACATAGTTATAAAGCAGGAAGGTCTTTTTGGGGATATTATTATTGATTCACTGGAGATTGATTAAGATAAGTTGGAGGATACATGGAAGATAGTATTTTAAAAACTGAGGCAGCCGTTGAAGCTATTTTATTTTCAATTGGAGATGCGGTTCCTCTGAAGGAATTATCAAAGGTTTTAGAGGTGGATGAGCCGACTCTTGATAAAATAATACAGAATATGATGGATAAATATGACAGAGAGGACAGAGGCATACGGATAGTCAGGTTGGAAGCCTCATATCAGCTCTGCACTAAAAATGAGTACTATGATATATTGACAAAGGTTGTAAATATGCCTAAAAAACATACTCTCACTGATTCACTTATGGAGACACTTTCAATAGTGGCATACAAGCAGCCGGTTACCAGACAGGAGATTGAGGCTATTCGTGGTGTATCCTGCGTTCATGCCATAAATAAGCTTGTGGAGTACAACCTGATTATGGAAGTAGGAAGGCTGGATGCTATAGGCAGACCGATTCTGTTCGGAACAACTGAGGACTTCCTGCGCAGCTTCGGTGTAACATCCATGGATGAATTACCTGTCATATCTCCTGATAAAATTGAAAATTTCAAACAGGAGGCTATGGAAGAGGCACAGTTAAAGATAGATGTATAAGTAATTATATATTGGTAAAAAATCCCCTGAACAAATACCATATACGGATTTTGTTCAGGGGATTTTTTTATTTAAAGTATGCTTTCTATGGATACGCCGGATTGTTTTGAGAGATCTATAAAAGTATCCTTTGTTTTAATGAGAGGCTTAGAAAGACTGACTCTGTTTATATAAACAATGTCCCCTTCGTCACCATTGCTTAGTTTAACCTTGCAATTGATGTAACTGTTTACAACATGTTCAAGAAATGTAAGGAGAAACTTTGGATTATATTTTTTTAAACCGTTTTCTTCAAAGTTATTTATAACAGCAAAAGGACTGAGAGGTTCACGGTATACACGTTTGGCAGTCATAGCCTCATATACATCAGCGATGGTGACAATTTGTGCAAAGGTATCAATTTGTTCCTTTTTGAGACCGAGAGGGTAGCCGGTGCCGTCGCATTTTTCATGGTGCATCAGGGCGGAATACTGAATCCTCAAATCAACTTTTCTGTTTTTTAATAGTTCATAACCTTTTTGGGAATGAGTTTTGATTATCCTGTATTCATCATCGGTAAGCTTGCCCGGTTTCTTTAAGATATGCTCAGGCATAAGGAGCTTTCCTATGTCATGAAAAAGACCACAGGATGTAAGCGTTTTAATGTCTTCATCGGACATATCAAGCCACTTTCCCATAATATTACATATAAGAGCAACATTGAGAGAGTGATTAAAGGTGCTGTCGTCATAATGTTTAAGGGTTGATATCATTGTAAAAATGCTTAAAGGTGAGTTTGTAACCTCTATGATGTTGAGAGCATTGTTCAGCATGGTATCAATTTCAACAGGAGCATTTTTCTGGACGATATCATTCAGATGTTCAGACATAATATCAATGTTTTTGTCGTAGCGGTGCTTGAATTTTTTGTATTCAGGAGTTTTTGTTATCGATTCCTCATCTACTGTAAATGAGGAAAAAAAATCGGAAGCATCGCGGGAAGATAATATTTTGTCATCAACCTCTATCATAACAACAGAGTTGGATAAAAGCTTTTGTATAAGGCTCTTAGTGATGACGGTATTTTTTGGTATAATCAACTGACCCTTGGTGGAATATGTATCATCAAGGGTGACCATGCCTTCTTTTAATTCAGATGTAAACTTTGTACTCATTAAGCACCTTCCCAATAAAATATACAAATATTATACAGGATAAGCACCTTTATTTCAATTAGCAAGTCTATATTTATAGAATAAAAAATATATTATACTGTAGGTAAATTATGGGAGGGTATATGAAGAAAAAGATTATATGTATAATTACGACATTGAGCATTATAATATTGTTACTACCTGTAAAAAATGTGGAGGCATCTGATATATCTGATACAGAGCTGTATTCCATATCGGCTGCACTTATTGACGGGGACAGCGGAAGAGTACTCTATGAAAAAAACGGATACGAGATAAGGCCTATGGCAAGCACCACAAAAATAATGACACTGATACTTGCATTGGAATACGGGAATTTGGATGATATGGTTACCGTGAGTGATTACGCGGCTAAAATGCCGGACGTTCAACTTAATATAAAGGCAGGAGAGCAATACAGACTGGAGGATTTGCTCTACTCACTAATCATGGAAAGTCATAATGATTCAGCAGTAGCAGTAGCTGAACATATTGGGGGAGATGTAGAGTCATTTGCAAAAATGATGAATACTAAAGCTGATGAAATAGGACTTAGCTCTACATATTTTATAACACCCAACGGACTTGATGCATCGAATGAGACAGGCACTCATTCCACCACGGCTGTAGAGCTTTGTCAGATAATGAAATATTGTGTGATGGATTCACCGGTGAGGGATGAGTTTGTAAAAATATGTACAACCAGAAGTCACAGCTTTACCGACTATGAGGGAAAACGAAGTTTTACATTAAACAATAAAAATGCTTTCCTTGATATGATGGATGGAGTAATGGCGGGAAAAACAGGATTTACTGCTGATGCGGGGTATTGCTATGTAACTGCGGTGTGTCGGGACGGAAAAACCTACATAGTTGCATTATTAGGATGCGGATGGCCTAATAACAGGACATATAAGTGGTCCGACACCAAAAAACTCATAAATTACGGTGTTGATAATTATAATTATGAGATTGTTGTGGATAAAAGTTATACTTTAAATCCGGTGAGGGTAACTGATGCTGTAGACAAGAATTATTTAAACATTGGTATAAATACAGAGACAGGACTTATTTTGTCAGAAAAAGATAATGTCAGCTATGAATTATGTGTACCTGACAGCATAAAAGCACCTGTAGAAAAGGGAAGTATAGCAGGTCGTTTAAATGTATATGTAAATGGTGAGCTTTTTTCATCAATAAACGTATATGCAATGGAAAACGTGAAAGAGAAAGATTTCCGTTATTGTTTTAAAACCGCGCTGAAATACTTTATACCTTAGTTTTAAACATTTCATTTTTTATGCATATAATAGAGTATCGTAAGGGAGTTGTTAAAATTGAATTTAAGTAATATATGTATTTGCGGTAATGATAATCGTTTGGATTATGTAGCTCAGAAATTTTATAATATGGGATATGATGTGTGCAGAAATTTATCCGAGGGGGACGAAAACTCCATTATAGTGTTAGCACCACCGGTTTCGGATAAGGCATTGGCGGAGATTGCACCAAGGCTCTGCAGGGGGCAGTCAGTATATGGCGGAGCAATATCCAACCGGTTCAGATATGAGTGTGAAAAAAAGGATATCAAATGTATCGATTATCTCAAAATAGAAGAGGTAACCGAAAAAAATGCAGAATTGACGGCAAAAGGTATAATAAAAGAGGCAGAAAACTTTAAAAATATAGACAGTGAAACAAAATGTCTGGTATGCGGATTTGGATATTGCGGAAAAGCAATTGTAACCGAGCTGAAAAATTACACGGAAAGAATTACCGTTATGGTCAGAAGAAAGGAATTAAAAACAGATATAGAGAAAAAAGGTTACGAATATCTCAATATGGATAGTAATAAATTAAATTTATCAGAATATGATTATATATTTAATACGGTTCCTGCGTTGATTTTAACCGAAGAGAGATTAAAAGGTGTGACGGAGGGTATTATACTGGATATAGCTTCCGCACCGGGCGGCACAGATTTTTCATATTGCCGTAACAATAATATCAGAGCTGTGCTTTCCCTTGGGATACCCGGAAAAGTTTATCCGCAAAGAGCAGGTGAAATTATTGCCGAAGTAATTATAAGTGATTTAAATTTGATATAACGCTCCTTACAACTAAAAATGAAAGGCTTATAATTTATGAAGTTATCAGGGTGCAATATTGGTTTTGGAATAACCGGTTCCTTTTGTACTTTTGATAAAATTCTTCCTCAAATAAAAGTTCTATGCGATGAAGGTGCAAAGGTAAAACCTATATTTTCATACAACGCACATTCTTTTGACACAAGATTTACCAAGGCATGTGATTTTATAGAAAAAGTCAGGGAAATTACGGGGGAAAATGAAATATGTACAATTGAACAGGCAGAACCCATAGGTCCTTCGGCTATGCTTGACGTTATGCTTATAGCTCCGTGTACGGGGAATACAGCCGCAAAGCTGTGTAACGGGATTACGGATACACCGGTTTTAATGGCAGCAAAGGCTCATATGAGAAACAACCGTCCTCTGGTGATATCCATATCAACAAACGATGCCCTTGGTGTGAATTTACAAAATATAGGAAAACTTATGATTATGAAAAATGTATTCTTTGTACCATTTGGGCAGGATGATTTTAAGAAAAAACCAAATTCCATGATAGCAGATGTTGAAAAAATACGTGAAACTATCATAATGGCTATGAGTGGTATGCAGATTCAACCTGTATTATGTGTCTGATGAAAAGATATAAAAAATAGGGGATACAGATTTTAGATTATAATAATCTGTATCCCTTGCTTTTTGTGTTAAAACAACGGCTATATGGAGAGAGAATATTTTTTTAGCCAGTAGTTTACCTGAAGCAGATAGGCTACCATCTGAGGACCTGCCATGAGCTGGCCGTACCATGGTTTACCATACTCCTTAGGCTGCTCTAAAAAATTATTAACTGCTGAAATATTAAGATAGCTTCGTATAGGAGATGAAGTATCATTTATAACCTCGCGAAGACGGGTGACCAGAAGCTCTTCGTATTTCGGATGATAGGTTTTTGGATAAGGATTTTTTGGACGATTTAAAATCTCATCAGGTAAAAAAACTTTTGACGCTGCACGGAGAAGACTCTTTGGAACTCCATCTTTACATTTCATATGCCACGGAATATTATATACATATTCAACTATTCTGTGGTCTGCAAAGGGAACACGGGCTTCAAGACCGCTGTGCATGGAGGTTCTGTCCATTCTGTCTAAAAGAGTCTGCATAAACCATCTGATATTTAAATAAGAAACCTGCCTTCTGTTCTTTTCAAGATGGGATTCCTCAGGAAGAATTTCAACTTCGGAAATAGTATTATTATAGGCATTGATTACATATTTCTCCATTTGCAGGGAGGCAGCAAATTCAGGGTTCAGCAGTGACTTCCTGAAACTTATATCCCTCATCCATGGAAATGTGCCGGCACAAATCATATCTTCGTTGTGAAACCACGGATAACCGCCAAAAATCTCATCGGCACATTCACCTGTAAGGGCAACTTTATGATTTTTTGCCACAAGACTGCAAAAATACAGGAGAGAAGCATCGATATCAGCCATGGTAGGAAGACATCTGGAATCAACGGAGGTAAAAAGTAAATCAGCGAGAGTGTCATATTTACAGGACAGATAAATATGATTAGAATTGAGATAATTTTTCATGATATCCACATAAGGTCTGTCTTCGGAAGGCTGAAAACTGTTGGATTTAAAGTGTACGGCATTATCTTCAAAATCAAAGGAGTAAGTGTCAAGCCGTTGCCCGTCGCCAAGATATCTTGCACAGACAGAGGAAACAACGGAAGAATCTATACCTCCGGATAAAAAAGTACATATAGGAACGTGAGATATCATCTGCATTCGTATGCTGTCCTCTATGAGCCATCCGGTTTTTTCCACGGTTTCTTCGTACGAATCCTGATGCGGTTTGCTTTTAAGCTTAAAATATTTTTCCTTTCTTACAAATTCAGGAGTAAAAAGAATGTACTCTCCGGGATTAACCTCATCAATACCTGTAAAAACGCCTTTTCCATAGGTCTTAGCCGGACCAACGGTGAATATTTCATTAAGACTGTTCATATTGACAGCAGGTTTTATTCCGGGATATTCAAACAGGGTATCAATACGGGAAGCAAACACAACAGTGTTATCAAGTTGTTTATAAAAAAGTGGTTTAATACCGAAATGGTCTCTTATCAGATGCAGAGAGTTATATGATTCATCATAGATTGCAATAGCAAAGATTCCGTTGAGATGATTTACAAAATCCGATCCCCAATGAATAAATGCAAAACCAAGAACTTCAGTATCAGAATTAGTTGTAAATTGAAATCCGATAGCTGCAAGCTCCTTTTTTAATTCAGGGTGGTTGTATATTTCACCATTGTAAACTATATGATAATTTTTTCCGCGGTAAGATATTTTAAAAGGCTGCCGGCCCATATCAGGATCAATGACAGATAACCTGGTATGGGCGAGACAGCAGGAGTTTATGATTGAGTAGCCATCGTCATCAGGCCCTCTCATTTTCATGGAATTAATCATATTTTTTAAGATAGAAAAATTCTTTTTCGGATTTTCAGAATAATTATCTTTGGAATTGTAGAAACCTGCAATACCGCACATATTATCCTCATAAACATATTTTACATAGTATATGCAAATTAAAGCAATTCTGCTACATCAAGGATAAGTTTTCTGGTTTTATCCCATCCAAGACATGGGTCGGTAATTGATTTTCCGTATACACCGTCACCAATTGCCTGATTACCGTCTTCGATGTAGCTTTCAACCATAACACCCTTAACAAGTTTTTTGATGTCATCATTGTGACGGCAGGAGTGTAAAACTTCCTTAACGATTCGAGGCTGTTCAGCCCATTTCTTTCCGGAGTTATTGTGATTTGCATCAACTATGCAGGCAGGATTCTTTATGTCAAATTTGCTGTATGTATCAACAAGACGAAGCAGGTCGTCATAGTGATAGTTTGAAACGGATTTACCGTATTTGTCAAGACCGCCGCGAAGTATACAGTGAGTATACGGGTTGCCGGAGGTTTCTGCCTGATATCCTTTATACATAAATATATGTTTTGTCTGTCCGGCAAGACAGGAATTCATCATAACCGTAAAATCACCACTTGTAGGGTTCTTCATACCAACAGGTACATCTATACCGCTGGCGGTAAGGCGATGCATCTGGTCTTCAACACTTCTTGCACCTACGGCATGGTAAGCAATAAGGTCGTCAACATAGTGAGTATTTTCTGCGTAAAGCATCTCGTCGGCGGCAGCCATACCCGTTTCTGATATGGCACGCATGTGAAGCTTTCGTATAGCGATAAGACCTTCTGCCATATCTGTTTTTTTACTTGGATCAGGCTGATGAACCATACCCTTATATCCTGCACCTGTGGTTCTCGGTTTTCCTGTATAAATACGCGGAATAATTAAAATTTTATCTTTTACCATATCCTGAACATCTTTAAGTCTGTGGATATAGTCCATAACAGGTTCTTCGCTGTCGGCAGAACAGGGACCTATGATAAAAATAAATCTGTCTGATTCACCGCTGAAAACCTGCTTTATTTCCTCATCCCTCGCAGCCTTAACCCGGGCAAGCTCCGTGCTTAAAGGTATAAGTGACTTTAATTCCTCCTCAGTAGGTAATTTTTTTACCAGATTAATACTCATATAAATGCCTCCTTGCAACTTAATTGCTTTACAGTTTAACAGTGTAAAGCGAAAAAGTCAATATAAATATTTTCTATCATATATTTTTTCTCATATAAGTATAATGTATTAATACATGTTGTGGGTGATTTTTTGAGAAAAATTTTAGTTTTTTTTATTACGTTTTCACTTATCTTAAACATAGTACTTTCAGAGAGTATTTTAGCACATTGTGAAGAAAATGTTTATCCCGATTTGGGGATAAGTTCCAAATCTGCTGTTTTGATGGATGCCGGTACGGGGAAGATAATATATGAAAAAAATGCGGATGAACATTTGCGGCCTGCATCCGTAACAAAAATAATGACGCTTCTTATTATTTTTGAAGAGATTGAAGCAGGTAATTTAAATCCGGATGACGTTGTTACAGTCACGGAACATGCCGCATCCATGGGAGGTTCCCAATGCTTTTTTGAGGCAGGGGAGCAGCAGACCGTAAATGATATGATAAAATGTATTGAGATTGCATCGGGAAACGATGCGGCAGTTGCAATGGCGGAACATATATCGGGAAGCGAAGAGCTGTTTGTCGAAAGAATGAATGTTAGGGCAAAAGAATTGGGGATGAATAATACATCGTTTAAAAATGCCTGTGGACTTGAGGCAGAGGATCACTATACCTGTGCCGGGGATATTGCAATCATGTCGAGAGAACTCTTGGTTAATCATCCTGAGATAAAGGAATATTCCACCATATGGATGGATTATATAATTCATAAGACAAATAGGGGAGAAAGTCGTTTTGATCTTGCAAATACAAACAAATTTTTAAGACAGTATAATGGGGCGACAGGTTTAAAAACCGGATATACCTCGCAGGCAAAATATTGTATGTCTGCCACGGCAATGAGAGACGGAGTGGAGCTTATCGCAGTTATTATGGGGGCTGATACAAAGGAAATACGAAATACAGAGGCAGGTAAGCTGTTGGATTACGGCTTTTCAGTGTGTAAAACTTATAGGGATGAAAATGTGCTGGAAAGTAAGCTTGAGATACCTGTCAGATGCGGTGTTGAAAAAAATATAGATTACGTTTGTGATGAAACAAAAAATATAACCATAATAGACGGTAACACGGAAGCTATAGAAAAGAATGTTGTAATTTATAAGGATTTGGAAGCACCGGTATATAAGGGTGATATAATAGGTGTAGTGGAATACAGCTATGAGGGTAATGTAATTGATAAAGTATACATTTACGCCGCAGAAGATATCCAAAAAATTTCATATAAGTATAGTTTAAAAAACGTTGTAAAACAATTGTTTATGGTAAAATAACATACCGTGTGATACAATGTGAGATAAAGAAACAACACGAGAGGTGCTTATGAAATATATAATTTTTTTGGCTGTTATTTTTATTCTCTTTGTATCAGCCATTGCGATTGAAAGTATAAGAGAATGTAAAAAATTTAAAATTACACATTATACTTTTAATGATATAGATTCGGAAAAATTTGGAAAACTGAAAATAGCTTTTTTTGCTGATTTACATAATACATGGTTTGGCGGGGATAATTCATCCCTTGAAAATGCAATAAGGGAGTATGGACCAGATGTTATTATTCTTGCCGGTGACATGGTTGTATGCAGATCTAATCAAGTGGACGAAAATCTGAAAACAGCCACCTTCATCAACAGATTATCTCACATTGCACCTGTTTATTACGGTATGGGAAATCATGAGACAGGAGTAAAATACAGATATGACGATGTTGGAGATAACTGGGAGGACTATGTCAGACTTCTTGAAACAGATGTGAATATATTGAATGATAAATCGGTGGAGATAAAAAAGGATAAGACATCATTTTGTATTCATGGTCTTGCACTTCGTGGAAAATATTACAGCAGGTTAAAAAAACTTCCGCTGTCAAAGAAAGATATTGAAGATAAATTGGGTAATCCTGTAAAAACAGGATATAACATACTGATTGCCCACAATCCTGATTACTTTAAAGTGTATGCTGAGTGGGGGGCTGACCTGGTGCTTTCGGGACATAACCATGGTGGTCTGGTAAGACTACCGGGCATTGGAGGCATCATATCACCAAGGCTTCAGATTTTTCCACGGTATACTTATGGCGTATATAAAAGTGATGAAACAAAAATGGTTTTAACCAATGGGCTCGGAGCTCATTCCATGAAGATACGTGTGGGAAATATTCCGGAGATAGTTTTTATGGATATAAAAGCAAAATAAGTACCATTACAGTTGAAAAAAATATAAAAATAATATATTAT
>CAZKMB010000028.1:0-28324 GCA_964553965.1 uncultured Bacteroides sp. | reverse complement strand
GAATACTATATATAACTTGAAGTTATATTAATAAAATGGTATCATAACATATATCTTTAACAAATCCATCAGTTCAGGAGGAATATATGTACGATAATCTTAATAACTACCGTATTTTTTATACTGTTGCATCCCTTGGTAATATCAGCCGTGCCGCTGATGCATTATATATAAGTCAGCCTGCTATCAGTAAATCCATAAATAAACTTGAAGACGGACTTGGTGTAACTCTTTTTTCGAGAACATCCAGAGGTGTTTTTCTGACCGAGGAGGGTGAAATTCTATATCAGCATATAGGTAATGCCTTTGCCAGCATCAACCAAGGTGAGGATGAAATAAAAAAAATACACGATTTAGGCATAGGTCAGCTCAAAATCGGAGTCAGCACCTCTCTGTGTAAGCATATCCTGTTAGATTACCTCAAAAATTTTATAAATCTTCATCCCCATATAAAAGTTACCATTCGTTGTCACTCCACCAAAAACACACTCAAACTTTTATCCGAGGGCGAAGTGGATGTGGGGCTGATATGTGAAACTGATATTCCAAAGGGCTTTACCTATAAAAAACTTACAGAAATCCACGATATATTTGTAACCTCTGACTCATATCTTGACAATCTGCATTTAAGGGAATCGGAGGATACAGGTTATTCTTCGGAATATCCATGGATGTTCACCGGAAACATTACATCACTCATAGGTGAAAATGACACCGAAAAAGAAAAAAGTCTTATGGTCTCCTCAAAAAAGGATTCAATAAAACTTTCAATAAAAAATATATTAGAAAAATCAAACCTGATGCTTCTTGAAAAAAATAACGTAACAAGAACACATATAGACAATTATCTCGCCTCTGAGGGAATATATCCAAACCAGATACTTGAAGTCAACAACATGGACTTACTTATCGACTTTGCATCCATAGGAATGGGGGTTGCCAGCATAGTGCGCGAATTTGCAAAAGATTATCTGGAAAGCGGACAAATTGTTGAACTTCCTCTTGACAGGGAGATTGAAAAAAGAACTGTAGGTTTTATATACTCAACCACCAAAAACAGAACAACTGCTTTAGACAAATTCCTTGAGTTTTGTGAAGAGTGATTATTTTAACAGCATAAACCCCCATATGGGGTACACATACTGCACATTAGATAATCACAGCAAAAATCAGAGCAGCACCCCACATTTGACACATTTGGCATACCATAACTCATTCCCCTTCTCACATACCAGTCACTTCCGCCCTGCATTTTAGACTTAACCAGTTTATATTCCATATTCCGGGGTTCCATGGCTATAGCTGTGTCAATATGATTCATGGCAATAGCCTGATTGCCGACTCCAAGATTTGCAACTGCACTCAGATAATACCATCTGCCGTTTCTTTCCTCTATGTCATTTAATGTTCTGAGTGCTTCTTTATACATACCGTTTAGAATAAAATTCTGCACTGCACCCAGACGGGACTCATCCTGATTTTTACCATCTGCGCCAAAACCGCCGAAACCGGTTGAACCTGAATAATTATTTGAGGATTTGTTCATTATGCTGTTGTACGCAGCCTGAACTTCCTTGAAACGTTCTTCTGCTTTTTCTTTATCAGGATTATTGATATTGGCATCCGGATGGTACTTTCTGCTCAACTTTCTGTATGCTTTTTTTATCTCATCCTCCGTTGCATTTCGCCTTATACCCAAAACCTCATAGGGATCCCTCATTTTGTTTTCTCCTTTCACATATTCCCTCAAACTTTGTCCAAATACCGGAATATATAATATTTCTTAATATATCCTTGTCTTTTACTATAGGAAGTTTTTCATATTCCATTGCTATTTCTGCTGCGGACATCATCAAAAGTTTCTTTACATATTTCTCATCCATAGTCACGCAATCACCAATAAAAGGATTAAAATTGTTATTTTTTAAATCTTTTTCCACATCATCAAAAGCATCTAAAATGTATACATACTTTCCGAGATAAAAACCTATTTTATAAAGTATTTCATCCCAGCAAACGCAATCATCAAATTCGAAATTTCCCTTTATATACCCCGGTGAAACCCTTAGAATTTCTCCTAATATATTACCAAATACAGCAGATAATTTATCTATATCCTTTGACTTTTCCAACTCGAGAACAGAAAGTGTTTTTATTCCTTCTCTGATGGCAGACACCTTTTCAGGGTATTTTTTCTTTATTGTTTTTACATGAGTTTTAATTATATTTCCATATCCAAGTTTTATAACGTTTTTTTCATCACAATAATCATCAATACATTTGTAATATGCCAGAACAAGACTCATATCCGCCACATAGTCGATATACATATTTTCAAGGAAAATCCTTTTGCTCAACGGATGCATTATGCAGGATGTTTTTTTTCTTATGTTTTCCGGTTCATATAATGCAGTAAGCAAAACAGCTAAAAACGCCGAATCATAACTTAACACAAATCTGCTGAGCTGACCATATTTTTTATTGAGGGAATGACATACACCACAGTAATATTCTCTGTATCTGTCGTAGTCTTTTATCTTCATTTCCGGTCGGTTTGCCACCACATAACCATACATCTTTAACTCCTCCTGATAAATTTTTCTCTGCATTTAGGACAACATATCTCAATCCTGCCCTTTCCCTTCGGAACCTTAACCTTCTGCTTACAATGAGGGCAGGTATATATTCTATGGGTCTTTTTTGTCTTCATTCTGATTTTATTCATGTTAAACCAGTTACGCACTACCCTTGTGTGTTTAAGATACCATGTGTTTTCAGCACTTCTCTTTGAATAATTTCTTGACAACATTCTAAAATATGTCAAAAAAATCAAAAAAGAACCTGCAATGCTAAGGAAACCGTTCTGTACAAACATATTTAATATAAGTACACCCATTGTAAACCACATAAGAAAATATCCCAATGCATCTACACCATATCTTCCCTGCATAAACCTATATAACTTTTCTCTCAAACTAAATCACTCCTACTATCATATATTTCTATATGATTTTACTCTTTTTTTCAATAAATCCAATACTTTTCATTGTTATTTCACAAATATAAATGTGAATTATCGGACACAAAAAAAGCGGTCATAGCCGCTTTTTATTGTATTAAACCTAATTCATACTTCCATAAAAGTATTCTTCTCACTGATTCATCAATTCTCTCTTCGCTTATAACGCCATTTTCTACTGCTTCAAGCAGGGAACTGTACTGTAATTGATAATTTGTAGAAAGTATCATGTCATTTCCTGCCATAACAGCCCTTATTGCACTTTCATCTTCGCTGACATACTCCGAAACGCCACTCATCATAAGATCATCTGTTATAACAACTCCCTCAAATCCGAGTTCATTTCTAAGAATACCGATTACCTTATCAGACAAAGATGCCGGCCATTCACTGTCCATACAATTGACAATGTTGTGACTTACCAGAACACAATCCGCACCGTTGTTTATACCGGTTTCAAAAGGAAGAAAATCTTTCTGCACAAATTCATCATAATTTCTTGTATCAACAACTATGTCGGTATGTGTATCACCATTATCACCGTATCCCGGAAAATGTTTCAAGACACTTCCCATATTTTCTTCTTCCATTGCATCAACAACTACATCTATATACTCTGATGTTGCCTCCGGACTAACTCCAAAGCTTCTGTTATACATATAGTCAGACGGATTAATTGAGACATCACAAACAGGTGCAAAATTAACATTAATTCCATAAGACGCAAGCAATTGTGATTTGTACACGGTGTCAGAATAAACCGCATCATATCCACCCTTGTTATAAATTTCTCTCGGAGATAAAAACCTGTCAGTTGCAAGAGCCATATGGTTACTGACACGAACCACATCGCCTCCTTCTTCATCTACACCAAGAAGAAGTGGTATATCACTGTTATCCTGAAATGAAGCCAATTTTGTTTTTAGGGATTCCGTGGTTTCTCCTGCAAAATCCGAGGAAAAGAATATTATGCCACCCACAGGATATTCTTCCAAAACACTGTAATCAAAACGGCTGTCGTTTTTTATAAAAAACATCTGGGCAACCTTTTCCTCTAAAGTCATGCTGTCAATTATTCCGGATATTTTAATATCGGTCAACACATCCTGAGTTATATATTCTGTTGTATATCCTATACTACAAATCTCACTGACAGCATACTCTGCTGACTCCTGATTGGTATATGTTGAATTTTCGGTTTCATTGCTTTCAGTCTGAACCTTTTCAGTAGATGATGCAGCAACATGCTCATAAGGATCAGCGCCGTCACCGCTGTTAATATTAGGCATAAGACAGGCAATAACAACCATAAAAAACATCATTATGAATAAAAACTTTTTAGATTTTCCCATGGACATTCCTCATATATACATAAATTTACCAGTAACCACAATATATTGTACCATAGTTTTTTTATAATTGCTATACTTAGTCTGTCCAAATATTAATTTTTTATTTTCTTTTTTTGTCTTTTATCGATAAAATACTTAACATTGCCGTAATCCCCATAGTTGCAAGGGGCAGATATTCTCCCCCCACTCCAAAATATGTATTTGCCATTCCCATGATTCCGCCAAGAATAACCGCCATATACCACAAATTTTTGTTAATGGATTTCTTACCATAAAACCATATTGCCGTAAAAAGAGGACATACAACAGCCGGCGAATATATAGAATAGGCTCCCGTTAAAAGACCTATTATATCCTTATTAAATATAGCCATAACAAGGGCACACACGCCCAAGACAACTACTATAACCCTGATTTCCCAAACCTTTTTTCTTCCCAATATGTCATATTCCATTATGGTTGCTGCATTTATAAGACATGTATCCGAAGATGAAACCAAAGTTGATATAAGGGCGAGACAAAGAAGTATCTCAACCGGTAACGGAACATATTTATCCAGTATGTAAATTAGTGGATTTATACCATTCAAATCAGGAATATTTACCTTTGCCCAAATTCCGATAAATGTAATTATGATTGCAAATACAAACAATCCCACTCCGGAATAAAAAGCAGCCCGTTTTGCAATTTTACCATTCTTAGACACAATGTTTCTTGAAATAATGTCAGGGCCCAGAAAATATGTTCCTCCTACAATAAAGAAAAGATTTATAATATCCAAAACCTGAATATCTGAATTAACTATCTCAATCTCACTCAGGGTTTCACCCATGTTACCCTTACCTGAGAATATCAGATATACTGCTGTAACCACAATACCCATGGCTATCATAAGAGATTGTATTTTATCTGTTTTAAGAACAGAAATCTGTCCTCCTATGAGAGTATATATTATGACAAATATTCCAATAAATATGATAATTAATTCCGATTTATTTTCTCCAAATATAGCCGTAACCAAAAGAGAAAGTGAAACAATCTGTGCTGCTATTATGCCCACCCAGGAAATAACAATCAGTACAGCAATCAAAGTCTTTGCGCAATCTCCAACTGTAATTTTAGCTATATCAGGTAAGGTATTCGCATTTAACGACCTTATCTTTTCAGACAAAAAAACTGACTGCAAAATCAAGCCCATAGCTCCAACTCCCAGCCACCAAAATGCAGGAAAACCTATTTCTGCTACTCTGTCCGTTAAACCTATGGTCGCAGATGCACCTATAATCGATGCCATCAGAGATAAAAAAACTGTCTTAAATCCCTGATTTTTACCTGCAACCGCATAGTCCTCAAAAGTTTTTATCTTAAAGTAATCATATACTGATATTCCAAACATTATTGATATATAGATTATAATTGCATAAATCATATACTTATCCCTTCGTATACTGTTGTTTAATTCTCAGTTCCGGTCTCAAATCTGCCATATAAAGGAAAAGTAAGAAGCACCATTCCAGAGGTTTCATTATAAAATAAACAAAATCCGCTCTTAACGGATTAGTGATTAGACCGGAAATCGGATAGCCATATGTATCATATATATAACGAATTTTTTTTATGAAACAGAGGAATTTTTTCCTGTATTACCTCTTCAAATGCATTTGCAATACACAATTGTCTGTTTACGACAATGTTTTCTCCTCTTCGTTTACCTAAACGTAATGGCTTAACAATATTTCTATGGCCTCCTGCCGCCACAGTACAAAGATAATGTCCGTCATAGTCAATCGGTGGCGGAGGAGTCTGTTTTGAAAAAGTCCAATCTGCCGTATCAGTAAATGCTTTTATCGGTGCATCCGCGCCATGACCTGCAAGAATAAAAAATATTTCTATAACAGCAATCACAAAAAAGAAAGCAACAAAAACAAAGAATTTATATTTTGTAAGATTGTCAATTTTCTCATAAAACTTTTTAAATCCCTTACGATTTTCCAATTCTGTCATTCTGCTGCGATATATTTCCACCTGTTGTTTCATATGCAAATAAATAATCCGGGCGGATAACATCAGTATGTTAAGATGATACACATAGAGCAAATACTCAATACCATCTACGTTTTTACTGAGCTGAATGGCATAAACTATTTGGAACAAGTTCATCAAAATTATCATAACAACGGACAACACTGCAATCAGAGGGGGTAATTCATCTGCCTTTTTGAACAACAACAGAAAATATCCGAGAAATCCAAATATGGCAATCCACACAATTCCGGAATATTCAGAAGATATGATATTATGATACTCCATTACATTTATTTGCCTGTACCAGTCTCCTGCCTCTGCATACTGAATCCCATGCAATAAAACATAAAATATTCCATATTGTCAGACCTCCCGGTATTACAAATGCCACAAAAAGCACCATTAAATAAACAAGAATATCGCTTAAATAAACTAAAAGCATCCTTTTCCTCCTTCTCTATATAAAAATACAACCAGACACATTATAACAAAAAAAGGGGAAAAATATAACTCCGAAAAAAATAGCAGGGGCAAAAAACTCGCCCCTGCCGTTAACTTTCGCACATAGAATAGCGAAACACTCACTTGTAACTCTTTTGCTATTCGGGGGAATTACATCATTCCACCCATTCCGCCTCCCATGCCGGCAGGCATAGCCGGTGTTTCTTCCTTGATATCAGCTACAACAGACTCGGTTGTAAGCATTGTTGAAGCAACTGATGTTGCGTTCTGAAGAGCTGTTCTTGTAACCTTAACAGGGTCGATAATTCCTGCCTCAATCATATTCACATACTCTTCTTTATAAGCATCGAAGCCTACTCCAACTTCTGATTCCTTAATCTTGTTAATAATAACTGCCCCCTCAAGACCTGCATTTGCAGCGATATGAGTCAAAGGTGCTTCCATAGCCTTACAGATAATCATTGCACCTGTTTTCTCATCACCATCAAGAGTTTCAGCGAACTCAGCAACTTTCTTAGTTGCATGAACGTAAGCAGAACCGCCTCCTGCGATAATACCCTCTTCAACAGCAGCTCTTGTTGCATTGAGAGCATCCTCCATACGAAGCTTAGATTCCTTCATCTCGGTTTCTGTTGCAGCACCTACTCTGATTACGGCTACACCACCTGCAAGCTTGGCAAGTCTTTCCTGAAGCTTTTCTTTGTCAAATTCTGATGTTGTCTCAGCAAGCTGATTTTTGATAAGATTAACTCTGGCATCAATATCATCTTTAAGACCATATCCGTCAACAATAACAGTTTCTTCTTTTCCAACCTTAACGCTCTTTGCACGTCCGAGGTTATCAAGTGTTGCATCTTTAAGATCAAAACCTAACTCTTCTGAAATAACCTCACCACCGGTAAGTATTGCTATATCTTTAAGCATTTCTTTTCTTCTGTCACCGTATCCAGGTGCCTTTACGGCAACTACTGAGAATGTTCCACGAAGTTTATTAACAATAAGAGTTGTGAGTGCCTCACCCTCAACATCTTCTGCTATGATAAGAAGCTTCTGTCCAGCCTGAACTATCTGCTCAAGTAAAGGAAGAATATCCTGAATGTTTGATATCTTCTTGTCAGTAATTAAAATATAAGGATTATCCAGCTCTGCTACCATCTTTTCCATATCAGTTGCCATATAAGCAGATACATAACCTCTGTCAAACTGCATACCTTCTACAAGGTCAAGCTCAGTCTTCATGGTCTTTGATTCCTCAATAGTGATTACTCCATCCTTTGAAACCTTTTCCATAGCCTCTGCTACCATCTCACCAACAGTATCATCTCCTGCTGAGATAGATGCAACTCTTGCAATCTGCTCCTTGCCGTTTATACTCTGACTCATACCTGAAATCGCATCAACAGCAACATCACAGGCTTTTTTCATACCTTTTCTAAGTACGATAGGATTTGCTCCTGCTGCAAGGTTCTTCATCCCCTCATTAATCATAGCCTGAGCTAAAACTGTAGCAGTGGTTGTACCGTCTCCGGCAACGTCATTTGTCTTTGTGGCAACCTCTTTTACAATCTGAGCGCCCATATCCTCAAATGCATCCTCAAGAGTAATCTCTTTTGCAATTGTCACACCATCATTTGTTATAAGTGGTGTTCCAAATGACTTGGAAAGTACAACATTTCTACCCTTTGGTCCGATTGTAACTCTTACCGTATCCGCTAATTTATTTACGCCTGCTTCAAGAGCCTTTCTTGCTTCTGCTCCGTATTTAATTTCCTTTGCCATTTTAAATGCCTCCTAAATAATATTTTTTACTCTACAATTGCAAGAATATCTGACTGCTTAACAATGATGAATTCATCATCGCCAAGTTTTACTTCCATTCCGGCATACTTTGAATAGATTACCTTATCTCCTACCTTAACTTCCATAGGTACAAGCTTTCCATCCACAACAGCTCCCGGACCAACCTCAATTACTTCCGCATACTGTGGTTTTTCTTTTGCCTGACCTGCAAGGATTATGCCTGACTTAGTAGTCTCTTCCGCAACAGCTTCCTTTAATACAACTCTCTCTCCTAATGGTGATAATTTCATTTTATATACCTCCTAAACATAATAATCTGAGTTTTAGCACTCACTCAACTTGAGTGCTAACATATTCTATATTTTAACCTAATTTTGGAAAAAATCAACCCTTATTTTAAGATTTAACAAAATATACATACTTTTTATTTTCCAATTCCATTTTCTCTGCCATAAAAAAACAAATACTGTTGTGCATATCCGGCATATTCACCGAATTTATCCATGGCAAATGACTCTATAATCTCTTTTTTTGTATCTTTCTCAAAATACATATACTCCATAATACGTTTCATCCATACATCCACAGGAAAAACATCTTTAAACCCAAGACCAAACAGTAAAACACAGTTTGCAACCTTTTCGCCTACACCCTTAATAGTCATAAGCTTTTTTCTTGCCTCATCCACAGACATAGACGCTAAAAGTTCTTCGCTTATCTCACCATTATAAACCATCTCAACTGCATTTCTTATATAAGGAGCCCTAAAACCGACCTTACACTCTCTCAGCTCATCTTCACTTACCTGATACAGCTTATCCACATCAGGAAATGTATAAACACATCTTCCGTCATCAAGTTCGATACACTCACCATATCTTTCTGAGATTGTATGTACAATCTGCTTAATGTGCGGAATCTGTTTATTCTGGGATATTATAAAGGATATAAGGGTCTCAAAAAAATCCTGATTCAATATCCTTATACCCTGTTTTTCATTAACTGCCCGTGTAAGTCTGTCATCTATTGCAATAATATTATTTTTGATACTGTTGTAATCTCTGTCAATATCAAAATATTTTTTCCATATCAGTTCATAGTCTGCAGGGCTTGTATTATATAATATTATTCTGTTCCCATTATGTTTATATGAAACATCATTTTCCTGTTTAATGTGAAGATATTTTCCAAAGGCTAATATCTCGTATTCTTTCTCCGAGAGCCTTGAAAAATGAAAACACTGTCCACATTCTAAGATATCCTCTATATCGAAATCAGGTAAATCTTCAATTATCAGATTATTATCCCTACTGTATATATTCATATTCAACTCTCCTCATCTGTATGACTAAGAAACTATGTTTTTTGTTTGTATTTTGCCAAAACTTATTATATACTAAAATAGTGAATTATCACAACCAAAACCAAGTAAATTATATTACATAAGGAGTTTTTTATGGCTGAACAATTATATACCATACCTGTAAATGACGCATTTGAAGCGGATTGCGAATGTCCTATATGCTTTATGCACAGGCAATTAGAACAAAATGCAATAGAATATACTATGGGACCCAGTTATATGGAAGATGACAACCGCGCCATGACTGACAAATTAGGTTTCTGCAGTCACCATATCAAAATATTATATGCATACAAAAATAAACTGGGGCTTGCTCTTATGCTTAAAACCCACACTGACAAAACTATAAAAGAGCTGAAAACTTTAAGTGAAAATAAGCCTTTACCATCCGGAGGTTTATTCAGGAAAGCCTCTGCTTCTACTGTAGGTGAATACATTAAAAATCTTGAATCCAGCTGCTTTATTTGTGAGAGAATTGAGCGTACCTTTAACCGTTACATAGACACCATCTTTCATCTGTGGAAAAAAGACTCATCCTTTATTGATAAATTTAAAAACTGTAAAGGCTTTTGTACATATCACTATGGTGTACTCTACGATTCAGCAGGAACAAGACTTTCCAAGGATGCTTACAGCCAATTTCTTGAAACCCTGAACCAGGTCTACTTTGATAATATGGAACGTGTAAACGGAGATATCGGATGGTTCATAGATAAGTTTGACTATCGTTTCAAAAACGAGCCCTGGAAAAACTCTAAGGATGCTATTCCAAGAGGAATTATTAAGACTAATCATACTTTTATAGATTAAAGATGTCAAAAAAAGAGGTTGTCAGACGGCAGCCTCTTCTTATGTTAAATTATATCTTTTTTGTCAAAATACATACTTCCAAACGTAACACACGATAAAATCATTATCATACTTATAATCAATCCCGTCTCACTGTCAAGACCTCCTTTTTCAACATAACTGCTTCTAAGCCACATTGTATAATTTCCTATGAAATACGCTTTTGTATAATACGCTGACAAAATATATATTGTACATACGCCGGCAAAGCTTATCACAGGAGAAACAATAAAGCTTAACAGTATCTGAAATAACGATATTGCCACAGTCACCAATAAAGGAAGCAATATAGCTATATTATATATCATTGAGGGATTTAATTCTGAGACAGTATCTGTGTAATAATTTGAAATTATATCATTTGACAGTTCAAACGATATATCAATATCACAAAATAAAGTCATAATAACAATTGTAAAAAAAGCGACAGCATAATAAATTGATACAGTTAAAATGCACCATATGCATTTAGATAACCACCATCTGCTTCTTGATGATGTCGCAAGTATTACTTTTTTTCCGTATCCGTCAATATCATTTTTCGGATAATATGCTATTATATAGGAAATCCCAATCTGAAAGGCAAACCAATATATAGGAATTGTAAATGTATCCCTCGGGGAAAAATTGTACACCGGTTCCCCCTTTGTTATGTATACAATATAATCCATTAAGGTACCCGTATCTTCTATCACACCATATTGAATACCATTTTTTAGCCTTATATTGTATATAAGAACCTGTGAAGCAACAACAATAACACAAAATAGATTTTTATAAAAATATTTCAGTGTCCCCTCAATTATATCATGTTTGACTAACTTAGATATTTTCATTCAGAATCTCCTTTTTTACAACACATCCGTCCTTCAAATATATTATTTCATCACTGAGATAATCAAGTTCTTCTTTGTCGTGGCACACAACAATAACAAGTTTACCTTTTTTCTTTAATTCGATAAGCACATTTTTTACTTTTTTCACACTTTCGTCATCAAGTGCGTTTATCGGTTCATCTAACAATATTATGTCCGGCTCCCCTAATACGGCATATGCTATTCCTAATTTTTGTTTCATTCCCAAAGAAAATTTACCGTATTTCTTCTTATCGTCGGGCTTCAGGCCTACTGCATTAAGTTTATCAATGATTTCCTCATCTGAAATTCCACCTTTAATATCTGATAATAATCTTAAATTATCAAAGGCTGAATACCCCGGCAAAAAAGAAGCATTTTCAATTAAAACACCTACATTATCAGGCAACTCAATATCTTTATGCAGTTCTTTACCGTTAATTATAATTTTACCTTCTGTAGGAAAGATTAAGCCTGCAATCAGTCTTAACAGCATTGTTTTGCCACTTCCGTTTTTACCTCTTATTCCATATATTTTTGAATCATTAAAACCTATATTTACGTCCTTCAATATCACATTTTTTTTGATGCACTTAGTAACATTAATCAGCTCAATCTGTACCATTAGTATATTTCCTTTCTTTTGGACTTTAGATATATCCACACAAAGCTTATTATCATTAATATAATTTCATATCCCAAAATGATAATACCGTTATTCCCATATGGTTGCTGAGGATTAAGCATATACATTAATGAAAAATTATTATATGGTCTCGCTAAAACCGCACTGCTTATTATATATATCGAAAAAGGCGTTGCAATGGCACTAAACCTGCTATTTACCATTTCTCCAATACATACCGAAAAAACCGATATCAGGCCTGCAAATATTGCATCTATTAGAATATATATAACTATATATATTGTCGGATACATATTATTTAATTCTGCCATAAAAGATGTGCCTGAACCAAACGATACCAAAAACAAAAGTTTTTCCGGATCAAGTATGGGATAAAAACTCATACATAAAACAAGGCTAAATAAAAGAGTGCAAAATATCGATAATGCACCCAATAAAAATACGGTAGCATATTTAGCCATATAGTATTTTCCTCTTGATGTTTTTATTAGTATATTTTTTATATAACACGAGGAAATATCTTCATAATATGATGCCCCAAAAGGTAACGCCGACAAAATCGGCAATAAAATATAAAACAAATTATTATACGCAAATTTATAATCTGTTCCTATCCATGCTTCTATAACAGAATGAGGATACCAACTTTCACAGGCATATTCATAAAATAAAATAAAATCGGCAACAACAATCAAAACCCCTGTTATCATACTTATTTTAAAACCTTTTGATTTTATACCACGCTTTAATTCAAATCTAAAAGTATTGTTTAACATTTAACTACCTCAATTTTATCCTTATTCTATTCGGTTGAATATTAAGAAGATAATAAAATTCTGTATTATCAATATTCTTCCAAAAAGACTCTTTAAAATAGCCTTCACTGACTATAGTTGCACGCCATAATGTCCCGCTATCACCAACATCAATATATTCCGTTTCATATACGTTCATAATGCTTTCAAGCATTGGATTACACGAACTACACCAAATATCTGATTCAAAGCCATAACCCAAATTATCAAATACGCTCTGCCAATATATTTTTTCATATGTATTATTTTGTACAGACAAGTTTAAACATAACACCCTTTTGTCACCCTCATATTCATCAAACATAGAACACTCAGATTCAGCAATATTAAAATAATCCATAAATTCATCTTGCGTAAACGTATGACATTCCTCAACTTTAACCTGCAATCCATTATAAATAAACGTGTCCCCCATGCCATAATATGTATTCTGAGAATTATATTCTCTGTTAAGATTATATACGTGAAATATCCATAGTCCCAAACACCATATAAAGCATACATACCGTAAAACTCTACTCATTCAAGCACCTTCTTCTATTCAAAAATAATCTTTACAAGATTATCTTTATCCCCTATAAAATATTCACAAGCTCCGTATTTTTCCATATCCTCTACTTTAAATCCAATCGTACATTCCAATGTATTGTTTAAAGAAAAGTCATACCAAAAGAATTTATGTACTCTCAAATCTCCTTCAATGTTTTCTGACTTATCAAAGTAACATATATTATCACTGTTTTCCGACATATAAACACCATCTGTCGTAGCAACAACACACTCTATTTCTGACAGAGATGCCTCAGTCGTTTTTGAATTAATGTTTTCAAAGGTGATTCTTACATCTATAAAAACATATTTATAATCTACTTCTTTCTTTTTTCTATACTTATCAACCAATTCACTGTTTTCGTCAAATAATGCAATAGCCTTATTGATATCGTAGGCATTAGGATTCTTGTAATATTCTGCAAATTCACTGTTCTCCTTTGCAAGGGCATCTGTATCCAAATATCCCTCATAGCATGGATACTCAGGATATTTATTTCCAGAAAAATAACCGGACTGATATTTTGAATCTGCAATATTGCTATCATCTACCAATTCACAAGATAGAATTTCTATCTCCATTCCGGTTCCTAACGCATCTGTAACATATACCTTATCTTCCTGCCGAACATTATCTATACTGTAACCTTTTCTATCCTGTTCATTTATTGCAGTATCTTCATTTGTATACACGCCGTTATTCCCATTATTAATTCTTTGTATTAAAATAACCATCAAAATTAAAATTACAACAATTAAAATGCCATATATACTTTTCTTCATAACATCACCTTATACGTTTTAATAATATACTGTAAAATTTTTTGTAGAATCCGGACTCCAAACACCAATTGTATCAACAGGTGAAACTGTATCCACATCAAACTTTAGCCTTGCTTTTTGACATTCATTTTCATTTACAAGATTTGACATACTGGCATATGTATTTACATATATTTTATGTTTATTTGATGCAACTATAATTGTTCCACTTCTATTTCCCTGCACTGTATAGAATATTGCAGGTCCTGAAGTAGGACGAATATACACTTTTGATGCATCTTCTTTATTTCTCCATGCTGAATATCCTTCCGAATTATAATTATTAAAGGAATATGATGTATCTCCTATATTTCCTGCTAATGAAACGCTACCAAATGATATAACACCTATAATAACCATAAATGAAAGTATAAAAAAATTTTTTATTTTATCTCGCATTACTATCCTCCTGTAAAAAAAATATATGACATAAAAAAACTATGTTTAATAATATGATATCAAACATAGTTTTTTTATTTATTGATATATAATTGATAATTTATTAAGAAAATATAAATACTTATACAGGCAGAGTAATTACAAACGTATTTTCACCATCTTTACTTTCCAGTGCTATATTACCATCGTGGAGTAAAGTTATTTCTTTTGCAATTGCTAATCCCAGTCCTGTTCCTCCTGAACCATAATTTTCTGATTGTTCACCTCTATATAACTTTTCAAAAATCATTTCACTGTCTTTTCTGTCAATGGTTTTACCTATACTCGTTATTCGTATTATGTATTTTTTTTGTTCTATTACGGATTTAATTAATATATTAGTGTTTTTATACGAGTAGTTAATTGCATTTTTTATTATATTATAAAAAACTCTCGACATTTTTTCTGCATCAATTTCAATGTATACATCATCAGTTACATCTAATTTAATATTCATATTTTTTTCAGTCAATAAAGGATAAAACTCATCGCTGATTTGAGACAGCATATATTTTATATCCACTTTTTCCTTAGATAATTTTACACAATGAGAGTTGTATCTTGCTATCTCAAAAAATTCATTTATCAATTTCTCCAGATGCCCGGCTTCAGCGATAGCTGCCTGAAGACATTTCATTTTTTGTGTCTCCGTTATATCTTCAAACTCATTTAAAAAGTTAAGATATCCTATAATAACAGTTAAAGGTGTCTTCAAATCATGAGCTAAGTAAGACATCAATTCATTTTTTCTTATTGTATCATTGCGAATATATTCCCTATCCAATATAATCTGATTTTTAATTTTATAGATAATATTAAACAATTCCGTATATTCTTTCTTATATTTTGAAGGCATATTACCGTTGTTGCAAAGTATTTCATCGAGAAAATCACTAATAAATGATATATTTCTTTTTATTTGTATTTTTGAATAAACCCATGCAGCTAATACAGCAACACAAACAATAAATATTGTAAAAACAATAATTACACAGGTAATAACATCCTTTAGTTTGTCTTTATCAATTGTATATTGATAACCATACATTCTTTCAGGATAATATCTGTACTCAGAAACTATAAACTTATTAATTAACCAATTTCCTAAAAAACTATCAACAAAAAACCTAATTAAAAACAAACTCAAAAAGGTTACAGCCGTCACCAAGGATAAAAAAAGCAAAAAATTAATAACTCTTCTAAATGTATTTTTCAATTTTATACCCCACTCCCCATACAGTTTTAATATATTTGGGATTTTCAAAAGAATCGTCCATCTTTTTTCTAATATGTCTGATATGAACAGTTATTGTATTATTATTTTTTTCGTATACTTCATCTTTCCACAATCTTTTAAAAATCTCCTCTGAACTAAAAACCCGTCCTGCATTTTCGCATAATATCGCTAATATCATAAATTCGGTCGGTGTAAGTTTTAACTCTTTCTCATTCAAATAACATTCATAAGTATTTTTATTTATAACCAGACCTTTATGACATATAACAGTATTATCACTCTTAGATTCATTATAACATTTATATCTTCTTAACTGTGCTTTAACTCTTGCAACAAGTTCAAGAGGTAAAAAAGGTTTTGTTATATAATCGTCTGCTCCCATGGATAATCCTGTGATCTTATCTATCTCACCTGTTTTTGCCGTCAACATAATAATCGGATAATTATACTTACTTCTAATATACTGACACAATTCTAATCCACTTAACTCAGGAAGCATAATATCCAAAATAGCCACATCAAATTCCGATTTATCAATTATTTCTTTCGCCTTTAAACCCGAAAAACATTTTGTTGTAACATATCCCTCTTTTGAAAGATACATATCAATAATTTCAGCTATATCTGTTTCATCTTCAATAATTAATATTTTTTCCTTCATACTTTCTCCCTTTTATCCTATTAAAAAATCGTTATAGATTCTGTCACATCTACAACGATTTTTCTATAAATGCTGTTATATAACACTTTACTTATCGTGAAACAGCAACCTCATCTTGTCCATCAGGGCAAGCAAAAGCAACACCATATTCTTCTATATATTTACCAGTTTTTGGATTTTTGGGGTGTTTTTCTTCCAAAAAATCCCTGTATGTGTTGAGTTTACCCTCATATATGAGTTCAAGCTCATCCCATATTCTGAAATCTTCCGGTCTTGCAAGTCCCGGTTTCTTTCCAAACATCTCTACTCCGGCCTTATCCAATACATAGTATACAAACTGAGAACAGAAATAATTATACTTACGCTCAACAGCCTTGTTAAATACAACTCCAAAAATTCCAAGATAATTATATCTGAAGAAATCCTTCTCTTTTTTAAACTTATCAAGATTTTTTAAAATCTTTTTGTACTGATTTGGAGTAACCCACAACCTTCCCACTCTGCAGGTAGTATTGATGTCACGTCCAAATACTCCTTTTGTTATATCTTCTGATATGAAGCCACAGTCAAAGGGATTACGAAGTCTTTTTCTTGCAAAACTGTACATTTCATTAAGTTCAATATCAAGAGCCAAAGAAGTGTGGGCATAAGGCTCACGTGTCCACATTTTTATCACCTGCGAAGGCAAAGTCTGAGTCTTTGATATGAGAATATATACACATTTTGTTTTTTCAGTTTTGTTTTTTTGATTCTTCTTTTTTATGTTTTTCTTGTTTGAAGAATTCATATTACTCATAAAAAAACTCCCTAATATATCTATTTCTTAATTTCTTTTTTTAGACACTCTTTAAGCTCCAACGCTTTTTTCTTAAGTCTTGAATTAGCCGATTTTGATAAAAGTATCTGACTGACTAATTTAACTGCATCATCATACTTTTCAAGTTTTCTTGCCAAATCAGCAATTACATATTTTAATGTATACTCATCCATTCCTGCAATAGGCAGCGGCTCGCTTGACAGAGCCGTCATTAAGCCATCATATGCATTGGCAATACATTCCATTTCAGCATCATACAACGAAGCAGAAACGGCATCATTTTCTTTCATACTTTCTCTTTGACCGCGATATATCCATGCCATTTTCAGACATATATACCCTCTCTCACCGGATTTTGAATTTTTTATCATTGCAGTAAGAAGAGCCAATTTATATCTCATAACCGCATCGTCATAAGAATAAAATTTCTTTTTATTATCAATTCCTCTGAATTTATCACCCACTGCAGTTTTGATATTCTTAGCCTGTTTCACCGTAAGTTTGCCATAATACCTTGGCAATGCAGAGTAACCGCAATTTTCACAGGTTATTACATCATACTTTAAAATATCAACCTTGTCATACAAAGGACGTAAATCGGTATCATGTTCCATAAATCGTACTTTACCGGCTCTCACACATCGAGAGGTAAATGTCACATCACACACCGGACATTTATAATGCTTATCAAACAATATATCCTCTTCGTTAATTACAATTTCCTTTTTTTCTTCCGACTGATTCTTTGCTGTTTTCGTTTCTTTTCCCGAAACAGACATAACGTCAGCGTTTTTAAATTCATCCAATCCAACCATTTCCATACCGGAAAGGAGTCCCATACCTATTACCTCCTAATTAGGTCTATATGAGCTCTTAAGAGAAACTATTCTGTTGAATACTAATTTTTCATCTGTTGTATCCTTAGCATCTACACAGAAAAATCCGTGTCTTAAAAACTGAAAAGAATCCCCTTTTTTAGCATCGGCAAATGCAGCCTCAAGTTTACAATTCTTTAGAACAAGGAGTGAATTAGGATTATAATTAAGTGTTCCGTCTTCATTTAACTTACCTTTTTCCTCATCCACAATATTTTCGTACAATCTCACCTCCGCATCAACAGCACTCTCTGCTGATACCCAGTGAATTGTACCTTTTACCTTTCGTCCTTCAAAACCGGATCCGCTTCGTGTCTCAGGATCGTAGGTACAATGAATCTCAACCACCTTGCCTGTTTCATCCTTTTTATAATCAACACATTTTACAAAGTATGCGTTTTTAAGTCGAACCTCATTGCCCGGAAATAATCTGAAATACTTTTTAGGAGGTTCCTCCATAAAGTCCTCTCTGTCAATATATATTTCTCTTGAAAAAGCAACTTTTCGTGTGCCGGCATCAGGATTTTCCTGATTATTCTCCACGTCAAAATATTCAACTACTCCCTCCGGGTAATTGTCTATAATTACCTTTATAGGATCAAGAACAGCCATCATTCGGTTTGCCTTCATTTTAAGATCTTCACGGATACAGTACTCAAGCATAGCATAATCCGATTCACTCTGTGACTTAGCCACACCGGAAAGCTCCATAAACATCTTTATTGATTCCGGAGTAAATCCCCTTCTCCTAAGGGCTGCAATGGAAACCAGTCTCGGATCATCCCAGCCGTCTACAACTCCATCCTCAACAAGCTTTTTAATGTATCTCTTACCTGTAACAACATTTTTAAGGTAGAGTTTCGCAAACTCAATCTGTCTTGGTGGATTCTCATACTCAAGTTCATTTACTACCCATTCATAAAGTGGTCTGTGATCTTCAAACTCAAGAGTACATATAGAATGAGTTACACCTTCTATGGCATCTTCAATAGGGTGTGCAAAATCATACATTGGATATATACACCACTTATCTCCGGTATTGTGATGAGTCATACGGGCTATACGATAAATAACAGGATCCCTCATATTTATGTTAGGACTCGCCATATCTATCTTAGCACGCAGAACCTTTGAACCATCAGGGAATTTACCATCCCTCATAGCTTCAAAAAGCTCCAGATTTTCTTCTATGCTTCTGTCTCTGTACGGACTATTTTTTCCGGGAGTTTTAAAGTCTCCCCTGTATTCTTTTATTTCATCTGCAGAAAGATCACATACATACGCCTTTCCCTTCTTGATAAGTTTAACAGCGGCCTCATACATATCATCAAAATAATTTGATGCAAAGAAAACTTTATCTCCGAAATCCGCCCCAAGCCACTTTATGTCATCTATAATAGATTGAACATATTCTGTTTTTTCTTTAGTTGGATTGGTGTCATCAAATCTAAAATTAAAGGTTCCTCCATACTGTTTTGCAAGACCATAATTCAAAAGAATGGACTTTGCATGACCGATATGCAGATATCCGTTTGGCTCCGGAGGAAATCTTGTAACAACCTTATTATACTTCCCCTCTTTAAGGTCATTATCTATCTCCTGCTCGATAAAATTTCTTGAAATTACTTCGCCTTCCATATATAAAAAGCCTCCTTAAAATGTCTATCTCTTTCACTATAACATCTTTTTACAGCCACGTCAATTTAAGCCACAATTAAAATGCACTGTCTTTCTCAGGATCATATTCTTCTTTCTGATTCTCAGTTTCCGGCATACCTATATCCACAACAGGAATTTCTGAAACCGGTTCAATTTCAGTTTCTGCATGTTCAGTTTCGTTTTCCACAGACGTCTCATCATCTGCTTTTTCCTCTGTTGCCTGCTCCTCTGTTACCTGCTCTTCTGTTGCCGCTTCTTCTGTTATCTGCTCTTCTGTTGCTGTCTCTTCCATGTCAGCATCCTCGATTTTTGCGGCAGCGGGTTCTTCTTTAACTTTTTTCTTTTCCCATAATATAAGCTTTTCATTTTCTTCCTCAAGCTCATCCAGTTCCTTATTGAGTTTACCTATTTTACATCCAAAGGCAATAAGACATATTATGAAAATAAGTAATAACGCTCCTGCTCCGCAAATCACAAAAAACATTATATCTCTCGTCAAAAAATCCGGTAAAAAACTGAACTTATCCGCAGGTTCGGGGCTTAAAGGTGTTGCTTGCGCATCACCTGATGTAGCTACAACCGGCATATCATAACTCATAAATACTCTTTCATTCATATCAAAGATAAAAAAGCCTTCATCGCCGTCAAGGTTCATACCATAGATAATGTATTTTTCCTTGCCAAATGTTTCTATATCCTGATATGCCTGTACTGTATCACCAAATATAACCGTTTCTGTCATCACGTAATTATCAGGGTAAACCACATCCTGAGGAAATGGTAATATTATATATCTGTTATATTTTGATGAATATTCTTTATACTCATAAAATTCTCCGTCTGCGGCATTATATATAAACCATTTATTAGTATTCTGACGGTTTGAAAGACACATAACCGTAATCTTTCCGTTAGGTGAATTATACGCCATAACATCCCATTTATCATACTTGATTGTTGTGGAAGAAAAATTCTCCGGTGGTGTAATATCCTCCGACGAATTAACAATGTTGTAATCCATTCCGCCAATATTTATGACAACATCTTCTAATATCTCACCAACTATCGCGTTTATAGTGTATTTTTTTACTGCACCATTCTCGGCAGTAACTATAATTTCAACAGTATTTTCGCCCTGTTTAAACTCCTCATTGCCGGTAATGCTTGTAGATGCCTTATCATCATCCGGTATGGCATTTATAACAACATTTTTAGTTCCGTCAGCCAGTCTGAGTGTATACTCGTAAGTTTCAGGATCAAACTCCGGTTCAAGTTCACCTTCTGAGATTTCAAGACTTGACAGATAGCAATTTGAAGAACGGTCATCAGTTTCATGATTTGAATTTCCGGAGTTACCGCCACCGGAATTATTGTTACCTGAGCCACTGTTAGATGATGGTGTTGATACAGTTACAGAAGAACTTCCATATGATGTATTTATAACTTCACCTTCAATATTTAGCACCTCTCCACTGGCATATATACCACTTGTACCGTTTGCTATGGCAGTAAATGACAGACTGGCAGTACCTGCAGATGTTCCGCTGATAACAACTGTACCGCCTCCACCGTTTATTGTAGCACCGGAACCGGAATTATACTGTAATACGCCGGAATCATATGTAACCCATAATGTATATGCACTGATGTTATCGCCACTTATGGAAACACTTACAGAAACTCCTCCGCCTATACTTACCGATGAAGTGGCTGAAACAGATACATACGCATCTGCTTTCGGGCTATATACATTTATTCCGAGACACAGTACAAATGCAACAAGCACTGCTGTCAGCTTTTTATATATTTTCTTCATAAACATTCTCCTTTATCTATGGATTATTGAATAAGTTCCAATCCGACTATGTGTCTTTGTATTTTTACAATATCTATAGTAGATACCTTTCCGTCACCATTTACGTCTGCAATCATAATGTTAGCATCTGTTAAAGGATCAAGTCCTACTATGATTCTCTGTACTTTAACTATATCAATGGTTGATATCTTTCCGTCACCATTCAGGTCACCTCTCGAACTTCCGCCAACAACATTACTTCCGGATGATGCTGATCCTCGCACCACAGTAAGTTTATATGTTCTTACATCGCCGTTTTGAGCCGTGACATTTATGTTGATGTAATTAGTTCCCTCTGCCAGAGCAACATTTCCGACACCCCCGGATATACGAGCCGTAGAATTTACGGTTGTTGCACCAATATTCACAGATGTTACACTCTGTGGAACTATAAGTGAGTAGTTATTATTTGAGTTGACCGCAAAGGTTGGTGTAAGTGTATATCCATCTATGGTCAGAGTCTTCAGCCAGTTATTAGGATGACCATAGAATGTAGGTTTAACTGACTTCACCTCCGGCATATTGAGATAAACCGGTATCTCAAACACCATGGATGAACCTAAAATATTGTTATTTGCATATGCATTGTACACACCCTGACACTCCGATGCAGGAGCCTGAACATTAGTCATATACTGATGTGAAAATAAATTTCCGCTATTCGTAACATTAAACTTTTGGGTATAAAGGGTGTCCTGTCCAACGCTGATATAAGATCTTCCAAGGAACGATGCACCGCCCTTTATAGCCTTGTCTACCGTATCCCATGGTCTTCCATAAGAACCACCGGGTTGAGGAACATTGTTTTCATTCACGTTAGCCGCATATTTCATTCCGTTCAATAAAGCATTGCTTCCGTCATAAGCACCTATATTAAAATAATTATAGTAACTGACTCCGTTAATCTTGTAGCTGCCGTCTGCCGCAGAACCTATTCCGCTTCCCATTTCCTGCTTTACTCTTGATGCAATATGGTATGGACTGACACCGCTTTCCTCAGCAGCAGCCATAATTACCTCCGAAAACAAACGGGTTTCCGCTGAATCAGCCGTTACATCGCACACTCTTTTGTTGTACATAAATGTACCGTTTAATATAGCTTCTACGCCCTGTATATTATGTATACCGGGCTGATATGAAAGACTTTCAAATACAAATATAAATGTTTCATCCAGATATGATCTGGGATCCAGATAATATGTAACAAGAGCATCTGATGCAGCAAACCAGTTTGAACCATCATAAGGATACCATCTGTCCAGAGCGAAATCATATCCGACTGTAGTGGAACGCCAATTGTAATTAGGTGATGAACCTGAAGTCCAGACTAAATTTTTTACCTGTCCCTGTCTGTTGCACTCGTTGGCAAGCAATACACTCCACTCTATGTTAGTGTGAACAGCCTTAAACTCCCATGAAGGATATTTTAAATGTATCTGTCGGAGAGCATTTTTATAACTTTCAGGGAATCCCTCTGCTGTAAGTTTCGCCTCAAATTCTGCATCATCCAAAGGTATTGATTCCTCAACTCCCGGACTTGTCTGATTTGTAGCCAGCACATACTGCGATGCTACATAACCCGTATAACTGACACCGTTATAGGATGTCTGTATCTTAGTCCATGACGTATTGCTGGTATCTAAAATTGTGACAGGGTGTTCCGTACAGAGCTGAATGACATTTCCGTTTGCATCCTTTATAAGATTATCACCCGTTCCCGCACTGCTTCTGAAGTTAACCCAGTCGGAAATTATTTTTCCGGTCTGGTTAGCATAAGCATGATTATCAGACTCCCAAGGAGTAATTGTAATAACCAACATTACAAGTGCCAAAATTATAGCCATTATCCTTCTTCTGTATCTCATATAATTCTCCCATATATTAAATAAAACTCATCATCTGCTACACAGCTTTATGTAAACTAATATCAAGTCATATACAATTGAAATTATACCACAATATATTGTGCTTGTAAAAACATTTCACATAAAAGTAACACTTTTTTAATATTTATATATATATCAATATTTTAATCCAATATTTTTTAGTAAAATTAAACATAAAAGCCCGTCCATTTCAGACGGGCTTTTATAAGCTGCTAACGGGAATCGAACCCGTGACCTCCGCACTACCAATGCGACGCTCTACCGACTGAGCCATAGCAGCAACCTTCATATGCAATTTGCACAGGTAAGATAATACTTGATTTTTACGCTTATGTCAAGTGTATTCTATATTCAAATTTGAGTAATTATATCATTATTTACTAAGCTTTCCCCTGATTCTGAAAAGTGCATTATCTATGGATTTCTCTGTTTTTCCCAACTTATCTGCAATATCTGCATACGATAAGCCCTCCAGATATAAATCTATAACCTTTTTCTCATATTTGCTAAGCTCAGATTCTATCTTGTTCATTAAATCAGATTTCTGTTCTCTTGCTATTATAAGTTCTTCCGGATTACAATCTGATTTATCCGCCTCCAGTTCGACAAGAGATAAACCATCTTCCGTACTTTCCGCATATATGGATATGTATGTATTAAGAGGTGTATGTTTTTTTCTGTTTGATGCTGATATGGCTGTTTTTATCTGGTTTCTTACACAATGAGTTGCAAAGGTAAAAAAGCTTGCCCCTTTATCAGGTTCATAATCCCTTACTGCTTTAAACAGACCTATCATACCTTCCTGGGTAAGGTCTTCTGTCTCTGCACCAATTAAAAATACAGTTCGAACTTCTTTTTTTACCAGTCCACCGTATTTTTGCATCATATATTCAACCGCACCCACTTCTTTTGCAGCTATTTTTTTTATTATTTCATTATCAGAAAGCTCACTATAATCATTAACCATTTGCTCCCCCAAAGGCATTATTTGCCTAATCTTTGTCTAACCACCTCATATGCTAACACGCCTGCTGCAACCGAAGCATTTAAAGAATCTATATCACCTTTCATTGGTATGGAAACCACATAATCGCAATTTTCCTTTACCAGTCTGCTCACGCCATTACCCTCGTTGCCTATAACCATTCCAATTGGACCTGTTAAATTACAATCATACATCGGGATTCCTCCCATATCTGCACAGGCAAACCACATTCCCCGATCCTTGAGTTCTTTTATTGTCTTGGAAATATTTGTAACCTTTGCCACGGGAGTGTAGTTAATAGCTCCGGCTGATGCCTTGACAACCGTTGATGTGAGTCCTGCTGCCCTTCTTTTAGGTATAATAACCCCGTGAGCTCCGCAAAGATTTGCAGTTCTTATAATCGCGCCAAGATTATGCGGGTCTTCAATCTCGTCAAGAATAAAGACAAAAGGGTCCTCTCCTTTTTCCTCTGCCTTTGCAAAAATATCCTCTATGTCTGCATATTCATAAGCAGAACAAAGTGCTATAACTCCCTGATGCTTTTTGTCAGAAGACATCATATCCAGTTTGTCCTTAGACACAAAGCTGACTATAATATCTCTCTTTTTTGCATCCCTGAGAACGGAACTTATAACACCATCTCTCAGTCCCTCCTGAATATAAAGCTTGTCTACTGTTTTTCCTGATCGAAATGCCTCAAGTACAGCATTTCTTCCTTCTATCTTATGTTCATCTTCATTATTTAAATTATCCTGCATATTCATATGGGATTATCCCTTCACCTTTCTATTTTGCATCCTTAAGGAGTTTTGCCATAGCTTTTTTAAGCTCTTCATTTTCTTCCTTAAGCAGTTTTATGTCGTTCAAAACCGGATCCGGCAAATGTATCTGATCCAAATCAAGACGCGGAAGACGTACATCTTCACGTTTTACCACTCTGCCCGGAACACCCACAACCGTTGAATTAGGAGGAACTTCAGAAAGAACCACCGAACCTGCTCCTATTTTTGAGTTCTCACCTACGGTGAATGAACCTATAACCTTAGCGCCTGCACTAATCATAACATTATCGCATATGGTAGGATGTCGTTTTCCGCTCTCCTTACCGGTACCGCCAAGAGTAACTCCCTGATATATAGTAACATTGTCACCTATTATAGTTGTCTCACCAATAATAACTCCATGACCATGGTCAATAAAAAAGCCCTCACCTATAGTTGCACCGGGATGAATCTCTATACCTGTCTTTCTGGCAGCCCGCTGAGATATAAGTCTCGCAAGAAAATATCTTTTTTTGAGGTAATGCTTGTGAGCCTTACGGTAGCTGTACAATGCCTTAAAGCTTGGATACAGCAATACTTCTAAGTTGTTCTTGATTGCAGGATCCCGCTCTTTTATAACTTTTACCTGCTCTTTATAATACTTTAACCACGACATAATAAACCACCAAAATCTGTCTTTATTTTTTTATATTCGCAATATACAAATCCATACCCGTCTTACGGTATATAACTTTCTATCATCTCATCAACAAGCTCAATCAGTCTCTTATTGTCACCTTTAAGATAAAGATATCCGAATAATGCTTCAAGTCCTGTTGCTTTTCTGTATTCACTCATAGTTGCATTTTTAGCCTTTGAATGAGTAGTAACATTACGTCCACGTTTATATATATCCAATTCAGGCTGTGATAACCTGTCCATGACCAAATCAACAAACCTGGCCTGATTAACTGCCTTAACAATAGCCGTAACATCCTTATGGTACTTGTAGGTCTGTTTATTTGAGATTTTTACAAAATGTGTTTTAACCAACAGGTCCAATACACTGTCTCCTACATAAGCCAATGTAAGCGGTGAATACTGATTTACTTCTTTTTCTGTTAGATTATTTATATTTAAGCTCTCTTCCATCTCACGCCTTCTCTTGTATCTTCGAGAATAATTCCCTTCTCTGTGAGTAAATTTCTAATCTCGTCTGCCCTTGCAAAATTCTTTGCCTTTCTCGCATCCTGTCTCTCGGCAATAAGATTTTCAATCTCTTCATCTAATAATATAGCCTCTTCTTTAACATTTATACCGAGTATGTCTGCAAGGAGTTTTAATGTGTTATATGCTTTTTCAGCATACCTCACGGTTGAATCTGCATTTACGGTTGTGTTTATAAACTTAACCAGCTCAAATATCACAGATATTGCATCTGCAGTATTGAGATCATCCTCCATGGCATCTTCAAATCTCTTTACATATCCATCCAGTTCTGCAATATTAGAAATTTCAGTCTCTTTGCAATCTCCCTCAGTTCCGGAAGCCATAACCTCTTCAAGCTTAGATGCAGCAGTCTTAATTCTGTCCAAACCATTCTTAGATGACTCGACAAGTTCTGCCGAAAAATTAAGCGGACTTCTGTAGTGTGCCGAAAGCATAAAGAACCTGATTACCTGCAAATCATATTTTTCACTTATCTCTCTGACTGTAAAGAAATTACCGAGTGACTTTGACATCTTCTCATTGTTAATTTTCAGGAAACCGTTGTGCATCCAGTAACGTGCAAATTCTGTATCATTTGCAGCCTCACTCTGGGCAATTTCATTCTCATGGTGAGGGAATATAAGATCCTCACCCCCCGCATGTATATCTATGACATCGCCAATATATTTCTTTGACATAACCGAACACTCAAGATGCCATCCCGGTCTTCCTTCACCCCAAGGTGATGGCCATGATGGTTCTCCTTCTTTCTTAGGTTTCCAAAGTACAAAATCGAGAGCATCCTCTTTTTCATCCTTGCCCGATACCAGCAGCTCTCTGTTTCCGGCTCTTAAGTCATCAAGGTTTTTCTTAGACAGCTTTCCGTAATCTGAAAATTTTCTTGTTCTGAAATATACTGTTCCATTTACCTCATAGGCATACTCTTTCTCAATCAGAGTTTTTACCATGGCAATCATATCGTCTATCTCTTCAGTTGCCTTAGGATGGGTAGTTGCTTCCTTTACATTCAGACCTGCCATATCTTTTTTACATTCTTCAATAAAACGCTCAGATATTACAGTGGAGTCAACACCCTCAGCTATAGCTTTCTTAATAATCTTATCGTCTACGTCAGTGAAATTAGACACGTAATTAACTTCATATCCCTTATATTCAAAATATCTTCTCAGAGTATCAAAAACAATCATAGGTCTTGCGTTTCCGATATGAATATAATCGTACACTGTAGGTCCGCATACATATATACCTACCTTACCCTCATTTATAGGAACAAATTCATCTTTTTGCTTTGTCAATGTGTTAAATATTCTCATATTAGTTTACCTGCCGGCAAATCACCGGCTATATCCTTTCAATATATAAAT
>CAZKMB010000027.1:0-29415 GCA_964553965.1 uncultured Bacteroides sp. | reverse complement strand
AAAATAATATTCTACTGATGTAATCCATGAATTCACCACCATACTTTTATTAGTAGTATAAATAGTAAATATTTGTACAAAAATTATTTAATAAAAAGCATAGGAGTGATAAAATTGTATTATTAAAAAAGATATTAGTTAGTATATTGATGATATGAGGTGCGTTGGGTGAAACAGAATATAATAAATCTTATCATACTTTTAGTAATAATTCTTTTTGTTGGTGCATTGTTTGATGTTGGTTTGTCTGATACGCAGAACAATGATATAAATACTGAGACAATAAGATCAGATATAAATGAGGTCGATACATCAGAGACAATAGTAAACGATATTGATACAGAAGAAAAATATATTATTTCGGATATTACAACCGGAAATGTGGTTTTGTTAGAATACATTCCGTCATTTTCCGGTCAACCATATGTGGAAGTCGATGGTAATATACCGTCATTTACTGAAGAAGAATTTACAACAGTGTCCTTTGAACTATATAGTGAATTAGATTTTCTTGGCAGACCTTGTGTTGCTTATGCTAATATTGGTCTTGATTTAATGCCGACTGAAGAACGAGGTGAAATCGGTCAGATAAAACCTGTTGGATGGCATACCGTAAAATATGATTGCATAGATGGACTATATTTGTATAACAGATGTCATTTGATTGGTTATCAGCTTACGGGAGAAAATGACAATATTAATAATCTAATGACAGGAACAAGATACCTGAATGTACAGGGTATGCTGACATTTGAAAAAATGGTTGCAGAATATGTTTTAAGTACAGGTAATCATGTTTTGTATCGTGTGACACCGGTTTATGAAGAAGATAATTTGATTGCTGCGGGTGTACAAATGGAAGGATATTCTATTGAAGATAATGGTGAAGGAATATGCTTCAATGTGTTTTGCTATAATTTGCAACCGGGTATTGTAATTGATTATAAGAATGGTGATAGTTATAAACAATCACCGGAAACAACAGAAATTGCAGATGGTTATGTGTCAGATGATTTGAGTACAGAAGAACAAATAAGTGTTGATTATGTAGTAAATAAAAATACATACAAATTTCACTATCTGTATTGTAATAGCGTAAATGATATGAAAGAAAAGAATAAATGGTATTACAGCGGTGACAGGCAGGACCTGATAGATATGGGATATCAACCGTGTGGGAGATGCAATCCGTGAAGTTGCTGATAAGTTTATTGAAGGTGTGTGCTGTCAGAGCCAAAGATGTCATAGTGATTGTTAATGTGTAATGTATCATACAAAATATATTACAGTCATCCTCCCGGATTGTGTAAAATTGGAAATTTTTGTATACAAATTGGAGCATCCGGAACTATTGACTTGTTGCGCAAATGGGTCTATACTTTTGCGTATAATATTTCTGCTGTTCATATTTCTTGAGAGAATTTATTTTCTTCTGTCAGATTGGCATATTCGCCGGGGATTCAAGCAGATTTTATAAAAATTATATTTGAAGGAGGCGTGTGCTTATGGGAAAAGCTGAAGTTTCCTTAAAAGATTATCTGTCTGACAGGGAACGTTTTGCGGATTTGTTTAATGCGTATCTGTTTGATGGTGCAAAGGTTATTAAACCAAGTAATTTGGAGATTATTAACAATGAGTCGAGTGTGATTCTTCCGGACAACATGGGAAAACGAAGAATGGTTACAAGGTTTTCTGATTTGCGGATGAGGTGGAAAGATACGGCGAGAAATTAGAGATTCTGTCAAGATATATTTCAAACTATTCTATCAATCTGTTCAATCCGGGAAATATCTCCGATTATTCCATTTTTAAAACGGATTTACAAATCATATTTGGCATGCTACAATACAAGGAAGACAAAAACGCATTGCGAAGTTATATGAAGGATAATGAAGAATATTTCAGCAACATGAGTTATGAGGCAGCCACAGCGACAGGAACGCTGTTGAAAAACCACACGTGGTTTGACAGGGCGGTTAGTAAATTTAGTGATAAGGATAAGGAGGTATGCGATATGTGTAAGGCGATAGACGATATGATCAGTGACGGAAGAGCAGAGGGAAAAAATGAGGGTATTTTGATAGGAACAGTAAAAGCTTTTAGGAGCATAGGCTGGGCGAACGACGACATCGTGAGTAAACTGATGGAGGTGTATGGTGTTACAGCCGAGGATGCCATGGAACTTGTTAAGGGGTAATATACCATACAAAATATATGCAGGATTATAAATTTAATAATAAGAAAGTGTCAGGGTAAAAATAAAAAAACTTCTATACTATTGTGAAAAGTCTGTTTTAAATGTATAATATGCTATGTATGTTTAGATAAATGAATATTATTTATACATTTAAATATATTATGCTTGGAGGATATTATGTCAGAACATTTGAAGCAGGAGATAAAAAGAAGAAGAACTTTCGCAATTATTTCCCATCCGGATGCAGGAAAAACTACACTTACCGAGAAGTTCCTTTTGTACGGTGGTGCTATAAATACAGCCGGTTCCGTAAAGGGTAAGGCTAACTCAAAGTACGCAGTGTCAGACTGGATGCAGATTGAAAAGGACAGAGGTATATCTGTTACGTCATCTGTATTGCAGTTTGATTATGACGGATATTGTATAAATATTTTGGATACACCGGGACATCAGGATTTCTCGGAAGATACTTATCGTACACTTATGGCAGCTGATTCGGCGGTGATGGTAATTGATGCATCAAAGGGTGTTGAGGCACAGACAATCAAGCTTTTTAAGGTTTGTGTCATGAGGCATATACCTATTTTTACTTTTATAAATAAAATGGATTTGGAAGCAAGGGATTCTTTTGAATTGCTTGATGAGATAGAAAATGTGTTAGGTATAAGAACATGCCCGGTAAACTGGCCTATAGGCTCAGGTAAGCGGTTTAAAGGTGTGTATGACAGGGAAACAAAGCAGGTATCTATGTTTAAGGCGGTTTCGGTAGGCGGAGCGAAAAGTGCGGATGAAACGGACTATGCTATAGATGACCCGATACTTAAAGAAGAAGTAGGAGAGGAGTTGTATGACCAGCTGATGGATGAGATTGAACTTCTTGACGGAGCTTCTGATGAGTTTAATCAGGAACTTGTTGATAAGGGAGAGCTTTCACCTGTTTTCTTTGGATCGGCACTTACAACTTTTGGTATACAGACATTTTTGGAACATTTCCTTTCCATGACACAGTCCCCTTTGCCAAGAATGTCAAATGAAGGTTCCATAGATCCCATGGATGATTGCTTTTCAGGATTTGTTTTTAAGATTCAGGCAAATATGAATAAAGCACATCATGACAGAATTGCATTTATGCGTATCTGCTCCGGTAAATTCGATGCATCAAAAGAAGTTTATCATGTGCAGAGCAAGCGAAAACTCAGATTATCTCAGCCACAGCAGATTATGGCACAGGATAGAAAGGTTATAGATGAAGCATATGCAGGAGATGTTATTGGTATATTTGATCCGGGCATATTTGCAATAGGTGATACACTTTGTCAGCCGGGAAAGAAATTTGAATATGAGGGTATTCCTACTTTCGCACCGGAGCATTTCTGCAGACTCGTACCTCTTGATTCCATGAAAAAGAAGCAATTCATGAAAGGTGTTACCCAGATCGCTCAGGAAGGTGCTATTCAGATATTTAAAGATTATTTGCTTGATATGTCTGAAATTATAGTAGGAGTTGTGGGAGTCCTTCAGTTTGATGTATTAAAATACAGATTGGAAAATGAATATGGATGTGATGTCAGACTGGAACCTTTGCCATATAATTATATTAGGTGGGTTAAAGATCCGACTACAGATTTAAATAAGCTTAGTCGAATTAGTGATTGTAAAAAAGTTAAGGATATGAAAGATAATCCGCTGTTGCTTTTTGCAAATGAATGGTCTATTAGAATTATATTGGAACACAATGAAGGATTAGAACTGACAGATTTTAGAAAGAATTAATTGGGGAAGGAGACGAATTATGATACTTATTGATACACAAAAAGAAGAGTTTAGTAAAATTAAAGATATTCGGATTTTTGATAAGGTCAGCAATGAGGAGCGTTTCAATGGAGACTTGCTTTTTGTTGGTCTGGGTGGTGCTGGTTCAAAGGTTGTTACTAATCTGAAACTAATGCTTCAGGAACATATAGTTCCGGAGGATAATATTAATTTTCTTATGATAGATTCAGATATTCCGGCTATGGAACAGTCTATTGAGGACAGTAAAGAGGGACTTGGACTAAATGCCATGGAAATAATAAGTATCTACAGGCCTAATTTGGATACTATCCTTAAGGATGGAATAGGTGCAAATCAGGTACATCCTAATCTGGCAAACTGGATGAGACCGGAATTTCCATCTGTTAATATTGGAACAGATGGAGCAAAGGGAAACAGACAAATCGGAAAACTTATGTTTTCTAATGCTTACGAGGATATGCGCATCCTTCTTTTTGAAAAAGTACAGGAAATATACGAGAAATCACAGACAGGAAAATTAGATGTAATTGTTATTTCCGGCGTTTCCGGAGGAACCGGAAGTGGAATACTTGCAGATGTTACTTACAACATAAGAGCTCTTGCTAAAGCAAAAAAATACCAGAATTTCAGGATTGGCGGATGCCTTCTTATGCCTGATGTTCTTTTTGCAAACAAGAATATATCTGAAAATGAAGAATTGAAATCTCTTCTCAATGCCAATGGATGTGCAACATTGAAGGAGGTTGACTATCTCATGCGTGCAGTGAAAAAAGATGAAAATTTTGTCTTTGAGAGCACTACACACAGAATCAGCATGAAAGCGAATATATTTGATGTATGTATGCTGGTATCAGGAAAAAAAGACCAGCAGGGGTATATTCCGGAGAATGTTATTTATAGTGATACGGCATACTTTTTGTTCAAGCTTGCCACTAACAAATATATAGGTGGTGGAAAAGAAGATGACAGAAAGCTTTTGAGAGATGTATTCTTTGATATGGACAATAAAGGTTTTTATAAGGTTATCAATGAATCAGACTATAAAATTCCTATTAATGAGATAGAAAATATTTGCGAATATTACATTTTTAATGAGGCATATAAAAAAATACACTCAATACCTGATATTGATGAAATTATTACTAAGGATGGAGAAAAAACATTTGGTGAGCTTAGAGATTTTCTCTCTGAAAAACCGGGTGAAGAGATTAATTTAAAGGTTCCCGGTCTGATTATGACAGGACAGTTTGAACGTCCGGTGTATAAGATGATAAAGAAGGGACAGGATAACCTGCGTACCTCCATGTCAAGACAACTGTCAAATATAAAGGAAGACATACCTGTTATTGTTAAGTCTATAAAGAATAAATTCTGTGCATCTCTTGATGAGCTGGTTGAGAGATATATGACAGAATATGGTCCTTTTATAGCATTGGAGATTATTGGTGCGGCGGGTATCGGCGAAAAAGACACAGACAGGGGTCTTGTGGCGGAGATAAAAAAACTTGAAGAGATACAAAAAGCATATCAGCCAACAGGCGAGTATAGCAGAATTATCGAATCAATTAAGGATATGGTTGCAAAACGTTTCTTTACTTTTCCTAACGCAAAGAAGGAGACTGAAAACGGGTATTACGATGCCTGCATTAAGGAAACTCTTGCTACAGAGAGAACTCTTATAATTGATGGTTTGGATTCCCATGATGTTTTTGGAGATGCCATAAGATTGCTCCGTCAGAAAGCTGAGAGAATCGTTGATATATATTCTCAGTTTGATGAGGATTTAAAGAATGCAGTTGAAGATTTAGCCATGCACGGAAAAAAAATAACATCATATTTGATGAAAAGTGCAAAACAGCAGGAATTTTTACCATCAGATTATGTGACAGAGACTCGTATAGATGAGTTCAGGAAAGGGCTTATTTCTCTTATGGTGGATAACGAATCTAACATCGATAACGGAAGAGTTGTTCCGGTAAGACAGGAAATGGAAAAGATATACAAAAATGCTCTTATTGGTATAGGTGTGTTTGCACCTGAAAAGATGATTCTTACAGCATTTTCGGAGAAGAAACCGACTCTTCAGGAGACAAATGTTATGTTTGTTTCTGCCACAAACGAGAGACGAGATGAGATAATGAAACAGGCTGCAACAGCATTTGTGGAAGGCTCAAAGGAAAAAACACAAAAGAAGAAACTTTGTATTTTAAAAGCAGAAGCGGATGACGGATGCACAAATAAGAAGTATATATCACTTCCTGATGCTATGCCTTATTTTAGTGAAGCGGTTAAGGATATATATATGGAAGCTCCGTACAATGAGCAGGAAGAATCCATAACATTAAATACAGGTGAGCTTGAAATATCCATAGATGATATGTATGTCGATGTTCCGCTGTCCATGCTTGAATGCGCTGACGATATGCAAAAGGCATATAATGAGGTTAATTCGGATATATATTTTGGACTGCATACGGATGAAGTAAACAGGGATATGAGAACATATCCTGATTTAGTATAATTTTGACAATTGGATTTGGAGATAAAACATGGAAAGAGAACGTTTAGGAAGTCGTTTAGGTTTTATATTGCTTAGTGCCGGGTGTGCTATTGGTATAGGAAATGTATGGAAATTTCCGTACATGGTAGGACAGTATGGCGGAGGGGCATTTGTACTTGTATATCTGTTTTTTCTTGTCATCATGGGAATACCTGTTTTAACAGTGGAATTTTCTCTGGGAAGAGCAGCGCAGAAGAGTCCGGTGAGGTTGTATCAGCAACTTGAACCTGAAAAGAGTAAGTGGCATATTCACGGATATTTTGCCATGATAGGTAATTATTTATTGATGATGTTTTATACTACGGTATCTGCATGGATGATTATGTATTTCATCAAAACCGCCAAGGGCGATTTTTCGGGATATGACTCAACGGGAATCAAGGATATTTTTGAAAATATGAAATCAGAGCCATTGCCTATGATTGTATTTATGACAATAGTGGTGGTGGTTGGATTTTGGGTTTGCTCCATAGGAGTTCAAAAAGGTCTTGAAAAAGTTACCAAAGTTATGATGCTTGCATTGCTTGCAATTATGGTTATTTTAGCAATTAACAGCATTTTACTTGATGGAGGCAGTGAGGGCCTTAGCTTTTATCTAAAACCTGATTTTAACAGAATGCAGGAAATAGGAATTGGAGAGGTAATTGTGGGAGCTATGAATCAGGCATTTTTCACTCTTAGCCTTGGTATTGGCTCTATGGCAATCTTTGGAAGTTATCTTGGGAAGGACAGAGCGCTTATGGGTGAGGCTGTTAATGTTGCCTGTCTTGATACCTTTGTTGCTTTTACGTCAGGACTTATTATCTTTCCGGCGTGTTTTGCCTACGGGGTAGAACCTGATAGCGGACCGGATTTGATTTTTATTACGTTGCCTAACATATTTAACAACATTCCAATGGGAAGATTGTGGGGAAGTCTGTTTTTTGTGTTTATGTCTTTTGCCGCTTTATCTACTGTACTTGCTGTATTTGAAAATATAGTTTCGTGTACTATGGATTTGACAGGTTGGGGAAGAAAAAAGTGTTGCTTAATAAACGGAATTGCAATGTTTGTGCTTTCTATTCCGTGTATACTTGGATTTAACTTATGGAAAGGTTTCAAACCATTTGGTGAAGGTTCAAATATTATGGATTTAGAGGACTTTATTGTAAGTAATATTTTACTCCCTCTCGGTTCTTTGTGCTTTATTCTTTTCTGTGTGTTAAAACAAGGCTGGGGCTTTGATAAATTTATGGCCGAGGCTAATGAAGGAAGAGGACTTAAAGTAAAGAAATGGATGAAAGGATATATGACATATGTTCTTACAATTATTATATTTGTTATATTTATTGTTGGTATTGTAACAAAATTTTGAAACAGGGTGTGAGTATGGAACAAAAGTATTATGCGGTTAAAGTCGGAAAAAATACAGGAATATACAGAACTTGGGCTGAATGTAGGGATAATACTCACGGCTATCCGGGGGCAATTTTTAAAAGTTTTAAAAAATATGAGGATGCTTTAAGTTTTATGGGTGAAACCCAAAATGAAACAAAAAATGAAAATTCATCATCTGCCCATGCCTTTGTCGATGGTTCATTTAATGTGGCAACCGGTGTATATGGTTACGGTGGATTTCTTGTGAATAACAGTGAAAAGTATATTATACAGGGCTGTGGTGATGATCCGGATATGGCATCCATGCGAAATGTGGCAGGTGAGGTTTTGGGAAGTATGGCGGCTATAAAAAAAGCCATAGAACTCAATTTAAAAAGTATTGACATATACTATGATTACATGGGCATTGAAATGTGGGCAACCGGAGGGTGGAAACGCAACAAAAAAGGAACAATAGAGTATTATGATTATATACAGTCCGTAAAAGATAAGATTATGTTAAACTTTATAAAAGTAAAAGGTCATTCAGGTGTTGACGGAAATGAGGAGGCTGACCGTCTGGCAAAAGAGGCAGTAGGCATAATGCCTTAGAATCGATATGGCTGATTAAAAAAGAACAGGATGCAGATTTTGTGTTAAGTTAAAAATCTGTACCCTGTTCTTTTTTATAAAAGTTTAACGACGTATAAGATATAGAAAAAATTGTAATAAGCCTATAAAAACTACAGCTATAACAATAGCGATATACCAATATCCTAAGACAACGAAAATGACGGCAGTAGCCAAAAGCAACAGTAACATTCCCATAGTCATACGGGTCAGAGGTTTAATCATGTGTGCATCCTGATGAGCAAGTACAAACACTGCTAAGTATATTAAACTGTATATTAAAATTAATAAAATGATAAAAGTCATAACAATCCTCTGTACTACCCCAAATTACATAATATAACAAATAGATATTATCATAGTAAAGGGGCTTTTACAAGGTTTCAATTTTTTGAAAAAAGTATTTTTATTGACAATTGACTAAAACTATGGTAAAAATAGTTAAATAAATTCTTTTTGAAATGATAGAATTTGTTTAAAATTTTGTAAAAATAGTAAAGAAGATGATTTTTGGTTATGGAGATGTCATTATGAAAATATCACTCAAAAAATTGTTTGGGAATGAGAAAAGGGAAGTTTCTGAAAAAAAGTACATAGAAGTTTATGAGGATAAAAGTGAGCCTGATGTGATAACCTGTCCAAAATGTATGCAGGAATTTAATAAACAGGAGATTAAAGATAATCTCAATGTTTGCGCTGCCTGTGGACATCATTTTGTGATATCCGCGGAAAAGAGGGTTAGAACACTGGTAGATAGCGGTTCCTTTAAACCGCTCAAGTGTAAAGTTGCATTTACCAATCCTCTTAAATATCCTGAATATGAAGAAAAGATAAGAGGTTTTCAGAAAAAAACCGGTCTTGATGAAGCTGTTCTTGCAGGTGTGGGAAAAATAGACGGATATGAAGCGGTTATAGCAGTTATGACAAGTAAATTTCTTATGGGTAGTATGGGGATAGCAGTTGGTGAAAAGATTACAAATGCCATTGAGTATGCGGATAAGAAAAAACTTCCTCTGATTATATTTGCAGCCAGCGGAGGAGCAAGGATGCAGGAGGGAATACTCTCACTTATGCAGATGGCTAAAACAAGTGCAGCGGTGGAAAAATTCAACAGGAATGGAGGATTGTACATAGCGGTATTAACTCATCCCACTACAGGCGGAGTTACAGCAAGCTTTGCAACCCTGGGAGATATAACTCTTGCGGAGCCGGAAGCCCTCATTGGTTTTGCGGGTCCAAGGGTAATAGAGCAGACTATTGGTCAAAAATTGCCGGAGGGATTTCAAAAATCTGAATTTCAGCTGGAACATGGTTTTGTGGATAAGATAGTTCCAAGAGATAAGATGAGAGATACTTTGGCACATATATTGCGTTTGCACTGTAAGAGAGGAAGATAATGATGATAAAAGAAATTGATGCAAAGATTAGTGAGATAGATAAAGAGATTGAAAAAGTTAGGAGTATGGAGGTTTTCGATGAAGCAGGATATTATGTGTTAAAGAGACAGCGGCATGATCTTATCAAGTTGTGCAAAAATTTAAAACCTCATGATAAGGTGTATATTGCCCGTCATAAAAGAAGACCTAAGATAAACGATTACATAGAAAATATTTTTGATGATTATTTTGAACAAAAGGGAGATTATCTTGGCAAAGAGGATGAAAGCATATGTGGCGGAATTGCATTATACCATGGTATACCGGTAACGGTGATAGGACATAGAAAGGGTAATGATTTAAACGAGAATGTGAAATGTAATTTTGGTATGCCGGGACCGGAAGGTTACAGAAAGGCGCTACGGCTTATGAGACAGGCGGAAAAGTTCAGACGACCTGTTATTACATTTATTGATACTCCGGGTGCCTATCCCGGAATGGAAGCTGAAATGAATGGACAGGGCATGGCGATTGCTACAAATCTTGCAAAAATGAGTGCTCTTAAGGTTCCGGTTATCGCTGTTGTTACCGGGGAGGGAAGTAGCGGAGGTGCTCTTGCGATTGGGGTTGCTAACAGCGTTATTATGCTGGAAAATGCCGTGTATTCGATTCTTTCGCCGGAAGGATATGCTACGATTTTATGGAAGGACTCATCAAGAAGTAATGAGGCCTGTAGTCTGATGAAACTCACGGCTCAGGATTTAAAAAAATTCAGTGTTATTGATGAGATTGTGCCTGAGCCGTTAGGTGGTGCCCATATGAATCCTAAGGCGGTATATAAGACATTGGACAGGTATTTGAGAAAAGAATTGCAGAAGTATCTTAAGATGAGTGAAGAGGAGCTGTCCTTGCACAGATATAAAAAATATAGAAATATTGATGCAGAATATTTAAAGGTGTTATAAAATTAAGGAGAGAATATGCAGATAAAAGACGGACTTCGAATTGTGGGAACGGGGCATTATACTCCGCCAAAGATTGTGACAAATAATGAACTTAGCAGAATGGCAGATACAAATGATGAGTGGATTACCACAAGAACGGGAATAAAACAAAGACATTTTATAAAAGATGAAAAAAATCAGGATATGGCAATTCATGCAGCAAAAATGGCCATTGAAAATGCAGGTATTGACAGGAGTGACATAGGGGTTTGTATAGTGGCAACCATAAGACCTGACAATCTTACCCCGTCAGTTGCCTGTATGGTTCAGCGGGAACTTGCCCTTCCGGGTGATATTCCGTGTTTTGATATAAATGCTGCCTGTTCCGGCTTTATGTATGGTATTCAAATCGCAAGAGGACTACTCATTCAAAGCGGAAAAAAATATGGATTGGTAATTGGCAGTGAAACCCTGTCTAAGATTTTGGATATGACTGACAGGGGAACGTGTATTTTGTTTGGAGACGGTTCGGGTGCTGCCGTAATAGAGCTTGCCGATAACAGATACTACAGTGTTCTCGGAACAATGGGTGATGACCGGGTTCTGGTGTGCCCTAATGAGGACGGCAAAAGATATGTCAGCATGTCAGGTGGTGAGGTGTTTAAATTTGCGGTTGGTACAGTGCCAAAAACAATAAATGAGCTTTTGGATAAAGCAAATCTTACGGCTGATGACATTGATTTGTTTATATGTCATCAGGCAAATAAAAGAATCATAGAGTCTGTTGCAAAAAAATTGAAACAGGATATAAATAAGTTTTATATAAATGTAAATGATTACGGAAATACATCATCTGCGAGTATTCCCATTGCACTTAGTGAGATGAATCAAAAAGGAATGTTCAGGCCGGGAATGAAAACCATATGTGTAGGTTTCGGTGGTGGTCTTACCTGGGGCGGAGCATATATAGAATGGTAGGAGGATACAGGTTTGAAATTAAATGAACTATTAAATATAAAATACCCTGTTATTCAGGGTGGTATGGCAAATATTGCTACAGGAGAGTTTGCCGCTGCTGTTTCAAACGCAGGTGCACTTGGCCTTATTGCATCAGGAGGTTTTGATGCGGAAAGAATCAGGGAAGAGATAAGAATATGCCGAAAAAAAACAGACAAGCCATTTGGAGTAAATCTTATGCTTATGAATCCGGATGTTGAAAATATAGCAATGATGTTAGCGGAAGAAAAAGTGGATGTTATAACAACAGGAGCAGGAAGCCCTGAAAAATACGTGAATTTATGGAAATCCGCGGGAATAAAAGTTATACCTGTTGTTTCAAGTGTAGCATTGGCCAAGCGTATGGAGAGAATAGGAGTTGATGCTGTTATTGCTGAAGGCGGCGAGAGCGGAGGACATGTAGGTGATATGACAACCATGACACTGGTTCCAATGGTAGTTGATGCTCTTGATATACCGGTTATTGCGGCAGGAGGTATAGCTGACGGAAGACAGATGGTGGCAGCATATGCCCTTGGTGCTATAGGTGTTCAGATAGGAACCTGCCTTCTTGTATCAGAAGAGTGTCCTGTACATGAAAATTATAAGATGGCGATTATAAAGGCAAAAGACAATGGAACAGTTGTAACAGGACGTTCGTCAGGTGCTCCGGTCAGGGTAATAAAAAATACTATGGCAAGAGAGTATCTTAAGCTTGAGGGACAGAATGTACCAAGGGAAGAACTGGAGCAGCTTACATTAGGGTCGCTGAGAAAGGCGGTTATCGATGGCGACACAAGGATGGGCTCTCTTATGGCTGGTCAGGTTTGTGGTCTGGTCAGTGAAATAAAACCTGTTGCTGAAATTTTGGAAAAACTCTGTGAAGATGCAAAGAAAGAACTTGCCGCAATGGGCAATATGTCCATATAATATAAGATACGGAGGGTAATTATGAAAATAGGATTTTTATATGCCGGTCAGGGAAGCCAGAAGGTCGGTATGGGTAAGGATTTATATGATACATATCCTGTGTTTAAAGAAACAATAGATAATGCAGTAGTGGATTTTGACATAAAAGAGGTCATGTTTGAAGGACCAATGGAAAAACTGAGTCTTACCACATATACACAACCGTGTATGGTGAGTTTCGCAGTGGGTGTTACCGGAATTTTGAGAGAGAAGGGTATTGTTCCGGATATGGCAGCAGGTCTTTCACTTGGAGAATATTCGGCCCTTTATTCATCAGGTGTGTTCAAAGAAAATCAGGTTATAAGTCTGGTGGAATATAGAGGAAAGGTGATGGAGGAAGCTGTCACAGGCAGAGATGTAGGGATGATAGCTGTTATGGGTCTTGACAGAGATTCTATAAAGGAAGCCTGCGAAAGAGCTCATAAAGAGTTTGAAAACTCAGAATTTAGCGTGGCAGAAATTGCAAACTATAATACACCTGTACAGACAACCGTGTCAGGAGACAGCCCTGTTATAAAGAGAGCAGGTGAGATAATGATGGAAATGGGAGCAAAAAGGATAGTGCCTGTTGCCGTGAGTGGACCGTTTCATACATCACTTATGAAACCCGCCGGCGATAAACTGGCGGAAAGATTTAAGCATGAAGAGTTTGGGAAGATGAATGTTCCTGTGGTATTTAATGCTACAGGAAAAGAAATTGACAGTTCAGTAACCATAGAGAAGATGCTTGAAATTCAGGTGCAAAGCAGTGTGTATTTTGAGGATTCTGTCAGATATATGATTGAAAAAGGCATTGATACATTTATTGAGATAGGACCAGGAAAAACGCTGAGCGGATTTGTTAAGAAGATTGACAGAAGTCTTACCACATACTCCATAGAAGATGTCAGGAGTCTTGAGGCTGCTGTGGAAGCAATAAATTCTTGATGAGGAGAGAAAGTAATATGTTATTAAAGGATAAAACAGCCATAATTACAGGAGGAAGTCGTGGTATAGGCCGAAGTATCTGTATTGCTCTGGCTAAAGAGGGAGCAAATATTGTGACCTGTTATGAAAATAGCGCTGATGCAGCGGAAGAAACAGTGAAAATATGCCGTGATATGGGAGTTTTGGCTAAGGCAGTAAAAACAGATGTAACTGATAGTGAAGCTGTTTGTAAAATGGTTAATATGGCAAAGGAAGAATACGGAAGTATAGATATACTTGTAAATAACGCGGGTGTTACAAAGGATAATCTTATGTTAAAAATGACAGAAGAAGATTTTGACCTGGTTATGGATACCAACCTTAAAGGTGCTTTTCTGTTTACAAAATATGTGTCTAAGTTTATGCTGAAACAGCGTTCAGGTAAGATAATAAACATAAGCAGTGTTGTTGGAATAAGAGGAAATGCTGGTCAGGTAAATTATTCCGCAAGTAAGGCAGGACTCATTGGAATGACCAAATCCGTTTCCAAAGAGCTGGCATCAAGGGGAATAACCTGCAATGCTGTGGCTCCGGGTTTTATAGAAACTGATATGACGGCAAAGCTTCCCGGAGATGTGGTTGATGAGATGAAAAAAACAATTCCCATGAGACGTATGGGTCAGGCGGAGGATGTTGCCAATACAGTGGTTTTCCTTGCGTCTGAAAATGCAGGATACATAACAGGACAGGTCATATGCGTGGATGGCGGAATGGCAGTGTAATATAAACATAGTTGTAGTATAAGGAGAATGATTAGGATGAGAAGAGTTGTTATAACAGGTCTTGGAACGATAAATCCGATAGGAAACAATGTAAATACTTCATGGGACAATGTGAAAAAAGGAATTTGCGGTATTGGACCAATAACCTGTATCGATGTGTCCAATCACGCTGTAAAAGTTGCCGGAGAAGTTAAAAATCCGGATTTTGAGGGGATAATTGAGAAAAAGGAAGCAAGGAGGATGGACAGATTCTCACAGCTTTCCATGGTGGCTGCGCTGGAGGCTTTCAACAACAGCGGCATCGATATTGAAAAGGAAGATGCTGTCCGGTGCGGTGTTATATTTTCCAGTGGCATAGGAGGTATGGCTACCATTGAGAATAATTACGTCACAGGTGAAAAAAGAGGATTTGATAAAATATCACCATTTTTTATTCCTATGACAATAAGCAATATGGCAGCAGGTAACATAGCCATAAAAATAGGGTTCAAGGGTATGTGTTCCTGTGTGGTTACAGCCTGTGCAAGCGGAAATAATGCAGTTGGTGACGGCTTTCATTACATAAGAGACGGATATGCAGATGTTATGCTCTGCGGTGGAGCAGAAAGTGCAATAACCGATATGGCAATAGGCGGATTTACCGCTATGAAAGCACTTAATACAACAGAAAATCCCAATAGGGCATCCATACCTTTTGATAAAGAAAGAGCAGGATTTGTCATGGGTGAAGGTGCCGGAGCACTTATACTTGAAGAGTATGAACACGCAAAAAAACGCGGAGCTAAAATTTATGCCGAAATTGTCGGATACGGAGCTACTTGTGATGCGTATCATATAACAGCCCCATGTCCGGATGGTTCAGGTGGTGCAAAAGCCATGATTATGGCAATGAATGATGCCGGGATAAAAGCATCAGAGGTTGGATATATAAATGCACACGGAACATCTACACATTTGAATGATGCAGGAGAGACAATGGCGATAAAGCAGGCTTTTGGACAACATGCATACGAGTTGATGGTGAGTTCAACTAAATCTATGACAGGCCATCTTTTGGGAGGTGCCGGAGCTGTTGAGGCTGTTTTTACGGTTATGGCATTACATGACGGATTTATACCTGCCACAATCAATTATCAGGTGCCTGATGAAGAATGTGATTTGGATATTGTGCCAAATGTGGGAAGAAATATTCAGGTGGAATATGCTTTATCCAATTCACTGGGATTTGGCGGTCATAATGCAAGTATTCTGTTCAGGAGATTGGAGGCATAATTATGGAACTTAATTCAAATCAAATACAGGAAATATTACCACACAGATATCCTTTTTTGATGATTGACCGGATTACTGAGTGTGAACCCGGAAAATATGCAAAGGGAAGAAAATGTGTATCTGTAAATGAAATGCAATTTTGCGGTCACTTCCCAAATCAGCATGTTATGCCCGGAGTTCTTGTTATAGAAGCTTTAGCGCAGGTGGGAGCGGTTGCTTTGCTGACTGAGGAAGAAAACAAAGGAAAAATAGTCTTTTTTGGCGGAATAAAAAATGCAAGATTTAAAAAACAGATAATTCCCGGTGATGTTATAGAGATGGAATGTGAACTTACGGACAGAAAGGGACCTGTTGGTTACGGAAAGGCAACGGCGAAGGTCGATGGAAAGATTGCGGTTATTGCAGAGCTTACATTTGCCATCAGCTAAATATTTATATACCTTGAAATAAAAAATACAACTGTTATAATGTTAGAGATGAAAAGACATATAAAGGGTGGTTGTATGAGTAATTTAAAGGAAATTTTAGAAAAAATTGATCCGGTTATAAGGGATAAAAAAGGTCTTATATTTGATGTGGATGGTACAATTCTTGACAGTATGCCTATGTGGGCAAGACTGGATATAGAATATCTTAAAGATATGGGACTAACTCCTGAGCAAAACTTTCACAATCAGGTCAAAATGATGACTATGCTTGATGCATCGAAATATATTAAGCAGGTGTTTAATATCAATAAAGATGCGGAAGTTATTGCAAGGGAAATAGAAAATATGGCATACAGATACTATGAGGAGGAGCTCTCGGTTAAAGAAAATACCGGGGAGCTTCTTTCTGTGCTTAAAGAAAGAAACTATAAAATGTACGTGGCGACTGCAAATGAGTACAATATGTGCAGTGCTGCACTCGTCAGAAATGGTGTTATGGATTATTTTGACGGTTTGGTAACCTGCTCCATGACAGGTTATAGCAAAGAAAGACCGGATGTATATCTGCTTGCCTGTGAAAAGATGGGACTTGATGTTTCTGAAACTGTCGTATTTGAGGATTCATGCTTTGCCATAAACACTGCTTTAAAGGCAGGATTTACGGTGGTAGGTGTATATGATAAGGCAGAAGAGGAAAATTGGGGAAAAATATGTGAGATAACACATGGACAGATAAAATTTTAAAATTGGAGATAGTTATGAGTAATAAAAAAGTACAAAGACAGTCGAGCTGTGATTCATGTGCATATTATATGTACGATGAAGAATATGAATGTTATGTGTGTGATGTGAATCTTGACGAAGATGAGATGGCAAGATTTATGTCAGATACATATTATAATTGTCCCTATTACAAATATGGTGACGAATACAGTGTGGTAAGAAAACAAATGTAAAAAATGTGAAAAGTATATAAGTGATTTACTTATTATTATGTTTATGATATATTAGGGTCGCTTGGGAGAAAAAAATGAAAAATAATATTATTTTGATAGGTATGCCGGGAGCAGGAAAGAGCACCATTGGGGTTTTGCTTGCCAAGGCGATGAATTATGGATTTTTAGACACAGATATAACCATACAAAAAGAAAATGGACAAAAATTATTTGAGATTATACAGGAAAAAGGTCTGGACAAATTTTTAGAGATTGAAAATGATACACTTTCCAGAGTTGAAGCGGAAAATACTGTTATTGCTACCGGCGGTAGCGCCATATTCGGTAAGGAAGCTATGGAACATCTCAGAAAAATAGGCCATATTGTATATATAAAACTTAGCTGTGGCGAAATAAAAAAAAGGGTTAATAATATAAAAACACGTGGTATTGCAATGAAAGGCGGAAAAACAATGGATGATGTATACAGGGAGAGGGTACCGCTGTATGAAAAATATGCTGATATTATAGTTGATGCTGAGGCTACCACAATAGAGGAGGCCGTGGAAAAGATTATATATGTGTGCAGCAATTTATAAGAAAAAATGAAAGAAGGATATCTTAATGAAAAAAATAAAATTATCTGTGTTGCTTGTGGCAACGGCTATGATGGCATCTTTTTTAAATGGATGCACAGGAGAGGAAAAAAAGGAAACTGCGGGAAAAAGTGAAAATGTGTCCGGGGAAATAGAATTTGACAACAACGATATTGGAGCTTTCAGACCTGTGGATTGCGGAATACCTACACAGCCGGTATATGAATATCCTTTTATAGGTTTGGAAGTGACTTTGTCATCAAATATGATGGATTATATGAATGAGAGGGATGTGTTCCTGTACACCAATGAGGATTATGCAGATGCAACAAGTATATCTTATGCCCAACTCAGATTTTCAGCAGTTACAGCAGAACAGAAAGCGGAAGAGGTTATGTCTTTGGATATAATTTCATGGGAAGAAAATCTGGAGAAAATAGGTATAATAGGAATATATGATAAGAATATGGTATTACAGCTTGACAGTCTGACTAACTGTGATAATCACAAGAAAATTGGTGACAGTACGGACGGAAGATATGAATATTATCTTAGTACAAATTCAGGAGTGAATGCTGATTATATAAGTGAACTGGAAAAAACACAGATTCTTATTACTGAAATACATCAATTGGATCCAAGTCTGGGATATACAGCTTTTTCAACTGACAGAGTGGAAGGAATATCCAATGTGGGTGAGTTTGAAACTACGGATGTGTTCGGAAATATATATAATCAAGATTTTTTTAAGGATTACGACCTGACATTGGTTAATGTATTTACCACGTGGTGTTCGCCATGTGTAAATGAAATGCCTGAGCTGGAAAAATTGCGCAAGGAATATGAGGATAAGGGAATAAAGCTTGGTGTTGTGGCAGTTGTTCTTGATTCAAAAACCGTTAGCGGAATTGATGACACAGCCGTTGAGCAGGCAAAGGTTTTGTGTGAAAAAAGTGGTGCAGAGTTCCCTTTCATAATACCTGACGAGACTAATATGAATGGACGATTAACCGGTATTGAAAGTGTGCCTGAGAGCTTTTTTGTAGATAAGGACGGAAATATTGTCAGTGAACCTTATATTGGGGCAAATTCTAAGGCGGATTGGGTAAATATTGTAGATTCTGAATTTGAAAAACTTAATGGAGGGAATTAATGAAGCAAAATAAAACTCCCGGATGGGTTGGGCTTATGGTTTCTCTTACAGGAGTTGCTCTGATGGTATTTGGTGCCTGTCGCGGTGAGATGGCTACTGTGTTAAAAAAAGCAATAAATATCTGTTTGGAGTGTATAGGAATTGGCTAAGGATAAAATAAAAAAGAAAAATAAAAAAAATCAATGGCATCGTCACAGAATACAGGCACTTTGGGCATTGCTGTCCAACAGTTATCTTACAGGATTTGCACAGGGTAAAATATACAAAGGAAAGTTAAAAAATCTCTGCCTTCCCGGTATGAATTGTTATTCATGTCCGGGAGCACTGGGTTCCTGCCCAATTGGAGCCATGCAGGCCGTGATAGGAAGCTGGAATTTCAAATTTGCTTTTTATATAGCCGGATTTTTAATGTTTATCGGTGCACTGGTGGGAAGATTTGTGTGCGGATGGCTTTGCCCGTTTGGCCTTGTGCAGGATTTGTTGCAGAAGATACCGATACCTAAAAAGATAAAAACTTTTCCCGGAGATAAAATACTGAGAAAACTTAAATATGTCATATTAATTGTTTTTGTAATCATTATGCCTATGTTTGTAGTGGATTTGCTGGGACAGGGGACACCATATTTTTGTAAACTTATATGTCCCGTGGGTACGCTTGAGGGTGGTATTCCTTTAGTTATACTTAACAGGGCGTTGCGTGGTGCCATAGGCTGGCTTTATAAATGGAAGGTTGCTTTGCTGGCAGTTATATTACTTGTGTCCATTATTATTTACAGACCGTTTTGTAAGTATTTGTGTCCTTTGGGAGGTATATACTCGGTCTTTAACCCAATATCGGTATTTAAATACAGGATTGATGAAGAAAAATGTACTCGATGCGGTGCGTGTGCAAAAAACTGTGATATGGGATGTGATCCTGTTAACAATCCGAACTCACCGGAATGTATACGTTGTGGTAAATGTAAACAGCATTGTCCTCAGGGTGCCATATGTTCGGGCATTAAGTTAAAGTAATTAAAAAGCATATAATTTCTCAATTTACAGATACTACTTCGGAAAGGAGTAGTATTTTTTATGGACAGATATATTAGAACAGATTTGGCGTTAGAACTTAAGGATGATGTGGAAGAAGGGTGTTTAGACGGAATAAAAATATATAAAAAAAGAAACAGGGAAACCAATATAGTAGAGACCAGAATAGATGTAATAAATGAAGTCGGAGAAAATACACTGGGAAAACCTGTGGGAACTTACATTACGTTGGAGAGTAATAAGCTGAGGGAGAGTGATGAGGATATCCATGGACCTTTGTCCTGTGCTCTGCACAGACATTTAAAAACCATGATAAAGGATAAAGAAAAAATACTTGTTGTGGGTTTGGGGAACAGGGAGGTTACACCGGATGCTTTGGGTCCTTATGTTGTAGATAATTTATACATTACAAGACATCTTTTAAAAGAAGGACTTGTCAGCAGGGTAAGGGAAATCAGTGCCATAAGTCCGGGAGTAATGGCACAGACAGGTATAGAGAGTAGTACCATACTGAAAGCCTTGTGCGAGAAGGTTAAGCCCGATGTGGTTATAGCGGTAGATGCACTTGCCGCAAGAGAACCTGCAAGGCTTAATTCAACTATACAGATATGTGATACGGGAATAAGTCCCGGAGCAGGAGTGGGAAATAACAGAATAATGTTAAATGAAGAAACCCTTGGAGTAAAGGTAATCGCCATAGGTGTTCCTACAGTTATATCTGTGCCGGCAATTATTTATCAGGCTATTGATAATATGCTTGAGATTTTGCTTGATAAAACGATAAAAATCGGTGACTCCCTCTCGGAAGAGGATAAGTATAAAATCGCAGGAGAGCTTTTGGAACCGGATTTGGGCTCTATGTTTGTGACACCCAAAAATATAGATGAAGCGGTAAAAAGAGTCAGCTATACCATTTCAGAGGCGATAAATAAATTTTTTGAATTATAGTGTCTGTCAGGTCATATATTTTAATATGGGTAAATTTAAAGAATATATATATTATGTTTATTGTTTAATTTTAATATTTGTAAGTGTGGTAATTCTCATAAAAAGCGGAGATTTATTTCGTGTTGTTATGAATGAGATTAAAAAGGAAATATTTCCTGTGTCCGTAAAAGCAGAAAGTGAAAATGAAATACTGACAGATGCGATATTTCCGGTGATAGCCGTTAATGATTATGAGAAATATTGTTATGACGGTCAGGCAATATTATACTCTGACGGGACTATATCCGATACAGATTCGACGGAGCAGTTGGCAGAAACAGTTATAACAGAAAATGTGACTACAGAGGAAAGTGAGGTGGCTATGACCGTCGGCACACCTGTAGAGACAGGAATAACTTACGCTATGGAAGATTTGGCTGATTTTGAATTTCTGGTATCAAACTGTTATATTGTCACCAACTCTACAAGCGTAAATCCGGAGGAGCTTGATGCAGAAAAACTGTTAAATATGGATATGAGCATAGAAACAGACAGTGAAGATTACAAGGTACTCATATATCATACTCACGGAAGTGAAACATATAAAGACAGCAGGGAAGGTGTTACGGAGGATACGGTTATAGGTGTCGGCGATGAGCTGACAAAAATATTAGAGGAAGACTATGGTATAAGGGTGTATCATGACAGAAATGTGTATGATATGGTGGACGGGAAACTGGACAGAAGTTATGCCTATGATTTGTCGGCTGCCGGAATAGATGAGATTTTAGCACAATATCCTACCATTGAGGTAGTTATAGATTTGCATCGGGACGGTGTAAATGACGATGTGCATCTGGTAACGGATATAGACGGAAGAGCAACAGCAAAAATAATGTTTGTAAACGGGGTCAGCCGGCTGAATGTTAATGGTGAGATAGAAGAATTACATAATCCTAATAAAATTGACAATCTGGCATTTAGTCTGCAGATGCTGCTTGAGGGGAAAAAACTGTACGGAAATTTGATGAGAAATATATATGTTACCGGTTATTGCTATAATCTTGACAAGATGCCAAAATCAGCACTTGTTGAGGTTGGAGCACAGACAAACACGGTGGAGGAAGCAAAAAATGCCATGATTCCACTGGCTTCCATTATATATAGTGTTTTAAGTGAAAAATAGATTGTCATGAGTTAAAATATTGTGATATACTCTATATAAATATGTGTACATTAGCGAGGAAAAATAACATGGCCCATTTAGACCAGAAAAAAATCAGAAATTTTTGTATTATTGCTCATATAGATCATGGCAAATCAACACTTGCCGACCGAATTATAGAAAAGACAGGGCTTCTGACCAGTAGAGAAATGCAGAATCAGGTTCTTGATAACATGGATTTGGAACGTGAAAGGGGAATTACAATTAAGGCTCAGTCTGTTCGTATCGTATACAAGGCAAAGGACGGAGAGGAATATATATTTAATTTGATAGATACACCGGGGCATGTGGACTTTAACTATGAGGTATCACGTAGTCTTGCAGCCTGTGAGGGAGCAATTCTTGTGGTTGATGCAGCTCAGGGTATAGAAGCTCAGACTCTTGCAAATGTGTATCTTGCCGTAGACCATAATCTGGATGTTATGCCTGTTATTAACAAGATTGATTTACCGTCAGCAGACCCGGAAAGAGTTATAAATGAAATAGAGGATATAATAGGTATCGAAGCCGCGGATGCTCCACTGATATCTGCTAAAAATGGTATCAATATCGAAGAGGTGTTAGAGCAGATTGTAACAAAGATACCTGCACCATCCGGCAATCCTGATGCACCGCTTAAGGCACTTATATTTGACAGCTTATATGATTCCTATAAGGGAGTTATCATATTTTGCAGACTCTTTGACGGTATTGTAAAGAAGGGTACGCGGATTCGTATGATGGCAACAGGTGCTGAGGCAGAAGTAGTTCAGGTTGGTATATTTGGCGCAGGTCAGTTTATTCCATGTGATGAATTATCCGCAGGTATGGTGGGATATATAACCGCCAGCCTTAAGAATGTAAAGGACACAACGGTGGGAGATACAGTTACTGATGCGGACAATCCCTGTGCGGAACCGCTTGCAGGATACAAAAAAGCAAATCCTATGGTTTACTGTGGTATGTATCCGGCAGATGGAGCAAAATATCCTGACCTCAGGGATGCCTTGGAAAAACTGCAACTAAATGATGCATCGTTAAGTTTTGAACCGGAGACATCCATTGCGTTAGGTTTTGGATTCCGATGCGGTTTCCTTGGACTTTTGCATCTTGAAATTATTCAGGAACGTCTGGAAAGAGAATACAATCTCGATCTTGTTACAACTGCACCGGGAGTTATCTATAAGGTACATAAGACAGATGGAGAGATAATAGAACTTACCAATCCGTCCAATTTGCCTGACCCGTCTATGATTGATTATATGGAAGAGCCTTTTGTCTCTGCTGAAATTATGGTCACAACGGATTATGTGGGTGCTATTATGCAGCTTTGTCAGGAGAGGAGAGGTGTATATAAAAGCATGGAGTATCTGGAGACAACAAGAGCCCTGTTAAAGTATGATCTTCCTCTGAATGAGATTATATATGACTTTTTTGATGCACTTAAATCCCGTTCAAGAGGATATGCATCATTTGACTATGAATTTAAGGGATATGTCAAATCTGACCTTGTGAAGCTCGATATTCTTATTAACAAAGAAGAAGTGGATGCACTTTCCTTTATTTTACATAAGGATACTGCATATGAGCGTGGCAGGAAGATGTGTGAAAAACTCAAGGAAGAGATTCCGAGACATTTGTTTGAAATCCCTATACAGGCAGCCATAGGAAGCAAGGTTATTGCAAGAGAGACTGTTAAAGCCATGCGAAAGGATGTCCTTGCAAAGTGTTATGGAGGAGATATCACCCGTAAGAGAAAGCTTCTTGAGAAGCAAAAAGAAGGAAAGAAGAGGATGCGACAGGTTGGTAATGTAGAGATACCGCAGAAAGCATTCATGAGTGTACTAAAATTAGACGAGGAGTAATTACCTATGAAAAAATATGTGAGTTTATATGTACATATACCATTTTGCGCACTAAAGTGCAAATATTGTGATTTTCTGTCTTTTGATGGAGAGAGCTATGGTACTATGCTTAGATATGTAGATTCACTGTGTCAGGAAATTAAGCTGTATGCCCCTATAGCAGACGAATATATTGTCAGAAGTATTTTTATCGGTGGAGGTACACCGTCGCTTTTGGACGAGGGGCTTATAACTAATATCATGGCATTTATCAGGAAAACATTCACCTTGGAAAAGGATGCAGAAATTACAATAGAGGCAAATCCCGGTACGCTGCGACATCAAAAGCTTAATGGATATAAGGCAGCAGGTATTAACCGTCTTAGTATAGGACTGCAGTCTGCAGATGATGATATGCTGAGAAAACTCGGAAGGATGCATAATTATGACCAGTTTGTGGCAACATTTAAAGCGGCAAGAAGGGCAGGCTTTAACAATATAAATATAGATGTTATGTCCGGTTTGCCGGGGCAGACCATTCATTCTTATGTGGATACTTTGTCCAGAGTTCTTGAATTCGGACCTGAACATATATCTGCGTACTCACTTTCTATAGAAGAAGGTACACCGTTTGCAAAAGATCCGGAGATTCTTGAATCTCTGCCGCCTGACATGATAGACAGGAGAATGTACGAGATAACAAAGAAATTGCTTGCGGCGCACGGTTATGACAGATATGAGGTTTCAAATTATGCAAAATCAGGCTATGAGTGCCGTCACAACATGGTTTACTGGACCGGTGGAGAGTATATTGGATTTGGTCTCGGAGCATCGTCATATTTTCAGGGTAAGAGGTTTAATAATGTGCGGGATATTCTGCAATATATACAGCTTATGGAAGAGACTTCCGATAAATTTGCCGAAGCAGACAATCTCGAAATTTTATATAATGAAGCTACGAGAAAACTCAGAGAAAATGTTACACCTATATATATTGATTCCCGTATGGAAGAGTTTATGTTTCTTGGACTGCGTATGATGTGCGGAATAAGCAGAACAGATTTTGAGGAGCGGTTTAAGAAGGACATATATGAGGTTTATGGACCGGTACTCAACAAATACATTGATGAGGGATTTATGGCAACCTATGAGGACAGGATATATCTGACAGATGCAGGTATTGATGTAAGTAATGTTATTTTAGCTGATTTTATTTTAGATAAAAATTGAACACGCAAAACAAACTGATAAGGTGACAAGAGATTATATTAACAGCGTTTCTTTATTCGCCTCGGCATCAGGATATAGGCTTTATATTGTGATCACGGATATGACTGCGACGAAAAGCAGATGGAGTCATACCTGTGAGTTTGTGAAATATGGAAGTAAAATAACTTTGGTTTGGAAATGCTAAAAACTCGGAAATTTCCACCGGAGTGTAATCTGAATATATTAGCATATTTTGAGCTGTTTCAATTTTTTTCCTTTGAATGTACTGGCTGACTGTATATCCTGTTTGCTGTTTGAACAGTCGCGAGAGATAATTTGGAGACAGATTTACATACTCTGACAGAATATCCATGGAAATTTTTGTGTTGAGATGCTCATAAATATAGTCAAGACATTTGATAATATGAATAGAGTCAACTTTTTGTTTCAAAAGTTTTTCCATGCGTTTGGCATAATCTATACACATAGTGGAATGAAGATTTGATATTTCCTCGGTTGTGTTTAACGTATCTGCTTTTTTTATATAGAAATCGCTAAGATGATATGCGGATGTATGCTCCATTCCGTTATTAATACAGTAACGTGAGGCAAGAGCAGACGTAATGGCAAAATGATATTTTAAATTTTGTACAGGATTGAGAGAAAGCTGTCCAAGCCCCGCCTTTTTCGACAGAGGTTCGCTTTTGAGCGAACTTTTAATTGCGTTTACATTTCCCTGACTTATAGCACTATAGAAAGTCAGTTCGGGATTGTACGGAGCATGAGTAACCCCGTTTTCCCGGTTGAGATATTCCTGATAGATAAATTCTTTTTTTATGTTCATAACGGTTCTCCTGTTGGTGAATAAGCATATAAATATTATAACATAATATCAACAAAAAAGATAGAAAAAAGATATAACGATATATGAATATCATGTAAGATAAAAACAGGTTAAATAAATGATATATGCAAGGAGGATTTGATGTATGAATTTAAAAAGAGGAATTAATTTAGGCGGTTTTTTATCCCAGTGTGAGCATGACAAGGAACATTATCAAACATTTATAAAAAAAGAAGATATAAAACAAATCTGCGATTGGGGATTTGATCATGTTCGTTTACCGGTTGATTACGAGGTTCTTGAAGATGAAAACGGCGTGGAAATACCGGACGGATATGCAATTGTAAAAAACATTGTAACCTGGTGTGAAGAATATGGTTTAAATATAATTATAGATTTACACAAAGCATACGGATATGATTTTAATGATGCAGGCAATTCATCAAAAAACAGTCTCTTTACTGATGATAAGATGCAAATGCGTTTTTTGAATTTATGGTCCCGGATTGCAAATGCATTTAAAAGTTATGATTGCGTTGCTTTTGAACTCCTAAATGAAGTTGTTGAAACAGAGAATGCCGTAAGCTGGAACAGATTGATAAAAAGAGCAGTAGAGGTTATAAGAAATGCTGCACCGACAGCGCCTGTTATATATGGCGGTATTATGTGGAACAGTGCAAAAACATTGAAATTATTAGAGATACCAAGAGATAAGAATATTATTTTTACATTTCATTTCTATGAACCCCTTGTTTTTACACATCAGAAGGCATACTGGGTAAAAAATATGGATAGAGAGCTTGACATCAGTTATCCGGGAACAAAGCAGTACTATGATGAGTTGTCCTCAAAAATCGGTGACCAGGGAAAAGGTGTGCTTGAAGCAAAATCAGAGTATGTTGACATAAACTATATACGTGAAATGATGCAGGAAGCTGTTGATGCTGCAACAAATGCCGGTGTATCTCTTTATTGCGGAGAATATGGTGTGATTGATCAGGCACCTTTGGAGGATACTCTGAGGTGGTTTAAGGATGTGGATACTGTTTTCAGAGAGTTTGATATAGGGTGTGCTGTCTGGAATTATAAAGACAAGGACTTTGGAATTGCTGATAAGCATTATGATGATATCAGAGAAGAACTGTTATCTATAGTAAATGCATGTAAAAAGGAGATATAATGAAAAAAAGATTATAGCAATAACATTGATGGTAATGGCTTTAGCGTTATGTTCCTGTGACAATAATGATAATCGTAAATCATCAGAGGTAACAGAAAGCAGTACAGGTTATTCAGATAATCAGATTCAAAGAGAATGTGTTATGGTAAATGACAAAATTTATATGTATGCCGGTAATCAGACAGATAAATTACCGGAGCATTTCTCTATGAAATTTCAGGTTGATAAAGTTGATGATTACAATCTTCCGAAAGAGAATTTATCTGCCTGCAATATGCAGGAGGGAGATGTATTATATGCAAGCGAGCAATCGGATTTGTGTATATATGTCGAGAGAGAAGGTTATTATGTGCAATACACTCTGATGGATGAAGGAACTAAACAGCAACTGCAGAGTAATGAATAGTTAAAAAGAAAAGTTTGTGGAAAAATATAAGTTTTTTTCACAAACTTTTCTTATATTTTATGATAAAATCCCTTGACAAATAGTATAGGTAGTGTTAGATTATGATATAGAGTTAGCACTCAAACAAGACGAGTGCTAATAACAAAAAGGAGTGATGGAATGGAGCTGGATGAGCGCAAGAAAAAAATTCTTAAAGCCATTATAGCTAATTACCTTGAAACCGGTGAACCTGTTGGTTCAAGAACAATTTCAAAGTATACTGATTTAAATCTCAGTTCAGCAACCATCAGAAATGAGATGGCAGATTTAGAAGAGCTTGGATATATAGTTCAGCCGCATACTTCTGCCGGACGTATTCCTACTGATAAAGGTTACAGATTTTATGTTGATAACCTTATGGAGGAAAAGGAAGAAGTTGAGGGAGCAAGGAGTTCGTTGCTTGAACGGGTTGACAGAATGGAGTTGCTTCTCAAGCAAGTTGCCAAGGTACTTGCATATAATACTAATTATGCAACTATGGTTACGGCGCCTAAGTATAATAAAACGGTTAAGTTTATACAGTTATCCCAGGTGGATATAGAAAATCTTCTGGCGGTTATAGTTGTAGAGGGTAATATAGTCAAGAATCAGTTGATTCCGGTGGGAATTGAACTTGCAAATGAAGATATTCTGAAGTTTAATATCCTTCTTAATACATTCCTGCAAGGCGCCAGCTTAGAGGACATCAACATAGAAATGATTCAGACTATGAAGACTCAGGCAGGTGAATATGAGGGTATACTTGATCAGATATTTAAAGGTATTGTAGATGCAATTCATGAAGCAAAAGAGTTGGAAATATATACCAGCGGAGCAACAAACATACTTAAATATCCTGAATTGGGAGACATAAGTAAGACAAGCGAGCTTTTGGAAAAGTTTGAGGACAAGACGGAGCTTTCACATATACTGGAAGAAACTGTAGGAAAAGAAGAAAGCGAGACAGGTATTCAGGTATATATCGGTGATGAAACGCCGGTGCAGAATATGCAGGACTGCTCATTGGTTACAGCAACCTACAAGATGCCGGAGGGTGCTACGGGTACTATCGGAATCATAGGTCCCAAAAGGATGGATTACAAAAAGGTTGTCAGTACACTTAAGAATTTAACCGTAGAGTTAGACGATATATTTAAGAAAGGCAAAGGGGTGAACAGTGATGGCTGAAAAGAAAATTAAAGAAACCGCTGCTGATGAAACGGTAGAGGAGGTAAAGGTTGAAGAACCTGCTGTGAATGAAGGTACGGATGTTGATATAAATGAAGTTGAAAATGTCGCAGAGGATGATGCGGAAGCGGCAAAACCAAAGCCGGTACCTAAAGGCAGCAGAAGAGGAAGTAAAGCTCTTATGGTGGAGCTTGAAAAGACCAAAGAACTTGCAAAGGATAATGAGGAAAAGTATAAGAGGCTTTTAGCCGAGTTTGAAAATGCAAGACAGCGTACTGAAAAAGAATCAAAGAAGATGTATGATATAGGAGCAAAGGAAGTTTTAGAAAAACTTCTTCCTGTTGTAGATAACTTTGAAAGGGCGCTGGCAAGTATCCCTGATGAAGATAAGGAAAGAGGCTTTGAACAGGGTGTTGATATGATTTATAAGCAGCTTATGACATCTTTAGAGGGTGTGGGAGTTGCAGCCATGAATGCTGAGGGTAAGGAGTTTGATGCAGACTTACACAATGCGGTTATCCATGTTGAAGACGAAAACTTTGGCGAAAATATAGTCGTCGAGGAAATGCAAAAAGGCTACATGTATAAAGATCAGGTGCTGAGACACAGTATGGTTAAAGTAGCTAATTAGTTATAAGAGATTTTTAAATAATATTATATAATTTATGG
>CAZKMB010000026.1:0-30083 GCA_964553965.1 uncultured Bacteroides sp. | reverse complement strand
GCTGTTGGTATTGATGGTTATGTCGGTGATATTCCATATTCTGTAAAGCCTGATACATACAAGACTATGGGACGATTATCCGAAACGATTGCGGTTAAAATGATTTATTACACAAAAACTAAAAACGGCTTAAAAATTGAAATCGAAGATTAAAAACCGGACGGAGGCAAAACCTCCGTCTGTCTTTTTTTATTTAGGAAGCGAATCAAGGAATTTTTTTTGACAGGTATATTCAAATGTAATGTCAACATCCACATATCCTGTTCTTACCAGATGGTTATTTACAAAAGTTTTATTATCAAGGTACACATAGCACATTAAATTATTTTCTATATCATATTTTTCCGTATCATATTTTAAGAAAACTTTCCTGTTCTTAAATTTCTCCTGTAAAAAACGGATAGCCTGTTCCTGATATAAAGGCTTAGGTTTAATACCCAGCAGACGAACAATAAGACCATTGCTAAGTTCAATTTTATCAGATGAAATCACCTTTCTGACACTAAAAAGATCTTCTCTTTTTGCTTTAGACTGGTCTATTCTGGAACCAAACTGAAGTTTCTTTACATCAACCTTTTTATCCATTCTGTGAGGATCACGGAAAATATATGGCAGTTGTTCAAAAGAAGAAACGTTTCCAATTTTATCTTCTGTAAAAATTACTTCTGCATCATTGCCTATTTCGATTTGACCAGTTCCTAATTTTTCACGGATGACAGGTTCAAAATCTCTGTTAATTTCATATCCGATAGAATTTCGCCCAAGATTTTTAGCAGCAAGTGATGTGGTACCGCTGCCTGCAAACGGGTCAAAAACAGTTTCTCCCGAAAAAGAAAACATCTTAATCAATCGCTTAGGAAGCTCTTCAGGAAACATTGCTATGTGTCCCATCTGTTTGACACCATTGAAATTCCAATGAGAAGAAAAGTACTGCCCCCATTCTTCTTTCGTCATTGCCGATTGCTCTTTTTGCTGCTTAGTCGGTTTAGGGGCATTACCTAATTTTTTGAAAATCAATATAAATTCATAATCTATTTTAAGAATCCCGTTACGCGGATAAGGAAAACTTCCCATAACAGCGCCACCCCCTGAGGTATTCATAGTGGTAGTCTTCTGCCAAATGATGGCTCCCATATAGTCCATGCCGAGCGATTCACAAAAACGGATTATTTCTGTTCTTATTGGTATGACCTTGTATCTGCCATAATATACAGAACGTGCAAACTGATCACCAATATTAATACATAATCTGCAACCATCAGCTAAAACACGATTACACTCTTTCCACACCAAATTCAAATTATTTATGTATTCTTCATAACTGTCATTAAAGCCAATCTGATCTGCTGTACCATAGTCCTTTAATTGCCAATATGGCGGAGAAGTTATAATTAGCTGTACAGATTTATCATTAATCTCATTGAGTGAACGGCTGTCACCAAATATGATTTTATGTTTTGTCATAGTAAAGTCCTTTCTTACTTAATGAGTTCTCCATTACCTAAAACAAAATATTGTTCATATGTAACATTCAAAGCCTTTGCTATTTGGTTAAGTTCGTCTTGGGTTATTGTATTTCGTTTAAGTTTTGCGTTAAAATTTTGCGGTGTCTGATTAATTCTTCGTGCAAGTTCCGATAAACTTACACCTGTTCTTACGCACAAAACACGAATCTGTTCCGATGTAGTCATGTACAAACCTCCTAATTTTATAGTTGATATTATATATCGTTTGATTGATAATGTCAACGATTACTTGAGAATACATTCTTCTTTGAAACTTACAATTTACATAAAGGCAAATACATTGTATATTCCTAAATAGCCATATAAATCGAGTATATTATAGGAGAAAAACTCCTATTGCATATGATTGATACATCTTTGGGTAAAGATATAGTTTATTGTGACAGACCTGATTGTACGCATGAGGCATATTCATATAACAATGAGAATCCGTCATGCCCTGCTGTATTTTTTGGATTAAATATGAGCGGAGCTGTGCTTTATAACAATCATCTGTATTTTATTGGCAACATGTCAAATGAAGGTTTATTGAATACCCAGTACCTGTATGAAATGGATTCAAATGGTGAAAATCGAAAAATAGTTGCCACATTAGAGGATATACAAGATATCAAATATGTTTTATATAGAGATAAGTATGTTATAGGTTCTTATAGTAATAGATGTGAGTTAAATGACGACGTACAGATTATCAATGATAATAAGCCGGAAGCAGGAATATTTGTTGTTAACCTTGACAATTATAAAGTATATTTAGGAGAAAAGATAACGGGTGAACAAGCAAATATTACAGGAATCTATTACGAAAATGGAACAGTATATTATTCAAGTGTGTGTTTCGGTGATGACATCACAGAACTTATGGTAGGTGATGACGCTGAAAATGACTTTGAGTCCTTTTGTTATGAAAATATGCTACATGAATTATATAAATATGATCTTTATAATGATAATACTGTTCTTATAAAGTCGTTTGATCACATTAGTTACCTTTGGATGTTAGAGTCACTTGTTACTTATGACGAATATCTTGATTATGTTGATGAAAGCGTTGAAAATATAGATATTATGAATAAATTTGTCAGTGATGGGGGATATGCAGTTAGAAATGCTGAGAAAACAAAAGAGACGTATCAGAAACTCAGGGGCATTAACCTCACAGTACAGAATCCTATGGTTATACTCAATATAACGGATAATGAACTGACAGATTATATAGCGATAATAATGATATTCATAATAGCAATTCAGCTTGTTTTTTATGAAAAATCTGAGAATTAATTTAAATTTCTTAGAACAACTTATCATGGCAGAAAAAAGCTAATGACAGCTAAAGTAGTAGTTATGTTTTTTTCTGTATTGTTCGTTATTATATCTTTATACGGAATTAATGCTGTTTTTAGCAGGATATTTTTTGGTACTGTTGATATGGGCAGTCCGCTTCAATGCATCCCCTTATATTTGAAAAGCGCCTTTAAGATAAGTATAGGCAAATTTTTACTTGTTTGTTTTAACGCAAAATTTTTAAACTTTTTTCTGCTTGGCCTTTTTTATGTTAATGAGCCTGATGTTTGACAATATTATTGTTATTTTTTCAAGTTCAATAATAACAGTTTTAGTTGAGCAGATGTTATATACTAAAATTTCCGCAGTGAGTTATTTGGTATAAAATCAGGGGTGATGTTTTCTGATTATGTGAATTTAAATTTTCTTGGAAATCCCATTAATATATGTTATGTGTATTGGATTATTTGGCTGATGGTTTTAGCTTTTATTATATTTATAGTCATACATTATCTTGAATCAACACATGAAAAAAAGATTGTTTCTGTGAAAAAATTGAATACCAATAAAGGTTGTGTAATGCATACTTCTCTGTTGTTACATGAAAGCTATAAGATGCTTGTTCCGGGTAGATGTTTAATGGTACTGATATTATCGCCTGTTTTTATTGCATGGTGGAAACCAACTGATAAGATTCAATTTGACTCAGTGGATGAAATATATTATAAGGATTACATGGACGGATTTTATGGACCGTTAGATTCTGACAGGCAGAAACTGATAGATACAGAACAGGAAAAGTTTGAGCAACTCTATGAAAGTATATCGGTTGATTATGCGTTGGGGAAAAGCGAGACTTTTATCGACGTAAAATATAATGACCAATTAAGCAGACAAAATGCGTTTGACAGGGTTATGGAACATACTGAATATCTTGAATCTGTGAATGGTGGTTGGTTGTTTTTTGATAAAGTATATAATATCCTTACAAATAGTGCTAATTTTCAAAATAGAGATATTGCCCAGGCATTCATTTATTTGATTATTATAATATCTATGACTTTTGGAATCTATGGCACTGATTATAGTAATTTAGAAATGCTGCTTCTGAGAACAACTTACCATGGCAGAAGAAAACTTATGAATATTAAGTCTATGCTGGGAAATTTATGTACAATTATTTCATTGATTTTGGTTTATATTGTACCTATGGTAAATATTTTAAGAGCTTATGGTACCGGTGGAATAAATGCCCCTGCAGCAAGCATGGAGCATTTGTCGCGAATACCTCAGAATATATCTGTACTACAATATATAACAATTATTATGTTGATGAGATTGATTGGCGGGTTGATTGTTGTTACAGCTATTGTTATATTGTTTAAATATTCAAGGAATAGTATTTTTGTGATTATTTCATGTATTTCCGTATTCATGATATCACTCATTCTTGTCAGCTTAGGTGTGAAAAATGCGCAGTACATATTATTTAATCCTTTATTGCTTGGAAATATATTTTGATTTTTAAGCAAATTTTGAGTAGTCTAAAAGTGCATTTCTGACTTGAGTAAGGTAATTTCTTCCGACAGTTATTTTGGTGCCCCCTGGTTATCTGCTGAATTAATAATAGCAATTAAATTCATTTGTTCAATCATGATACAGGTAATTGAAATTATTAGGAAAAATGTTATTTGAAGCTTTGAAAGATAAATAGTTTTAATTCCAATAAATACCAAAGTGAAGATAAATATGGATAGTATCAGGATATATAAAAATGTAAAAATTACGCGGACGATACCCGGCAGGCTTAGTACTTATTCTTTGGGATAGTGAAGAAGATAAATAGGAACAACCGCTGATATGGAATCAGCGATTATTGCCAATACGGAATATATTACTGACCAGGTGATTTTTGAAAATATGCTATCTTTAAAGAATATGAATGAGTAAATAATATGCAAAATTAAAATGCCTAAAACTAAAGAAAATGTGCCGATGTTATTATGATTGGCAACTAATTCAATAACAGATGTCAGCAGTAAAAAAAGACATTGATATAAATATATGGATTTTTTAGCATAGTCTTTTTTTGTAAGCTTGTTGTTTGCTAATATGAAGAATAGAACTGTTTCTGATATGATTATTAAATATTCCCAAACTGTATGTAGCATAAAAAAACTTGTTTCTTTATAATATTTATATTCGTCAGTTTAAATTATATCATATTTCCTTAAAAAGAGGTAGTGAATAATGGTTATTGGAAACTTATTAAATAAATGATATAATAAGAACATTAAGTACCGAAAGAATATGAATTGGGATAAGGAGGAAGGCTATGTTAGAACAGTCATATTACGATAAGGCTGATGAAATTATTGCCGGTTATGGTACGGAAGCAAGATGGCTTATACCTATTATTCAGGATGTACAGACTGAATACAGATATCTGCCACCGGAACTTCTCACATACATAGCAGGTAAACTTGGAATAACTGAGGCCAAGGCGTTTAGTGTTGCCACATTTTATGAAAATTTTTCTTTTGAAAAGAAAGGAAAGTACGTTATTAAGGTGTGTGACGGAACAGCATGTCATGTGAGAAAATCAACAGCTATACTGGATAGATTATACAAGGAGCTGGGACTGAAAAAAGGACAGCACACAACAGACGATATGATTTTTACGGTTGAGACTGTGTCTTGTCTGGGTGCCTGCGGATTGGCACCGGTACTCACCGTTAACGATGAGGTACATGCTGCTATGACTCCTGAAAAGGTTACGGAACTGATAAAAGAATTGAGAGGTGAGAATTAATGAGACTTAACAGTAGAGAAGATTTGATTAAAGCTCGCCGGGATGCAAAGAACAGGATGGAATCAGAAAAATTCCGTATACTTATATGTGCCGGAACAGGATGTCTTGCCGGCGGTTCAGCAGGCATATATGAGAAAATGTGTGAGCTTGTTGCCGGTAATTCTGATGTGGAGGTAGAATTTGGAGCCGGGGTTGCCCATGGCCCAAACGGAGAATGTCCGGGAGTAAAGAAGAGTGGATGTCATGGATTTTGTGAGATGGGTCCCCTTGTCAGAATAGAACCGTATAACTACCTTTACATTAAGGTTAAAGAGGAAGATTGCCAGGAAATTTACGAAAAAACCATCTTAAAAGGGGAACCTGTGGAGCGACTCCTATATGAGATGGACGGAGTAAAATATAAAGCTCAGGAAGAGATACCTTTTTATGCAAAACAGACAAGACTCGTGTTAAAAAATTGCGGACATATAGATGCTGAGCATATAGATGAATACCTTGCCGTAGGCGGATATGAAGCGTTGGAAAAAGCTCTCTTTGACATGAGCTGTGATGAGGTTATAAATGAAATATATGATTCAGAACTCAGAGGTCGTGGAGGCGGCGGATTCCAGACCGGATATAAGTGGAAACAGGTAGCACGACAGGCGGAAAAAATCAGATATGTTGTATGTAATGGTGATGAAGGTGATCCCGGCGCATTTATGGATCGTTCCGTTATGGAAGGTGATCCGCATAAGATGATAGAGGGAATGATTATAGCCGGTTACGCTGTAGGTGCGCAGGAAGGATACATATACGTCAGAGCAGAATATCCCCTGGCCATAAATCGTCTTAAAACAGCGATTGCACAGGCAGAGGAAGCAGGAATACTCGGAGATAATATCCTTGGCTCAGGTTATAGTTTTAAATTACATATCAATCGCGGTGCCGGTGCATTTGTCTGCGGCGAAGGTTCAGCTCTTACAGCTTCAATAGAAGGTGAACGCGGTATGCCGAGAACTAAACCGCCGAGAACAGTTGAACAGGGACTTTTCGGTAAACCAACGGTTCTCAATAATGTTGAAACATATGCAAATGTACCTATGATTATCACCAGGGGAGCAAAGTGGTATAAGGGCATAGGAACCGAAAAGAGTCCGGGAACAAAGGCATTTGCCGTAACAGGAAGCATAAATAATACAGGTCTTATTGAGGTACCTATGGGTACAACGTTGAGAGAGATAGTGTATGAAATAGGCGGCGGAATAAAAAATGGAAAAAAATTCAAGGCTGTTCAGATAGGTGGACCGTCAGGAGGATGTCTTATCGGAACGGATCTGGATTTGCCGCTTGACTTTGATTCATTGAAAAAGCGTGGAGCCATGATAGGTTCAGGCGGATTGGTTATTATGGATGAAGATACCTGTATGGTGGAGGTGGCAAGGTTCTTTATGAACTTTACCCAGAATGAATCCTGCGGTAAATGTATACCATGCCGGGAAGGTACTAAGCGTATGCTTGAAATACTTGAAGATATCGTTGCCGGCAGGGGTACCATGGAACAGCTTGATATGCTTGAAGAACTTGGAACTGCCATAACAGATACCGCTCTTTGCGGACTTGGAAAAAGCGCAGCACTTCCTGTACTAAGTACATTGAGAACTTTCAGAGACGAGTATGAGGAACATGTTTTGCAGAAAAAATGTCGTACCGGAAATTGTCAGGCACTGCGAACCTATGTTATTGATCCTGAAAAGTGTAAGGGATGCTCGAAGTGTGCGAGAAACTGTCCTGTGGGAGCAATTACAGGAGAGATTAAGAGCCCTTATACCATCGATTCAGGCAAGTGTATAAAGTGTGGAGCTTGTGAAAGCGATTGTCCGTTTGGGGCAATTAATATTGTGTAGGGAGGTGCTTGAAAATGGATTATATGACTATAGACGGAAGATGTGTGCCTATAGAAGGAGAAAAAAATATTCTTGCTGTGATTCGTAAGGCAGGCATCGATTTACCGACATTTTGTTATCATTCGGAGCTTTCTGTTTATGGAGCATGCCGTATGTGTGTTGTAGAAGACGACAGGGGAAGAATATTTGCATCCTGCTCTGAACAGCCTCGTCCCGGTATGATAATAAAAACAAACTCAACCAAGATAAGAAAATATCGTAAGCTTATTATAGAACTCTTACTTGCATCACACTGTAGGGATTGCACGGTTTGTACAAGAAATGGAAACTGTGAGCTTCAGAATATCGCATTTAAGGTGGGTATTCACGCAGTAAGATTTTTAAATAACAGGAAACAGGTACCTATAGATATCAGTTCTCCGTCAATTGTAAGAGACCCTAACAAATGTATACTTTGCGGAGACTGTGTGAGAACCTGTGATGAGATTCAGGCGGTGGGAGCCATTGATTTTGCATACAGAGGTTCCAAGATGGAGGTTACACCTGCTTTCGGCAGGAAACTTGCTGAAACAGATTGCGTTGGCTGCGGACAGTGCAGGGTTGTTTGTCCTACAGGGGCCATATCGGTTCGTACAAATGTAACGGATGTATGGCAGGCTATAGAAGATCCGAACATTCGTGTTGTGGCTCAGATTGCCCCGGCTGCAAGACTTGCAGTGGGAGATAAGTTTGGTTTCCCAAAGGGAACAAATACCATGGGGAAATTGGTAGCAGCACTTAGAATGATGGGCTTTGATAAAATATACGATACGAATTTTGCTGCTGATTTAACCGTTATGGAAGAATCAAAGGAGCTTGCAGAACGACTTGAAAACGACGAAAAACTACCTCTGTTTACCTCGTGTTGTCCGGGATGGGTTAAGTTCTGCGAGACAAAATACCCGGAATTTGCGGAAAATATTTCAACCTGTCGTTCGCCTCAGGGTATGTTTTCATCTGTTGTGAAGGAATACTTCGCGAAAGCAGATGAAGAGGAGGGAAAGAAAACCTTTGTTGTGTCAATTATGCCTTGTACAGCGAAAAAGGGCGAGATTGAAAGACCGGATAACTATACTGACGGAAGACAGGATACAGATAAGGTACTTACTACCATAGAGGTTATCAGAATGATTCGTCAGGCAGGTATCAAATTCGAGGAGATAGAAAGTGAGGCTCCTGATATGCCATTTGGAATGGCATCCGGTGCAGCATCTATATTTGGCGTAACCGGAGGAGTTACTGAAGCTGTATTGAGACATCTTTCCGCTGAAAAAGGTCACAAGGCGATATCACAAATCAGCTTTTCAGGTATCCGCGGTGATGAGGGCATAAAGGAAGCCGCAGTTATGCTCGGAGAGAGACAGTTAAAAATTGCTGTTGTTAATGGACTCGGAAATGCCGACAAGCTGCTTAAAGCAATAAAGGCAAATGAGGTACAGTATGACTTTGTTGAGGTTATGGCGTGCAGGAGAGGCTGTATAGCAGGAGGCGGACAACCTCTGCCTATAGGACCGCGAACAAGAGCAAGCCGTGCCGAGGGAATATATGCAGTGGACAGAGAGTCGCTTGTGAGATTTACAGATGATAATCCGCTTATTTCCCAGACCTATGAAACAGTAATTGCCGGCAAGGAACATAAGCTGTTACATAGAAATTTAAAATAAAAAAGATGTGTAATCATAAGATGTAAGACCGGCATAACATAAATGCGTGTAATCATAAGTAGTTATACTACAAAGATTACACGCTTTTTTGTGTTTTATAGGAGGATATATGGAAAAAATAAGTACAAGCGGTCAGATGGACGGTAACAGAGGTAAAATGGCGGTAATGTCGGTAAAAAAACTCATGATAAATATGGGAGTCTCCATGATTATATCCATGATGTTGCAGGCTGTATATAATATTGTGGACAGTGCATTTGTGGCAAACATGAAAGGAACAGGTGCTGTAATTAATATAATATTAGACCCTGTAATGATATACGGCTTACTGGGATGCCCGAAACTGGGAGTGAAGGGTGCGGCTTATGCCACTGTTATAGGGCAGATAGTATCAGTACTAATGGGATTTATATTTCACATAAAGGCAAATCGGAATATATTAAACCGTCAGGAAAAATACTGAAAGCAATATATTCGATAGGATTCGCCGCAATTATAGCTCAGGCGTTAATGTCTGTCATGACATATCTGTTAAATGTTATTTTCGGTAAAATTGGAGAAAATGTTGTTACGGCATATGGCCTTTACTATAAAATACAGCAATTTATTTTATTTGCAGCATTTGGATTAAGAGATGCAATTACACCGATAGTATCATACAATTATGGTATGGGAAATAAAGACAGGGTAAAGGATGGAATAAAGTACGGTATGATATATACCTTGATTATTATGCTTATCGGCTTCGTTGGCTTAGAGATATTTGCCGAACCTAACATAGCTTTTCAGGGGATTTTTCAGGCATTGGACAGCGGACTTGAATCATTGATTGTATCAATTTTCTTTATGAAAAAAGTTAATAAAAAATACTGACAAAGAAACTTAATTGCAAACCATATATTTATATGATAAAATTTACCCGGTATGTTTATACTGGGTATTTTTATGCAAGGAGACAGATATATGAAACTAAATTTCACTAAGATGGAAGGTCTTGGAAACGATTATGTATATGTAAACTGCTTTAAGGAAAACGTAAAATCACCATCAGAACTTTCTGTTAAAATAAGTGACAGACATTTTGGTATTGGCTCAGACGGACTTATACTTATCAAACCGTCTGAAGTAGCTGATTTTACTATGGAGATGTATAATGCTGACGGTTCGCAGTCAGAAATGTGCGGTAACGGAATCAGATGTGTGGGAAAGTATGTATATGATTATGGTCTTACGGACAAGGAAGAGATATCTGTTGAAACTCTTGCAGGTATTAAGTACCTTAAATTTGTTATTGATAAAAAAGACGATGCAGACAGAGGAACGGTTTCAATGGTTACCGTAAACATGGGTGAGCCGATTTTTAAACCGTCGGAGATACCTGTTGCCATAGACGAAGACTTAGAGCAGATTGTGAATTATCCGGTGACAATTGATGGACGAAACTACAATATCACTTGTGTTTCCATGGGTAATCCCCACTGTATAACATATGTGGAGGATACAGATACATTTCCGCTTGAGGAAATCGGACCTAAGTTTGAAAGTAGTGAACTTTTCCCAAGGAGAGTTAATGCAGAATTTGTTCAGGTGATAAGCCGTAATTATCTTAAAATGCGTGTATGGGAAAGAGGCTCAGGAGAGACTCTTGCCTGCGGAACCGGAACATGTGCAACTGTTGTGGCAAGTATCTTAAATGGTTTGACCGAGGATGAAGTTACCGTCAGACTTCTTGGGGGAGAACTTATAATCAGGTGGGACAGAGAAACCAATCTGATATATATGACAGGCCCTGCTAAGGTTGTTTACGATGGAGTGATAGAAGTATGAATATAGCTATCATAATAGCCGGGGGTCTCGGACAGCGCATGGGCAAGGAAATCCCCAAACAATTCATAACTGTATATGATAAGCCGGTTATCATTTATACCCTTGAGAGTTTTGAACAACATGGTATGGTGGATGCCATACTTGTGGTTTGTATTGACGGTTGGCAGGATAAGCTGAAGGAGTATGCAAAAACATACAACATAACAAAACTAAAATGGATTGTAACGGGAGGAAATACGGCTCAGGAATCCATTAGAAACGGTGTTGAATATTTAAAGGATAAATGTGTTCCTGAGGATAACATTATTGTTCATGACGGAATAAGACCCCTTGTTGATGTGGAGGTTCTTACAGACGTAATTGATAAGTGTAATGAGTTTGGCAATGGTGTAACATCCCTTCCGTACAATGAGCAGATATTTGTGGTTGATGATGAGAGGTCGACAATAAAGTATATTCCGAGGGAAACATTAAGAAGAGTGTCTACGCCTCAGGCATATAAGTTTGAAAAATTGGTTTGGGGTTACGATAAGGCATTCAGGGAAGAAATCGGTATATACGGTTCTTCTTACACCAACACTATGATGGCGGAGTTAGGAGAGAGACTATATTTTGCAAAGGGTTCAGACAAAAATATAAAACTGACTACACCGGATGATTTGGAGATATTTAAGGGGTATCTGGCATCAAAAAAGAGGTAAATCATTTATTTTAAGGAGAATGATATGACTTTACAGGATAATGAACTTTATATTAAAGATGTGGCAAAAATTGCAAATCTATCTTATAACTGGGAGCTTCTAAAGGGAAAAAAACTTGCCATATCCGGTGGTACAGGTATGGTGGGTACATTTCTTATTGATGTCCTTATGTACAGGAATATGGAGTTAAAACAAAATACGGATATATATATACTTGGCAGGGACAAATATAAGGCAGCAGACAGATTTTCAAAGTACGGAAAATCTGTATATATAAATTTTGTGAAACAGGATGTAAATAATCCTGTTGAAGGAATCTGTGAGGGAACAAAAATCAGCCAGATGGATTATATAATTCACGGGGCAAGCAACACTCATCCTTTGGCATATTCGGAAGACCCCATAGGAACTATATCTGCAAACATAATCGGAACAAAAAATCTTTTGGATTGGGCAACAACAGTAAAATGTAAAAGATTTGTCTTTCTTTCTTCGGTGGAGATATACGGAGAAAACAGGGGTGATGCGGAAAAATTCAATGAGGAATATGTGGGCTATATCGATTCAAACACCCTGAGGGCAGGCTATCCGGAGAGCAAGCGTTGCGGTGAAGCGTTATGTCAGGCATATATAAAACAAAGGGGTATGGATGTGGTGATACCGAGACTGTCGAGGGTATACGGACCAACCATGCTGCCTTCTGATACAAAGGCATTGTCCCAGTTCATACAAAAAGGAATAAAACGTGAAAATATTGTTTTGAAGAGTCAGGGAACCCAGAAATATTCCTACAGTTATGTTGCAGATGCCGTGTCAGCCATATTCAGGATTATGTTTGACGGAAAATGCGGAGAAGCCTATAACGTGGCATCTGACAGTTCAGATATTACGCTTAAGGACTTAGCCGGAATAATTGCAAATTATGTGGGCAGGAACGTGGTATTTGAACTTCCTGACATAAGGGAAAGTCAGGGCTATTCAAAAGCGACAAAAGCGATGCTGAATACTGATAAGTTAAAAGCTTTGGGTTGGCAGTCATTATATGACATAGATAAAGGTTTAACCCGAACTATAGACATATTGAATAATTAAAGGGCAGATAATATGATGGAAACCATAAGAGAATTTCGGCAATACAGCAACCTTTTTGCTGAGTTGGTGAGAAAGGGAATAAAATTAAAATACAGAAGATCATATCTGGGAGTAATCTGGTCTATGATAGAGCCTCTGTTGACAATGATAGTGCTCACCATAGTTTTTGGAACCCTGTTTGGTTATGATAATAAAGCGTTTCCAGTGTATATACTTGCAGGGCGACTGATATACAGTCTGTTTTCCCAGGCAACTACTAACGCATTGAAATCTATAAGACAAAATGAGGGGATGATAAAAAAAGTTTATGTTCCCAAATATCTTTACCCCTTCTCCGGTGTTACTTTTAACTATGTATTGTTTCTCATATCACTGGTTGTACTGATTGCAGTATCACTTGTATTGGGGATATGGCCGACATACAGGCTTCTTTTTGCCGTGATACCCCTTAGCGTTTTATTTTTACTTTCTTTAGGGGTGGGTTTGCTTTTATCAACATTAGCCGTTTTTTTCAGGGATATAGAATATCTGTGGAATGTAATATTAATGCTTGTCATGTATACCTGCGCCATATTCTACTATCCGGATACGATTCTGGAAAGCCGGGTCAGCTTTATACTGGAGTACAATCCGCTGTTTTGCATTATATCCAATTTCAGAAGCTGTATATTCGGAGAGAGGATGGATATGGGAATGTTGCTGTATTCATTGATATTTTCAGTGATTGCTCTGATTGCGGGCGGAATTATATTTAAGAAAAAACAGGATAAATTTATATTATATATTTAGAGGTTTTATGGAAGAAGTAATTAAAGTTAGTGATGTAACCATGGAATTTAATCTCAGCAAAGAGAAAGTTGACAGTGTAAAGGAATATTTTATAAAACTGGTAAAAAGAGAACTGAAATATGACAGATTCATGGCACTTTCCGACGTTTCATTCACTGTTAATAAAGGGGACAGGGTAGGTGTTCTGGGACTTAACGGTGCAGGAAAATCAACTCTCATGAAAGTTATTGCGGGAGTGTTTCAGCCAACCTGTGGCACTGTAGAAAAAAAGGGGATAATAGCACCTATGATAGAGCTTGGTGCAGGTTTTGATAAACAGTATACAGGGGCGGAAAATATTTATCTTTACGGTGCAGTTTTGGGACATTCAAGAAAATTTATGCAAAGCAGGTTTGATGAGATAGTTGAATTTGCTGAACTTGAAGAATTTATAGATGTTCCCCTGAAAAATTATTCCTCAGGAATGAGGGCAAGGTTGGGTTTTGCCATAGCCACTGTTGTAAAACCGGATATACTTATATTAGATGAGGTATTATCTGTGGGTGATGCAAAATTCAGAAAAAAGAGTGAGAAAAAAATTGTTGAAATGATGGATATGGGAATCACGGTACTGTTTGTGTCCCACAATATGGAACAGATAAAAAGAATATGTAATAAGGCTATGATTTTGGAAAAGGGAAAACTTGTGGCATATGGAGATGTAAACGAGATAACAGATTTGTATGGCGATATGGTGAAATAATATGAAATTTAGGTTTAAGCAGTTGATAAAAATGATGTGTCAGCATATAATTTTTCCCTTCGTTTATTTTATAAACAGATGGAAAATAATAGATAAAAAACTTGTGGTTTTAGCTGATGCCCACCACTCGGAATGCCCTCCTCATATGGCAGAGATTCGAACAGCCTTGTATAAGCGAGATTATACTGTCAAGGAAATATTCTTTGATATAAAACGGCTCAGTTTGTGGGAAGGTTTAAAAAAAATGATTTCTTTTATGTCGATGTACCCAAGGTGTAAAACAGTTATAATATGTGATTATTTTCTGCCGGTTGCATCCTGTAACAAAAAGAAAAACACACGGGTTATCCAGCTATGGCATGGGTGCGGAGCATTTAAAAAATTCGGATACAGCACAAAAGAAGACATACCATCGGGATACAGGGGAAACGTATTCAACAACAATGATATAATTACCGTCAGTGGCGAGGCATGCGTAAGATTTTTTTCCATAGCAATGCAGGCAGGCGGAAGAGTTTTCCCTGTAGGAGTAAGCCATACGGACAGATTATTTCAGCAAAGTTATATAGAACAGTGCAGGGACAGACTGCGATATGAGTATCCTGATTCCACCGGAAAACGAGTCATTCTGTGGGCACCGACATTTAGGGGAAATGCCGCAAATCCCTGTATTGCCGGGGAACAGTATATAGACAATCTGATATCACAGAACAGCTTTTTCCCGGAGATATACATAATTAAAAGTCCGCATCCCCACATAGCCAAACATAACAGCGGTATGACGACAGATGAGCTTGTGGCGTGTGCGGATTTGCTTATAACAGATTACTCCTCCGTGTTCTTTGAATTTTTACTTATGAATAAGCCGGTAGTGTTCTTTGCACCGGACTATGAAGAATATTATGCGAAAAGGGGCTTTTATCTTGATTACGAAGATTTGCCGGGGGATATCATAACCGGTACCGACGATGCGGAAAAACGATTAAAAGAGGCGATAATTACCGCATTTACGGTTGATCCTCTGTCGGCGAGAAGACGACTCTATAAGTCCGAATACATGTCAGGCTGCGACGGATATGTCAGCGGCAGGATTATAGACAGATATATTGCAAGATAAATATAAAATAAAAATGAAACTTAAAATGAAATTCAAGAAGAAAATAAAAAAATTACTGTCGAAATTATACAAATTTTATACGTTGAAGATATATTATCCGAATCTATATAAGAAATATTCTGAAAAACCGGTTTTGGATAACAAGGTTGTATTTATTGAAGTGAGAAGTAAGGACATAAGTGATAATTTCAACCTGATTTACCAACGATTGCTGCAGGAAGGAACTTACGATATAAGCTGGCACTTTCTCAGGATGAGTTTTGTGGGCAGAAAAGAGTACAAAAAACTCTGTAGCGCTATGGTAAAAGATATAGCGGATGCCGCGTATGTATTTTTGAGCGACTCATCAAACATAACAGCCTGTCTGAAAATACGAGAGGAAACTGTGATTACACAGTTGTGGCATGCCTGCGGGGCATTTAAAAAATTCGGTATGAGCACAGCAGAACTTATCTTCGGTGATGACAGGAAAACTTTGGAAAAATACCCCTACCACAAAAACTACACTCATGTAACAGTGAGTTCACCGGAGGTAGTATGGGCATATGAGGAGGCTATGTCGCTAAAAAATAAAAAGGGCGTAGTTAAACCTTTGGGCATATCACGTACAGACGTATTTTTTGACAAGGATTATCTTAAAGGGGCAAAAGACAGATTATATGATGTTTTTCCACAGTCAAAAGGGAAAAAGATTATTTTATATGCGCCTACATTCAGAGGAAGAGTAGCAAAGGCAACAACCCCGGATGTGTTGGATGTGTCTGCCCTCTATGAACAATTAAAAGATGAATATGTATTGATATTCAAACATCATCCTTTTGTAAAAAAACGACCTGTTATAGAAGATATGTACAAGGATTTTGCCGTGGATTTAACAGAAAAAATTTCCATAGAAGATTTGCTGACGGTTGGTGATATATGTATAACAGATTATTCATCAATTGTTTTTGAGTATTCTCTCTTTGAAAAACCAATGATATTTTTGGCGCATGATTTAAAGGAATACTTTGACTGGCGCGGATTTTATTATGGCTATGAGGAATTTGTTCCCGGACCTATATACACCGACACCGAAGAAATTATTGAATACATAAAAAATATAGACAAAAACTTTGATAAAGAAGGTGTAAAGAAATTCAGGGAAAAATATATGAGTGCCTGTGACGGTCATGCAACAGACAGGATAATTAATCTGGTGTTTGGAAGAAAGGAGTCAGTATGATTTCGGTTGTTATACCATCATATAATTCGGGAAAATATTTAATAAAGGCAGTAGACTCGGCACTTATTCAGGATGCAGACAAGGAGATAATCATTATAGATGATTGTTCGTCGGATGAATCCATATACTATTTTGTAAAGAATTACAAAAAGGATTTTGAACCTGAGAGTGAATTAGTCCGTATCGGGGAATATCCTCATACCGTATTATACTGGAAAGGTCTGATAGGAGATACCCCGGTTACGGTTTTAAAAAATACAGTTAATTTAGGTGTGGCAAAAACAAGGAATACCGGCGTTGAAATTGCCACAGGAGAATACATAGCATTTTTAGATTCTGACGACTGGTGGGTAGAGGGAAAACTTGGCAGACAGGAACGATGGATGAAAAAAACGGGAGCGGTGCTGTGCAATACGGCAAGAGAAATAATGGATGCAGACGGAACACCGGTCGGAAACATAATCCACACGCCGAAGACCATTACCTTAAAACACCTTATGAAAACAAATTATATTAATTGTTCCTCTGTAATGGTAAAAAGGGAGGTTATGTTAAAATACCCAATGGAGCACCCTGATGCACACGAGGACTACCTGACATGGTTAAGGATATTAAGAGATTACGAAAAAGCTGTGGGTATCGATGAACCGTTACTAAAATACCGCCTTTCAAAAGGTGGCAGGTCAAGAAATAAATTAAGGGCAGCCAAAATGACATATAAAACATACAGATATGCCGGTTTCGGAACCCTTAAAGCTTCATTTATGATGATAGCATACACATACAATGGACTGAAAAAATATAAGATAAAACTTTAAGAAAGCTGATGAGCCTTTATGAGGCTCATCTTTTCTGTCCGGTTAAGATGTTTGATGCGATATTCACGTTGCATTGCTTCCTCTTTTGAGTTGAATTCCTCGTAATACACAAGACGGACGGGAAGCCTTGATTTTGTATACTTTGCCCCCTTGCCGTCATTGTGAGCCTTCAACCTTTTTTCAAGATTATTTGTCCATCCGGTGTAGAGGGTTTTGTCATTACATTCCAGGATATAGGTATAATTCATAATTAAGACTCCTGAGTTTCTCCTGACTCGTTATCAGACCGGTTTTCCAGATTACCCATGAAAACAGTTAAGGCAATACATACAACAAATATAATAACTGCAACGATTATCTGGGCAACGCTTGTTTTTGACATATCGTATTGCTGCTGCACTTTGTAGAATATTGCTACGGGTGAGGCTAAGATAAGACCGAGTATGCCGCTGTAGGTGGCAGAAGCAAAGTGATTAAATAACCACTCTATGAGCTTGGAAATGAAGAAAATACCCACCAGACAGCCTATGGCAAAAGGTGCTAAAATAAGGGCGTTGTCAAACATTTTACTTATGTTTAAATCCTTAAAAGCAGTTATGAAATCTTTAACTGCAGATAAGATTCCAAAATAATAACCGAGAACCATGAGTACGAGTGAACCGCTTACACCGGGGATAACCATGGTGGCAGCGGCGATGATTCCGATAAAGAAAACTTTTATCATCATAGGTAGACTTGCAATCAGCAAAACACCGCTTTCTGAATCACCGTTCAAAAAAGCCATACCTGCCGCTACAGAGGCGAGAAGTATAAAAAGAATGATGTTGATGATAACGGATTTTTTTGTATCTTTTTCCCAACCGGTTTTAAGCTCTTTTATAATCATTGGGAGACCGCCCAAAATCAGACCTGTAAAAGCAAGTGATGTTGCAAATGGCTGATTTTTTAAAAGCCACCCTATGACAAACGTGAAACCGACAATTCCAATCAGCATACCTAAGGCAACAGGTAAAAGAGCTTTAATACTGTTTTTGAAGTCCTTAAATAAATTTGAAACCGATGACAAAATTTTGTCATATATTCCAAAAGAGACAGCCATTGTTCCGCCGCTTACTCCCGGAATAACATTAGCAATACCAACGAATATGCCTTTGATAATATCAACTAAAAAATTCATATATAAAGCAACCTTTCTTTTTAATAAGTATATGTTATAAAACCACACTCAATACATTTTACATCACCTTAAGGACAAAATCAAATAAAATAAAGTAAAGTATGGTAACTCTTGTTTATTTTATTGATTTTTGATATAATATGACGATAGTCTATAAAATAGGAGAAATACAATGAAAAAACATATTATAACAGGTTTGATTTTAATACTTGCTGTTTTTCTTTGTACAGGATGCAAAAGTGATGATAAAAAAGAAAGTACGGGGATCATAAAGCAGGATGATATTTCTATAGACAATGTAAGTGTGGATTCGGAGACAGGACCGGGCAGCATGGGACTTGAGATGGATGAAGATGGTTTCTATATAATAAAAGATTATGTAAAAACCACAGAGATGACTGTAAATGTGAGAACCACACCGTCTACTGACGCACCTATATACAAGATGCTGGAAGAAGGCACCGTGTTGGAACGCTCCGGATACAACAATGAATGGTCAAGAGTGGTTTTAGACAATACGAATTTTTATGTATACTCTGATTATGTAGTGGAAACTACTCCGCCTGACTGGGCAGGAGAAGATGTGACACAGACTGAGGAAACTCTTCCGACCGTAAAAAATATTATTATAGATCCGGCCAATCAGTCAAGTGACAATATTGCGAAGGAACAGGTGGGACCGGGTAGTGAAATTACAAAACAGGCTGCCACTACAGGAAGTGTAGGTTCAGGCTACGGAACAAAGGAGTACGAGCTTAACCTTATATATGCCCAGATGTTGAAGACTGAGCTTGAAGCAAGAGGATACAATGTGACTTTGACAAGGGATTCCAACAACGTTGACCTCACAAATAAGGAGAGGGCAGAGCTGGCAAACGATTCCGGTGCAACAGTGCTTATAAGGATTCAGATGAATTACAGTGCTAATGATGATATGATTGGAGTTATGGCGCTTACCATGAGTGATAACAGCCAGTATAACAGTTACCTTTATGAACAGAGTAACAAGCTGGCAACCAGACTGTTGCAGGGAATTACTGAGGAAATAGATACAACAAACCATGGTATATATGAGTCCGAAGACATGACATTGATTAACTGGAGTGAAATTCCGGTTGCTGCGATAAGTCTTGGATTTTTAAGTAATGATGCTGAAGAGTCAAACCTTGTATCAGAGGAGTATCAGGCATCTATGATAAAGGGTCTTGCTGATGGAATAGATTACTATTTTGGAATCAGCGCTGAAACGAATAAGGAGGATTAATATGAGAGATTATGTATTGGTTTGCGATTCTACGGGGGACTTACCGGTTGATGTCGTAAAGGAAACAGGAGTTAAGATAATTCCTTTTTCATATACTATAGAGGATGAAACTTTTCACTACTACCTTGATGAAAGAGATGATATAAAAGGTTTTTATGACAGGCTGAGGGCAGGTGATATGCCAATCACATCACAGATTAATCCGACTATGTACAAGGAATTTTTCAAGACTATAGCGGACGAGGGAAAAGACGTTTTATACATGTGCTTTTCATCGGGATTAAGCGGTTCATATCAGTCAGCAAGTCTGGGAGCTGACATGCTTATGGAAGAGAACCCGGATGCAAAAGTTGTTATTGTCGATACACTGTCAGCCAGTATAGGAGAGGGACTTTTTATGTATCTGGCAGCTAAGAAAAAGTCTGAGGGCATGGGCATGGATGAACTTGCATCCTGGTTGAATGAAAACAGACAAAATGTAAGACATTGGTTTATGGTTGAAGATTTATTTCATTTAAGCAGAGGCGGAAGACTTTCAGCCGTAGGTGCCGTGGTGGGAAGCGCCTTAAAGATAAAACCTATATTAAGTGTGGATGAGGAAGGAAAACTTTTTGTAAAAGCAAAAACAAGAGGTACCGCAAAGGCTCTTGACTACATCATAGGTAAAGCAAAAGAAGAGGGCGGAAATCCTGAAAACATAATCGGAATAATCGGACATGCAGATGATATTGAAAAGGCTGAAAAACTTAAGGCAATGGCGATAGAAGCAGGGATAAAAGAAGAAAATCTCATGCTGTCATCTATCGGACCTATAATAGGAACTCATGTCGGTGCGGGAATGGCTGCCATGGCATTTTTTGCACAGTAAATAAAAAAACGGATGTAAATGCTTTTGGATTTGCATCTGTTTTTTTATCTGAAATAATCCTTTGGCCCCACACCCTCAAAATCAAAGAAAATGCCTGCGCTTGGCGAATGATAAGTGAACATAAAAAATGCAAGAGCAAGGTATAAAAATATCACAATACATGTGATATTATTTATGGAAATATGGTGTGAACCGGAGTTCTCTGTGTAAAATGCAATAAAAACTCCTACAAAATAAATGGCAATATTAACAAAGTCATATCTGGTGCCCAAAACGCCCCATGAGGCATAGAAAAGTAAAATAATCGATAACATACCATATAAAAGTCCCGTTGTTCTTTTTACAAGAAAGTCATTATCAAGTTTCTTCAACTTGAAAATATCCCACAGAGTCAGGAAAAACATGGGAAAGAAAATGAGTTTAAGGTGTTCAAAGGTAGACTCATTTACAGCGGAGAATAATCCGACTATGGGATTATTATCTGAAAGATTGTATAAAAAATGAAGCAGAACTCCCAGAGCACATACCAGTATATACCTGATTGTCAAAGTAAGTTTTTTCAACATATCACTCCTTGGATTTTTTTATAGTATATGTTGTAAAAACAATTTTTAAACATTCTAATTTATAAGGTGTAAAATTAAATGCGACAGAGACGATTAACGTTTCTGGTCGCATTTATTTTTTTGTGAAAAGGAGGAATTAGTATGGCAAAAAGCTACAAAAGAATGAGCTATGCTGACAGAGTTAAGATTAAGCAAATGCTAGAGTCAGGAATAAAAGCAATCAATATTGCCGAAGCTATAGGGGTTCATAGAGCGACTATGTATAGAGAAATCGAAAGAGGTGGTGGAAAGGATGCTTACGACCCTGATGTTGCACAACTAAAAATTTATGCAAAGATGTAATTGTTTTGGCATAGGAGCTGAGGAGTAATATGATTAACAACATATGTATGTCCGGACAATTGGTTGCTCCGGCAAGAATAGTTAATACAGAAGGAATATCCTTCTCGGTAGTGACTATAGTCGTAGAATTAAATCAGAAAAAAAGATTCATAAATGTCCTGGTATTCGATGAACACATTAGAAAAATAGTAGATAAGTATTTGATTGAACAGAACAAAGGTAAGAGATTATGTGTTTGCGGAAAGGTGTCATTTGACAAGGGAGATAAGCTTCAGATAGTGGCATATGAGATATCATTTATCGATAAGTTTGTCGACCAGGTAACAATACAAGAAAATAAAATAGAGTTTGCAGAAAACGAGACCCCATGAGGTAAGTAATGAGTAAAAGTAATTATATAAACGTATCAGAAAATAAAATCAAAAAAATATTATCGACACATCGGTCATATCGACTCGACATAGTATCCCAGCGTAAGAACTATCTGTGTCAAATTAGGGAGTACGAAGATATGATTGATTCTCTTTCTATGCCTTCATTCAGGCTTGATACTCCATCAATTAGTAAGACAAACAAGAAACAAGACCCTACATATCAATCATATGTAATGTTATCAGAAAAACGATATTCGGAAAAAATACTTAAAATGCAGCAGGCAATCTTAGAATTAGAACAGCAAGAAGAATCTTTAGATAGGATATGTGAATGCTTCCACAAATTGGCATGGATGAGTCCTATAGCATATAGGCTGGCATCAGAACTGTCATATACTGAACCAACATTACGTAAGCACACATGGGATTCGATGAGAATGGAACTAGGATGTTCAAAGTCTTATATTAGTGAGGCTTTAAATAGTGTATATAGATTTATCAAGTTGATGTACGAGAGCGATTACACAACAGATTATATTATTAGAATGTCAGAAGATGAGCTTATTGATTATCTTTATGAAAAAGATAACTCACTTCTTGAACAGATAAATAAATATTAAATTTTAGGAGGATTTTAGTATGGTAATAGGAATTGATCATGGTTATGGATATGTAAAGACAAAGGCATCAATCTTTGGAGCAAGTGTGGCCAAGTTTGATAACCAGCCACCATTGTTACAAAGAACAGTTAAGTATGAAGGGAAATATTATACTGTAGGAAGTATTCCTGAAGGACTTGCAGGAAATAAAACATTAAATGATGATTATTACATATTAACATTAGCGGGTATTGCTGAAGAACTAAAAGCTAGAGGTAACATTACAACAGCAAATGTAACTGTTGCCGGTGGATTACCTCTTACACGTTTTGGTGCAGAGAAGGAAGATTTTGAAAATTATCTTCTTAGAGAAAAAGGTAAACCTATCGAGTATGAGTATGAGGGGAAGAAGTACTCCATCAGGATAGAAGGCTCACATATATATCCTCAAGGATATGCAGCAATAATGCCACATCTGAACACTATTAAAGGACCTTGTATAGTGGTTGAGATAGGAACAGGAACAACAGAAATATTATTCCTGGACAAAGATATGATTCCAGATATGAAAAAAGCAAAGACGTTACAATATGGTATGACTAATTGTTTTTCGCAGGTAAATGAGCAAATTAACAGAGTTTTCTCTTGTGAGCTTTTACCAGAGCAAATAATAGATATGATTTTGGGACGTGAAGTGGGTACTGCGCCGAAGGCACGAGAAATATGTGAGAATGCATTGAAAGAGTTTGCCATGGATACATTTAATGTTCTTAACCAGAACAAAGTAAACTATATGTTGACTCCTACATATGTGTTGGGTGGTGGCGCAACTCTTCTTAAAAAATATGCCTCAGAACAGATTAAGGATACTTGCATGACTTTAATTACTGATATTAAGGCTAATGCAATAGGATTTGAAATGCTGGCTGCTAATACAAAGAAATAAAAATATATCACAAGTACAGTAGAAGAGGGTATGCGAATATGCCCTCTTCAGAAAGGAATATGAATGTCAAAAGAATATCAGTATAAGAGATATCAACTAAGTCTTGACCCTGAAGATGTTAAACATACGCAGATAATAGATTACCTTGAAAGCCACAAAGCTGGTAAGAACAGAAATGAAGCTCTAATTAAGGTAATATTAGCGGGTTTTGGGGAAAAGGTTGAATTAGACTTACCACTCAATAATCCAAGCCATATAAAGACAGAGCAGCGTTTAAAGAAAATGGATGGGAAGCTTGATAAGATATTATGGAGCCTTATAAATCAGCATGGTTTAAAGGAGGTAGAGTATCAGGAGGAAGCAGAAGAAATATCTGAAAAAATGGTATATGAGCCTGAAACTGAAGAAATAAAAAATCCGTTAAGTATGGATGATAATCAGGATGCTGAACAACTGGTTCATAGTAGCATTGATAAAACTCCAGACATTTTGGATGCAGATAATCGTATATCGGAGCAAGACATTGGAGATGATGTTCAAGATTTGATTCCTGAAGGAATTATGAACTTTTTAAATGGACTATAGGAATTGCTTTGATATATATTGCAAAAATGAGAGGTAATTATATGAAAAAAAAGGAATATCTTTGTGAAAATAACGAATTTGAAGTAATTAAGGATATTGATGAGAAAGTGCTTGCTAAAGCAAGAAAATTTAATGATAAATATGACGAGGTTAAGCTCAATAAGATGTGGAATAGGCTTGAGAAAATGAAAAAAATTGAAGATGTCATGCCAGTAGTTGGACTGATATTATTTTTTATAGGTATTATTATACTTATTACATTTTTTAGCGGTGAAATACATGAGGATAGTATTGTTCTTACTTTTCTCTTTTGTATTGCTCTTACTTGTTGGGGGTTGGTTTTTATTTTGCAACAGAATAAAGAAGAGTATGCATGGGCAATAAGGACAAAGATTCGTAACAATAAACTTTTGGATACAGTGGAAAATTATAAAAATATCGAGGTTTTAAAGATTATATTAAATTCAGATGGATGCATAGTTACATATAAAAAATCAAATGGGGTATGTGAAAAAGAACAGCTTGGATGGGATATTGAAGAAGTGTCTGTGTGTGCTGACGTTGATAAAGTACAGGTATATTTTAAATATGATACGGATTCTGAATACATAGATAGAGTGTTAGTACCATGCAAATTTTTGAAAAAAATAAAGGAGTAATAAAATGGATAAAAATCGATTTTTAAATAAAAGAGATAATTTGAACGAAAAGAATACTAGATTTTGGGGGATGGATGAATTTCCGGTGTTTAATCCTATTCTGAAACAGGAAAGCGAGAGCAGTATTATATTTGCTAAAGTAGGGGGAGGTATGTCATTTGAGTCAATCAAGAGAGAGAATGACAATAGGTGATTTAATTCAAAATAAGGATTACGACTATATATCATGGAGAATAGCATTACCTAAAGAGCTTAGTAATGAGAGTGTATTTTGTGGTGTATCATGCAGTATGAATGGAGAGTTAATATCTTTAGATGGTGATAGTTATTCAATTGATACAGAGATTATAGAATATGAGGAATGGGATAACCCGGATAAGGGGATTCATCATGGATTAACTGTAATATGTTCAGATTTTGGAATAAGGAAGGAGCTGTAAAATATGAATACAGAAAAATCAAAACCATATTTCGATATGGGCATAGCTGCAATGTGTTGTGCTTTCTTTGCTTTGGCATTTGCAGTAATGGTTCATGGCAATGGGGATATATCAATACTTTTTTATCCATGTGTTGCACTTTGCTATACTTGCATATTTATCGGTGCATTGTTTTTTTCGGCTGGTATCAAACAAGCAATTAACAAAGCATTATATAATTCAGAAGAAAGCATAGTATTCATATATTTTAACAAAAGAAGATATAAGGTTTTATTAGTGAGTGTATCTAATTTATCAATGGAAACAAAGGATGTTTTAAAGTCTAGGATTGAAAAACCATTGAAACATCTGTACAAGTTGGCATTAAGCAGCAAGAGAGCTGAAGCTGTGTACAAGTCTGCCAGCATATATTTAAACACAATAGCAGAGGATTTAAAAAAAGCAATAAGTGAATGTGAAAATCAGCTCATGGAAGAAACTCTGGTTAGCAGATTGCATGTTGTGGAAACATTTATAATTGGCGTAAGTGATGATATAGATGAGGCATTAAAAACAGAGAATACGGAGAAAATCATACTGGAGAATTTAAAACTAGAAGGTTATCGTCCGTTTTCTTTGACGGAGGAATTAAATAAATTGATGTAATACGAGGGGAGAATATGTATGAGTATAGATTTTGAAATAATTAAAGAAGTTAGCAGTGATAAGCTTGAACAGGCTGAGAAGAATATTGCAGAGTTTGATAAAAATAAAAAGAAACTAGATAGAATAATTACGTTTAAATTCCTATTGCTTCTAGGGTTGTTATTATTGTTTGCGTATAGAATGACGTTACATTCGTCACATTGCACATCTCTATCAGTAATAGATGTAGTGCTATTCGCAATTATTATGGTTTCTTTAATAAATTTAGTCAGTTCAATATATGATCCAACTAATTTAGAATCAGCTTATAATGAATCGAGAGAATTTCTGAATAATTATGAAAAGCTAATAGAGTATGAGTTTATAGACCTGGTTAAAAAGAACGGATTATATAAATTGTATATTAAGGAAAAAGATGGCAGAGTAAAAATTGAATGTTTTGATAGGAAGAACACACATATATATGAGAATATTAAAAAGATAGAAATAGTCATTTCCTGTGATGAGGAGTATGCATTAGTTTTTAAGGAATTCAGAGTACCATTATCATATGTAAAATAAAGAAACTATTTAGAATAACGCTGTTTTTATTTCTATACATGGTTTATAGAGGTATGAAACCAAACAAAGCTTTTTGTTTTGATGAAAAGAGGAGATAAGTATGGAAAAACAATATAGAGGATTTTGGGAAAATAAAATGTGGGATATTATGCAGATTGATTATAGAACCCCGCAAACAGTCATTCTGACTGACGGAGAAATAGACAATATAAATGTACCTATTGAAGATGTGGTTCTTATGATGAATACCGGTAGAACAGACATATCAGGAGAGTGCGTATATGAAGGAGATTTTATCGAAAGTCACTTAGGAGGGAAAGTGTTAGATGTCATAATGCTTGTTAAGTATGGTACGTACCAGGCATATTGCCCTGCAGATGATTGTTACATGGATAATATTGGATTTTATGTGGAGGCAGAAGGATATCCACAAATGCCATTAGGACCACTAGAAGAGTATGCAATGGTTATTGGCAATGTTTACGAAGATTTAGAATGGGTAAAACTTGCAATGGAAAAGCCAAATACAAGGATGGACAGGATTGATGGATGATATCAAAAGCATCGAAAGAATTATTTGGAGGTAGTGGAAGATGGATAAAGAAAGAGTAAAAAAAATGATTAATCAGGCTGTTGATAATATTCCGAATTGTGCGGAAATTGCAGATTGCTACACAGAACATAGCTTTGGTGCTACAGAAGCCTACATAAAATTATTCATTAAGGTAAAAGAAGAGACTGATGAAAACATTATTGAGTTTCATAATATAGCCCATGATTCCTTTGGAACGGATATGGGATTTATCAGCTAAATTGAAATTTACAATGATTATGACATGGAGAGATAATCAAAAGTGAAGGTAAATATTATATTTTAAAGGAGGAATAAGCAATATGACAACAAAGGATATTAAGATAATTAATACTATATTACAAAATGAATATAACACAAATAACATTCTATGCAAGGAATTAGCAGCAAATAACTCAGATGAAGAATACTTCGCTAGAAGTAAACGTCATGAACTGAGCAAAGTTTGTAATAAATTTGCAAATCTTGATTTTGGGAAAAATAATATGTGTGTTAATGAGATTATATTTATAGAACATATTTTATCTTCAACTTTAGAAAAACTTGTGGAACAAAAACATAACGTCAAAGACGAGGAGAAAATTAAGCTATTTTCTGAAATACATGAAGTGTCTTCAGCGTATGATGCATTTTGTGATTTTGATTGGAATAATCATGAAAGAAAACAATTAAAAAAAATTTAAAAAAATAAAACCTTTCAGATTGGCGTCCAGAAGGTTTTACTTTTTAAATAATCATTAAGTTATTAACGTAACGCACGCACCCCTACAGAATGAGAACCTAGAAGTCCATACTAGAACCATAATTTTATGCTGGAAGTATGTTTTTAGGAAATCCAACCATAGGTTTGCACCCATTACAGTTATGATATATCATTAAAAATTTAAAGTCAATAGACTTTTGCAGAAAAATTGCAAAAAGTTTGCAGAAACTTTGTAAAATCACATATCAGAAAAAGACCATGGCATAAAAATTGCAGAAACTTTGCAGAAAATAGTGTCATGGCTGCGTTGAGTGGTGTAATCGCATAAAAATAACCAGTACGTCAAGGAACCGGGAGATAAGCTACCCGTCAGAGGTCGTAGGCATCGCCGTAAGAGGGTAGCGGAGCCTTTGTGCCTAGAGATTCAGTCCGTTAAACTCCCAGGGTGTGAAAACACATCCGTTCCATGCAGGGAGAATAATAATTGTGGATAAAACAAAAAGTATCGAAGTGGAAACACAGTGACCGTTCCTGTCGCTTGCACACGTACAAGCATGAGCAACTTGTACTAAAGGTGTGAGAGGGGGAGCAGACAAATGAGTGGCTTCATACGTCTATCAAGGCAGAACCGAGGACGTTGATGAACAAAGATACATAAGAAATTCATCTGGAGTCTGGTCGGTAGTAATATCGACAGGGAATAAATACTTATTCCTTCTTCTCGCAACATTCGCTTGATGAAAAAGAAAGACAATGCAAGCCATGGGGCTGTATGCCTTCATCAAGGAATGTTGCAGGGGGGTTAGGGAATATTTATTAGAATCAAAAACAGCAGATACAAAAGAAAGAGATAAATACAACGATAAACTTATAAATATTCCCGGTAGGGGTATGCTCCACGCATCCGGCAACAAAAAAAGGGAAATTCCGAAGAAAATCCCTATTTATACTTTCGCAAGGCATATTTTAATTTTCTGTTTAATCTTCGAATGGTTGGATGGAATAGATAAACGAAGAGAGAGAGGATAATAATGCCAACTGATACAAAAATGTATATTGGCTCAATAGATGCAATTACATCATGGATGTCAAAGTATTTATGTCTATTGTAAAAAGTATAGCAGCATACACCAAATGCCAGGATAATAACGATAAGAAAACTCCATATAAACTCAGTAATCATATCCAATATTGTCAATATGAATCTTCCCATCAGGATAAGCAGTCGCTTAAATATAGGAACATGATTGCGATAAACTATTCCTATGGAATCATCGTACTCCTTACGTCTGTCGGGATCCGAAAGAACAAAGTAAGCAGTTCTGTAATTTTCGATATCTGTGACCTTCTGATTAGTAAGCTCGTATATTTTATTGGTATAGCATTGCTTGATTTCCTCAGTAGTAGCATTTAGAGAACATCCAAGCAATTCATAATAAGTTACGTCTGATAGCATAATATCACCTTCTTTCGATATATACTATACCATAAAATATCAAATATGCTGGTGCAGAGTACTAAAAGTACTAAAATGTACTTGCAGACACTTTTTCTATTAAATATACTATAATTAGAAAATTACGCAAGGTCAGAGTGTGGCTAATCCATGTCGCACCCTGACCTGTTTTATTTAAAGGAGGAAATGTATGACTAATAAAGAGTATATTGAACTGAAGAAGCGAGAATACTGTGATTTGGTGGGGATTGATAGCATTGACAGCTGCGAAGATGAAGATATTAAGATGGAATGGTTTGCCAGGCTTAATCAGATACGTTCAGGTCAGCTTATGGGGTTATCATCAGCTGATATAGACAAATTCATAACCCTTGAAGGCTATGGACGTAGGGAATTTGTTAAATCATGCGTTTATGAGAGGATATCTGAAGATATACTTGAAAAAATAATAAATTGTGATGATACGAGTGAGATGCTTAAGGTAAAAAAGGAATATTACAGGTCAGACTACATCGTTAAGAATATAGACAATAAAATGAGTACAATAAGGGGAGCTGTAGATGACTGTGAACAGAAATTCATCGTCTTTGAAAAGTACCTTGATAATTTTTCAAATCAGATTGAGAATAAGGATAAAGAAATACTGGAACTGAAGGAGACTGTGAGTGAATTACAAGATAAGCTCCTAAAATCAGCTGAAGAGATGGCAAATATCACAATACAGGCAGTAGAGTCTGCATCAGCTCCGGAACAGAAGAATATAGTTGTAACCAGGGTTATTGAAAAT
>CAZKMB010000025.1:0-31055 GCA_964553965.1 uncultured Bacteroides sp. | reverse complement strand
TCCGATGCCGGTTTGTTCGTTAAAAATGTGCTTTTCCATAAAATTAACCCTCCTTTATAATTCTATATCTTATACTATATTATCTCCACATTTTTCCATAATAATATAGAATACCCTAATTAAAGATTTTGTCAACAGGTTATTTCTCTGATATAATATATAAAAAACAAACATTTTTACGAAAGAGGAGGCTGTTACCATGATTTCCATATCTGTTTGCATGATTGTTAAAGATGAGGGCATGAGACTTGACAGATGTCTGAGTTCCCTTGTATCCATTGCCGACGAAATTATCATCGTAGATACGGGTTCTAAGGATGACACGAAAGAAGTCGCAAAAAAATACACTGACAAAATATTCGATTTCCCATGGATAGATGATTTTTCTGCAGCCAGAAATTTTGCCTTTTCAAAAGCAGTCTGTGACTACATTTATTCCGCAGATGCTGACGAGGTCATAGATAAAGTGAACCAGAATCGTTTTTTAAAGATAAAGGAATTTCTGCTGCCGGAAATTGATGTTGTGCAGATGAAATATATAAATATGATGGACAATAATTCTGTTTACAACTCAAGGGTTGAACTGAGACCAAAGCTGTATAAGAGGATACGCACCCTGACCTGGGTGGATCCAATCCACGAAACCGTCCTTCTTGATCCCGTGATTTACGACAGTGAAATAGAAATACAGCATATGGCATCCGGACACCACACAAAACGGGATTTGGCGGCACTGCAAAATACCTTTGACAGTGGCAAACCATTTTCAAAGAAATTGCATGACATGTACGTCAAGGAGCTTTTTATATCCGGAGACGATTCTGATTTTCTCAAAGCTTTTCATGTATTTGAAGAAACCATCAGGCAACAGAACAGAAGCGAAGACGAGCGAAATGATGCAGCCTGCGTTCTTGCCCGTTGTTTCCGGTTACAGGGAAATTACAATGAGTTTTTCAAAATCTGTCTGAAAAACATGGTTACCTCCCCCTGTGCTGAAATATGCATGGAATTAGGTGAGTATTTTTATAATGCTGAGGACTATGACGAAGCCGCTGTATGGTTTCAAAATGCTGCCACCGAAACTGAGAGCATCATAAACATACGGAGTTCAGGTGATCTGCCACTTAAACGTCTTAGCGACTGTTACAATAAGCTTTCGCTTTTTTATGCCTATAAGAATCCCATGCTTGCAAAGCAGTACACCTCCGAGGCATCAAAAATGGCTGAAGCTGCCGATAACTGGCAGCTTCCTGAAGAATTATGATATTGTCAGCGGGCAGCTATATGGCTGCCCTTTATTCCCTTTTCAACAATAATCTTGTTGTCTATTCTTTCCTTCAATACTTCCACATGCGATATAATACCTATAGCCCTGCTGCCTGTATTACTCAGTTCCGTCAGTATGGAAAGTGCCTTTTCAAGGGCATTTGAATCAAGAGAGCCAAATCCCTCATCAATAAACATTGCCTCCAGTCTTATCCCTCCCGAACTGCAGGATATGACATCCGACATTCCAAGTGCCATGGAAAGAGCTGCCATAAATGCCTCACCACCGGACAGGGTTTCTCCTCTTCTTATTTTTCCGGTATTGTTATCCAAAACATCTATTTCAAGTCCCACATGACTTGCCTTTGTTATAGCTTCTTTTCGTCTGACAAGCAAAAACCTTCCCTGGGTCATCTTTGATAATCGTACATTGGCAAGCTCTATAATCTGCTCAAAATATTTTGCCTGCACATAACTCTCAAAATCAAATTTACCCTTTGTATAGCCTGCACCATTTGCTGTCTGGCTGAGATTATCATATATCTTCCACTCTTTCTCAACCAAATCAAATTCTTCTTTTTCTTTCACTATGTCAGCTCTGACTTTTCTGTTACAGCTTATGGTTATCTCCAATTGTTTTTCTTCTTTTTCTATCTCTCTCAGCTTAACCTGACTGTCACTACACTCAGCTTCAAGAGCAGAGATATCCGCAAGAGTTTTCTTTTTCCTGTTCAGCCACTCCGTATCTTTTTCTATAATTCCCCTGCAGCTGTTTACGGCTCCCGTATATTTTTCAACAGTCTCCCTTGTCTGTTTTTCCTTCCGGTTTATCCCATCAATTTCTTTAAGACACTGTTCATAGGCTTTACATGCCTCACCGTAATTTTTGTAAGACAATTTATTTCTTTTTGAGGTGATATTTTCAAGAAGCTGTTTTTGGGTCAGAAGTATTTCCTGCTCCCGCAATATCTGTTTTTCCCTTACGGCTCTGTCCTTTAAAATATCCTCATCCTTTAATTTCAGTTCTTTTTGTACTCTGCCGGTGTCAGCACTTAATTTTTCAAGCTCCTTCTTTAACCTGTCACGTTCCTGTTTTGCCTTTTTTAATTCGTCCTCCGTACAAACTATATTAGTCACAGCCTGCTTATCAGGATGAATTGTTGAACCGCAAACCGGGCAGGGTTCCCCCTCCCTCAGATTTGCCGCCATAATACCTGCCTGACTTCTCAAAAAAGCATCCGACATTTTTTCATAGGTTCCGGCAGCTTTATTTTTTTCAATCTCCAGACTCTCATATTTTTCCATATATTGTGCTATATTCTCTTCCAGCAGGGCTTTTTCTTTTTCCTTTCTGCTTATGTTTTTTTCCGTCAATTCCAGTTCGGATTTAGCAAGCAAAAGCTCTTTGTTTTTATTTTCTTCCTCCTTAAGCAGTTTATCCAGCTCCTCATAGGTGGTGAGACTGTCCTTTATAAGCACCGCCTTTTCATTTATATCAGCAATCTCCTTTTGTTTTTCCACCCACACCAGATGTTCTTCTTTGGCATATTTTAGCTTTTCTTCCGATTCAGTCAGATTTCTGCCCGCTTTTTCCAGCTCTCTCTCAACTTCTCTGTATGCCTTTTGCTTTTCTTTTTCTTTTGCCAGTTTCTCTATGGAGCCGTCATATATCTTTTTATACCGATTTTTTTCTTCTCTCAGGTATCCGGCTCTTTCCTCTTCTCTTTTTATCTCCTTTTCTATGTCATCCATAAATTCAGGCAGTATATATACGTTATCCTCCTGCAAAAGTTTTGAGTAATCCGCAATATTTTCAAGCTTTGCCCCCTTTGCATACTGGATAAGTGCCTGTTTTTTCATAAGCCTCTTGCCGTATAATTCCTTAGCCTTATATTTTAAAGTCCTTTGCATATTTTCATAAATCCGGGTCTTGAAAATATTTCTGAATATTCCCGCTCTTTCTGTGGACTTTGCCAAAAGCAGTTTTAAAAACTCTCCCTGTGCAATCATGGACACATTTACAAACTGATCCCGGTTTATTCCCATTATATCAATTATTTTTTCTGTCACCGCGAGAGCACCTGTTTTTATAACACATTCCTCCCCGGTTACATCATAAAGTACCGCATCCGCACTCTGGGTTATTGTTCCCGTACCTCTTTGTTTTGCTCTTTCGTACTGGGGTGTTCTGACAACCTTATATATATTATTTTCATAAAAAAATGTATAGGTTACCCTTGTCACTGCCGTTTCCTGTGCAAAATCACTTCTGAGCATGGTCGCCTTACGGTTATTGCCGCTTGCCTCACCATAGAGAGCAAAGGTTATGGCATCAAATATGGTGGTTTTTCCCGAACCTGTATCACCTGTTATAAGAAACAAGCCCCGGTTAAGTTTGGAAAAATCAATTATCTCTTTTTTTGCAAAGGGTCCAAAAGCCTCTATGATAAGTTCCTTAGGTCTCATTCAACTCACCTCCCAGTATGCTTTTTATTATGTTCTCTTCCTCCCGGCTCATGGGTTTGTTATTCATAAATTCATAGTATTCGCTGAATAGCTGCAGAGGATTTTTTCCTTTAATACCGGTTATATTATATTCCTCCTTCACAGCCATATCGCGGTTATACTGTATGGTGAGCAGATTCGGATACCATCGAAGCAGTTTATTTGCACCGTCGATAACCCTTTCCTCATCCGTAATCACGGCGCATATATAGTCCTCCCGGTTCACACCCTCCGCAAAGACCACTTCCTTTGACGTAAGCTCCTCAAGGGTTCCCTTTATAACCCTTACATCTCTTGGCATCTCAAGTACAACCGTCTCTATGGTAATGTTACCTTTTTCTTTTATGTCTATTATTTCAATAGACTTTGAATCAAGACTCTCCGAAAATGAATACTTCATAGGCGAGCCTGAATATCTTATATATTCTTTTCCAATACTCTGTCTTCTGTGCAAATGCCCCAATGCCACATAGTCAAATTTTTCCACAACCTGATATGATATATTATCTAAACCTCCCACATTTACACTCTCAGATTCTGACCTTTCAGGCATAAATCCTAATTTTTCTAATTCAGCCTCCCGGTAATTGTTTCCTATAGGTGCCACGGTGATAAATTGATGTGCAACCAAAATATTTCTGTTTGCATAGTCAACATCCGTATCATTTATTATCTTAATAAATGCCTCTTCATAGCTTTCCTTTCCCACATAAACCGGTTTTATAAAGGGAACCATATATATATTCAGTTCTCCGTACTTATCCTCAAGTCTGATTTTCTGTGCCCCGGTTTGGAAATTTTCCTGAAAATATATTCCCTCCCGTGACATAATTCTGCTTCCGTAGGATACCTTTTCCATACTGTCATGGTTTCCGCTTACCGCAAACAGTTTTATACCTGCATCTTTCAGGTCGCTTATAAAATCATCAAATATTCTCACAGCCTCAGCAGATGGCGAAGGTTTATCATATATATCTCCCGCCACGATAAGCCCCTCTGCCTTGTACTTCTTCAAAATATCTGTTATCTGTGCAAATATCTTCTTCTGCTCTTTAAGCATACTCACATCATATAATCTTTTACCTATATGCAAATCCGCTGTATGTGCTATTCTCATATTTTTTCTCCTAATGTTTTTCTATTATAGTAAATTACCAACGTATTAAATCCCTTTCAGGCATTTTTTTCCCTTTATCATTCAATTTCCATATGTTAAAATATAGCTTAATTATAGCACACATCATGTCAAATGAAGATATATTTTTGGGGGTAATAACATGGGAAGAAAAGCATCCAAAGCAACTGAAAATATGTATTACATAGCGAGAATGGAAGCGGCAAAGAACAACCCTTCTTATACCAGCAGAGAAAAAGCCGCTTTGAAATTAGGTATCGAAAGAAGCAGACTTGCCCGAATTGAGTTAGGACAGATTGAACCCTACGCTGAAGAGGTTGATATTATGTCTATTGCATATTCTGCACCAAACCTATGTACATACTATTGCAACAATATCTGTCCTATAGGTATAAGGAAATTAGAAGAACACTTTAATTCCTCAGAATCAGGTTCAATCGAACGCTTAGTTTTAAAGTTTCTAAGCTCCTCTCAAAATATGGAAGATATATCAAAAATCCTCGTGCAAATTACACAGGACGGAAAGATAGACCAACAGGAAATTTCAGATTTACAGTCCATATTCAAGGCAATGGATTCTGTTTCAAAAAACATTGATTCCATAAAACTCTGGGTTATGAAAAACCCTCAGTTGCGCCCTTATTTTCAATTTGAATCCATCGACTGACTTTATTTGTAAGATATGACAAAACCGTTTGAACATCACAAGTACCCCGGTGTTCAAACGGTTTTTTGTCCTGTATAGTGAATTTATATAAGTTTTGCATATTCATATATATCACGTTTGGGAACCCCTCTGTCTTTCGCCACCTGTTTTGTGGCTTCTTTTTTATCCATCCCCTCTGATATATACATTTTCAGATGTTCTTCAACGGACATGGAATCCCACTTCATGCGTTCTTCCATCTCAAGATATTCTCTCGAAATACCACGGACAACTATAATGCACTCACCCTTTGGCTCTGTAGCCCTGTAGTGGGAAACCGCATCCTCAAGGGTAGTTTTAAAAAATGTTTCATGCTTTTTGGTAAGCTCACGACAAACCGTTACATCCCTGTTTCCCAATTGCAGCAAAAGTTCTTCCAGGGTTTTTAACAGTCTGTGAGGTGCTTCATAGATAATGATAGTTCTAATCTCTGTTTTAAGCTCTTCAAGAACCGCTTTTCGCTCTTTCTTTTCAGCGGGCAAAAAAGCCTCAAAGGCAAATCTTCTGGTAGGTAATCCGGAGGCAATTAAGGCATTAACAGCCGCACAGGCTCCCGGTACCGGAACAACGGTTATGCCGGCATCATAGCACTGTCTGACCAGTTCCTCCCCCGGATCAGATATGCCCGGTGTCCCCGCATCAGTTATGACAGCAATATTGATTCCTGATAAAAGCTTTGAAACCAATTCCTCAGCCTTCTCATATTTATTGTGTTCGTGATAGCTTGTCATAGGAGTTTTTATATCAAAATGATTGAGCAGCCTGATACTGTTTCTCGTATCTTCAGCCGCAATCAAATCAACTTCCCTCAATATCCTTATACCTCTGTAAGTCATATCTTCCAGATTGCCTATAGGTGTGGCAACCAGATATAAGCATCCCTGCATACTCAGCCTCCCGGTTATCAGTTTTTATTTTCATATCTGTGAAGCAAATCTTCCGTGTAGTTCCCGTCTTTATTGTATACTACAAGGGTTGGTTCAACTCTGACCATAGGTTTTCCCCCTTTATTTGCCTCTATGAGAACCATATTCGGTTCTTTATCTATATATGGCTGTACCATACAGATTCTCTTTGGTTCCAGCCTGTACTTAGATAAAAGTCTTATGATTTCCGCAAGTCTGAAAGGCTTATGTACCATAGCGAAATTACCGCCCTCCCTGAGCAGATATGCCGCCGCACTGACAACATCCTCTAACTTCAACAGAATCTCATGTCTTGCAATATTTTTGGGTTCTGTTTCGTTTAATAACCCATGTGTTTCCGATATATATGGCGGATTGGATGTCACAACATCAAAAGAGGCTGCCTTGAATATACAAGGTACCTCTTTTATATCATTGCACAATATGTCGATATCCTCATCAAGACCATTCAGTCTTACACTTCTTTTCGCCATATCCGCACTATATTCCTGTATTTCTAAGCCTGTGAAATGTGCTCCCTTACCCCGTCCTCTCATAAGCATGGGGATAACGCCGGTTCCGGTTCCAAGGTCTATGACATTTGCGTTCGGTTTTGATGTGGTAAAATCCGCGAGCAGCACAGCATCCATTCCAAAGCAGAAAATATCTTTATTCTGAATAATGTGATAGCCTCTGCACTGCAAATCGTCCAGTCTCTCACCGTCTTTTAACAAATCCTTATTCATCATCTAACTTAGATTTTCCTTCCTTGCGCTCAAGTGCTTCGAGCTTCTTCAACTCTTCATCACTGATTTTTTCATCGTTGCGTCTCTTCTTAGGCTTATATTTTATTTCTTCCAGCTTATATTCCTCTATCTCCTTGGTGTCATCATCCAATGTGACTACAAGCTTTACCTTTTGTCTCAATACATTTACCGACTTAACCTCACCCTTTTTTCCGTCGATGGTTTTAACCACATCACCTACATTAGGCAACTTGCTGTTAAGGTATTCATAAGTCTCCTGTTCATGTGAAAGGCAGCACATAAGTCGGCCGCAAACACCGGATATCTTCGTTGGGTTAAGTGATAAGTTCTGTTCCTTAGCCATTTTTATGGACACAGGCGCAAATTCGGAGAGATGCTTATTACAGCAAAGTTCTCTTCCGCAGATTCCTATACCACCCACAATCTTTGTCTCATCCCTCACACCTATCTGGCGAAGTTCAATTCTGGTTTTAAACACCGCAGCAAGATCCTTAACCAGTTCCCTGAAATCTATCCTTCCGTCAGCGGTGAAATAAAACAATACCTTGTTGTTGTCAAATGTATACTCCGCTTCAATAAGCTTCATATCAAGACCGTGTTTTTTAATCTTTTCAATACATATATCAAAAGCCTTTTTACTGTTTTCTTTATTGGAAATGTATCTCGCATCGTCATCTTCAGTAGCAATTCTTATAATAGGCTTAATAGGGGTATGCATCTTTGTCTCATCAATTTCCCGTCTGCCCAGTGCCACCTTACCGTATTCTATACCTCTTGCAGTCTCGACTATTACACAGTCTCCTGCTTCTACGTTATATTTTAACGGATCAAAGAAATATATCTTTCCGTTTTCTCTAAAGCGAACGCCTATAACCTCTTTCATTTAAAAATTCTCCTTTAATGTGAGCAATAAAAGCTCCATGGTAATGTCAAAATTAGCATTGACATCTAATCTTGTTTTTGCCCTTGCTATGGCATCTATCTTGTCCTCAATTGACTTATAGGAAAGTACCTGTGCCTGCTTCTTTATGGTAGAATACTCTCCTTTAAACAAAAGCCTGTCTATATTTCCGGTAACTTTCAACATAAGCACATCGCGGTACCACATCATCATCAGATCCATATAATCATTTATGGACATCTTGAATTTTTGTATATGTTCCAGAGCAAGTGCCAGTTCATCCACGTCCAGATTTTGAATTTTCTTCATAACCTCAACCACGGAATCTATGACCTGAACATATTCTGAATTGTTGGCAAGTTTAATAGCCTTTCCGAGATTTCCCTGGGCAAAATCCAGACAAAAATATGCTCTGTCCTCCGAGAGATTCATATTCTTCATAAGATACTGGAGCATGTCTCTCTCCCGAACAGGCTTTGTGGTAAGCACCATGCAACGGGATATAACCGTTTCAAGCATTTTATTAAGATTGGATGTAAGCAATATTATAATACCATATTCAGGCGGTTCTTCAATAGTCTTTAATATGGCATTTTGTGCCTGGGGATTCAGCAACTGAGCATCCGGAACTATATATATCTTGTATCTGCTTTCATAAGGCTTGGTAGTAATGGAATCCACCAGTTGCTCTCTTACCTCGTCTACGGATATTACGTTTGGCTTTTCATGAGTCACGGTAACAATATCCGGATGATTGCCCGATGCCATCTTTATGCAGGATTTACATCTTCCGCAAGGCTCAGTACTGCCCTCCTCACACTGGAGTGTGGCTGCAAATGCTCTCGCAAGCATCTTCTTGCCACTGTCAGCCTCACCGCTTATAATATAGGCATGACCAACCTTATCCTGCTCAATACTGCTTCTAAAGTGTCTTATGATGTCCTCATGTCCCACAATATCTTTAAAATACATACGCCACACCTCCTAAGTTGAAATATCCAGTAACAATCCTCTTATATCATCAATCTTACCAAGAATGGCGAGATTGTCTTTTTCCTCTTTCAAAAGCTCGGCGGCAAGCTCATCCAGGTTTTTGTCGACCTGTCTCACTATGCCATATACCCTGTGTCTTCCCCTTCTGTCAAGAAAGTTCTCTCTGGAAAATTCATGGGAACGCGATACTATCTCGTTCATAAATTCTTTTATGGAGGAACGATATTTTTTCATATCTTTTATGTCCATGTGCTTTGCTATTTTTGCACCCTGTTCCTCTATATCCTTCATAAGGGATGTAAGTTTTTCCTGAAGCTTATCCTCTTCTATGTTCCTGATTAGGGTAAACTTAAAATCTTCGTTGGAGGCAGTGACATTTTTAGGAGCTTCCATCTGAGTAAGCTGCTGAAGCTGGTTAACTTTTATATCCATGTCCTTTTCCTCCTTTTCATCTACGCTGATAATCGACTGTTTATGCTTTTACGCTTTTAAAACTTTACTTACATATGATATGATTTCTCTGTTTATATCCATGATACTCATTGTGGCATCAATGGTCTTGATTCGCTCCGGGTCAAGTGCAGCCAGAGTTCTGTATCCCTCTGCTACTTTCTCGTGAAACTCAATAGTCTCAAGTTCCATACGGTCAAGCTCCGCCTGCTGTTTTTTACGACTTATGCCAACCATAGCCGGCAAATCCATATGTATCGTTAAATCCGGCATAATTCCCTGAATGGCATAGCTGTTTATCCTGTAAACCTCTTCCACGCCCAAGCCTCTTGCCATTCCCTGATACACGGCAGATGAATCTACAAATCTGTCACTTATTACAGCTTTACCTGCCTCCAAAGCCGGCTTTATAACTTCGCTTACAAGCTGGGCTCTGGCAGATGCATAAAGCAGTGCCTCCGTCATATATCCCATCTCACAATAATCTTTGTTGAGAATAATACCTCTTATAGCCTCACTTATTGCAGTGCCCCCGGGCTCTCTGGTTATAATTATCTCATCGTATCCCTCTTTTTCAAGATACTGTTTTAGCAATTCTATCTGTGTGCTTTTTCCGGAACCATCCGGACCTTCCATAGAAATAAAAATTCCCTGCATAAAAACTCTCCATATAATGTTCATTAAGTATATCGACATATTTGCTTAATTATAACATTATTGTGAGATTTTTTCTACAGGGAATTATATCAGACCAACAGCTGTTCTGTCAGCTTATAGTCTTTTACTCAACTGCATACGAACCACAGAACGTTTTAAGGCAAGTTCCGCCCTGTTCATATCCTGAGTGTTGTCTTTGATACGGCGTTCTGCTCTTATCCGGGCTTCCTCCGCTCTTTTCACATCAATTTCATCCGGCCATTCAACGCTCTCAGCCAACATGGTAATGGAATCAGAAAGAATCTCTGCAAATCCGGAGTGCAATGCCGCCTCTTTTATTTCTCCATGTTCGTCAACTATTTTCAATACACCGGGAGCAATTACCACAGTCATGGGAATATGTTTTGGATAAATGCCAAGTATTCCTTCAGTAGTATTAAATTCTATAAAGGATACCTTTCCTTCATAAAATGTTCTGTCCGGTGCCATTATCTTAATATCCATCAACTTATCTGCCATATGAAAATTACCTCACTTTCCATTTAAGAGGCTATTTGCACTTGGCAACAACGTCTTCGATACTTCCGGCATTTAAGAAGTAACTTTCCGGTATGTCGTCATGTTTTCCTTCAAGTATCTCTTTAAAACTCTGTATAGTATCAGAAAGAGGAACATATTTTCCCGGAAGACCTGTAAACTGCTCTGCAACATGGAATGGCTGTGAGAGGAATTTCTGAACCTTTCTGGCTCTTGCAACAACAATTTTGTCTTCCTCCGAAAGTTCATCCATACCAAGAATAGCGATAATGTCCTGCAATTCTTTGTATTTTTGAAGAATTTCCTGTACACCTCGTGCCACACTGTAATGCTCCTCACCTACAATACGGGGATCAAGGATTCTCGATGTGGACTCAAGAGGGTCAACAGCAGGATAGATACCAAGTTCAACTATAGAACGTGAAAGAACTGTAGTTGCATCAAGGTGTGCAAATGTAGTAGCAGGTGCCGGGTCAGTAAGGTCATCCGCAGGAACGTATACCGCCTGTACCGATGTAATGGAACCGTTTCTGGTGGAAGTGATTCTCTCCTGAAGCGCACCCATCTCTGTCTGAAGGGTTGGCTGGTAACCAACGGCTGAAGGCACTCGTCCTAAAAGTGCAGAAACCTCAGAACCTGCCTGAGTAAATCTGAATATATTGTCTATGAACAAAAGAACGTCCTTGCCAACCTGATCTCGGAAATATTCTGCCATGGTAAGTCCTGTAAGTCCTACTCTCATACGGGCTCCCGGTGGTTCATTCATCTGACCAAACACCATGGTTGTCTTGTTGATAACACCTGATTCTATCATCTCATGATAGAGGTCATTCCCCTCTCTTGTTCTCTCTCCAACACCTGTAAATACAGAATATCCGCCATGCTCCGTAGCAATATTGGTGATGAGCTCCTGAATAAGAACGGTTTTACCAACTCCTGCTCCGCCGAACAAGCCTATCTTTCCGCCCTTCTGATAAGGACAGAGAAGATCAACTACCTTTATACCGGTTTCAAGAATTTCTGTCTCTGTTGCCTGTTCCTTGAACTCCGGCGCTTTTCTGTGTATAGGAAGATAAGTATCCACCTCAGGTGAAGGCTTATTATCTATAGGCTGACCCAAAACATTAAACATACGTCCCAGAGTTTTTTCGCCAACCGGAACTGTTATCGGGCCACCTGTTGCAACCGCGTCCATGCCTCTAACGAGACCATCTGTAGGACCCATTGCAATACATCTTACTGTATCGTCACCAAGATGTTGTGATACCTCTGCATAGAGTGTACCATTATTTTTAGTTTCGATTGTTATGGCATCATATATCTCAGGAAGTTTTCCTTCCGGAAACTTGATGTCAATAACGGCACTAATAATCTGGGTAACTTTTCCTACGATTGTATCTGCCATTTCATTACTCCTTTTTAACTTATAGCATCCGCTCCGGCAATTATCTCGGTAAGCTCCTGAGTAATTGCACTCTGCCTTGCTCTATTATACTTAAGTGACAGGCTTGATATCATATCCTCTGCGTTGCTGGTTGCAGAGTCCATAGCCTGCATCCTTGCACCATTTTCACTGGCTACCGACTCCAAAAATGCGCCAAATATTATATTTGACATATATTTTGGAATCACCAAATCTAAAACGTCCTCAGGAGTGGGTTCAAAATTCATCAGAAGCTTATCATCCATGTCTTCCTTCTCAAAGTCAGATGCACTGAGGGGAAGCAGCTTAACAAGCTTAGGTTCCTGGGTTACCGTATTTTTAAAATTAGTGTAAGCAATGTATATCTCCCCTACCTCACCCTTAACATACTGTGTCAAAAGTTCTTTGGTCATCCGGGTAGCATCTGAAAATAACGGTTCATTTATAATCTCTGAAAAATCCTTATGAATAGAGTAGCCCTTTCTCGTAAGACCCTCTATACCTTTTTTACCGACTGCATATACATAGGTATCCTCCGGATTAAAGTCCCCGCCTGTAACAAGTTTTACTACGTTACTGTTGTATCCTCCTGCCAGTCCGCGGTTGGAGGTGATGGCGACAACTGCTTTTTTTGAGCAGCCGTTATTCCTCAGATATCTATGATCCACATTTTTAGTCATGGCAAGGATAGAACAGATGGTATCATAGAGCATATTAAAATATGGTTTATTGCTCTCTGCTTTTCCTCTGGCTTTCTGAAGCTTTACAGTAGCTACAAGCTTCATGGCCTTGGTTATCTGCTGAGTGCTTTGGACGCTCTCTTTACGTCTCTTTATGTCTCTCATTGATGCCAAGACTTCTCACCTCACAAATCAGAATGTTTTTTTGAATTCAGTGATAGCTTCAACGAGCTTTTCTTCGAGCTCATCAGTTATCTTTTTCTCAGTTTTGATTGTCTCAAATATCTCAGGATACTTAGTTGAAATGTGTTCAAACAATCCGCTTTCAAATTCAAGAACTCTGTCTACAGGTATATCGATAAGATATCTCTTTGTAGCTGCGTATATTATCACTACCTGTTTTTCTACAGGCATTGGTTTATACTGTGGCTGTTTAAGCATCTCTTTGATTCTTTCACCCTGTGCAAGTCTGTCCTTTGTATCCGCATCAAGCTCGGAACCAAACTGCGAGAAAGCTGCAAGTTCTCTGTACTGGGCAAGCTCAACTCTTATAGGTGATGCAAGTTTCTTCATGGCATTAATCTGTGCCGCACCACCAACTCGTGAAACCGAAAGTCCCGCATTTACCGCAGGTCTGAATCCGGCATTAAACATTTCCGTCTCAAGATAAATCTGTCCGTCTGTAATAGAAATTACGTTTGTAGGGATATATGCCGATACATCCCCCGCCTGGGTTTCAATGATAGGGAGTGCCGTAAGGGAGCCTCCTCCAAATTCATCAGAAAGCTTTGCCGCTCTCTCAAGAAGTCTTGAGTGGAGGTAGAATACATCTCCGGGATATGCCTCACGTCCGGGTGGTCTTCTGAGGAGCAATGAGAGTGTACGATATGCAGTAGCATGCTTGCTCAAATCATCATACACAACAAGTACATCCTTGCCCTGCTCCATCCATTCCTCGCCTATGGCACATCCTGAATATGGTGCAATGTACTGAAGCGGTGCAAGCTCGCTGGCTGTTGACACAACTATGGTTGTATACTCCATAGCTCCATATTCGGTAAGAGTCTTAACAATATTTGCAACTGTTGAAGCCTTCTGGCCTATGGCAACATAAATACAGTTAACGCCCTGTCCCTTCTGGTTAATAATCGTGTCAATTGCAATGGCTGTTTTTCCGGTTTGTCTGTCACCGATAATCAGCTCTCTCTGTCCTCTTCCTATCGGAACCATCGCATCAATCGCTTTGATACCTGTCTGAAGAGGTGTGTCTACTGACTTACGGGCAATTACACCTGATGCCACCCTCTCTATCTGTCTGGTTTTTGTTGTATTGATAGGTCCTTTGCCGTCTATAGGCTGACCTAACGCATTTACCACACGTCCGAGCATTGCATCACCGACAGGCACCTCAACAACCCGACCTGTAGTCTTAACTATGTCTCCCTCGTTGATATTTTTGGAATCACCGAGAAGAACGGCTCCTACATTGTCTTCCTCAAGGTTAAGTACCATACCGTATACTTCTCCGGGGAATTCAAGCAGTTCACCCTGCATAGCATTTTCAAGACCATGAATACGCGCAATACCATCTGCAACCTGGATTACTGTTCCAACATCCTGTGTTTCAAGCTGAAGCTTATAGTTTTTGATTTGCTCCTTTATAACTGAGCTAATCTCTTCAGGTCTTAAATTCATGGACAAAAAACACCTTCTTTCATCTATATTTTGTCTATGTTTCTTTAAACATTTGCCAGAGTTTTTGACATATTAGCAAGTTTTGTCTTTATGCTGCTGTCCACCACTCTGTCCTCAATTCTTATTACGAGACCGCCTATCAAGGATTTATCCACCTTGTAGTCAATCTCCATGGAAGCATAATGAGTTGTCTCCAACAATCTTTTTTCTACAGACTTTCTCATGGCATCATTTAGCGGTATGGCACTTGTAACAGTGGCTACACCAATGTTTTTAGCCTTTTTCACCTGTCTGATAAAATAATCAAAGATATCTGTCAGCGAGGTTACATGTCCCTTCTCAACAACCATAATCATAAGTCCGGTAATCTCATCGGATACTCTTTCCCCAAATATGTTCTCTATGAGTTTTTTCTTTTCGTTTTTTTCTATCTGGGGATGATTAAGCAACTTTATAAGTTCCTCATTATCCTTCAATACAGCTACGAGTTCTGTGACTTCCCCGTATAACTCATCAAGAATATTTTCCTCTGATGCCAGTTCAAAAAGAGCATTTCCATAGGTTGTATCTACTTGTTTAGCCATGTATCATCACCCATTTCCTTTAAGGTTTCGTCAATTAATGCAGCCTGTTTCGCATCATCCATAGAGTCCTCGACAAACTTACCGGCCATAACTGTTGCCACACCGATAATCTCCTGCTTAACCTCGTCTTTTACCTTATTCTTCTCCAAAACAGCTTCCTGATTAGCTCTGTTTATAATTCTTGCTGCCTCTTCTTTAGCGGAAGCCACGATATTTTCTTCATTCTTAACAGCTTTCTTTCTCGCTGCTGCAAGAATTTCTCCCGCTTCCTCATTGGCATTTTTTATCTTTTCATCATATTCAGCTTTCAGTCTTGCCGCATCTTCCTTGTCCTTTGCCGCACTGGCAATATCGTTTTGAATCTTAGTCTGCCTGTCATTTAAAATTTTCTTAACAGGCTCAATCAAAACATATGACAGGAAAATAAACAGTAAGAATACAGCCAAACCCTGTATCAGTATGTCAAACAAAAGCTGGGCATCAAGACCAAATATACGCCCCGGCTCACTTTCAGTAAGAATAGCTCCATTTGCAATCATACTAAAACCATTATCTGTAAATGTCACCGTTAATCCTCCTTTCGGTCTGATTCTGAAATAGACCAATTTTTACTTAAAAGGCTTAACGAACATAAGAAGAAGTGCAACTACAAGACCATAAAGACCTGTTGTCTCTGCTACGGCCTGTCCCAAAAGCATGGTTGACATAATATCGCCTTTTGCTCCCGGATTACGTCCGACTGCTGATGCACCATAACCTGCTGCAATACCCTGTCCTACACCGGGTCCAATACCTGCAATAAGCGCAAGACCTGCACCGATTGCTGAACATCCATTAATAAATCCTTCGTTATCAATACCCATTTTTAATTCCTCCGTTTAAATATAATATAATTTGTTTTAGCTTTAAAAGCTACGCCTCCACATTTCTCTTGTCTGCCACAAAAGTCATAGTAAGCATACAGAATACATATGTCTGAATTGCACCAGAGAACAAGTCAAAGTAAATATGAAGTGCCGACGGAATACCCAGTTGGAATAACCAAGGTAACATTCCATAGTAAAGTGCCATCATTACTGTTCCTGCCAATATGTTACCAAAAAGACGGAGTGACAGTGATATAGGCGTTGCAAATTCACTGATTACGTTGATAGGGAAGAACAGGAATATAGGATCAAACATTCCCTTCAGGTATCCCCATTTCTGGTATCTGATTGCAGCATACTGTATCATCACAAATGAAATCAAGGCAATACAGAACGTTGTTCCATAATCAGCGGTTGGCGGTCTTAGACCAAAAAGGCCTGATATATTCGAAATGAATACGAATATAAACAGTGTACCAATGTAGTTGATATATTTTTTACCACATTTGCCCATACTGCTGTTTACAAAGCTTATAAGCGCTCCTACAACCATCTCAACACCAACGGCAAATTTGCCGGGTGTATCTTTGGTTTTCAAGACGTTGTGCCTTGCTACCAGAGCGATTATGGCTATAGTCAGTATAACTATAAAAGTACATACATGAGTTGTAGTAATATATACCGTTGTGCCAAAGAAGTTAAGCGGATAAAGTTCGTGGATGTAGAAATCCACCTCAGGCTTTACCACATCAAGTCCCATGGCCACACCATTAGTCATATGTTCACCCTCCTTCATTTATTTTTCTATCTCAAGAGTGCTCCTGCACTCCTTCAATCATCTCATCAGCCTGTTTTTTGCGTGTGAGTTTTCTTATAAACGGATTTATCAGGGCTGATATCTTAAGCGTAATCAGTCCCAGTGCAACTCCTAAAAAGGCTTTCGTGTGAATCAGGGCTGCCACCGCCATAAGTACTCCGCACAGCACAAGTCTGAACATACTCCCCAGGGTTCCCCGCCCCTTTGCATTTTTTTCCGGCAGTTCCAATGCCTTGTCAAGGGAGTCATATATTCCATATGCCTGCAGACATGCGCCTGCTCCTCCCACTGCCACAGACACAGAAAATATCCACAGCGGTCTTATAAAAATTGCACCTATGAGTATAAATACCGCCACACATACAGCTATACCCAGGTACAATTCAATCAATACCTTTTTTGCTTCTTCATTTCTTTTCATCGTCTTCCATAAACCTGCGAATTAATATATATACGGATTTAAAACCGGCCACCGCTCCTATAACTATAAACCATGCCATGAGGTTTGTTCCGAATAATCTGTCCACCACGTAACCAATTCCCACGCACAGAAATATGGTTGTCAGCATGGTAAAACCAATCTGGGTTACAAGATAAAGCATCTTCCATACCTGACTGTTGTTATTCCTCATAAATCCGCTACTCCACTTTCTTTATAAACATAACAAATATTATATATTATTCCACATATTTTTTCAATAAATTCCATGGTTTTTCATTTATTTTTTTAATGCAAAAAAGAATGTACATTTTTTGTTATTTGATGTATTATTTAGTGGATTAAATTTTTATTGTAAGGAGTTTTTATGGACAGTTATCACGCCGCGGATGATTTAAATACCATTTTTATGCCTGCCGAACATGATGCCATAAGACAGGCTGCTGACATATTGAGAAAAGGAGGACTTGTCGCCTTTCCGACGGAAACGGTTTACGGCTTAGGCGCTGATGCCATGAACGCTGATGCTTCTGCTAAAATCTACGCCGCAAAAGGTCGTCCCAGTGACAATCCCCTCATAGTTCATATAGCCGATACCGGGGACGTATATAAGCTTGCATCCAGGATACCTGAAAATGCGACACGGCTTATGGAAGCTTTCTGGCCCGGCCCGCTAACCATCATCCTTCCAAAAAGGGATGAGGTTCCCGATGGTACAACGGGAGGTCTCAACACTGTTGCCATTCGTATGCCCGCTCATCCGGCTGCGCTAAATCTCATAAGGGAAAGCGGTTTATTTATCGCTGCCCCAAGTGCCAACACCTCCGGAAGACCTTCACCTACCACAGCCGCCCATGTCTTGGAGGATATGAACGGTCGTATCGATATGATTCTTGACGGCGGTGCCGTAGGAATAGGAATCGAGTCCACAATAGTCGACCTGACAGGGGATGTTCCCGCAATTTTAAGACCGGGGTTCATCACAAAACCTATGCTAAAAAATATTATCGGTGACGTAACCATTGACCCTGCCATAATTAATCCTGACACTGCTTTAAGACCAAAGGCTCCCGGCATGAAATATACCCACTATGCTCCAAAAGGTGAACTGACCATCGTGGAAGAAGCTGTTTCAAGTAACGATTTTTCCAACAAAAATGACATAATCACCGCTATCAATTCCCTGACACAGGAGAAGTCTTCTCAGGGTTTTAATGTTGCTGTTATTGCCACCGAGGAAAATGCTCCTTATTATATTTGCGATAATATTCTGATTGTGGGCAACAGAGAAAAAAGAGAAACCATCGCTGCAAATCTTTACAGTGTACTCAGAAAATGCGATGAGCTTAACGCAGATTTTATTTACAGCGAATCCTTTAACGAAGGGGAGCTTGGCGGTGCAATTATGAACAGGTTGCTCAAGGCTGCCGGTCACAGAGTCTTAAAAGTATAAAGGTTCTTTTTGTATTGACTTACAATTCCGGCACCCATATAATAAACTTAACACATAAAAAACGGAGGATATATTATGATAGCAATAGGCTGTGATCACGGTGCATTTCACTTAAAAGGTGAAATCATCAATCATTTAAAAGATAGAGGTTTTGAGATCAAGGATGTAGGATGTTATGACACTTCATCTTGCGATTATCCGGTATACGCCAAGGCTGTTACTGATTCCATAACAAGCGGCGAATGCGAACTTGGAATCCTTGTCTGCGGTACAGGCATCGGCATGTCAATGGCTGCAAACAAGGTTGACGGCATTCGTGCCGCTCTATGTGCAGACTGTTTTTCAGCTCAGGCAACAAGGGAGCACAACAATGCAAATGTACTTTGTATGGGTGCCAGAACCACCGGACCGGGTCTCGCCCTCATGATTGTAGACAAGTTTGTAGATACTCCTTTTTCCAACGACGAACGTCACATCCGAAGAATAAACATGTATTCATAGATTTACAGAAAGCCAACTCCCTGCCCCGCACCCCTTGTGGTTTTCCCGGATGATGCGGGGCAGGGAGTTGGCTTTTTTATATGTATGGATCCTGTATCAGAACCGGGATGCCGACTTCCCTGCAAAGCTCTACTACACTGCTATGGTCTCCGTAGTATGCATCCGAAAGGTTAAGTACCAAATCAAGATTCGGGGTAACATCGTATATTCCCCAGCCCCCGTTGATATAAGCATCAACTATTTCGTCATATTCTTTGAGCAAATCGCATCTCATGGACTCGATTGTTGCCCTGAGCAGGGGGTGCGGTCTCCATATGAGAGCCACATCATCATTCTTCTCTTTAAAGATTTTATGAACTTTTTTTATCTTTTTTAGCATTAAATCTTTGTAATTGAGCATCGCCACTACACTGGTATTGTAAAAAACAACCTTTTTTCTGCTGCCATCCTCTTTACAGATTACCTTTTCCCAATCAGGAGGTATGTCGCATATCGTCTCACGGGCTTTTTTTGCTTTATCAAACTTGGGCGACCCCAAGCCCAGCACCTTTTCTTCCCAATATTTGCGGGTCTTTTCTCCCATTTGACCGACCATTATATTTATGTATGCCTGCCTCATTGATTCAGATTGCACTATAACAGTATGAGCATGAATAACTGCCGGAACCAAAACAAAATTTTCTAATCCTGCAAGGGCAGCGGTGTTACGGGGATTAACCTCATCCAGTACAAAATAAGGAATATATACCAATTTATCAGTATACTGCTTCAGATTCTTAGAATAAAAAAAAGGATGTACACTTGTCACATAATTAGCTTCATCATAGGGATTGTGGATAAATATAATGTCAGGATGTCGTCCGGCAAAATCATATTCATCATAATGGGTTACCTTTACATATGAAGGCAGCTTATCCCCATCGTAATGCATATCTTTAAAATTCCCCTTTGAATCTCTGTCATAATAAGGAACCGGAACCACATATACATCTGTATTTTCATCTTCCGTTGCTGCAAGATATACACTTTCAAGCGAATCCCACATAGAAGAATTATAGGGGCAGAAAACAACCTCTCTTTTTATTATAATGTCTTCAAAAAGAGTTTCTTCAATACATTTTGTATACTCGTTTAATTCAGCTACACATTTTCCGCCGCAAGAAGTATCATCGCAAACAGACTGATATATTTGGTACAGGAACTCACAGTACTCTTCCAATACAGCAACCACGGGTTTTCCCTCACCCTCAAGCTCCTCAATCATGGTTCCCATACTGACGGCACAAGTTTGACAATCAGTAAGAAGCTGCAACGCAACATCATTTTTCCCTTCATTTATGCTGTCACCGATATTGCGATGAGCCTCACGGAAAAGGGGTATGAAATTTTCCAGTTGTTCTTTATCTCTTTTTCTCATTTAATCACCCACAAATATAATATCATTGAATAGTAAAATGCAATTTGTTAAAATAGCTATAAGAAAAACTTACGAAGAGAAGGAGTTCCCCTTATGATATCCGTATGTATAATAACAAAAAATGAATGTGATAATCTTAAAACATGCTTAGACCGTCTTGCCCGGTTCCCGTTTGAAATAGTTGTTATCGATACAGGTTCCACTGACAACACCAAGGTAATTGCTCAAAAATACACCGATAAAGTCTTTGATTTCACCTGGTGCAATGACTTTTCCGCTGCAAGGAACTTCGCCATATCAAAAGCAACCGAAGACCATATACTTATGATAGATACCGACGAATTTGTTGATTCACTTGATTACAATGCTCTGACCGGCCTGATAAAAGAGCATCCAGAGTCAGTCGGTCGAATACACCGGAAAAACATATTTGAGCAGGATGGTTCAGATATGTTTAGCAACGAACTCATAAACCGTTTATTTCCAAAAAAATTATATCACTATCAGGGTACCATCCATGAACAAATCGTATCCACATCATCCGCGGTTACTGATTATGATACATACACCGTACCTCTTTTCTGCACTCACGTCGGTTATCAGGGCAGCGAAAAACTTCGTTTAAAAAAAGCTCATCGCAATCTTTCGCTGTTGCTTAAGGAGTATGAAAAAAACGAAAGCGACACATATATATTGTATCAAATCGGAAAAGCTTATTATTATATGAAGGACTACGAAAATGCCATCATATATTTTGAAAAGGCTATGGACTATCCAATGGATAACCGCCTTGTATATGTTGTCAATATTATGTCAACCTACGCTTACTGTCTCATTAATACAAAGCAATTCGCCAAAGGGCTTATGCTCGAAGCCGTATATGATGATTTTTCATACAGTGCGGATTTCCTGTTTGTAATGGGGCTGATATATATGTACAATGCCAGATTTGAATCTGCCATCCAATGTTTTCTTGATGCCACCAAAATAAATACCTGTGATGTAGAGGGTGTCAATTCATTTCTCGCCTACTACAACATAGGTGTAATATGGGAATGTCTCGGTGACAGTGAAAAGGCATTAACACACTACAAAAAGAGCGGTACATACGCACCTGCTCTTGAAGGTATTAAAAGATGTACATCATAAGATATTCAGGGTGTAAATGAGTGTCTTACTCATTTACGCCCATTATTTTTACATAATCCTCTGTTTTATCCCTCATAATATGAAATCCCTTTTCAAGTTCTTCCATAGGATATCTGTGTGATATAAGCTTTTCCGGAGCGATGGTTTCTTTTCTGAGACACTCAATCACATAATGCCAGTCATCATCTTCTTCTCCCGTAAAAGAAGAGTTCCATGTTCCCGTAACCTTTAACTGGTTACGAAGTATTTTCCAGTATGTTGCCTTGTCCAATGTCATATCAGAATAAGGATTACCCACAAATACTATAGCCCCGGCAGGCATAACAGCCTCCACTGCCTCTCTGACAATTTCATTTTTTCCTACGCACTCAAAAAATAAATTCACTCCGTAATCTCCGGTTTTATCCATAAGCCACCTGTGTCCGTCGGTGGATCTGCTATCGCAATAGTTATCCTCCGGCAAGCCTAATTCAATCAGTTTATTTCTTTGAAAATCTTTATTGCCTATGGCATATATATTTTTCACACCTGCCTGTTTCAAAAACATAATCAGCAGAAGACCTATGGTTCCAAGTCCCCAGACCGCTATGTTAAGTTCTGACACGTTGTTTTTTTCCACAAGAGAGAATCCTCTTCTCATAGAGTGAACCGCTACCGCCATAGGCTCCAACATAGCTGCCTGTTCATATGAAACATTTTCGGGAAGTTCTATAAGATTTTCTTCCGGGACGGACACAAATTCCGCAAAGCCTCCATGTGTTCTTGAACCAAGATAATTGTAGTTTCTGCACATTTCATACTGTTTTTTCATACATGGTCCGCACTTTTTACACGGAATAAGAGGGAATATTCCAACACGTTTTCCTGCCCATGCCGAATCAGACTCCGCAACAACCCTGCCTGAAAATTCGTGTCCCAATACAAGCGGATGTCTGTGCGCTCCAGTTTTATACGCACGTGGGATATCAGAACCACAGATGCCCGCCGCCTTAATATTTACCAGAACTTCTCCCCTGTTTACAACAGGTATGTCGGTGTCCTCGTATCTAAAATCATTTACTCCATGTAAAACCCACGCTTTCATTTCGTCACTCTCCCATCCTCGCAAACGATTTTTTCAAACCGTTCCAAATCCATCTTAGTTGTAATCTTAAAGTTTATCTCTTCTCCATCCACAACTGCTATGTCCATACCGGCCATAACAGCCGGTTCAGATGAACCGTTTATGCTAAGAATCTTATCAGGCAGCAAGTCTTTTGTAGCCTGATAATACTTATCAAGGTTAAATATCTCAGGTGATTGACCGGCAAACAGAGTTTCACGTTTCAGCAGCTTTGTTATCCTTCTTCCGTCCTCGCTCATATACACAGTATCTTTCATCGGAAGAACAGGCATAACTCCGTCGTGTCCCTCATATGCTTTAAAACTTTTTTGAATTAACTCAGCCGAAACAAGTGGTCTTGCCGCATCATGAATGATAACGGCTCCTCCTGTCTCAGGATTTTTTTTCAACTCTGCAAGTGCGTTATATATGGACAACTGGCGGTTTTTGCCGGGCAGGGCAAAGCCCAGAAATACACATTTACAGAAGCTCTTTTTTTGCAGTTTGCTTATCAGCACATTTATCTCTGTCAATATGGTCTCATGCCACACAGGATCCGCAACAATCACAACTCCATCTATATATTTTGATGTAAAAAATGTTTCAAGACAATATGTAATTATCATTCTGTTTTTAACTTTAAGGTATTGTTTTGGGGTGTCTTCCCCAAGTCTGCTGCCGGTTCCGCCAGCCAAAATGATAGCTGTATTCATATTTTTCCCTAACCTAAAATTGTATATTTCTTATGTCCCTGATTATATCTCCATACTCACGTTCTTTGCCAAACAGTACGGTTGTACCGAGTATAAAACCTTTTACTCCCTTTGGTGCAAATTCTTTTATCTTATCCATACCACAGGCTCCGTCCCAATACACCTCAAAATCCATCTCGTCTTTGAGAGAAAGCAATTTTTCAATCTTGTGTCCCACATAAGGCAGATACATCTGACCTGCATTTCCGGGATTAACGGACATAAGGAGCACTTTTTTCACTATACGCAGCATCTCCATAACCGTCTCCACACTTGTTCCGGGATTAATTGCAATACCGGGAACCATCCCTGCATTTATGATTGCCTGCAAAGTTGTAGACGGATGGTATTCAGCCTCCGGATGTATATACACGGTATCTCCCGGTCTCAGGCTGTCAAGGAAAAGATCAATCCGGTTATTCGGATGTTCTATCATAAGATGTACATCCAAAGGAGTTTTAGTAGCTTTCGCTATATATCTCATATCATTTAAAGACATAGCAAAATTAGGCACATATCGTCCATCCATAATATCTATATGGAATGAGTCAATTTCCGCCTCGTCCAAACTCCTTACTTCCTTTTCCAAATTGCCAAAATTGGCACACATCATTGATGCGTTTAATTCAAAATTCATATGTATACCCCCTCGTATTTTATCCAAGTAAATCTTCCACCTTACAGCCTAAAGCCTGTGAAAGTGATAATATGCCAACAACCATCCTGCCCAATATTCTCTACTACGCTCTACCGAATCGTCAGCCCTATAGCCTCTTATTATATCATATTCTTTATAACCCGACATAAAATTAGCACAGATATCAAGATTTTTACGTAAGCATTATTCTTCCCGTATACACAATTTTATACCTGTCTTTGTTATAAAAGAAATACAGGGTCATAAGGTTCTCGCCCAAATAACCTATATATCTGTCCTTTCTCTCCCATCCCCTCGGCATACTGAGTTCTTCCGTTCGCTCCAGAACAGGAAACAGCCATTCACAGTAATCTCTGAGTACTGATTTTTTTGCTACCATCATGTTATAGTTGTACATATATTCCTGTGAAAATATATCCTCATAAGCCGCTCTGTACTCAGGATGAATTTCCTCAAGTGCTGCAAGCATAGCTTCCCAATCACTTTCTTTAATGTATCTTGCATGATGCTCTTTAATATCGGGTTCATGGAAGGTAGGATAAGAAACCACAATATCTATATCATTTTCAGCAATTCTTTTTAAATCATCCCCGCTTATATCAAGCATTCTTCGATAATGAAATAATCCGTAGTAATCTTCCGATGGTACAGGTGCATCTGCATCAGAAGCAGTTTTGTCATCACATATAAGCTTATTCTTCCACATCCAGTAAAGTGCCGTAAGTTCACAGTAATTGACATTTTTTTCAGAAATGTTTTCACCCTGATTGTCGCAGATATCCGCAACACGCTCATCTGTCAGAGTTGCACCGACCTGTATTGGAATCAGCCACTCCGCAGACTCATAAGTATTCTTAAGGGGTCTGTCCTTGTAGAATTTTGCCTGGTAGACATTAACCTTAGGCGTATCCTTCCTGCCTTGATTTTCTGTCTGCAAAGAAAGTCTATGTAATGATTTAAAACTGCTTCCGGTTGCAAAAAAACCTTCCATTAATTTAGCTTCCTTTACGGAATCCATACAGGTATAATTACTAAATCCATTTTCTTCTAAATACCCTGCTATTTCACCATGCAAATCCTCAGGTGTGCACACAAGTATATGTAAACAATTTCTATCCCCGGATGCAAAACGCGACTTTAACTCTTCCATCTCAATAACGGGAAGCCCGGCAAGTGTGGCGGGATTATTCACTTTAGAGTTAACCACAAAACCTATACATTCCTGCTCAGGATATAATTTTTCAATTGCACGGTACATACCAAGAGCCAGCGATTTAGCTCCGTAGATTGCTATCGGCATAGAGTGGTGTTCCTCCTTTTTATCTATAAAACTTCATATTGGTATAGCCTATTTTATATTCATTCTTATGTTGCATCAAAAATATATCTGTCAAATTCTCCACGAGATATCCCATGTATCTGTCATTTCTTATAACTTTCTTTTTCTCATAATATTCATGTATTTTTTCACACACACCAAAAACAAATTCACCATATTCTTGAAAAATCTTATATTTCATTATAAACATATTACATGGCGGGCAAAATATCGAAGAATAGTATTTGATTGTTGAGTCGTAATATTCAGGAAAATATTTTTTTACAACATCACATAAAATGTTTAAATCTTCCTCAGTTACAAAATTTCTAAAATACTGATGAGCATCAATAACCACAGTCGGAACAGTGGTTACAATATCGTAATTATTGCACCCTATAAGAGATATATCATTATCAGGGATATAAAAGTGTCGTCTGTAATGACACAAGCCTATATAATCTGTCTTTGGTGCATTTTTCCACATCCAATATATAGCCGTACATTCTGAATAATTCCTGTTTCTTTCAGAAATATTATCACCCTGATTATCTCTGATATCGCATATTTCCATATCGGTCAGGGCGGCTCCGGTTTGTATCGGAATAATCCACTCCGGGATACCCGGCATGTCAATTTCTTTATCTACGTGACACCTTGCCATATATATATTGTATTTTTTTTCATCAATCCCTACGGTATCATCATAAGGTAAAAAATTAAATTCGCCATACTCTTCTGCAAAACAATCAAGCAGATTCTTTTTTGTTAATCTTTCGATAATTTCTCTATACAGAAACTTTATCGGTAATCTAAAAATCAATTCGCCATTATTCTTATATTTACATAATATATGATTTTTTTCCACCAAATCCGTATCAATATACTCATATACATAATTATCAAAGAACTGATTAAAATTAATTTGTGAATACTGTTTAATCAGTTTATCAAAGAAAAAACTGTCAAATACATATATACTATTTATACATTTTGATACTATATTTCTACACACATTGTAATCTTTGGTCTCTATCGCAAATAAAAGAACAGAATTATCATCAATATATTCTTCCGCCCCAATAACACAAAGTTCCTCTTTCTTTTTAGGATTTTTATCCGGGCACGAAACAACAAATCCGCATACCGATATACCGATATTTCCCAACAGCCAGCGTATTATGGTTGACTGATTTCCCGCACCGTAAAGATATACCTTTTTTCTATGGCATATGCTTTTCAATTTTTCCGTATTGTCTATGAGTATTATATCTAATTTACTATTCATATGCTATTTCTCCTCCCTTTATCTGTATATATCTTTCAACTGTTCTGCAGAGTCTAAAATAAGCCTGCCATTTTTTTTGTATTTTCCAAAAGGATTATTGTATATATCTACCGCAAACCTTGATATCACAACATTTTCTTCAAGGGTATCACATTTATTTAATACAACAGAATATATGCTGTTTTCTAATAAATCCACGGGTGAATATATCCGATATGCAGTCAGCCCGATTTTTTCGGCAGCCTGTATATCCGCATAAAAATTATCACCTATATGCAGACAGTTTTCTGCCTTATAACCGGATTTTTCAAGAAAAACCTCAAACAAGCCGTTTTCTTTGTTTTTTCCAAACTCACACGAAACAAATATATCCTCATATCCGCATATATCCATAGAAGAAAGGATATCTTCTAAAATTTCTTTTGTGAAATACATATCAGATATAAGGTATACTTTTTTCCCTTTTTCTGCAGCGATTTTAATTAAATCGCACATATAATTTCTTTTGTGAAGATACTTCTTTTCAGTGTCAATCTCAAGCTTAAGCAATCTGTTTTTTTCTTCATCAGATACACCCGTGATTTTCTGAAATTCATCATATATCTGATAGATTGTTGCATCACCTGCAATATACTCAGCCTCAACTCTTTTTTCTGAAAATAAAAAATTTGAATAGCTTACCTGTGTGTCTATAAGCTCAAAAATATCTCTTGGTCTTAATACCCACCTGCTTATCAATGTATCAAATATATCAAAAGTTATCACCTGTGCTCTATCAAGTTTGCCAAGTAATTCATCCTCATTTAGGCAAAAGCCCTCATACTCTTTATTTTCAGGCATGTCCACAGATAAATCGTTTGCGTTTATGTCATAAACCTTTATATTATGTTCTTTTACAAAGCTCTCAATTCTTCTGTATATAACATTTATAACAGCATTTCTTGCAAGTATGACTATTATAACATCAGGTATTGCGGCAACCTCATCATACGAAAGAACCTTTTTCCCCCACATAATCTTACCGGTGGTTTTTGCATCCATCAAACCCACTATCCTGTCAGAGAATACATTTTCCAATAATCTTTGTGTGTGTATACCAACACCATAAATTACGATATTACCGGAGGTCGCTTCTATGAAGTTTTTTGTAAATTGCTCCTTTATGTATTCGTCTTCTGCCTGCACTTGTTTTTCTCCTAATAACCATAAATATAATCCGTAAACCCGTTACGTTGTAATATTTCTTCTATCTGATTACGAAATTCATAGCTTACCCCGATTACTATACCGGACGACGTGTCAGGAGAAAGCTCCTGTATTTCATAAACTTTTAAATCATTAACGTAATCTTTATTCCTTTTTCCTGTGCTTACTATATAACCGTCTACAGCTATCCCCATATCATTCAAAAAATCATGTAGCATGGTTCCATAATCGCCTGCACCATATATATAGACCTTTTGTTTTTGTTCGACATATTTCTTTAGTTTTGTTCTTCTCTCGTCTAAGTTATATATTTCATGAAGATTATGAATATGAAGATTCTCTTGTGCCACAAAAAACATACGCCTCATATCATCCTGAACACGTAACATAAGCTCTGATGCATATTTATCCGTCATAACTGTTCCCGTTTTATATCCCGCATCCTGTGCAACATAGCCTAATATTCGTTCTATTACATGACTTATTGTTCCGTCAACAGGCATTGGTTCTTCGGCAAAATCATCATACTGCCAATTTAACTGAAATAATTTTTTTAGAGCCTCCGTCCTCGCCCAGAAAACTGTACTACTTGTTATTACCTGTTTTGAGACATCAATGTCTGAATTGAGACACATTTTTTTTGCTAAGTGTACGGTATTGTCATAATCATCACACCATGTGTCACCATACCATGTTTCCATATATTCTCCATACGATTCCGGTGGTACCAAAAGCCCTATTTCTCTGTTTTTTTCAAATATATTTAAAATATTATTTATATAATCTTTCGAGCATAACATATTGTCCAAAAGATTACTTATCCAAAAGTCCATATCCTCATTATGATAATCTGACTTGGATTTTTTATCATGTATAAAACAAAAACACTCATGCTCGCCAACTATGTCTTTTGCCGCCACAAGCAATGCACTCACATCACGTCCACGATTTTGTTTTAAACCATAAATGACTGCTTTTCTCTGAATACTTCTTTTTAGGATTTCCAAAACCTCTGATTTTGAAGAAAATATATATACAGGAATACTTTCAGGAATTCCCTCAATGTAACTGATATATCTTTTCAACGTGTCCTCGTAATACAGGTATATTATCACTGCTGCATTTATCTCTTCTAACAATATACTACTGTTATTGTTCGTAGGAAGTATATATAACAATTGTTCGTCTTTTCTAATATCGTATATGTTTTGCATTTAACCTGCTCCTAACAATAAGCTAAATTTGACCTACATCGAAATACAATTCAAAATTTATTTAATTCCTCTCACCAACGCTTTACTCAAACGAGACCTTGTGTTTGTATAATCATTTTCCAAACCAGAAAACCACATATATCCTAATGATGTCGAGCATTTCAAACCATATTTATCCAAAATATCTTTAATTAGAATTTCATCAAATCCTCTATGATATGAACAGATTGCACATTTGATTGCATGAGATTCTGTTATTATCCTTTTTGCGCCATACAACGCATCCCACTCATTTCCCTCAATATCCATTTTTATGAAATCGACATTATCATATATCAGAGAATCCAATGTTGCATATTTACCTATGGTAAGCGAAGAGGCAAACTTATTTATTATAACCACCTTGTCTTTATAATCAGAAAATTTCCTTCAGCAACGCCGACATCTACAACAACATCTCCCTCACTAACATCAAATTCTGATGTTAAATATCTATGTGGTGACTTTTCATCCTGTTCCAACAAAATGTACCTATAATATGTTTCAGCTTTTTCTTTATACCTCAATGCCAGTTATGATAGAATTTTACAAACGATTTGTTTTTCATATAATTTTCGAATATCATCATCATCAATCATTGGGCAAAAATCATCGTTTGATACCTCACTAACCCTTTTATACTTCAATTTACACCTTTTAGTTGCATTACATAAATACCAGCCATATTCCACATCCAGTTGGCCTATATCTAATATCCAATACCCAATTTTATCCATTTCATAAGCAAGTACTGTGGCAGTTGGTCCAAGTATGGCTAAAATTAATTTATTCTCCCCCATCAAAGTAACCTTTTCTTTAATCTCATCATAAACTGAAAAAGAATCCTTATAAGGAGTAATAATTCTTTCTATACTTCTTGCATTGTCGAGCAAATCATTTCCCACACCAAAACGGGTATACTCTCCTTCAACAATCAAAACATCCTGATTGTCCCATATTTTTTTTATGTTATCAAAAACATTTTTTGCATTTCTTTTTTCTCTGTATAAAATATATGGTCTGGATAAATATGCATCATAATATGTTCTGTTTAAATCTAATAATTCCATATGATCCTGCCTTACTTTTTTTGTTAAATAAAGCCTGATATCCATAGCAGCCCTGTCGTTATACTTACTTAGGGATGCGTAATTATCTGCTATAGCTACCAATAAAGTATCACTATGCGAATTCAATGCTTCATGAAGCAAATCAGCCAACTTTTTATCAACTTTCTGGAACCATGCTCTATTGCACCCACGTATAATATCAAACTCACCGTCTCCAAATCTGCTCAAACTTTTCTTTTCGTTTTTTAAAATTTCCACGGTTTCATTTACTCCTACTATCTTAGGAGTAATAGCTTTCATCTCCTCCGAATCACTATATACTTCATAATTATAATTCTCCATTATGGGATTAATTACATTTTTTTGATATTGCCACATTAATTCAGTTTTCCACTTATAACTATCAATAAACTGCCAATATTCACCATTATCAGCATCATCCATATTGAAAAAACAGCATATTTTTCCTTCATCAATTCCTTGTATCATTAACTCATACTTGATACATTCATAGTCCATTAATGTTACTACAATATAATCAAATTCATTTTTTATATTATAT
>CAZKMB010000024.1:0-32051 GCA_964553965.1 uncultured Bacteroides sp. | reverse complement strand
AGCTGGATAGAGCAACGGCCTTCTAAGCCGTGGGTCGGGGGTTCGAATCCCTTCGGGCACATTTATTTTTTACTATGTGTATATGGTGGGTATGGCGCAGTTGGCTAGCGCGCCAGATTGTGGCTCTGGAGGCCGAGGGTTCGAGTCCCTCTATCCACCCTTAAAGTTAGGCTTTGCAAGAGCAAGCCCATTGGGCTATCGCCAAGCGGTAAGGCACAGGACTTTGACTCCTGCACTCGTTGGTTCGAATCCAACTAGCCCAGCTTTCATATATTTATACGGGTCACTAGCTCAGTCGGTAGAGCACTTGACTTTTAATCAAGTTGTCGGGGGTTCGATTCCCCCGTGACTCACTCTTCTATTTAACTTCAGATATTTCTCATATCTGAAGTTTTTTTGCGGATATGGCGGAATTGGCAGACGCGCCAGATTTAGGTTCTGGTGGGAACACCCGTGCAGGTTCAACTCCTGTTATCCGCACGAAAAAAGGCAACTATCTCAGGTAGTTGCCTTCTTATTTTTATCTCCGGATTCCATAGCATCAACTGACTGATCATACTTTCTTCTCAGTCTGTCTAATTCTGTTTCATTTTTTATAATTCCGAAAGATGGTAATTCATATTTTTTTCCACAGATTTCCAAAAAACGATATACAACCATAAATGTTGTTTCATTAAAGGATGCAAAATACCGGTTGTTTATATCCTCTATGCAATCCTCTACGTTTCCGTATGAGCCGGGATTAATCTCGTCAAATATCTGCGTAAATGTTTCAAGGCAGATTTGTCTTTGTCTTGAAAAATCCGAGGATATGGTGTGTACGGGAAAAACGGAAAGATATGCCCGAAGCCACCCTGTTGCTCCCATATACCACTGGGAAATCGTGTCGTACTCATCTTGCATATCGTATATCTCCTTTTCCCAGGATATATAAAGATATGAGGCATCCACGATTCTGTCCATTTCCTCGTCATTCAGATTTAAATCAAATTTTTTATTGAATTTTCTTATTATCTTCTTCCTTTTAGGCACGGACTTTGTAAGTGTGGTCATTCCGTCATATTTTGAGGACGACATATTCCTTTTGTCTCTTTTTTTCCTGCTTATGCCGAGGAATCCCTTTATCGCTAACGCCACAGCAATTAAAGGACTGAATAATACAAGTAATATAATCGAAAGTTCAAGAAACGCAGGAATAATCGAGCTTGCAGCACTAAACACAACCAACAGTGCTATAATCTTCCCGACTTTTCCATCAAGTTTCTTGTATGTATCAGGTTTATTTTGTGCATACAGAAAATACCATATCACAAAAAGCACTAAAACAGGCATATATCACATATCCCCCCTGTCGTTTATTCTTTTATTCATCCCAGTTATGATACACCGACTGCACATCATCATCCTCATCGAGCATATCAAGAATTCTATTCATTTTCTTGATATCGTCCTCATCAGTCAACTCTACATAATTCTGTGGAATCATAGTTACCTCAGCACTTGCCATAGGGATGTTTTCCTTCTCAAGAGCTTCTCTCACCATCGAAAAATCAGCAGGTGCCGTTATAATCTCAAAGCTGTCCTCTTCCTCAGCGAAATCCTCGGCACCGGCATCAAGCGCTATCATCATAAGATCATCTGCATCCATGGAACATTCTTCCTTGTCTATGATAATCTGACCCTTTTCATCAAACATATATGAAACGCAGCCTGTTGTTCCTACATTTCCGCCGCCTTTAGTAAAGGCATTTCTTACATTAGAAGCTGTTCTGTTTTTATTGTCTGTAAGTGCATTTACAATAATTGCTGTACCGTTAGGTCCGTATCCCTCATAAGTTATACCAACATAATTGACAGAACCCAGGTCTCCCGCTGCCTTCTTTATACCTCTGTCAATGGTATCATTAGGCATATTATTGGCTTTTGCCTTTGCTATAACATCACGCAATTTGCTGTTGTTTGCAGGGTCTGAGCCTCCCTCCTTCACAGCAACGGCTATCTCTCTTCCGATGATGGTAAAAATCTTTCCTTTTGCCGCATCATTTTTTTCTTTCTTGTGCTTAATATTAGCAAATTTTGAATGTCCTGACATATTTGTTACTCCTTATCTTCATCTTCTTTGTAATCTTTATTTTTGATAACTTTAACAAGTGTTATCATCTTGTCACATATTTTAACAGGGATGAAATCATATCCCCCATATGATATCTTTATCTCTTCATCCTCAACCGGAAGTCTGCCAAGTTTATACAGTAAAAATCCGTTTAAGGTTTCAAAATCCTCATCCGGGAAATCCACTCCTATAACATCTTTAAGTTCATTAAGGGATGCACCTCCCACAACCATATACTCTCCCGCATTCGTCTTCTTTATATCAGCTTCTTCTTCCTCATCGTGTTCATCGAAAATATTACCTACAATTTCTTCAATAATATCTTCCATACACACAAGACCTTCAGTCTGTCCATATTCATCAACAACTACTGACATATGTATCTTTTCTTTCTGCATCTTTTGAAGAAGCTTAGATATGTTAAAGGTAGGATGGATAAATATAGGTTCTTCCATAATGGCTGTAACGGGTAATTTAGGATTTTCCATATAGGCAGTAACCAAATCCTTGAGGTGAATAACACCGATAATGTTATCAATGTCTTCCTCATATACCGGATACCTTGAAAAATTGTTACTCAATACAAATTCCAACGCATCATCAACCAAAAGTGTATTTTCCATAGCAATTATCTTTTGTCGGTTTGTCATGATATCTCTTGCATTCATATCACTGAATTCAAATATATTTGATATCATTTCTGCCTCTGTTTCTTCAATAACGCCCTGCTCATGTCCTTCCTCAACCATGGAAAGGATTTCTTCTTCCACCTTGTCTTCATCAACCCTTTTTGAAAAAAACTTTTTTAAGCTACCGGGACCACTTTGGGACATAATAATTTCTCCTTTTTATAACTCAAGACTTATTCTAAGTGCTTCATTTACTCTGTTGATAATTTGGTTATCCAAATGACACACTTTTTCTTTAAGTCTCTGTTTATCGATTGTTCTCACCTGCTCTAACAGTATAACAGAGTCCTTGGCTATATCGCAATACCTTGAATCAAGTTCTACGTGTGTAGGTAATTTTGCCTTGTGTAGCTGAGATGTTATCGCTGCAATTATAACCGTGGAACTATGTCTGTTTCCCGCTTCATTTTGTATAATAAGTACTGGTCTTATACCGCCCTGTTCCGAGCCTATAACCGGGCGTAAGTCTGCATAATATATATCGCCTCGTCTGATTATCAATATATTCACACTCCTGTTGCTTTTTTGACTAATGAAAGTATTTCCAACAATCAACGTGTGTATTCAAACAATTTACAAAAGGTAATTTGCCTCCTCTGTATATTTACCTTTCTGAAAATATACTCTCGGAACTCTTCTGCTTATATTGCATACCAGCTCATAATTAAAGCTCTCTGCCGGAGCAGCAACCTCCTCCACCGATATATATTTTTCATTGTCTCCTCCTATGAGGATAACTTCATCTTTCACCTTTACATCAGATATATCCGTAACATCAATCATAAACTGATCCATGCATACTCGGCCTATGATTGGAGCATATTCTCCATGTATAATAACCCTTCCCTTATTGGAAAGAGCTCTTGGATATCCGTCGGCATATCCTGCCGTGACTGTAGCCACTTTTGTCTCCTTGCACGTTACATATGTCCATCCATAGCTTACACCCACTCCTGCCGGAAGAGTTTTCACATGAGAAACATGGGCAACAAGAGACATAACCGGTTTAATAATTACAGATCTGTCTATTTCCTCAGATGGATACAGACCATATGTAACTATCCCCAATCTCACCATATCAAAATCATCATCGTTCATTTCCATGGTCCCGGCACTGTTATCAATATGTTTGAATTTAAAAGTGATACCTGCTTCCTCAAGGGATTCTATAAACCACAAAAACTTCTTCTTTTGCTCATAGGAATAGTTTTTATTTACCTCATCGGCTCTGGCATAATGTGTAAATATACCTTCTATTTCTATACCCGGCATATCGGAGAGCTTTATGGCATCCCTCACACCTGTTTCACTGACAGGAAATCCTATCCTTGCCATACCCGTATCGACTTTTATATGTACCTTTGCTGTCTGTCCCATTCCGGTTGCCGTATCGGATAGCTTTTGGCACTCTTTAATATCATAGACAGCCTGTGTTATATTGTATGAAATCAATTTATCATAATCTTCAGAATCTGTATATCCTATTATCAGTATGGGAGTTTCTATACCGGCATTTCTGAGTTCAATGGCTTCATCTATTGTGGCAACACCATGATAATCAGATAAATCATTTATTCTTTTCGCAATTTCCACAGCTCCGTGTCCGTAGGCATCAGCTTTAATGATTGTCATAATTTTCGTTTCGGGCTTGCGAAGAGACTTCATTTTTGAAATATTATATCTTAAATTATCCATGTTAATTCCGGCATATATTCTGTTGTATCCTGCTTCCTTAACTAACATAATAATCACCTTCCAAAACCCTGGTAATACTTCTGACTATGTCGCTGGCTATCATGCTGTATCTTCCTTTGCTTATGGCAGCTTCCTGTCCTGCCATACCATGCATATATACTCCTAATTTTGCAGCCTCAAAGGGTTCCATGTTCTGACCGCAGAGTCCTGCTATAATACCCGCAAGAACATCCCCTGATCCGCCTGTTGCCATTCCATTATTTCCTGTTATATTTATATATGCCTGACTGCCACCATCTGAAACAATGGTTCTTGAATCCTTTAACACAACAACTATACCATGTTTTTCAGAAAAGTTTTTAGCTATGTCGTATTTATTTTCTTTTATATCTGCAACCTTCCTGTCTATAAGTCTTGACATTTCCAAAAGGTGAGGCGTAATAACTATCTTTGCCTGAGTATCTTCAAGCCACTCCATATTAGAGGAAAGAATATTAAGTGCATCCGCATCAACAATTATGATTCCTTCAAACTTTCTCAGCACTCTCTCCACAATAAATGCCGAACTTTCACTCATTCCCATTCCCGGACCCAGCACAATAACATCCGACCATGTAAGTGTCTTTTTTAGAGCTTCCCTGATGGATTCCTTATCCGTAGTGTCATAGGTTACAAGCAATGCTTCCGGAAGCTTGGTCTGTATAATTTCCCGATTTTCTTCCACCGTACATATCTTGACAAGACCACAGCCCATCCTATAAGCTGACTCAGCCGCAAACATAGGTGCACCTGCCATATTTTTAGATCCGCCTATTATGCTTATCTTACCATAACTTCCCTTATGGGAATCAGATTTACGATAAGGCAGGAGTTTTTCCACATCATCCTCATCGTAGGTGTAAAGCTTTGGCTCAACAAAATCTACTGCTGTCTTAGGAAATCCTATATTGGCAATTATCACCTTGCCGCTGTACTCGTATCCTATACCCATAAGCATACCTATCTTTATATGCTCAAATGTAATAGTCACATCTGCCCTTACGGCACATCCCAATACAAATCCCGTGTGGGAATCTATACCGGAAGGAATATCTATAGCTATGGTATATGCGTCAATATCGTTTATAAGATTTATCGCTTCTGCCTGCTTACCTGTAACTATGCGGTTAAGTCCGACACCGAATATACCGTCAACAACAACGTCATAACCATAGTTTACTATTTCATCAACAAATTTAACTCCCATCTTTTTGGCAATATTTTTCTGTTGTTCAAACGCCTGACTAACTTTACTCAATCCGTTTACCCAGTAAACCTCAACATCATATCCGTCACTTTTTAACATCCGGGCAACAGCAACACCATCGCCACCGTTGTTACCGCTTTCCACCGCAACCAGTATTCTGGCACTTTTTGAGTATTTTGATTTTATGAAATCAAATATTTCCAAAGCAGCTCTCTCCATAAGCACCATCTGTGGTAATCCAACGTTATTAACAGTATAATCATCTATTTGTGACATTTCCTCGCCACTAACAATATATTTCATGATAAATTCCCCTATGTGTAAATATTAAAATAATTTAATTGTAGAATTGTTGTATGTTATATTACCCCTGCTAAGTCTGAATAGATCCGTCAGAGAATCATCATCATTGTTTTTTTCTGCCTGACTGTCATCACCCATATCCTGTATGATTTTCATCATCTGCTCAAAATAAGTCATAAGCAATTGATATTCGTCATAGGAAAAGCTTTCATTCAGCGTTCCTGACACAGCTTTATCAGTCTCCACAGTGTTTACAATACTGTCAGCGGTTTTTTTATCATTTCTTCCCGTAACAGTAATTCCATCTGTATCAACACCTTTATTCAATGTATCCAAAACCTTCTGCACATAGTTTTGTGTTTCCTCAAAAGGAGGCACACCACCATATTTTTCAACATTTCCGGAACCCGCATTATAGGCAGCTATCATCAGCTTTTCATTTCCATCATACATATCAGATAATTGTCTTAACAGCTTGGCTCCTCCCATGATATTATCGTAAGGGTCATAAGCATCCTCCACACCGAGATACTTTGCTGTCTGAGGCATAAGCTGCATAATTCCCATAGCTCCCACATAAGATGTAGCATCAGCCTGAAAACGGGACTCATTATATGCAACAGCCTTCAGCAGGTCTTCTGATATATCATATTTTTCTGAGGCTTCCCTAAATATATCATTAAGATTATATGTCTTTTCCTGCTCATTTAGATTAGCCGTTTCTGTTGACAATATATCTTCAAATGCTGATTGTTTAGAAATTGTTCCGGGATCAGTTTCAGATGTATTGCTTACAGCATTTATCTTTCCGGCATTATAAAGAGAATTCTCTGTATAACCATATCCATCTATATAAATCATATTGCCTCCTTTGTAAAAAATATAACCACAATAAATCTATACTATTGTATACCATAAGAAGCTTTTTTTCAATATACTCATACGGACGAAATACTACCTTTGCTCATCCTTTAATCCGGTAAGAACAGCTATACTTATACCGGCAAAAATGAAAGTCACTCCAAACAGAACTCCCCAGCATTTCATCATGTGACCATTTGTGCGCAAAAACATTTTGTCAGTCTCTATTTCATCTTCCTCTTCTTCCGCTTCAACAATTACCGGTTCAGATGAGTATTCATCAAAGGACTGAGGGTTGCTCGTATACAAAGAATAGTACTCCACAGAATCCTGAAGCTGATTTATTGTTTCGTCATAAGCATCCTGCATAGATGCAATCATCTCATTGCAATCGGCAATAAGCTCATCCTGTTTCTCCTGCGCCTCCTTAGTTTCCTCTTCTCCGATACCTTCCAAATCATTCAGTCCGTTTGTACTTCCCAGTGCTTCCATTGACCAGCGGCTGAATGTAAGATAGGACACCTTTTCGGTAACCCCGTTTAGAGAAAATAATATTCCTGAAAACAAAAGCTGTATTATGAGTATAAAAGGTGCTATGGTCATAGCTCTGTCACCACTTTTTGAGATGGCAGATATAAGGAGTCCGAAACTTGCCGAAACATATATTGTTACAAATAATGTAACCATCATTTCTATAACAGCGTTTGATATTAGCACGCCTTCACACTCCGGTGTCCCCTTAACAACTACAAAAATCGCAATCAGGATAACCGCCTGCACCACTGCTATAAATGCCTGAACAATGTATTTTGACAACATATACACAGGCAGTTTCAAATTTCCCATATATTCACGTTTTAAAATAACACGTTCTTTATATACTTCCTGAATGGTATTAAACAGTCCCATCCATATTCCGGCACTCATCAGGGCAAATAATATGGACCTCGTCTCGAACATCTTTTCATATATGCCTTTTTCAGCAACAAGCGCCATAAGCAGACCTATGAGAACAGGTTGCAGAAATATCATGGCAAGTCTTTCCATATCATTTTTTATCAGTGTTATGTATCGTCTTACCAATACCATGAGCTGATTAAAGCTACTCACCTTTCTTGGCTTTATTTCTTTTCCCGAATCAATACAGGATTCATTATTCAATCTATTTATACCGGACTTTTTAAACCTAATTTCCCAGGCTTTTGTATCAGCGGTAATCTTGTCATATACCTCAACAATATTTTCAGTGTCGAAGAAATCCTTTATTCCTTCAGGCTTTCCGCAATAGCAAAGCCTTCCTCCGTAACCCATAATTATAACCTTGTCACAGAGATGAAGATTATTTGTTGTATGAGTAACCATAATAATGGTTTTTTCCTGTTCCTTTGACAGCCTGCTTAAAGTGTTCATCAGATGTTGTTCTGTTCCCGGATCAAGTCCTGATGTCGGTTCATCGAGGAAGAATAAGCCCGGATTTGCCAAAAGTTCCACCGCTATGCTGGCTCTTTTTTTCTGTCCTCCGGACAAACGTCTTATATAGGTATCCTGATGTTCCAAAAGCTCAACCATGGAAAGGACATCTTTTATACGAACTTCAATTTCAGCATCAGATGTATCCTCCGGCATCTTTAGTTTAGCAGTATAATAAAGCATTTTCCTGAGTGTTATATTCTCATATATAATATCCTGCTGCGGCACAAAACCTATGATGTTTTTCAGGGTTTGGAAGTTTTCTCTCAGATTTATTCCATTACAATATACATCACCTGTTACAGCAGTATCAAAACCGCTCATAGCCGTCATAAGTGTGGTTTTTCCGGCACCTGAGCCACCTATAATCGCGACAAATTCATTTGCGCCTATACTGCAGTCAACCTTGTCAAGAATGGTTTTTTTTCCGTTTTTTGCCGGAACCTCTTTATTAAGCCCGCGTATTTCAAGAGCAATACCTTCAGGCTTAACCTTATAAAATATCTTGTTTCCCGTATATATAAATATGGTATTCAAAATGGTGAATATATCTTTATCACCGAGCTTATGTGGTTTTTGAATCTTGATACCATTCACAAACACACCATTTGTCGACTTGTTATCAAACAGATATACGTCATTATTGATGCATCTTATGCCGGCATGCAAACGGGATACGGCAACGTTATTCAGTCTTATATCACAGTTTACTGCACGACCTATACTGTTATCTCCCGCATGCAGCTCATAGCTTTTCCATGTACCGCTGGTTGAGTTGCTGTCATATAACATAAGCGCAGAATCCATACCGTTTATGGATTTTGCGGTACCGAGTCTGATAATCATATCATTTCCGTCACTGCCATAATACTGTCCTGAAACCGCTTTGGTGTATTGCTGTCCATAAGCAATATATGTACCATTGGAGCTGTTATTATCCTTTATATAGAATACGCCCTGACTTATACATATTTCTCCGTGATGTCCGGATACAATTTCTGAATCTATGACAATACTGTTATCCGAAGAACGTCCAAACGTATATACAGCTTCCGGATATGTATCCATATCAAGCTCCCGAATACCGGATTTATCTGCTATAACCAGCACATTTTTCCCTGGCATTTCCCCGGACTGCTGTTGATATTGCTGTTGATACGCTTCCATCATTGCAGAATCAAAATATGTAGTCTTCTCTCCCATATCTTTACTCATATCATTTTTCTCCTATATCTGTATAACAAAAAGGCTGTTACACAAACCGTGTAACAGTCCTTTTTTGTTAAAAACTAACCTCTTTTAAGGAAATCAGGTATCTTTATTCCACTGGCTGATGCGCCGTTAGAAGGTTTTACCGATGATGATTTTATAGGACTATTCAAATCCACTGCCGGCTTTACAGATGACTGACCACTCATAAATGATGGCTTTGTTGTCTGCGGAGCTGCACTTGTTATAGGCTGTCCTGAATAAGTTGGTGTCTTAATCGGAGTAACAGATGGCTTTGCATTTTGCTGTGTCGGAATCGAAACAGCTACTCCTTCTCCTGCCTTTCCTTCAATACCTGTAGCAATAATTGTGATACAAACATCCTCACCCATTACATCGTTGTCTACGGTACCAAAGATAATATTTACGCTGTCTCCTGCTACCTCAGTAAGGTATGTAATGGCATCGTATGCCTCAACAATACCGATGTTACCCGAGAAGTTTACAATAATATCTGTTGCACCTGCAACCGTAGTCTCAAGTAATGGACTGTCCATAGCAGATTTGATTGCATCAACTGCCTTGTTGTCACCACTTGCTCTACCGATACCGATATGGGCAATACCCTTATCTCTCATAACTGTCTGAATATCTGCAAAGTCGAGGTTTATAAGACCAGGTTTATTGATAAGGTCTGTTACACCCTGTACACCCTGCTGGAGGACTTCATCAGCTTTCTTTAAAGCCTCCGGAATACTTGTACGTTTGTCACAAACCTGTAAAAGCTTGTCATTAGGAATAACTATAAGTGTATCAACATTCTCTCTGAGCTTTGCTATACCGTTAATAGCATTTGTCATTCTTGGCTTTCCTTCAAAAGAGAAAGGTTTAGTTACAACACCAACAGTAAGAATACCAAGATTACGTGCAATCTCTGCAACAACAGGAGCAGCACCGGTTCCTGTTCCGCCACCCATACCGCAGGTTACAAACACCATGTTTGCATCCTTCATGATATCAGTGATTTCCTCTCTATTTTCTTCCACGGCACTTGCGCCAATCTCAGGCTTAGCACCTGCGCCAAGTCCTTTAGTGAGTTTTTCACCAATTTGAATTTTAGTAGTCGCTCTACTCTGTGACAAAATCTGCTTATCAGTGTTAATCGCTATAAGCTCAACACCCTCCACATTCTCATCAATCATTCTGTTTACTGCATTGTTACCAGCACCACCCACACCAATAACCAGGATTCTTGCAGGGGTTTTTTCATCGTTTGATTTTATTTCAAGCAAGGTCTTCTCCTCCTTCATTGTGTTTGATTTGTAATATATATATCGCAATAACGTATAATTACCCACATTGTTGCATTATTACCTTAATAATATAATTTTTTTTAGAAAATATCAACATATTTTTATTATTTGTTGCTAAAACTTGCTGTAGCATCCTCAGAACTAAAGTCTTTCATGTATAAAGTTCCCTCCAAACCCTTTAATCCTTCAAGAATACTTCCCAGATTCATCATCTGAATTTCCAGATTATCACCATTTCCAAGTTCAATGGTTATCTTTTCATGTACAAGTATAATTTCATTTTCTGTAGTGAATCTGATTGCATCAATGTCCAGTTTATATTTTTCAATCAACTGGGTTATGGAAAGGATAAGTTTAAACTTACCTTCATCCTCTATCGGTAGTTTTTCACCCATCTCCCAACTGTCAAAATTCAGTCCTTTTATACAAGGCACTCCATCAATCATACGTGCCGATACATCCAGTATAATTCCGTCCTTGTCAAAGTATACATAATCATCCATATACTCTACGCAACCTGCCATGGATTTTTCAAATACCACAACAGAGACCTCATTTTTTGATATAAACTCTATCTCAATCTTATTTACAAAAGGGATACCTTCAATGGGATTGAGCTTATTTGAAAGATAAAGCAAAACCGTATTATCCGCTTTGTTCTTCACCGCATCAACAACCTGTTGTTCATCCACATTTTCACAGCCGGTAACTTTGATTTCCTTTAATTCATATGTATTGAGATAAAGCACGCCTCCAAGCAAGACAAGTAACACAAAAACTATTATTATCCATTTTTTCATAGGCACCACCAATTTAAAATATTACTCCGTAGGTTTAATTTTTCTTGAAACACTGAGTACCAGACTCATTTCCAAAAGCGCAAATACCAGGGACGTACCGCCATAACTTATAAACGGCAAGGTAACTCCTGTAGGAGGTATTGTGTTAGTTACAACGCCTATATTAATTATAAGCTGCACTGCTATATGAGTCATAACACCCGTTACCATAAATCCGCCGAATCTGTCCTGTGTGTGATCAGCTATGTATTTCATTCTGTACAGCAGCATAATAAATAATACTATAACTCCTATTGCTCCAAAGAGACCTAATTCTTCACAGATAATGGAAAATATCATATCGTTATGTGCCTCAGGCAAAAATCCCATCTTTTGTATACTCTGTCCAAGACCTCTTCCAAACAATCCGCCTGTACCTATAGCATACAATGACTGCATAGTCTGGAAACCGGACTCACTGGTTTCGGGATGAAGCCATGCATCTATTCTGTCACCTCTGTATCCAACAAGAAATATCGCCGCAAAAGCCGCTATACATCCAAGGACACACAATATAATTAAATTCTTCAACTTAGGACTTGCCACAAAAAGTATAGATACAACTATGGCAAAACATACTATTGCAGTACTGAGATTTTCCATTGCTATAAGAACTATACATATAAGCGGCAGGGCACACATCTGTATAATGCCCTTAATTGTATCTAATCTTTTCGACTGTACTTCACATACATGAGACATATATATTATGATGGCAATTTTAGCTACTTCGGAAGGCTGGAATCTTACTCCCGCTATAGATATCCATCTGACGGCACCATTTGTAGCCTCTCCCATAATCATAACAATTACACAAAGCACCAGCGAAACTATCATTCCCATCTGACTTACGGCTCTGTACTTGTAATGATCTCTTTTTGAGAAAAAGAGCATAAATGCAAAAGCAACAACGGCAAATACCGCCTGTCTCTTTACAAAATATCCGCTGTCTCCGGTCAGTACAACGCCCTTATATGAGCTTGAACTGTAAACCATAAGGAGACCTATAAGTACAATAACTGCAAGTATAAATATAGTCTGATAATCCAGATAACCTCCGCTCAGCCATCCGTTCTTACTCCGATTTTTTCTATGTGATTGTCGTTCTATAGTGCGATTATTTCCGTCCACTACAAAATCACTCCTCTAAATTTCTTACATATTCTTTAAACAGGTTACCTCTTTGCTCGTAGCTTTCAAACATATCCCAGCTTGCACATGCCGGCGACAGTAAAACCGCATCCCCCGGCCTTGCGTTTGTGTGGCAGAAATCCACAGCTTCCTCCAGTGTATCCATATGGACTATGCTGTAAAATCCGTGTTGTCTTGCGCACAGGTCAATCTTATCTGCAGTCTGGCCAATGAGTACAAGATATTTCACCTTAGCAGGAAACTCTTCAACCCACTCGTCAAATCCTACACCTTTATCATAACCGCCACCGATTAAAAATGTGGTAGTTGTCATGGCTTTTATACCCTTTATTGCCGCATCAGGGTTAGTACCCTTAGAATCATTGTAGTAGTCAACGCCACCCACAGTTTTTACAAATTCTATTCTGTGTTCAACTCCCTGAAATTCCGTACAAACCTTCTCTATCGTATCCACGGGAACACCCATAAAAAATGTCATAGCCACAGCGGCAAGTATATTTTCCACATTGTGAGTACCAAGAAGTTTTATATCTTTTAAGGATAAAACTTTTGTAACCCTTCCCTGATATTTTATAAGCACATCATCCCGGTCTGCATAAACGCCTTCCTCAAGTTTGGTTTTTCTGCTGAAATATATAATCTTCGCCTTTATTTTATCTTTAAGTTTAACCGTCTCGGCATCATCATAATTCAATATACAAAAATCATCTTCACTTTGATTCTTTGTTATATCTAATTTACAGTTTGCATAATTTTCAAAGGTGTAATGTCTGTTCAGATGATCCGGTGTTATGTTGAGTATACTGCTTACCTTAGGGGCAAATTTTTCTATGGTTTCCAACTGAAAACTGCTTATCTCTGCCACAGTAACAGAATCCTCAGATGTTCTGTCCGCAATCTCTGTATACGGTGTTCCGATGTTGCCGACCACATAAGTCTTTTCGTTGCAGGCTTTAATTATTTCCCCTACCAGAGTCGTGGTGGTTGTCTTTCCGTTTGTTCCGGTTATGGCAGCCACCATACCTTTCTCATAATGATAGGCAAGTTCTATCTCACTCCAGACAGGAAGCCCCTTCGTCTTTACCTTTTTTACAAAAGGCTTATCTACAGGTATCCCCGGACTTATAACCATAAGTTCACACTGTTCTATTATTTCATCGGTAAGCTCGCCGATATAAATATCAATATTGTTTCTTCCTTCTGCATCGCCAATCATTTTTTCTACAGATGCTATGTCTTTATTTTCATTTTCATCAAACAGGATAACACTTTCACCATTTCTCGCCAGCAAAACACTTGCTCCGATTCCGCTTTTTCCGCATCCTGCCACTAATACTTTCTTATCAAACATATTATTCCTCCTAACCTTATATAGCTAACATTCCTATAAGGCAAAGTACTGCTGTCACAATGGAAAAGATTGAGACAACCTTTGTTTCCGGCCAGCCGCACAATTCAAAATGATGATGAATAGGGGCCATCTTAAACACTCTTTTTCCTGTTTTCTTAAAGTATAACACCTGAATAATAACAGACACAACCTCAAGAAAATATATAAATGCTACAATAAGGATAATCAACGGCATCTTCAGGACATAGGCAGTGGATGCAACAAATCCTCCCAGTGCAAGAGAACCCGTATCTCCCATAAACACCCTTGCCGGATATACATTGTACACCAAAAAGCCAAGGAGACTACCTACTGTTGCACATGTAATAGGCGCCACATCCGAGCCAAAAACAATGGCAACAACCGTAAAGAATGTTGCTATCAATACAGTAACAGATGATGCCAGACCATCCAGGCCGTCTGTAAAGTTAGCTCCGTTTGCTGTTCCCAGCATCACAAAAAACATAAGCGGCCAGTATACCCAGCCTATATCTACAGTCTTATCAACAAAAGGTATCATAATTTCTGTTCCTAAATCCGTATGTGCATATATATAATATGCAAATATACCTGTCACAAGAAACTGGCCAACCATCTTCTGCCATGCCCTTAGACCCATTGAACGTTTCATTACAACTTTAATATAATCATCCAGAAAACCTACAAATCCGAATCCTAATGTAGCAAACAAAACCGGTATAATCTGAGGATAATCCTTTATATAAAACAGTGATGTTATAACAATACTGAAAAGTATTATAAGCCCGCCCATTGTAGGTGTTCCGGACTTTTTAAGATGAGACTCAGGTCCGTCCTCCCTTACAAACTGACCGAATTTAAGTTTCTTTAAAAACGGTATAATAACAGGGCTCAGCACCACGCTTATGCCAAATGCAATTAGAATTGGTAATATAACTACTTTCTGAAACTCACTCATATTTTTTCTCCTCTTATTCCTTAAGTATATTATCTCCCTCTATTCCAAGATAGGGAAGTATATTTTCAAATATATCACCTGCTACAGGTGCTGCTATAGTGCCTCCGTAATATATCCCCTGTGGTTCGTCTATAAGAACAAATGCCAGTACCTGAGGATTATCCGCCGGAGCAAATCCCACAAAGGATGCTATATATTTATTGCTGCTTCTCGGAAGTTTTTCACTGGTAGCAGTTTTGCCTCCTATGCTGAATCCTCCCACGTAAGCCTTGTTTCCTCCTCCGGAAGATACTACAGCCTCTAAAAGCTCTCTCATAAGCTGCGATGTTTCACTGCTTACTGCATTTTCTTTTCTTTCGTAATCTAACTTTTCTATAATATTATTGTTTTCATCTGTTATATATACACCAAAATGAGGTGTTATAAGTGTTCCCCCATTTACAACAGCCGATACAGCCCTCAAAAGCTGCAGTGGTGTTATCTGAAAAGATTGACCAAATGATACTGTTGCAAGCTCCACAGCACCTACATTTTCAATACTGTGAAATATGGAATTTGCCTCACCGGGAAGGTCTACACCGGTTTTGTCAAACAGGCCTAATTTTTCCATATACATATAAAAATTTTCTGTGCCAAGTCTTGCTCCCACTTCCATAAACACCGGATTGCAGGAATTTAACAATCCGTCTTTAAAAGTCTCGCTGCCATGTCCAACTACCTTATGGCATCTGATTTTTCTGTCCTCAACTATTTTATATCCCGGACAGTAAAATCCGTCTGATACAGTAACCACACCTTCTTCCAAAGCAGCAGTGGCAGTTACAATTTTAAACGCGGAACCCGGTTCATATGTATCACTTATGCAAAAATTTCTCCACATCCTGTTCAACAGTTCCTGACTGTTTTCTGAAGTGTCAGTCTCCGCCACATAATTTAAGGTAAACGGATTGTTGAGATCATATTCCGGGTAATCTGTCATGGCATATATTTCTCCATTCTGGGGATTCATAACAATGATGCACACTCTTTTTGCCTGACATTTTTCCATAGTCTCAGCAGCCAGTTGTTCTATGTACTGCTGAATATTTACATCTATAGAAAGAACAATATTTTCTCCCGGAACAGGTTCAATTCTTCGCTCCGCCTGATTTTCTATCTCAATGCCTTTTGCATCGGTTAGCGTATTAATACTTCCATCCTCTCCCATCAGTATATCATCATAATATACTTCCAAACCAACTATTCCCTGATTATCGGCACCAGTAAATCCAATTACCTTGGATGCCAGTGCAGAGTACGGATAGTATCTTTTATAATCTTCGTCCACCATAACACCGTCCAGATTATAATTTCTTATTTCATCGGCTATGGTTTTTTCAACATTGCTTTTTATCTTTTCCCTTGAGGAAACTTTCTCTACTTTTTTTCTTATCTCATCTTCCGGCATATCAAGTTTCTCGGAAAGCACCTGAATAACTTTCTCAGGATCAGTTATCTGATTATGAATAACAGATATGGAACATACCGGTTTGTTTCCCGCTATAACCACTCCGTTTCTGTCATAGATTACACCTCTTGGTGCCTTTATGCTTCTTTCTCGCTCTTGGAGGCTGACAGCCATCCGGTTGTATTTTTTCTCGGCAACAAGCATAATATATCCAAGTCTTACCGTAACAACAGTTATCATAAGCATACATACAGCAAAAACGAACCCAAGTCTTTTCATGCTGTGTACAGTGAAATACTTTTCCTTATCGATTTTCTTCAAATCAACCTGCCCAAACCATTCTTACTTTAATCTATGTTTTTTTATACTGTTTTATTCTGTATCAGTTCCGGCCACATCATTCTCCGGAACTTCCCCATTGTATATCGGTGTCTCAGGGTAATCCGCGATTTGACTTTCATCCAGTTCAAATACCTCGTCTTCCTTATAAATATTTAAATAAGGAAAGATTTTTTCTCCAATGCCTACAAATATTTCCTTTGCATACGGACATGAATTCTGATATTCGATATTAGGTTCATCAACAACAACATATATCACAACCTGAGGATCATCCACGGGTGCAAATCCTATGAAAGATATCAGGTATTTACCATTATTTCTTGGAAGTTTTTCTGCAGTACCTGTCTTACCGCCTATGGTATATCCGTCGATAGCAGCAAGACGACCGCCACCGTATAAAACTACATTGTGAAGTTCGTCACGCATTATCTCCGAAACTTCCTCCGATATGGTTCGTCTGACAAGTACATCATCCATCTCAGCGATGATATTTCCCTCTTCGTCTTCTATTCTCTCAACAACACTCGGCTCATAGTAATAACCACCGTTAATGGCTGAACAAAATGCTGTTCCAAGCTGTATCATGGAAACGGTTATACCCTGGCCAAAAGAGGATGTGGCAAGTTCAACTTCATTTAATGTGTCTTCATGATATATTGAATAATAGCAGGAAGCATCATCAGGTTCTCCCGGAATGTCCACATTGGTTGCCTGTCCAAATCCAAATAAGTCCTGATATTTTGAAAAATCTGTTCTTCCCATCTTGTCAGCTATCTGCATCATTGCATCATTACATGAGTTTTCCATGGTTTCAGAAAGTGTCTGTTCACCATGTCCGCCCCACCACCATGATATACAATTTATTGTATATCTGTCTCTGACTTCGCTTCCGTCACAGAGAAACATATCATTTTCTGTCACATATCCTTCCTCAAGAGCTCCTGCGACAGTAAATGTCTTGAAGGTTGAACCGGGTTCAAAGAAATCACTTATAACAAAATTTCTCCAAACATTGTTCAGGGCGTTAACTCTTTCCTCATCGGACGCTTTTTCCTTAAATTCTTCAAAACTTTTATATCCGCCTTCATATACAATCTCCTCCCCGTCTTCATAGTCATCAAGGGATTCGCTCAAGGTTTCAAACTGATATCTGACAGATTCCAAATCATAGGCATCATTCGGATCAAACTGATGTGAATTATACAGTGCCAGCACGTCGCAGGTGTTCGGATCCATGACAAGGACCGAAACATTTTGTGCACCTATGTTGTTCATGTATTCATCACAAACCTCCTGTACAACACTCTGAACATTTGCATCTATACTTGTAATCAGATTATATCCGTTCACAGATGGTTCTACCACCTCTGTAAGTCCATATTCCTCGTTGAGATATGAATATGAACGTCCGTTATAGCCGTTGAGATAATCATTATATCCCCCCTCAACGCCATACATGCCTACGTTACCGCTCACTGTAAATCCCAGCAGATGGCAGGCAAGATTGCCGTTTGGATAGACACGTTTATACTGTTCCTCAAAATATACGCCCCTTACGCCGGAGCCTTCCTTTGATTCGCAAAAATCATTAAATCTTTTATAAGCATCGTACTCAATGTTCTTTCTCGCAATAACGTAATAAGAATCTTCATCAGACAAAAAACCGCTTATATCCGCCGCGGTGAACCCAAAATATTCCTGAAGAGCCGCTACCGTAGCCTCTTTGTATTCATCTTTTTCCAATATGTTCTTCGGTTCAAGAATGAGGTTGTACACTTTCTTTGATGTAGCTAAAACAGAACCGTTGGTATCTAAGATATCTCCTCTCTTATAAGGAATTGTGGTACTCGTGTATCCCTGTTGTGCCAAAACCCTCTGTTCATACTCTTTTCCTGATTTTACGTTTATTCTTACAAGTTGAATTACAAGTACGACAAAACACAGCATAAACAAAGCATAAGCAATCCATACCCTTTTTTTCATTCTCATTAAAAATTTTCTGTTTTTCTTGTTTCCTGTCAAATTCATCACCTCATAGAGTGTCTATATAACAACAAATGTCCTGAGACTAATTAGCCTCAGGAACATCCTGGTATTGTTTTACATAATCTTCATTGGCACTGTCATAATATACTATCTGACCCTTTTTCGCATATACCATTCCCAGTTCATTTATGGCTACATCGTTTATTTCATCTAATGTATACATATTGTCTAAAGATGCAGCATAAGCGGCATTGTCAGTCTTCAATGCTGTAAGCTGTGATTCCAAATCGTTTATGTTGTTTTGCTGATCACTTATTCTCGCTTCCATAAAAAGCATAACGGTACAAGCCGCAACCATTATTACAACAGATGCTATAACAAAAACAGTGTATCTTAAATTGAAAGCCAACGCTTTATCCACTCTGTAATCAAGAGCTTTTCGTCTTTCCTGTCTTGGTTCCGGTCTCCTCTCAGGTTCAACTTCAGGTCTCACCCTTCTCTCCGGCATGTAATCAAGTTTTCTGACAGCACTGCCATCAAAATATACCATACTTCTGGCTGGTCTCTCATTCATTTCATTCATCTCCCTTATCAATTCTATAATCTGCTTTTTTCAAATACTCTTAGTTTTGAGCTCTTTGCTCTTTTATTTTCTTCCAGTTCTCCGGCCCCCGGAAGGATAGGTTTTCGTGTCAAAACCTTCCCGGCAGGTTTTCTGCCACAGGTACACACCGGAAATTCCGGCGGACATATACACGGATTCATATTTTTTCTGAATATATTCTTAACTATTCTGTCTTCCAGCGAATGAAAGGTTATCACACAAAGTCTTCCGCCCGGATTGAGAAGTTCTATCATCTTGTCCAAAGAATTTTCAAGGACTTCAAGTTCCTTATTCAGTTCTATACGGATAGCCTGAAAAGTTTTCTTTGAGGGATGTCCCTGTCCCTTTCTCACCTTTGCAGGTATGGCAGCCTTAATTATTTCATTAAGTTCACCTGTGGTCTCTATGGTTTTTTCCTGTCTTGCCCTGACTATATGTTTTGCTATGTTTTTAGCAAATCCATCTTCGCCGTAGTCTCTGATTACCCTGTATAGTTCCTGTTCGGAATAATTATTAACTATATCTTTTGCAGTAAGGCTACTACTCTGATCCATTCTCATATCAAGAGATGTATCCTCCCTGTACGTAAATCCTCTTTCTGCATTATCAAGTTGATATGAAGAGACTCCGAGGTCAAGCACTATACCATCGACACCGTCAATTGATAAATCGCTTAACACGGAGTCTATATCCTGATAATTACTATGTACTATCGTAACTTTGTCACTATAGTCTCTCAATCTCTCAGTTGCAGCCCCAATAGCATCCATATCCTGATCTATACCGATAAGTCTGCCATTTTTTCCAAGATTCTCACATATTTTCAAAGAGTGTCCGCCACCGCCGAGAGTACCGTCTACATAAACGCCGTCCGGTTTTATATTTAAGCTGTCTATAGTTTCATTAAGCAAAACTGAAATATGTTTAAATTCCATATTGATACTCCTATATACCGTACTTAGTACTCATGTCGAAGGATATATCATTGATATCCATTTCTTCTACGCTATTGTATCTGTCCCAGGCATCCTTATCCCATATCTCAGCAACAGAACCATTACCAACCATAACAACTTCTTTATCTATCCCTGCCCAGCTTCGCAGGTTCTGTGGAATTACAATTCTAAACTGACTGTCAACTTCGCAGTCATTAGCAGAGCCCTGAAAAAACAATTTGAACTGTCTTGCCTTAATATCAGAAACAGGAAGTGAATTGAGCTTGTCCGAAAACCTCTCCCATTCTTCCTCCGGATAGGCATATATATTCTTATCCATTCCTTTGCAAAGCACGAAATTAACGCCAAGACCATCTCTTAATCTTGCCGGTATAATCAATCTGCCCTTCGAATCCAGATTATGATTAGATTGTCCTTTCATGCCTTTTGTCATTTCGTTTACTCCACTTTACTATCACATTTACTCCACTTCACATCCACTTGTCACTATTTTATATCATAAAAAAAAGAAATGCAATAGAAAAATTGCATTTCTTCTCTCAATCAAACGTGATTTTTTAACAAAACACCCGTTCTGTTTTTGTGCATTTTGTATATATATACATATTTTTTAGTAAAATGTGCTAATCACACCACTCCACTCAGGCATTTTCTTTCTCCACCAGACTTTTTGCAACACCCATACGCTTTTTCACCAAAACCACAGATGCCACAAGCACGCAAAGAGCAGCCAAAAGCTGTGAAACTCTCATATCCAATCCCGGAATAATAAGAGAGTCAGAGCGAAGTCCTTCTATCCACACTCTTCCGAGACCATACCCCCAAACATACATAAGTCCCAGTTCACCGTCAAACTTTTTATGTTTTCTGTACAGCATCAAAATTATAAATAATCCAATATTCCAAAGAGATTCATATAAGAACGTCGGATGAACGCTTATCCAGGTCATTGTGTCATATTCTGCCAGATGTGAAGCCATAGTCTCCGTAATAACACCCGATTCTATCATTCCGTGAAGGCTGCCATTATTTACATAGTAATCCGTAGGTATGCACATGGCAAATAAAGAATCCGTATATTCACCAAACGCCTCCCTGTTAAAGAAATTGCCCCAACGTCCGAGAGCCTGAGCGACAAGGAGTCCGAGAGATATGGTATCGGCCATAAGCCAGAAATTAGCTTTTTTCTTCTTTACAAATATAATCCCAACCAAAACACCGGCGATAATACCTCCATATATAGCAAGACCGCCATTTCGTATATTGATTATATCAATAAATGTATCCCATACTCCTTTTCCCTTTTCATAGTATTCATCCCAACTAAAAATAACATAATACAATCTTGCACCGACTATGGCAGGTATAACAAGCCACAAAAGAAAATCGAGATAAAGTTCCTCGTCCTGTTTAGTTCTTTTTGCTTCTTTGATAGCAATAAAATATGCCATCAAAAACGCTGTAGCTATAATAAGACCGTAAAATTTTATTTCTATGCCAAAAACTGTTATTCCGTCTTTTACATTTTTTAAAACCAAGCCAAGGTTTGGAAACCGTATATCATACATATAAAAACTCCTTTTTATACATTAAACTTAAAGAGAATTACATCTCCATCCTGCACAACATAATCTTTTCCTTCCTGTCTGACAAGACCTTTTTCTTTTGCTGCAAGCATAGTTCCCGATGACATCAAATCATCATATGCAACAACCTCTGCCTTTATAAATCCACGTTCAAAATCCGTATGAATTTTGCCGGCAGCCTGTGGAGCCTTAGTACCCTTAGTGATTGTCCAGGCTCTTGTCTCATCCTCTCCCGATGTAAGATAACTTATAAGTCCAAGAAGAGCATAACTTGCCTTGATGAGCTTATCAAGTCCTGACTCAGTAACTCCAAGTTCCTCAAGAAACATCTGTTTTTCATCATCCTCAAGTTCTGATATTTCCTGTTCTATCTGCGCACATACCACAAAAACCTCGCTGTTAAATTCTTTTGCATAATCTCTTACTTTTTGGACATATTGATTCGATGCACCATCATCAGCCAAGTCATCTTCCGATACATTTGCAGCATAAATAACAGGTTTTCCTGTAAGAAGGTTGTATTCTTTAAGCCATTTTATCTCATCTTCATCATCTGTTTCATATGCAATGGCAAGCTTGCCATTCTCAAGATGTTCTTTCATTTTTTTCTGAAGTTCAAGTTCCTTGGCAAGTAATTTATTGTTATTTGCCCCTTTTGATGTCTTAGCTATTCTTCTGTCAAGAACCTCTATATCAGCAAATATAAGTTCAAAGTTAATGGTTTCTATATCCCTGATAGGGTCAACCGAGCCATCCACATGGATAACATTGGTATCTTCAAAGCATCTTACCACATGAACGATAGCATCTGTCTCTCTTATATTTGAAAGGAATTGATTGCCAAGGCCCTCACCCTTAGATGCCCCCTTGACAAGTCCTGCTATATCAACAAACTCAATAACCGCAGGTGTGGTTTTTGCTGAATTATACATCTTTGTCAATTCATCAAGTCTCTTATCAGGCACCGGAACCACTCCTATATTAGGATCTATCGTACAGAACGGATAGTTTGCCGATTCTGCGCCTGCCTTTGTAAGTGAATTAAATAATGTACTCTTACCCACGTTGGGTAGTCCTACGATTCCTAATTTCATAATTTATTCTAATCCTCCTTAAAACCATAATAAGTCTATGATATAATAACACAATGCCAGACGAATTTCCATACTATATTCTTGATGTGTTTCTGTCAAGTCGATGTCACAATTTTTATCACTCTATTATATTAATCTGACACATCTTCATAGTTGTGAGAGCTGCCTTATGGCTTTCCGGTGTAACACCTGCACAGCAGCTTGCATCAACGGTAATATTCATCTCCGGATAATTTGCCTTCAAAAGCATTGCATTTGATACCACACAAATATCTGTACAAAGACCTATCAAAATAACTTCTGTATTATTTTCCTCAACATTTCTTAGCAAATTGACTAACTTTACAGAACCAAATGTAGTTTTTTTAATCTTCACAGTCTCCTTGCCAATAAGAGCATTTTCCACTCTGGCGTTTAGCTCCCATCCCACTGTATTTTCAATACAGTGGGCAACCGGAAGATATTTTCCTTCTCGGGTTTCCATATAGTTATTTTGATGCGTATCATATGTAACAATAATTTCACCATCAAATTCTTTGATTTTATTTACAACATTATCAACAATGGCAACCGCTTCGTCAGAGCCTAATGCCCCGTCCACAAAATCATTCTGCATATCAACTACAACCAAGACTTTTCTCATATCAAACATTCTCCTCCTATATTAATGCACCGTGAAACCAGCTACAGTTCCGGTTTAAATGCCGGCATAAGCTGCAATTTGAACAGATTTCTCTTGTGCATATCATCAATACGCTGTTTCTTTAATTGATCTTCAATTTTTCCTGTCCTAATGTAACAATCAAGTTCCGCATAAGTAAATCCAAGGTTATCCTCATCTGTTTTTCCACATAGTCCGTCTATAGGCACCTTATCAACCAAAATATCCGGCAGTCCCAGCACCCTGCCAATTTGCCTGACTTCCTGAACAGTAAGATTACTCATGGGTGAAAAATCACCTGCTGCATCACCATATCTGGTCGAATAACCCACCCAGTCCTCCGACAGATTACACGTATTTACAACTCTTCCATTCACACTTTGAGATACAGCATAAAGAACTGACATTCTGATTCTCGGCGGAAGATTTGTATTAGCCTGACCGGACAATGTTAACTCCTTTGGTATAGCTTTTTTTAATCCATTTATACAATCTTCAATATTAATCTCATAATATTTTATATCAAGATGATTCACAAGCAGATACGCCATATCTATATCATGTTGTTGTCCGCATGGCATAAGAACACCTACAACTCTGTCCTTTCCCAAAGCTTCAACGCACAGGGCCGCCGCCACGGAACTATCCTTACCGCCGGATATTCCCACTACCGCATTACAATCTTTACCATTTTCCTCAAAAAAATCTCTTATCCATTGTACACATTCATTCTTTGTTCTAATTGCATCAAACATTCCTTTAACCTCCGCTAAATATTAGTATAAACTAAAATGAGTGATTCAGTCTGCTGCACGACAGACAGAATCACCCATTTTATATTTTCATATAATTCAGTATCTGATAACGCTGATGGAATCAGGACCAAGAAATTTGACTATATCTTCACTCTCATCCTTATAATATGTGGTTACCCAATCTTCCATAACCTGCATTACAATATGAACATCACTGTCGCTCTTCAAAACGATCTCATTATTGCTGAAAACTTCCGGTAAAGATGTTTTGTTATATTGGGTTACAGAAATAACATTTTTATCTCCACAATCAAGGAAAAGATTATCTGATATTTTCAGTCCCTGCATATTAACAACATGAGAATTATCCATTATAAAAATGGAACCAAGCGAATATTTGTCATTGCCGTCTGCATCATGGTCATATCCTATATTAACAAAATAGTTATCAGTTATATTTATATTTTCAAATGAAACATTTCTGTCTCCAACGGTGCTTCTATCCAAAAAACAAATTATTCCAAAACCACCATCACAATTGTGTATTACATTTCCGGCGTATGTGATGTTTCCCCTTTCAAGGTTATCATATTCTTCTATATCTCCTGTCCATCCAATTTCACAGGTTCCCGCACCTTCTCTCGAACCGTAAAAATAGTTATCTACATACTCACTGTATTCTCCGTGAAATCCGCAGGTTTCGCCTCCGCCAAAGCCTTGTTTATCTGTATATGACATGTTTATATACTGATCTTCACAGAAATAAACCTCACAGGCAAACATCTTACAACCTATGGCATTATAACTCGGAAAATTAGAAAACGCCTGATTACCGCAATTTTTTACAACAAGATTATCATATATACAATTATTGCCGCATTGAACACCAAAATCATTACACAGCCACATTGTATCATATCTGTCCCCGGGATTATCTTTACTCCTGTAATACAATTTTCCCACATCCGTACAATCATATATATAATATTGATTGTCATCATATTTGTATTCCTCGCCCGGATGTACATCAACGAAAAACTGTTCATCACTTAAAGTATCCAAATCAAACAGGGTCAATTCCTCATCCGGGACATTTCCATCGGCATTGTACCAAACATCATCCCAGTAATATGCATCCTTGTAAACCCATATATCATCATATCCTTCTGCAAGAACCCAGTAATCAGGATTAGCAGCATTGTCGCTAATATTATACGACTTTTTTTATTTTATCAATGCGTTCATCCACCATACTGTAATACTCCGCCACATCAACCTTTGTTTCATCGGTTGTATCCGCATCTTTTTTGTCCGAGCACGAACACAGCACAAACATACAGGCTATTATAGCAGCCATGCATCCACATTTTTATTAATTTTCATATGTAACCCACCTTCCCCCCTCGTAAAACAAATAACTTACATCATATTCCCGTTGGCACTGTTAGCATCAACACTTTGAACCACAGCCGCAAAATTATTTGATACCGAATCCATTATAGGCTGAGTCCATCCTATGATAAGTCCCTTTCTCTGCTGCCATACTATATTGACAATCTGCTTCATGGCATCATCACAAGGTGTTTTCTTGGAAAATCCCCCTGTGTTTTTTGTACCAAGAGTATATGTTGTGCCTCTTCTGTCAATCAGGAAAAGATTATGCATCTTATTATATGGAATGAAATTCATCTTTTGTGTAAGCACACTGGTATATATCCAAATCATATCCCTTACCGGAACCACATAAAATACAGCCGTATCCAATACAAAAACATAATTTGGTGTCACAAAGCAATTCATAACACGAACTGCGCTAACCGCTTCCTGATTAATTATATTTAACTCCTCAAAGCTTAAACTATTCCATAATTCTTCTGCCTGTGCATATTTTTTCTTGTTGAATGCTGTCTGTTTGACTTTCCCCAACTGGCTTGCCAGATTTGCTATATTAGGATAATTACTAAAATCCATAAACCGTACCTCCATATAATATAAACATTAAATTTTTACCGTCATTGTACATTTATAAAATTCATATGTCAACTTTTTTCTTGTGTTTACAAACTTTTTATTTTATAATCTAATCACTTTATTTTTTAGGAGGCTATCATGCAGGAAGCTTATCTGGATTTTGCCGGTGTATATGATGAACTTATGGATAACATTCCCTACGACGAATGGTTTAATTATCTTCACGGGCTTTTACAGGAATATAATATCACCGATGGCATAATTGCCGAGCTTGGATGCGGAACAGGAAGCATAACCGAACGTCTTTCAAAGGCGGGATATGACATGATAGGTATAGATAACTCCCTATCCATGCTGGATGTAGCCAATAGCAAAAAAAGCTGCAATGACAGTTCATCACTATATCTGTGTCAGGATATGAGAGAATTTGAACTATACGGAACCGTATCTGCCGTGGTAAGTATATGTGACAGTGTAAATTATATAACTGATGCTGATGATCTTCTTCAAGTCTTTAAACTTGTAAATAATTACCTTGACCCGAAAGGTATTTTTATATTTGATTTTCATCCAAGACATTATTACAAAAATATTGTTGCAAATTCAACCATAGCAGAAGACAGGGACAACATCAGCTTTATCTGGGATAATTTTTATGACGAGGACGAAGACATTAACGAACTTTATTTAAGCTTATTTGTCCAGGAAAACGAAAAGGAACATCTTTACAAAAAATACGAAGAGCTTCATCTACAAAAGGGATATACCCTTTGTGATATGATTGAACTCATAAAAAAATCAGGTTTAGAATTTATTTGTTCCTATGATGCTTTCACAAAAAATACTGCCACAGAAGAATGTGAACGAATATACATAATTGCACGTGAACAAGGAAAAAAATAAATTAATGTTTTTCTCTGCCGGAAACGCCAAACACCTTAATTACTTTTGCATATGTATGCCAGATGTCTAAAACCATCTCTCACTGTTCTAAGTTTTGACTTCCTTTTTTGTTTTGATTTTTTCAGAATTACCGGAACTTCATGTATAACCAGTTTCTTTTTGCCTGCCTCGGCTATCATTTCTGTGGCAAACTCCATGCCATCAGTTCTAAACTCCATTTTTTCATAAGCCTCTTTTGTAAATCCTCTTAAACCGCAATGAAAATCATACACTTTTACGTTGAATTTTTTTCTTCCGCAATATGACAAAAAGCGTACGCCTATTTTATGAATAAACGGCATGGCATTTTTCTCTATACCACCTGAATATCGGTTTCCAATAACCATATGACACTGCCCTGCAAAAAGAGGTTCATACATAGGCATAAGACTCGTAAAATCATAAGTTGTATCGCAATCGCCCATAATTATTACTTTACCAACTGCATTTTCAAAACCGGTGCGAAGAGCTCTGCCATATCCCCGTCTCGTCTCCATCACCACGGTTGCGCCATGTTCTTTTGCCACGGCATAGGAATTATCTGCGGAGGCATTGTCAACCACTATAACCTCCCCTGATATATCATTATCCTTCATAAATTTTATGGCATCATCTACTGAATAACCGACAGTAGCCTCCTCGTTGAGACAAGGCATAACAATGGTGAGTTCAAGCTCTTTTTTTTCTGTTTTTTCCACGGAAAAACCACCTCCCGTCAGTCATTAAATCCAAAATAAAAATTATCGCAAGTATGGTAGCCGCCTGGGCACGATATGTAAAAAAGCAATGCAAATATGCATGGTTATGTAAAATTGCATATCTTATATAAGGTATCAATCCTACTAAAACATAAACCGGTATAATCTGTTTTTTCGATTTATTGCTATAATGCACATAGCCGATATACAGAGCAAAAATAATCAGAGCAATCCCAGTTAACATTCCTGTTAATCCGTACTCAAAAGGAAAGAGACAGCTTATATTATTTTTCAATGCACCAAATATGAACTGTACCGTATTGAGTCCGACATCACCGTTCAGTCTTTCTCCGATGTGTTCTGTAACATACGGCATTGTATTTTGTCCAAGATATACCGCTGATATAATCCATTTGCCAACCCAGGTTCCAATGTAACCTAAGCCCCAAAGAACACCCATTTTTGCGGTAAACAATAATGTTTCTTTAAGAGAAATGGTATTGTGCGTATCTTTTTTTATCCAAATAAGCAATAGCACAGGAATAGTAAATGTGAGGGTTTCTGTGCTTAAAAAATCCAGATAATTCGTCACCATACCCCCGATTAAAAACAATACACCCGTATATTTCCATTTTTGTTTATAGGCAAGTCCCACTGCCAGAATAGACATAGCAAGCATAATCTCGTATGTCCACACGTACTCCAGCGAAAAAGGGACAAACCATGATGCTGTCAAAACAAAACTTATTAAAATCCCTATTGTCGGAATCCGGTTGCCATTTTTTATCAGCAAGACCATTAAAGCAAGAATTAAAATCTCGACAACAATGGCATTTATAACATATATCTGTTTTATGTTGAACACAATAAGCAAGGGACGTAATATAACATTTGAACCATGCCAATATCTCAGATACTGCTGATTTGGAGACAAATCTTCCGTCACGGCTTTCATCAAATTATCATTTTCATTTTTTAATTCATTATGATAGTAGGAAGACCAAAGCACCGACCTGCCGGGATGATTTTCATCATATTGAAAAGCAATTCCCACAAGTATGGTATCTGCATACCTGTCAAGGGTACTTCCCCGAACACCATCTGCTATCTCATCAAATATCTTCTGTTCCTTAAAAAATACTGCTGATTCATATACATTATCACGTATTTTTGACTTTGGTATACAGGCTACCGCCACCAGCAACAGAAAAAATATGGCTAATGTTATTAAAAATATTATTAAGTATTGAGCAATTTCTTTTAACTTTTTTTTCATTTCCCTATACTGTCTCCAAATTATAATCAAAACCGGTAAGCTTACACGTGTAATTATATTCTATAGTTTTTTTCTGTGCAATACGATTTTCTCATAAAATGCATAAATTATTAGCCTTGTAATAACCTCTCATTTATTCTATAATCTACAATAGTAATTATTTTGGTATATATTAACGGAGGCAATTATGTCAGATTATATGATTAGAGGAATGGCAGCAAATAATCAGGTCAGGTTTTTTGCCTGTAATTCCACAGATACAGTAGAAAAAGCAAGAATCACCCACAACACCTATCCCGTTGTCACAAATGCTCTCGGCAGACTGCTGACAGGGGGCGTTTTAATGGGTGCCATGTGCAAAAATGATTCTGATGTTCTCACTATCAGAATACAATGTCAGGGGCCTGTAAAAGGTATGCTTGTTACGGCTGATTCTAAAGGAAATGTAAAAGGGTATGTCAGTGAAGCTGACGTGGAGCTCCCGGCAAAAGATGTAGCAAAAGCCATCGATCTGGGTGTTATGAGTGTTATTAAGGACATCGGTTTAAAAGAACCATATGTAGGGCAAACCCATCTTGTCAGCAGTGAAATAGCCCAGGATTTAACCTACTATTTTGTCACCAGCGAACAGATTCCATCCTCTGTGGCTCTCGGGGTTCTTCTAAACGACGATGCATCTGTAAAAAAAGCCGGTGGTTTTATCATACAGCTTATGCCTTTTGCAGAGGACGGACTTATCACAGATTTAGAAAATCGCCTTAAGGATTTTTCCTTTACAGCCCTCATGGAAAAAGGAAAATCCATCGAAGACATAATCAATATTCTTTTTGACGGTTATGATGTTGTCCTCACAGATGAAATTCCATGTGCTTATTGCTGCGATTGCAGTAAAGACAGGGTAGAAAAAGCAGTTATAAGCATGGGTAAGGCAGAAATAGCTTCCATGATTGAGGATAACGAGCCTGTTGAAGTTGTATGCGATTTTTGTCACACTAAATATACTTTTTCCCCGGAAGAACTGTACAATATCTTAAAAAGTGGTTTATCAAAATAAATATACACATAAAACGCAGTCCGGTATATAATATGTTCCGGACTGCGTTTTATTAATCATATTTTTTTATCAGCTTCATAGCCATATTCCTTATGTTGTCTCTCAGACTTTCAGGTGATAAAACTTCCACTCCGTCTCCCAGTCCCATAAGCCATCCGATAAACTGATTGCTTACAGCCACGTCTACGCTGACATTAAAGCTATCCCCCGATTTATCCGGTATAATTATTACATCCGTCCCAAAACGGTCAAGAATTACACCCACAAGAGAATTATCTACCTTTAGTTTTACAACCTGTTCCTCCCCACCGTACATGCCAAAAGTCTTTTTTGCATAAATAGCAGGATCAAATTTTTCAAATAAATTATTTCTATTTTCCTTGTTCCGGACAAGCTCCAGTTTTTGCATTTTATCGACACGAAAATGTTTTATTTTTTCGTCAATCTCGTCATATCCTATCAGATAATAGTTTTCATCATCCCATGTAAGTGCTCTGGGGCTCACCCTATAAATCCGTCCGTTGTGCTTTGGCACCATTTCCTTTTTTAAATTCCATTCTGCATACTGAAACTCTATTTGTAGATTTTTATGTATTGCATCGTGAAGTCTGTCAACCAAAACATAAATTTTCTCGTTTGGATTTTTAACACGATTGATGACATGTACCTGTCTTTGCAATTCCACCGCCTCATAACGGCTGGTCAATGATTCAAGTTTCCGGATAAGCTGATTGGTTTTCTTTGTGGTCAAAAACTTGGACACCTGAACTAAATCAACCAGCACCTTTAACTCTGCTAATTCAAACTCACGTGATGCCAACTTGTAATATGCTGTTTTATCTTTCTTTTCCATAATGATATCAAACCCGTAGTTTTTCAAGGTCTCTATGTCATTATATATAGATTTTCTCTCTGCCTTTATATCATTTTTTTCAAGATAGGACAAAATTTCCTGCATGGTAATACCGTGTTCTTCATCAGTGTCCTTTAAAAACTTATCCATCAGATATATAAGCTTTAATTTTTGATTTTCTGACTTAGCCATAATTATTCCTTATCCTAAAGTAATTCTCCAAACTCCATTACCTTTTCCACACTTCCGTCAATTTTCATTTTTCCCAGTGTAAACGCAGACAGAGTATCCAGTTTTCCTTCTAAAAGTGCAATAAAATTTTTTGATTTCATAGTGATTTTTGCCTGTCTGTCATAATATTCATAAGGTTCAACAGAAAGAATTCCGTCTTTAACCTCCACATAAAATGCGCCTTCACCATCCCCTGTTACATTAATCTGTATGGCCAAAAGGCTGTCTATCCGGCTTATATCCACACCGCTTAACCGTGTTCTTGTCATTTCTACAATATCTTCGTACGTCATAAAATACCCCCTCTCGTATATAAAAATGCTCACAAAAAAGATAGCTTGCATTTGTATAATTGATTATATTCATTATAACTAATTA
>CAZKMB010000023.1:17117-32764 GCA_964553965.1 uncultured Bacteroides sp. | reverse complement strand
ATAATATCTTTTCTTAATATATATATCGGAAAAAAAATAGAATGAATTAAGATTTTTTAATTATTCTTCTCTTGATTGTTTCCAGAGCGGCTGATACTCGCCATTATAAAATGAATAAAGATTATTGTTTAGATACTCCAGCTCTTTTTGAGCTTCTGTTTCAGACATTCCCGTCCTGTAAAAGGGTTGTTCCATTAAAAGAACCTTGTTATAGTACTCTTCATATCTGTGAATACTATAGCCTTTTTTGTCTTCCGTATTAAATTGTTCCTTGTCCATAAACAATCGCCTCCCAAAAAAATAAACCAAAACAATATTACATTGCTTTGGTTATAATTTAAATTCTTTTTTACTTCAGGTCAATAACTTTTACAAAAACGCAACAATAAAGCTCATATAGTGTATACAATTGAATACATTACTCCGGATAAACCAATCTCGTCCTATCAGCTTTAAGTAAAACATCTTCAAGGTATCTTTTTGATATATATTTTGCCATAGGTAAATTCATATCAAGATAATTACCACAATCATTTGCGGAAGCTCCGGGTACTTCCCCGTCATATTCAGACATAAATGTATACAGCTTTGTCATCAATTCAAGAACATCTTCTGACCTGTAATCACCTGACATTATTAAATAAAAGCCCGTGCGACATCCCATTGGTCCAAAATATATTATCTTGTCCTTGTATTCACTGTGATTTCTCAAAAATGTTGCAGCAAGATGTTCTATAGTATGTATTTCTGCTGTATTCATAACAGGTTCAAAATTCGGTCTTGTCATCCTTATATCGAATGTTGTCAAAACATTGCCATTTACATTGTCTTTTCTCGATACATACAATCCGGGATACAGCCTCATATGATCAATTGTAAAGCTCGCTATCTTTTCCATCCTATTTTCCTTCCTGTCAGTTAATGTGTCAATTATTAATAATTTGCCACCATTTCTTTTACCAGTCTGACACTGTTTTCTATTGCCTTTGCTTCAAATGTCGGATAATCCACTGTAGCACTGTCATCAGCCTTATCAGATATAGCTCTTATGATGAGAAAAGGAATATTATTTAAGTATGCAGCCTGTGCTATGGCTGCCCCTTCCATCTCTGTGCAAAAGCCGTCGAAATTATCTGATATATACTCTTTCTTTGCCTTGTCAGAAACGAACTGGTCACCGCTAACCACACGTCCCTCAAAAATTTTTACATCACGGTTTACTCTTACGCAGGCCTCCTTTGCCAATTTTCTAAGTCTTTCATCAGCCTTAAATACAGATGTCTCCATACGCGGAATAACGCCAAGAGCATATCCGAAACCTGTAGCATCCATATCATGCTGAACGGTATCCGTAGAAAGAACGATATCACCTATATCAATAGACGGATTAAGACTTCCGGCAATACCGGTATTGATAACAGCATCCACACTATATAAATCCACAAGAATCTGTGTACAAATCCCCGCATTAACCTTTCCAATTCCGGAACGAACAACAACAACATCCTTACCGTTCATAATACCCTTATAAAAGTCCATCGAAGCCTTAGAGCATATCTCAACATTCTCCATAACCTCTTTTAATTTATTAACTTCTTCATCCATTGCACCGATTATTCCAAGCATGCCTCAATCTCCTTTTCGTTTAATTTATCTTTAAGTTATACAAACGTCGTTTCTATAATTTTATTCGCCTTTTCAATCCTTTGAATCAGACTTTGGTATACTTCATTATCTGACTTCCGGTTTTCTGTCTCAATCTCTTCAACATTTATATCGGATATATAAAATGAATTAAGGACAAACATTGCTATGTCGTTCACATTTTCTCCTTTTCCTGCTCTCTTTAATTCAATCACCTTATCTCCGATTTTTCTTATAAAATAATGCCATTCTTTAATAAATTGCTGATTTTCTTCTATGCAGTTTACATCAATCCATTTTTTTACCTTTACCTTTGCCCTGTTTTCCCTTACACATTCTCCTTTTTGAAGAAAATACTTAAAACTTTCTCCATCGTATACTCTTCCTAAAGGAAACAGTCTGCAAATCCCAGGTCGGTTTTTATGTATACTGCACCTGCCTTCTTCATTTAAAAATGTACATCTGTCCTTATCTCCCATCGCAAGATTGGGAAGTATCAGCCCATCTGCCATATTCAATTCTATTCTGCCTTCATTGATAAGTTCCTGAAAGCTTTTTTGCAATGCGTTTTTTAATAACCATATATCGTAAGGGTCAAGCACAATGGAATTTCCCATACCGGTGCAACATTTATTGCATCCTTTACAATTTCCGGTATCCGCTTTTACCATGTCATTTAATTCGTAAATCCTTCCATCAGATATATCCTCTAATGTACATTCTCTAATCATCTTTCCACCTGCCATATCATAAAGACATATATATTATCTGTTTTTCAGCACTTTTTCAGCCGCTGCAACAGCAGCATCTATACATTGCATATATTCTTCAAAATTTCCCCGTATAAACTCTGTATTTTCTTCTTTTGCCGCAAATTCATGTTTTTTTGCCAATTCTGAGAATTCATCCATACCAATTGTAAGAGAAGTGCTCTTTAATGTATGGGATATTCTAATATACTCTTTAATATTATTTTCAGCATAATATTTACTTATCTCATCTTTATACATCTTGGTTTTTTCAATATAATCGCCAAGAATTTCATAATATAAATCTTCCATTCCCCCACAATAATTTATCCCTGTGTCAATGTTTACTGCATACACTTTACTCATTTTTCTCTCCTTGTTATCTGTTGAAAAAAAAGAAGTAACATCCGTTACTTCTTATTCTTCACTTCCGTCTTCCTTAGTTATAGCTGCCACCGTGGATACAACAGATGAAACAGCCGCAACGATGGCTGCAATAATAGCTATTCCACATATACCGCCAAATATAATCAAATATTCCATAGCACACTACCTTTCTACGTCAAAAGTCGTCCGTTTATAAAAGGTGTAACCCCATGCTTTGGGGTTACACCAAAACTTATATATTACTTATTAGCCATTTCAGCCTTAAGTGCATTAGTAAGAGCTGGAACAATTTTATTTAAATCGCCTACAATACCATAGTCAGCCACATCAAATATAGGTGCATCTGCATCTTTATTGATAGCAATGATGATATCAGACTCTTCCATACCTGCAACGTGCTGTATAGCACCTGAGATACCAATTGCAAAGTAAAGGTTTGGACGTACAGTCTTTCCTGTCTGTCCTACCTGATAATCTCTCTCCATCCAGCCTGAATCAACAACTGCTCTTGAGCAGCTTACTGTTCCGCCGAGAACATCAGCAAGATCCTTTAATATCTTGAAGTTCTCTGCTGAACCTACACCACGTCCGCCTGATACAAGAATCTTAGCATCCATGATATCAACAGTATCCTTAACTGACTTAACAATCTCAAGAATCTCAACATACTTGTTGTCAGGAGTAAATCCAGGATTATACTCAATAACCTCAGCCTTAGCTCCATCAATTCTGTCAATCTTCTGCATAACACCCGGACGAACTGTAGCCATCTGTGGTCTGTTGTCAGGACATGCGATTGTAGCGATTGTGTTACCTCCAAATGCAGGACGAGTCATAAGAAGCTGATTGTGTTTCTGCTCCTGATTAGGGATTGGGTTGATTGGGAAATCGCCAATCTCAAGAACTGTACAGTCTGCTGTAAGACCTGTAGCAACTCTGGCTGATACACGAGGGCCGAGATCTCTACCGATAGCTGTAGCACCAACTAAAACGATTTCCGGCTTGTACTCATTAATTACAGAAGCCATAGCATGTGTATAAGGCTCTGTTCTGTACTCCTTTAATTCTGGATCGTCTACAACGATAACCTTGTCAGCACCATATGCTGCAAGCTCGTCAGCAAGATTCTTAACCTGATATCCGATAAGAATTGCTGTAACATCTGTATTTAAGTCCTTTGCAAGATCTTTAGCCTTACCGAGTAACTCGAATGCGATTCCGCTTAACTCGTTATCAACCTGCTGTGCAAAGACATATACTCCCTTATATTCTTCTAAACCCATTTTATTCACCACTTTTCCTTTATATTATATTACGTGCTTATCTTTAAGCTTGCCTACGATGTAATCAACAGCTTCAGCCGGATCAAGAGTAACCTTTTCTCCGCTACCCTTTCTTACCTTATCAGAAGCCTTAGCAATCTTAGTAGGTGATCCCTTAAGACCAAGGTTAGCATCATCTACATCAACAAGATTTGCTCTGCCCCATACAGTAATCTCTGCATCACATGCATCGAAGATTCCGCCAGGAGTCATGTAACGTGGCTCATTTAACTCTGCAAGAGCAGTTATGAGACATGGCATCTCAGCCTTAACCATATGATATCTGTCCTCATACTGTCTCTTAACGATTACACTGTTACCCTCAACCTTGATATCTTCTGCATAAGAAATTACAGGAATACCAAGATGCTCTGAAATCTGTGGTCCAACCTGAGCAGTGTCACCATCGATAGCCTGACGGCCGGTGATGATTAAATCGTACTCTAAATTTCTGATTGCACCTGCAAGAGTTGTTGATGTAGCCCAAGTATCAGCACCACCAAGAACTCTGTCTGTAACAAGGATTCCCTTGTCTGCACCCATAGCCATAGCCTCACGGAGAACATCCTCAGCTTTTGGAAGTCCCATAGTGATAACTGTAACCTCTGCGCCTGTTTCATCCTTAATTCTAAGAGCCGCCTCAAGACCGGCCTTATCATCAGGATTCATAATTGTGAGCATTGCTCCTCTATCTAATGTACCATCAGGATTGAACTTAACTCCACCCTTAGTATCAGGTACCTGCTTTATACAAACTATAATTTTCACGCTCTGTACCTCCTTACTTTAATAAGTCAGCAGAGATAACCATACGCTGTACTTCTGATGTACCCTCGTAAATCTCTGTGATCTTAGCATCACGCATCATACGCTCAACATCATATTCTCTGATGTATCCGTATCCACCATGTAACTGAACTGCCTTAGTAGTAACTTCCATAGCCACCTCTGCAGCATATAACTTAGCCTGAGCTGCCTCAACACCATATGCAGTCTTGTGGTCAATCTGATACTGAGCCTTTTTCATAGCAGCCTTATATACTAACATTCTGGCAGCCTCAACCTTAGTTGCCATATCAGCTAACTGGAACTGAGTATTCTGGAACTGAGCGATTGAACGACCAAACTGCTTTCTTTCCTTAACGTAGTTAACTGTTGCTTCAAGAGCACCTGCGGCAATACCAAGAGCCTGAGCAGCAATACCGATACGTCCACCGTCAAGTGTATGCATGGCAATACCAAATCCCTTACCCTTCTGTCCAAGTAAGTTCTCCTTTGGTATTCTACAATCAGTAAAGATAAGCTCATAAGTTGATGAACCTCTGATACCCATCTTCTTTTCCTTAGTACCAAATGTAAATCCAGGAGTACCCTTTTCAACGATAAATGCTGAAATTTCCTTGAAAGGACGACCCTTCTTTTCAACAACGCCTGTAACAGCGATTACAATATATACATCAGCTTCCTTACCATTTGTGATGAAGCACTTTGAACCGTTAAGTACCCACTCGTCTCCATCTAAAACAGCCTTAGTCTGCTGGCCCTGTGCGTCTGTACCTGCACCCGGCTCAGTAAGACCAAAAGCACCAAGCTTTCTTCCTGAGCAGAGATCAGGAAGATATTTCTGCTTCTGCTCCTCAGTACCATATGTCTGAATAGGGTCTACACAAAGTGATGTATGAGCTGATACGATAACACCTGTAGTACCACAAACCTTAGAAAGCTCCTCTACACACATAGCATATGTTAAAGGATCACAACCCTGTCCGCCGTACTCCTTTGGTACAGGTATGCCTAAGAAACCACTCTTAGCCATCTTCTCTACTGTCTCTCTTGGGAAGCATTCTGTCTCATCAACTTCCTGCGCAAGAGGCTTTACTTCATTCTGAGCAAAATCTCTAAAGAGAGTTCTTGCCATCTCATGCTTCTTACTTAAAGTAAAATCCATTGTTTATATTCCTCCTATAAAAATATGTGCTCTGTCTTACTGAGCATCCATTGGTGTCTTAGTACGATCGGCATTGTAAATATAGAATCCCTTACCTGACTTAACACCAAGATTACCGCCACGAACCATCTTACGAATTAATGGACATGCACGATATTTGCTATCACCTGTCTCATTATAAAGAACATCCATAATAGCAAGGCAGATATCTAATCCAACAAAATCACCTAACTCAAGTGGTCCCATTGGGTGGTTAGCACCAAGCTTCATAGCAGCATCGATACCTGCTACATCAGAAACGCCTTCCATCTTAATGAATGCAGCTTCATTAATCATAGGGATTAAGATACGGTTTACAACGAAACCTGCAGCTTCATTAACCTGTACAGGAGTTTTTCCAATCTCCTCTGAAATTCTGATGATTGTATCAACTGTCTCCTGTGGAGTATTAACACCGGCAATAACTTCTACTAATTTCATTCTGTCAGCAGGATTGAAGAAATGCATACCAATCATTGGACGGGTAAGACCATTTCCAATCTCAGTGATTGAAAGACTTGATGTATTTGAAGCGAAAATACACTCCGGCTTACAAATCTTATCTAATTCGCCGAATGTAGTCTTCTTAACGCCCATATCCTCAAATGCAGCTTCTACGATTAAATCACAATCTGCACAAAGATCCTCTTTAAGACCCGGAGTAATGCTTGCAAGAATAGCATCAACCTTCTCCTGTGTCATCTTTCCTTTTTCAACAAGCTTTGCATATCCCTTTGCAATCTTGTCCTTACCGCCTTCAGCCCATTCCTGCTTGATATCACAAAGAGCTACTTCGTATCCGTCAACCATTGCAAAAGCCTTAGCAATACCCTGACCCATGGTACCTGCACCAATAACGCCAACTTTCATTTTAATTTCCTCCTAATTATATTTTTATTTGGTTATTTGTTCTGGAAAGGAACAACCTTCAATTTCTTTTCCTTATCCTTCTCTAAGAAATTACCCATACCTGCTTTCTGGTCTTCTGTCTCAAAGCAGTCACCAAAAAGTTTTTCCTCTATAACGATGGCAGCATCCATATCAACCTGCATACCGTCACCTATCGCCTTCTTACAGTTACGTACTGCTATAGGAGCATTTGAAGCTATCTTTGCTGCAAGTTTCTTTGCTGCAGGCATCAATTCTTCCTGTGTATAAACTGCATTTACAAGGCCTATTCTCAAAGCTTCGTCTGCTTTGATATTTATAGCTGAGTAAATCATCTGCTTAGCCATACCCTCACCGACAAGACGTGCAAGTCTCTGTGTACCGCCAAATCCCGGTGTTATGCCGAGACCAACTTCCGGCTGACCAAATACAGCATTGTCAGAACAGATTCTTATATCACAACTCATGGAAATCTCGCATCCGCCGCCAAGGGCAAATCCATTGATAGCCGCAATAACAGGAATTGGGAATGTTTCAATCTTTCTAAATACGTCATTTCCCTTTTTACCAAATGCCTCACCTTCTGCCTTGGTAAGAGTTGACATTTCACCTATATCAGCTCCTGCAACAAAAGATTTTTCACCTGCACCTGTAAGGATAATAACTCTTGTAGTATCTAAATCAACAGCATCAAATGTAGCTTCAAGTTCTTCAAGTACCTGACTGTTAAGAGCATTGAGAGCTCTTTCTCTTGTAATAGTGACGATACCAACGTATCCATCCTGCTCGTAAGTAATAAATTCCATTTGAATTCTCCTTTTAATCTCTCTTAACAATAGTGGCACAACCCATACCACCACCGATACAAAGCGTAGCAAGACCGGTCTTTGCATCCTTAGCTTCCATCTCATGAAGAAGAGTAACAAGTATACGACATCCTGATGCACCAACAGGGTGACCGAGTGCGATTGCACCACCATTTGGATTGAGCTGCTTGTCAACATCTATACCAAGATCTCTTCCTACTGCTATAGACTGAGCTGCAAACGCTTCATTAGCCTCGATAATATCAAAGTCTTCAATCTTCATATCAGCCTTAGCCATAACCTTCTGAGTTGCAGGTACAGGACCTATACCCATAACCTCAGGTCTGCATCCGGCAAGTGCACCTGCTACCCATGTAGCCATAGGCTTAACACCAAGTTCCTTAGCCTTCTCCTCAGACATAACAACAATTGCTGCTGCACCGTCATTGATACCTGAAGCGTTACCTGCAGTAACAAAACCGTCTTTGTTAATTGCACGAAGCTTGGCAAGACCTTCCATAGTTGTACCTGCTCTTGGACCCTCATCCTTTGCAAATACGATTTCAGCCTTCTTAGTCTTTATTGTAACAGGAACGATTTCCTTGTCAAATGCGCCGTTTGCCTGAGCTGCCTCAGCCTTCTGCTGGCTCTTAAGTGCAAACTCATCAAGTTCTTCACGAGTGATACCCCACTCCTCACAGATATTGTCTGCTGTCTTAATCATATGATAATCATTAAATGCATCCCAGAGAGCATCATTTACCATACAGTCCTTCATAACTGCATTGTTCATACGGTAACCGAAACGTGCCTTGTCAAGAGCATATGGAGCCATTGACATATTCTCCATACCACCTGCTACAACGATATCAGCCTCACCTGCCATAATCATCTGTGCTGCCATGTTAACACAGTTAAGACCTGAACCACATACTACATTTATTGTTACAGCCGGAACCTCATTTGGAAGTCCTGCCTTAATAGATGCCTGACGGGCAACATTCTGACCTAAACCAGCCTGGATTACACAACCCATATATACCTGGTCAACAGCTTCCGGAGCAACTCCAGCTCTGTTTAATGCTTCCTTAATAACAATTGCACCAAGCTCTGCTGCAGGTGTATTACTTAATGTTCCACCCATTGTACCTATTGCTGTACGACATGCGCCTGCTAAAACTACTTTTTTTGACATGATTTTATCATCCTCCATTTCATATTTGTGTCAAGAAGACTTATGTCTCGACACTCTCGTTCATATAATACCATATTTAAAATTGTTTAGCAACAATATAAAAACCTACTTTTTTTTCTTTTTATGAACATTTCGTATGGTTTTCTTATTTTTGTTTTTGGAAATATCATTTCCACCATGTTTTTGTTCATGTTTATAAGTTTTTTCCGGTTTAAAAACAGTATCATTTTTTCTCGGTCTAATAAGACATTTTTTATCATAGCCTATCAAATCAGTTCTTTTTGCAATTGTCAGTGCCTCGTGAACCAAATCATAATTTTTAGGATTTCTGTACTGTATAAGTGCTCTTTGCATGGCTTTTTCATGAGGAGAAACCGGCACATATACTTTCTCCATAGTTCTCGGATCCACACCGGTATAATACATACAGGTAGATATGGTTGACGGAGTCGGATAAAAATCCTGAACCTGTTCCGGCATATAGCCCATATCCCGCAGATATTCAGCCAGTTTTACAGCATCCTTCATTGTAGAACCCGGATGGGATGACATAAGATACGGTACAAGATATTGTTTCATACCAAGCTTTTCATTTATTTTCTGATATTTTTCACAAAAGGCTCTGTACACTGAATTTTCCGGTTTACCCATCTTTGACAGGACATTATCGGATATATGTTCCGGTGCAACCTTAAGCTGACCGCTTATGTGGTATTTGCACAGTTCATTAAAAAACTCTTCATCTTCATCAGCCATCAGATAATCAAATCTTATTCCGGATCGTATAAAAACTTTTTTTACATTGGGCAGTTCCCTGAGTTTTCTCAGCAACTCCAAATAGTCCTTATGGTCAACGTAAAGATTTTTACACGGTTTAGGGAAAAGACACTGCTTGTTTTTACAAACTCCAAACTGTTTTTGTTTTTCGCAGGCCTTATGTCTGAAATTAGCAGTCGGTCCGCCCACATCATGGATATATCCCTTAAAGTCAGGTTCCCATATCATTTTCTCGGCTTCCTGAATTATGGATTTATGGCTTCTCGTCTGCAACATTCTGCCCTGATGAAAAGTAAGGGCACAAAAACTGCAGCCGCCAAAGCAGCCTCTGTTGCTGACAAGACTGAATTTTATTTCGGATATCGCCGGTATACCTCCCATTGCTTCATAGCTTGGGTGATAGGTTCGCGTATAATTGAGAGAATATACCCTGTCCATTTCCATCTCCGAAAGAGGTGCTGCCGGTATATTTTGAACCACATACAAATTATCATTATACTTTTCCACAAGGGTTTTCGATGCAAAATGATCAGTGTTTTCATATTGAATTTTAAAACTTTTGGCGTAATTTATCTTGTCTGCAGTAAGCTCATCAAAAGATGGCAATGTTATATAGTCAACAACATTGTCAAGATTTTTTGTCTTGTATACCGTACCTTCTACAAAGGATATATCCTTTACGGATATACCGCTGTCAAGAGCATCTGCCACCTCTACAATTGCCTTTTCTCCCATACCATATATAAGTATATCAGCCTGGGAATCAACTATAACGGAATGTTTAAGACGATTCGACCAGTAATCATAATGTGCAAGTCTTCGTAAACTTGCCTCAATTCCGCCTATTATAATAGGTACATCCTTATATGTTCTCCTGATAAGATTGCAATACACTACGGTGGCATAATCCGGCCGTTTTCCCATTACGCCTCCCGGAGTATATGCATCCTGCTGTCTCCGTTTCTTTGATACGGAATAATGATTCACCATAGAATCCATATTTCCGGCACAAACCAGGAAACCCAGTCTCGGTTTTCCGTAAATATCTATACTTTTTTCATCTTTCCAGTCAGGTTGGGAAATCACGGCTACCTTATAGCCGTTTAATTCAAGTACCCTGCTTATGATTGCAGGACCAAAGGAAGGATGATCCACATATGCATCACCCAAAACAAAGACAAAATCAGGTTGTTCCCACCCTTTTTCAAGCATTTCATTATAATTTAAAGGCAAAAATCTGCCGTCATATTCATAATCATATTTGTGCATCAGGTATTTACCTTTCTTAATCTTCTTTTAAAATAAGTTTCTTAACCTGCATGTCTGTATATGCATTTGCCGTTCCTGCGCCGGTGGCTACCGCGAGCTCAGGATTATTTACAACCTTTGCCCTGACACCGAGTTTTTCTTCTATCAGTTTATCTATACCAAATATCTTGCTTCCGCCTCCTGTTAGAAGGATTCCCCTTTCTGATATATCCGACACAAGCTCCGGCTGGATACTTTCCATGGCTATACGGATAGCATCGATAATCTGTCCTGATACTTCTTTTGTAGCTTCGATAATTTCTGATGATTTAACCGTAATCTTAATAGGCAGTCCTCTCACCATTTCTTTACCTTTTGCAAATCCGACCGCATCCTTCTCCCTCGGATAAACTGAACCAATATCCAGTTTTAGCTGCTCTGCCGAAACTTCTCCCAGCAAAACATTATGTCTGTTGCGAACATATTTTATAATTGCATCATCAAAGGCATCACCGGCTACCTTCATTGAGGAACTGTAATTCACGCTTCCTTTTGAAACAACAGCTATATCTGTTGTTCCGCCGCCTATATCGACAATCATCCTGCCATACTGTCCGTCAATATCCACCTTTGTTCCCACAGCGGCAGCAAAAGGCTCCTCCAGAATGTATACCATTCTTGCTCCGGTTCTGTAAACAGCATCTTCCACAGCTCTTCTCTCCACATCGGTGACCCCGCTCGGAACACAAACACATATGGTTGGTCTCCCCCATATTTTTCTTTGCTGAATGGCATTTTTTACATACGCTTTCACCATACGTTCTGTGAGAGTGTAATCCGAAATGACTCCATTTCTTATCGGTCTTACCACCTCTATGGTATCCGGTGTTTTGCCAATCATTTTTTTCGCCTTATTGCCTATCGCAATTACTCTTTTACCTTTTACTTCATAGGCAACGACTGACGGCTGATTGACAACAATGCCTTTATCTTTAATATATACAACTGTATTTGAAGATCCAAGATCTATTCCTATATCAATGTTAACCACAACCAAACCCCTTATCTAATAGTATTAAAAAAATAGCACAAATGCTCTAATATAATGATTATAAGCACCTGCACTATTTTTTTCAACTTTTATTTGAAATCTTCACTTAGTAAATATTTCTTTCCCTCAATGCCCTTTGATTTTTCTCTATCCTCACATTTAAGCATAGCATCATCAATTGACTTTAACATTCTGTCAATATTTCCGGATTCCATAGCCATAAGCATTGTTCTCATAACTCCGTCAAAGGAATCCTCAGCTTTAAATCCTCTCTGGCTAACATAACCCTTGGCGATATTAATCATATCTGCATTTGAAAGACCCGCTATCTTGATCTTATGTTTAAACTTTTCAGCTGATTTTGATGCTCCGGCGAAAAGACGGTCTAACGAACCTTCTTCTCCTGTGAGAATAACTACTACATCATTCTTTGATGGTGAAGTTAAATCCATCAATTCATTGAACTTATCTGCGGCAATTATTCCTGAGTTTTCTACAACAAGGCATCCTCCTGCAAGTTTAACCATTGCATCTGCAAGTTTAACCTTGTTAAGAGCAGCGGCCTTTATCTTGGCTATGGTCTTTGCTTTGCATACGCCCATATCATAAAAGCTTCTTGCAAAATCCTCACCAACAGAGGTAAGACCAAATCCGTGTTCACCAAGCAAAGCTATGTTTCTGACATCTTTTTCCGCCTTGGCAACCTCGTTAAATGTATTAATTACATTTTGTGCCAAAGACTCGACACCTGTATACTTTTCAAGATAATATGCAGCAAGCGGTAACTTACCATCAGTTGAAGGTTTTGTCAAATCGAGTTTAATGGACTCTGCTTCTTTTGCTGCCTTTAATGCTTCTTCCTCGGCACGCTTGGCATCCTCAAGAATTTTTCTGGCTTCCTCTGCCTTTTTACGCGCTTCTTCCTCTGCCTTCTTAGCTTCCTCATCAGCTTTTTTGCGAGCCTCTTCCTCGGCTTTCTTAGCTAATGCAGCCGCAGCAGCCTTCTTAGCTTCCTCTTCTGCCTTTCTGCGAGCCTCAGTTTCAGCCTTCTTACGAGCTTCTTCCTCAGCTTTCTTACGGGCTTCATCTTCTGCTTTTCGCTTTGCTGCTGTTTCTGCAGCCTTCTTAGCATCTTCTTCCGCCTGCTTACGGGCTTCCTCTGCCGCTTTAAGAGCAGCTTCCTCAGCCTTCTTTGCCTCTTCAAGGATTCTCATGGCTTCCTCAGCCTTCTTACGAGCCTCCTCTGCAGCCTTCTTTGCATCTTCCTCTGCCTTACGTTTAGCTTCTTCCTCTGCCTTACGCTTAGCATCTTCCTCTGCACGACGTTTAGCCTCTTCTTCTGCTTTTCGCTTTGCTTCTTCTGCTTTTCGCTTTGCTTCTTCTTCTTCTGCTTTACGTTTTGCTTCTTCCTCTGCCTTACGTTTAGCTTCTTCCTCAGCGCGTTTAGCAGCTTCCGCCTCGGCTTTCTTTCTATTTTCTTCTGCTATTTTAGCAGCTTCTTCCTCGGCACGTTTAGCAGCTTCTAATATCTTAGCAGCCTCCTCGGCTTTTTTACGAGCCTCCTCGGCAACCTTAAGAGCTTCCTGCTTAGCCTTTGCACGAGCTTCTTCTTCTGCTTTTTTACGAGCTTCCTCTGCTGCTTTCTTACGTTCCTCTTCTAAAGCCTTACGTTTGGCTTCCTCTTCTTCCTTACGTCTTGCTTCTTCCTCAGCGCGCTTTCTTGCAGCTTCTTCAGCTCTTGCCTTTGCAGCAGCCTCTGCAATTCTTCTCTGTTGTTCTTCTGCTCGTCTCTCAGCTTCTTTCATCCTCTGTTTCTGAGCTTCAGCCTTTTTACGGGCTTCTTCCTCAGCCGCAGCTTTCTTAGCAGCCTCCGCCTCCATAGCTTTCTTTCTGGCGGCTTCGATTTCAGCCTTCTTTGCAGCTTCTGCCTCAGCCTTTTTAGCAGCTTCTGCTTCAGCCTTTTTAGCAGCTTCTGCCTCATCTTTCTTGGCAGCCTCTGCAGTCTGCTTGAAGTCTGTCTTATTTGGCTCTTCCTGGAAGTTAGCCAATTTTGATATTTCAGCACCTAATATATCCTCGCCATCATCATCAATGTCATACATACTCTTGACGTCATTGGTAGGTGTAGTTCTATTAGGAACAATATTGATTATATCATCGTTATTCTTAGTTTTTGCAGATGACTCAGGAGTTTCCTGCCATTTTACACCATCAGATATAATAGTGGTGTCACCCTGTTTTGAAAATGAAACGCCGTCATCCGCATTTGTCTTACTATCGTCGCTGATAATCTTTACATCAGACTTTCCGGCAACAAGTTTCGTTGGCTGCAATCTTGCTTTTTCTTCATCAAAATGCGGTTTTTTAGGTTCTTCATTAACCGTTTTAGCAGGTTCAGTTTTTTTGTTGCCATTGATGGTAAACTTCTGTGGCTGTACAATGCTTTCCTTCTCGGCTGTCTGATTATCATCTTTTTTGTCAAGATCAATATTGAGACCAAGCCCTGATTTATTTTCTTTTTTATCAGTTTTTGTTCCGAGTCCCCCCATCGAAAGACTCTTTCCTGATTTGTCCGGTTGTATTCCGACACTCATACCAAGACTCTCATCATCTTTCTTAGTCTCCTCATTCTTTGGTTCCTCTTTCTTTGGTTCCTCTTTCTTTGGCTCTTCGGTTTCGCTCTTAACTTCTTTTGTTTCAGGCTCGTCTTCTAAAACAATACCCATTTTTGCAGCTTGTTTACGTCGCTTATTTTCTTCAATCTTTGCTAACTCCTCAGCTGACAAAGTCTTGTATTTAGGCTTATCGTCAGAGCCTGTCGATACAGGAGTTTTGCCTGACAACTGCATTTCTTCCTGTTCTTTCTTCTGCTTAGCAGCCTTGGCAGCTTTTTCCTTTTCAACCTGCGCTCTAACGGCAGCAATCAACGCTTCTCTTTGATCAATAGCCACCTGTTATGCCTCCTTTCAGTAACACCTTCTCGTCAAGAATTATCTATATTCTTTAATTTTTTTTAAGATATCTTTCTTAACAGGATCAATCTTTAATGATGCCTTTAATTCATCTCTTGAAGGCTCATTGTATAATGTCTTGTTGATACTCTCCATACTGTCGTTTGAAACCTCAACGCTGTTGAGGTCTATGCCGAGAGATGCAAGTAACGCTTCTGCCTCTCTTTGCATTTGTTCTTCCTTAAGCAGGTTTTCCTGTATCTTATCCTGACCTTTCTCCATAATCTCATTGAAATTATTTTCAACTTGTTTTACCACTCTGTTATGGTTTGGAAATAACGAAGACCTGAACACCGGAAAATCCAATCTGTTTTTCGACATATCCGGTATCTTTTCTTCTTGTATAGGAATATCTATATCCGCAGAAACACTTGCCTCTTCTCCAGTATATGACTGAATATCTGTCTGTGTTTCTGTTTCTACCTCTTCTTCCGGTTCGGTTTCTTCCGGTTCAATCACAGTTTCCGGCTCTTCCTCGGTTTCGATTTCTTCTGCAACCTCAGTCTCAACCTCTTCCGGTTCATTCTCAGTTTCCGGCTCTTCCTCGGTTTCGATTTCTTCTGCAACCTCAGTCTCAACCTC
>CAZKMB010000023.1:0-17017 GCA_964553965.1 uncultured Bacteroides sp. | reverse complement strand
TTCCGGTTCATTCTCAGCTTCTGACTCTTCCTCAATTATATTCATACTTCCAAATTCATCATCAGGTACCGAGAAATCATCAACTTCAAACTCTTCTTCATCCTCTGATGAGAAATCAATATCATCAAAAGAAAACTCTTTTTTACGTTTTGGAACAAAAATAGGTTCTTCCTTTTCCTTTTTAAACACAGTGATTTCATCAAAAGGATTTGAAAAATCTTCATCCTTCAAATCTTCTATTGTATCTGACTCTGCAGTAAAATCATCACTGTCAAAATCAATTGAGACTTTGGGATTGTGCTTGTTTGTATGTAACTCTCGCATAGCATCCTCTTTCTGTTCGCTGACCTCTTCCTCCGGCAACGTTTCGACGACAAAAGCATTCGTTTCTGTATCTTTTTCATCGTCAATCTGCCCGGAATCATCACTTGCTTCGACTTCATCGTCTGTATGCTTTTTAGAAAAAACCTTTTTCAAAAAACCAATTTTTGATTTTTTTTCTTCAACAGTTTCATCTTCCATGGTTGCCACCGCATCATCACCCGACGAATCCATTAAGACTCCATCATCAGACTTTATATCGTCATCAGATTTTGTATCATTTGACTCCGTATCTCTATCTTCACCTGCATCATCTTTATCTGTCTCTTCGGAGTTGTTACCTTCTTCTTGTTGTTCCTTATTTTTTTTCTTCTCTTCACTCTTTAGCATTTTTTTGAGGCGTCTCTTTGTTCCCATGTCCACCTCTTCAAAATCGTCTACCATAATGGTAATCTCGGCATCTTTGGGATTTATTCTGAGATTATCCGCTTCAAGCAAAACTGCTTCCTCACATCTGAGTTCTTCCTGTTCCGGATCATCATCCAAAACATTTTCTGCAGAAAAGATATTATAATGAGCCTCATAACTGTCTTTACCACTTTCAATATCAGCTATGTACTCACTGTTGGCAGTATTCTTATATGTTGCGATATAATCACCTGCTAAAACCTTTGCCTCATCATCTTTTCCCATTTTTTTCAATAACAGATATGTCTCAAAACTCCAATCATAGTCCATATCATGGATATACTCAGGACAAATCAGCTCATAAAGATCTTCCTCTTCAGCATTATCAGCTTTTCTGTATATATATTTAATTTGTCTCGTTTCAATACTTGTCTCGTCAGCATCAAACATATACAAATCAAAATATTTTTTTGCCATATCCTTATATCCCATCAAAAGATAAAGATGGGTAAGAGAATATATAACCCGTTTGCCCTCAGGTGCCAGTTTATGTGCCATGAGCAAAATTCTGCGCGAATCTATATATCTTTCATTGTGCATATATATATCCCCGCAAATTCTTAAAAACTGCGGATTTAGTGACTTGCTTAAATCCTGACTGTCAACAATATCCAGGGCAAGACTATATTCTCTTTGTTCTGCCAGTTCTTTAATTTTGTTAACACTAGCCATACTAAGACCTGAGCCCATATTATTCACCTCAATAACGTCAATAGTTTAAGTTTATCACACAGCATGGTCTTTTACAATAATTAATGGCCCTCAAAAACCTTTTCAACCTTCTCTATAACTGTATCCTTCATGTTTCCTCTTGTCTTCTCATACTGCAATCCGGATTCCATAATCTCAAGAAGTTCCATTCTGTATTCACTGTCAATATCCTTTATGTATTCCATAAGTACATCTTTTATTTCAATAACATATTCCTTAGTCTGCATCTTGGCAATCATCTCATCAGGATTGAACTTGGAGTTACTCTTCATTTCCTCCTGCTTACGTGAACATACCATACATTCTTCTGAACCAGCTTCATTTACATAACCGCAGTTACATGTCCATATCATGCCGTCAGTTCTGTATTTTTCAACTGCATCAATACCTCTTTTTTCTTTGAGGGCAGCAAGTCTGTGTAAAGGCATGGTTACATTTATAGGTAAATCGTTACATGCAAATACGCCTCTGCTTGTCACATATTTTGATATGGTTACCTTTGAATCCTTTATAAGGAGAATATCCTTAGCCGGAAGCTTACACTCAATGCCGTTTGACTCAATCAGAGTAACATTTCCGCGTTCAAAAACAAAATCCAGATTCTTTAATAAAAGTTTCTCCTCGTAAAGATTTGTAAGCTCAACATCCGCTCTGATAGCCTTGATATCATCCATATTGTAGTTAAAGAAGGATGCAGCAATTTTGACATCTTTTTTGTTTCCTGTAAGGGTAATTCTAACAGGTCTTGGCACTAATCTGTTATAATAATTACTTACATAAAGTTCTTTTTCAACAATAGTCTCCTCAACAACCCTTTTAGCAAGTTTAACAGCTGTACCGGAAGCAATGGTTCCCACTGAGTTATTTGCAAACTGTGTATAATTGAGTTCAAGACCTATAATTGCATCAGCTCCCTTTGCTGAGGCAACCTTTTTAAGTTTTTCCATAGCCAAATCATTAGCCTGCTCAAGCTTGCTTGTAAGTTTCTCACTCTCAGAATCCGACATCTCGGTAACTCCTGTAGCAAGCCCCTTGAAAAAGTTTGAACCCAGTGCTGTCTGACCGCTTACAAACCCCAAATACTCTGTAATTTCGTAACCCTGAAAATCAAAACCAGATGTTAACATTATATCTGCCATATTTCATCCTCCAATATATTATTATGTTATAAAACGCATAGTAAAATTATAGCATATATTTTTTGTATTTAAAAGTGTTTTTGTGCCTTTTATTACATTTCTATAAACTTTTTTGTGCAACTTTTATGAAAGTATGCCCTAAAACTCTAAAGGTGCCTCATTTTCGTATTTGTAGAAATAAAATTCAAGATTGAAATAAGTATGTTCATCACTATCAGCCACAATCTTCCAATTATCCTTTTCATCAAGGTTCGGAAAATATGTATCCGCCTCGTAACTGTAATCAATCTTTGTAACATGAGCATATCTGCAGTAAGGAAGCAGCATCTCATATATTTTTCCTCCGCCGATTACAAATATCTGCCTGTCTTTGTAATTTTTCAAAGTTTCAAAAAGTTCTTCCTCAGAATGAACTACAATTCCGCCCCTGACCTGATAATCCGGGTTTCTTGACAATATGATGTTATCTCTGCCCGCCAGAGGAAGCCCATTAGGAAATCCGGCCAAAGTTTTTCTGCCGAGAATCACAACTCCCCCCATAGTAGTCTGCCTGAAGAACTTGTGGTCTTCAGGAATAGACACCAGCAAATCTCCTTTATTTCCAATCGCCCAATTATTATCTACCGCAACTATTAAATCCATTTTTTCCTCCTGACAAAACATTAAACAGCAATAGGTATATTTTTTATCTGAGGACCTGCCTCATAATCTTCGATTTTAAAATCATCAAGTGTAAATTCGTAGAAATCTTTAATATCCGGGTTCATCCAAAACTTAGGTGCCGGATATGTAGGTCTCTCTATCATTTCTCTGACTATAGGTATATGTTTATCATATATGTGGGCATCCGCAATAACATGGACAAGCTCACCGGGTTTCAGCCCTGCAACCTGAGCCATCATATGTACAAGCACAGCATACTGAACCACATTCCAGTTATTTGCCGCAAGAACATCCTGGGAGCGCTGATTGAGTATGGCATTTAATCTGTCTCCCGTAACATTAAACGTAACGCTGTACGCACATGGATACAGATTCATTTCATTTAAATCCTGATGCACGTATAAATTGGTCATAATTCTTCTGCTGTATGGGTTGTTTTTCAGATCAAATATAACTCTGTCCACCTGATCCATCATACCCTCTTTATACTTATGTTTTACACCCAGCTGATATCCGTATGCCTTTCCTATAGAGCCATCTGCATCAGCCCAGGAATCCCATATATGACTCTTTAAATCATTTACGTTATTTGACTTTTTCTGCCATATCCAAAGCAGTTCATCAATTGCGGATTTAACGTATGTTTTTCTCAATGTTATAGCCGGAAATTCTTCGGAAAGATCATACCTGTTTACCACACCAAACCTTTTAATTGTATAAGCAAAGCTGCCGTCTTCCCATTTTGGTCTTACCTTTTCTCCTTCCGTACTGAAGCCGTTATCAATTATATCCCTGCACATATTAATAAAAATATCATCTGCTTTACTCATTTTTTACCTTACCTTCTTTTTTTATATTTTTTCTTGCTTTATCATATTACTGTATGGTAATATCTCTTTATCGGAGGTGAGTTCTATGTCTTATGAAGACTTTGGGCTTCGTCTTAAATTAATTCGCCGCTATCACAAACTTACCCAGGATGACATATCAAGACAGCTGAATATTTCCAGACAAGCCTACAGCAACTACGAACAGGGAAGATGCCTGCCGCCACCTGATACACTGGCAAAAATATGTATTCTTCTCAATTCAAATTTATTTTCTTATTTTATTCAAAACAATTTATCTATTCACACCAAAAACCAAACCGGTTTTTCCCCAAAAAAATCTAATTCACAATCAAGAAAGGACAAATTGAATATGCCGCAAAAAGATTTCGCTGCCATTTTAACAGAGAAAAGAATAGCCGCCGGATATACGCAAGCGCAAGCCGCTGATGCTCTGTTTCTCTCACGGTCAACCTATAACCATTACGAAAACGGAACCCGTATGCCCTCGGCAGAGGTTCTTGTCCAAATAGCAATGTGTTTCAAAACAGACCCAATGGAACTTCTGACTCCTCTTATCTCGCCAAATGATTTAAATAATTTTCCATTTTACAAAAAAGTTTTCCCAAACGCCAATCTGACAACAAAAGAAAAACAAATACTCGCACACTATCGATGTCTTGAAAAAGACGAGCAAAAGGCCATATTAAACATGGCTTGTCTTCTCACCCGCGGAAAAAATGAACTGATTTAAATTCTTTCATCCAAATTGTTTCCCGCAAGAACGCTTTCTTCAACAATCTTTCTGTTGTTTTCATAGGGATTGCTTTCATTATACTTTATCTGCGATTCAGTAAGTCCGCCCGACACATATCGTTTTCCACACTCCGGACAGGTACTCATTTGCAATGATACCGATACGCTTATCAGTCTTGCACCCGGTTTTTGACCTTTTGATACGGCATTTGACACATGCTGTCTCTCATGGGAACTGACTTTTGCATAAGACTCTTCAGGTTTTATGGCTCCGGGAGTTTTAAAAGAAACATCACTCTCATTTGAACCATCTACATACTTTCGATTCTCACAGGTTTCACATCTGGCGGCACCCTTTATTGTAGAAGCACTGTCCACGGAGTTATCCGTATTAACCGGCGTAACCCTTCCGATGTTTGAAACCGGAATTGTATAATTATTACTCATCTGTCCAATATACACAGGCAGCCCTCCTTACCACAAGAATACTACATTGATTTTACTATATTTCTGCTTTGTCTACAAGGATTTGTTTCTTTTTTTTGCACTTTCAAGTTTACTGTAAATGCAGCCACAATAATCCTGTCTGTATAAATTATATTCTCTTGAAAGTTCTATGGAGCGTTTATAACCGTTTTTCTTTTTGAAATCGCTGTATAGATAATCAACACCAAATTCTTTTGATAAACGGCTGCCTATTTCATTTATCCATGCTGCATTTTTATACGGACTGATGGATAAAGATGTAGTAAAAATATCATATCCGTTATTGATTGCATAAGAAGCACACTCTCTCATTCGCAATTCATAACACTTGTAGCACCTTTCGCCCCTTTCAGGCAAATTTTCCAGTCCCTTTGACATATCAAAGAAAATCTGCGGTTCATATCCTGCATCTATAACATTTACATTTTTAGCAAAGGGAGCTCTTTCAACAAAGCCGAAAAGTTCATTAACCCTTTTTTTGTATTCTTCTTCATCTGTAATATTGGGGTTATAAAACATTACCGTTATGTCATATTCCTCAGCTAAAATTTCCAAGACATGGGAACTGCAGGGTGCGCAGCATACATGCAGCAGTAATTTTCTCTTATTATGTACTCTTTTATCCATATATCCGATTTCTCCTAACATTTTTACCAATTGTATTATCGAAAACAATGGTGAAAAAAAAATTTTTTAGTTATTTTTAATAGTTGACTTTGAGCATAATATACAATATACTATCTTTAGATAATAACGTATAATTATGACTATACCATAATACTCATTTGTATATATTATAATACTCATTTTATACGAATCAAGAAAAATATTGTAATGCCAGATAGGAGGTAATTATAATGACAGTAGATCAGGCTGTAAAAAAATTCAAATTAGAGCCACTTAACGTCTACACCGCTAAGGCTAAGGCTAAAGAGCTCAATGTTGACGAAGTGCTTTATATGAACGTTCAGAAGAACAAATATACTTACATAGTTAAGGATGGCGCTCGCGGTTATGTTCTATACCAGGATGAGAAGAGCTTGTACACCAAAATGTATAAAGGTCTTAAAATGACTCCGCTTGAACCATAATTATTCTATACATATTTGACATTATTTCTAACCAGACTTAATTTCTTAAGTCTGGTTGATATTTTTATCTGATTTCGATGTATTCAATTTTTTCACCGTATACATATTTCCTAATCATGCTATCAATATACACACAGGGAAGGCTTATCATTGCCCAAAGTACACTGAAAATCGGACAAATCTGTCCAAGTACATTGCAATCCATATCCGAATAATCCCATACATTCATATCAAACATCAGATTAACCATTATACCGGTCACCAATTCCAAAGTTGTTATTATCAATGAGCCTGTTATCATTATTGCCAATATGGCAAGTCCCGGTCTTCTGCTGTTCTCAAGTATGCTTTTCCCTGTCATCCCTACAAGGAAAAAGCTCAATCCCCCACAGATAAACATCGAATAATGTGAATACCCTCTCATCAGAATTTCTACACCTACATAAAAAAATCCGCCTATAATGCACGAAGTTATTATTTTGCCTACTTTATTCATTTACATCTACCATCTCTATATTATTTACAATTATTTTTCTTCTTTATCATGATTTTATTCATAAAATCAATCCATATTTATATGGTTTATATAGATAAATATTACATTATACAAGGAGGTTTTCTATGAAGAAAAAGAAAACAAAAAAAATACTGATTGCACTATTAACCTTATTTTTATGTTTCGTCCCCTTACACATCAAAGTAAGCGGAGAAAACAGGCATTATGTAACAAATGTTACGCCTGCAATTTTTACCGATGTAATCGAATATTACGGCAATACTTTTCTCCTCGATAACGGACACAGGGCATTATGTTTAGAGCGAGCCAAGGATACGCCCCAGGTTGGCACAGAGGTTACGCTCTCCTATTTTGATAATCCTTATATCAAAAAAATACTTTACTACGGGTATAACGGTCCCGCTGAATGGAATGGTTTTTCCGGTGACGGAGAAGCCATACTCTGTACTTCCATTATGCTCTCCGATGCATATTCGGGTTACGGATATAAAAATATATGCGATGATTTTAAAAATTTTTTATATTCCGCCCCGGATGTACCTGTATATTCTCTTAATTTTTCTCCCAACATATGTAACGCCTACGGAGAAGGTGCATATCAAAGAACTGAACTTATTACCGCAAACGGTGATTCCCGTATATCCACCGACATTACTTTATCTCCCGGTATGGAGTTACATTTCTCCGATGGCAGTTCCGGCACAGGTACGGTTACCGTACACGGTGGTGACTCATTTTACATAACAGGTTCTATGGATTCTGACGGCACCTGGGAAAGTGGTACATTACACATAAACGAAAGAACTTATTCCATGGTTATTGCGGTAACCTCCTCTGAATCCATTCAGGATTTAGCATATCTTGAGGAAACGCCTTCAAAAGAATGCGGCAATCTTTCCATAAACTGGTACAACAAGGGCTCACTGGAAATTATAAAATCATCTTCCGATGAATCAGTCACAAAAAACAATACTGACTATTCGCTGGAAAATGCCACCTATGGTCTGTATTTATCAAAAACCGATGCGGCAAATAATCAAAATCCAATTGTTATTCTTACCACAGATGCCTCCGGATATGCCAGAGCTGATAATATTACAAGAGGTGTTTATTATTTAAAAGAGCTCACCCCGCCAAAGGGTTATGAATTATCTCCGGATATAACCACAGTATCAGTAAACACACTTTCTGTCACATCCCTGCCACTCACTGACACGCCTGTCCAAAAACCATTTGAATTAACAAAATACGGTGAAACCGCCACTGACAAGCAGCCACTTTCCGGAGCGGGATTTATGGTTTGTCCAACCAGTGAGCTTTCAAAAGACGAAAGCGGCAATTATATTTGGGATTACAGCAAAACTATTCCCATAGCAAAAAATGGCGAACATGAGTTATTTACTAATTCAAACGGATATGCCCTGACAATTCCGCTCCCCTTCGGAGATTATCTGGTCAAGGAAACTACTATTCCCGATAATTACCTTCCCGTATCTGATTTTATTGTCAAAATAGAACAGTCATCCGGTGAAACTTCAAATATGATTTACCTCACAGACAAAAGTTTTAAGGCATATTTGCAGATAAAAAAGCAGGACTCTGCAACAGATAAAATAATTCTCAACAATCCTGCCACCTTTAAAATCTGGTCATTTTCCGAAGAAAAATATGTATCATATACTTTCAATGAAGGAAGCAGGGTTCTTACCACCGACCGGTTCCAGACCGATGCTTCCGGTACTTTAATAACTCCCGAACCGCTGATGCCCGGCAAATACCGCATAGAAGAAATATCTTCTCCTAAAGGCTATCTCCCCATGTCTTCTACTTCTGCCTACATCATAGACATAACCAACACATCTGATTATACACAATATCTTGACGAAAACGGTTCCTATACAGATATGGGAATTTTTACCGTATGTATAGAAAACACACCTATATATGGTCAGATAAAAGTTGTTAAAACCCTTCAAATACCCGTAGGAGAAACTACAGCTATATCTCCTTCAGGAATATCCTTTAATATATATGCCGGAGAAACAATATACTCTATTGATGGCAGTAACTCGATTATATACGAATCAGGGGAGCTGGTGGAAACAATAGTAACAGATGAAAATGGTATAGCTTTATCTTCCCCAACCCTGCCACTTGGCATATACGAATTAGAGGAAATAAACTGTCCACCCGGTTACATAAAATCAGAAAATATTATTTTTGATTTATGTGCAGACGGCGACTCAATATCCATAATCAATACTACAGATTCCAAATACTATTTATGCGGTCAGGTAAATATACACAATAACCTGATTCCTCCAAAAGTTTTGGGTGCGACCGCCCCTGCATTGCCAAACACAGGTGATAAAATCTTCATATCTGTAACAATTTTTCTTGGCATATCCATGATTTTAGGTCTTTTTTGTCTGAAAAAATCTCACTAAAAAAGAGGCTGCAGATTTTGAATCTGCAGCCAAAATTTTAATTACTTTTAATTAATTTAGTTTATTTTTGTAACATTCACGCACATGTTCAACCGACTTGTCATTTAACTCAAGCACAACCGCTACAGTCCGGGATTTAGCGTTGGTAAAAAAAACATACCATTCATCCGATTTTTCTTTATTTCCGGAAGTAAAATCCTTTACAGACAGTTCAGCGTTAACCTGAAATTCATTTTGACACACATCTGAATTATACAGAAGAACTCTCTGTACATCCGATTCCTTAAATGAATACTTATCTTTTCTGTTGGATTTGTTTATAATTACTGCGACATCACAGTCACCATTAACAAACAAATACTCATACTCCGCATCATATGCCAATCTTACCACATAGGCAAAGCAACAGCCTGCCGCTACTACGGCAACACCTACACTGAAATGTATAAAGAGAATAAAGTAAACACCGATAAGTATAACCGCAATACCACAGGCAAAAAGTGCTTTCTGCCTGCCATCAACTTTTTTCTTCAATATCTGTTCTGTATATCTATCCAAAGTATCGCTCCCTGTATCTTACTGTACACTAAGTGACTCATCTATAGCTTTTGCGGCTTTTTTACCTGCACCCATAGCAAGAATAACTGTTGCAGCTCCGGTAACAACATCTCCACCGGCATATACATTCTTGCGTGTAGTCTCGTTGGTTTCCTCCTGAACTATAATGCCTCCCCACTTTTGTGTTTCAAGGCCGTTAGTTGTCTGACGAATAAGTGGGTTAGGTGACTGTCCGATAGCTATAACCACTGTTTCAACATCAATAATATTATTGGAACCCTCGATAGGTTCAGGTCTCCTTCTTCCTGATGCATCAGGCTCACCGAGACGTTGTTCAACAACTTCTATGCCCTTTACCCATCCATCTTCACCGTGGATACAAACCGGGTTGTTGAGAAGCTTAAATATAACGCCCTCTTCCTTAGCATGTTCAACCTCTTCTGCTCTTGCAGGAACTTCCTCTGCACCTCTTCTGTATACAATATATACTTCCTCTGCGCCAAGTCTCTTTGCGGTTCTCGCAGCATCCATCGCAACATTTCCTGCACCCACAACAGCAACTCTCTTTCCAACCTTAACAGGAGTAGGGACCTCGTCCTTCTTATATCCTTTCATAAGATTAACTCTTGTAAGGAACTCATTTGCAGAATAAACACCCAACAGATTTTCACCCGGAATTCTGAGGAAATTAGGAAGACCGGCACCTGTTCCAAGGAACACTGCATCAAATCCTCTCTCAAACAAATCATCAACTGTAAGAGAACGTCCTATAACTACGTTGGTCTCAAGCTTAACGCCCATATCTGTTACATTTTCCAATTCCTTTGCAACAAGAGACTTTGGTAATCTAAACTCCGGTATACCATAGCTCAAAACACCGCCTGCCTTATGTAATGCTTCAAATATAGTTACCTCATATCCCTTCTTTGCAAGCTCACCGGCACAGGTAATACCTGCCGGACCTGATCCGACAACAGCAACCTTCTTTCCGTTCTTTTCTATATTGAGCTCAGCTTTCTTTCCGTGCTGCATATGATAATCAGCCACAAATCTCTCGAGTCGTCCTATGGAAACAGACTCACCTTTTATGCCTCTTATACACTTACCCTCACACTGATTTTCCTGTGGACAAACACGTCCGCAGATTGCAGGGAGTGCATTTTCACTTGTAATAATTTCATAGGCTGCCTCAAAATCTCCTGCTGCCACCTTCTCAATAAAGCCCGGTATAGGGACATTAACAGGGCATCCTGTCATACATGGTTTATTTTTACAGTTAATACATCTTGATGCCTCTTCCATAGCCATTTCTGCTGTATAACCTGTTGCAACCTCTTCAAAGTTTTTATTTCTGATGTCAGGATCCTGCTGTGGCATAGGAACCTTATTTGGACTCATATTTGCCATAATATATCTCTCCTATATCTATAAATTCTCAGCTGCATTTTTCATTCTGCAGGCATGTTCTTCTTCCTTATAGAATGTCTGTCTCTTCATACACTCATCGAAATCCACAAGGAAACCATCAAAATCAGGTCCGTCAACACAGGCAAACTTAGTTTCCCCGCCTACGGTAACACGACATCCGCCGCACATACCGGTACCATCAATCATAATAGGATTAAGAGAAACTGTTGTGTGTAAATCTGCCGGTTTTGTTGTTGCAACTACAAACTTCATCATAATAAGCGGACCAATGGCAATCGCATGATCATATTTTTCTCCTGCATCTAAAAGCTCCTGTATTTTCTTGGTTACAACGCCCTTTTCACCAAGGGAACCATCATCGGTCATAATATATACATTCTTACAGAACTTGGCAAATTTTTCTGCTAAAATTACAAATTCCGCTGAACGTCCTCCAATAATAACATCACATTCCACACCCATCTCAGAAAGTTTCTTAAGCTGAGGATAAAGAGGTGCTGAGCCCACGCCACCGGCAATACCGAGAACTCTGTTCCACTTTCCAAATGGTGCCGGCTGTCCGAGCGGACCAACAAAATCATCAAACGAATCTTTCTCTTCAAGCTTTGCAAACTGCTCTGTTGAATATCCAACTATCTGGAAAATGATTGTTACACTTTCCTTTTCTCTGTCAAAATCAGCAATTGTAAGAGGGATTCTTTCACCATCCTCTCCCAATCTGACGATTACAAACTGTCCTGCTTCGCAACGGGCAGCAACATACGGAGCCTTAACCTCCATCATGATAACAGCCTGATTCAGGACTTCTTTCTTTAAAATTTCATACATGAGACTATCCCCCATTCGATTTTATTGCCATTGCTATATGCAAATCGATTTATTATAACATAATTTGCTTTGTTTTTACAATGCAAATATTAAATGTATTACACAATTTCATCAAAAAAGCAGGCAGAGCAAAATTCATCAGCTATCTCCTTTGTATCTATTGTAAGACCGACAGCCATTATTCCGTTTCCGTTACTTATATCGATATCTGCCCCCATCACAAGATGGCTCACATCTTCTATGTCATCACTGGCAACAGTTACCATCATTCTGTCACAGGTCACCTCAACACCCTGTCTCATAACACAGCTCAAAAGCGCTATCATATTTCCCTTTGTAGGCCAAAACCTTTCCACATACATAATCTCATCATATACATCATATGCAAACATACCGACAAGATTATGATATATCTTTTCACCATCATCACCCATACAGGTTTCGGTTACAACACAGACATCCCCATGCTGGCATCTGTGTTCTTCCATAAGTTCCTTCAAATAGTTCTTATTCCTTATACAAAAACCATTATATTGCTGTTTCATTATGTGATTTATCCACTCAGCAAGATTTTCATATTCGCAATCATTCAGCCGGCTTAGAGACACCACGTCAAGCATAAGAGATGAGTAATTGTCCATAACATCTCTCTCATATACATCTGCATCAACTATAGAGATATCCAATATCCTTGTACTATATACTTTTTTATATCCCAGTCCGTTATAATATTCCTCTTTTTTAGGCATGAGAAAAGCAAAAGGAGCTTCCTTCTTTATGTCATTTAATACTTTTTCCATCATGGCATGCATAACACCCTTGCCCTGCATATCAGGTCTTACAGCCACTCCAACAATATATGGGCAGTTATACTCTTCCCCTTTATATGAGACTACATATGGATTAAGATGAATCATACCTATAAGCTCATCATTTAAAACAGCTGACAAAACTCTGTTTTTGTTATAGATTCTGTCAAAATAATAATCCACAAAAGACACCGGATCATTAAAAGACTGCTCCCAGAGTTTTCTAACCTCATCTTTGTTGTTTTTTTCGTAAGTAAAAATGATATCCTTCGTGTAATCGTCCATTTTTCACATCCCATTCTTTTATTTTTTTCCACAGCCCATACAACCTGAACATCTGACAGTCTCTTCACCTGCCTGATAACTTTCCCTGTAATCAAAATTATTTACAGTTTCAAGCAGGCACACGGCCTGAGCCGAGATTCCCAGTCCCTCACCGGTAAATCCCAGTCCCTCCTCCGTAGTAGCTTTTATGTTGACCTGATTTATGTCTATACCAAGTCGCCCTGCTATATTTTTTCTCATATCTTCTATATAAGGTGCCATCTTCGGTTTCTGAGCAATAATAGTTGCATCAATATTACCTATGAGCATATTTTTTTCATCAACAATCTTTCCGACTTTCTCCATCAGAACCATACTGTCCGCTCCGCGAAACTCTTCCTCCGTGTCAGGAAAATGTCTGCCTATATCTCCCATTGCGCAAGCCCCAAGCAAAGCATCCATAACAGCATGTGAAAGAACATCTGCATCTGAATGTCCGAGCAATCCTTTCTCGTAGGGAATTGTGACTCCGCCTATTATAAGCTTACGCCCCTCAACTAATTTGTGGACGTCATAGCCCATTCCAATTCTCATAAAATATCCTTTCCGCCATCAAGGGCAATATATTAGTTCATAATATGAACTATACTATTTATTATCTCCTGTATAATTTAACATATTTATGTTTTCAATTCAATTCATTTAGTCCATAACACTATTTATTTAATTTTTTTATCCGTATTTGTAGTAAAATTTATATTTACTGTTTGCTCAATCCATTGTAAAATGTATCTAAATTAAAAAAATCATACATAAGGAGGATATATATTATGGCACGTTCTATGGGTGGCGGCGGAAGTCGTGGCGGCGGCGGTCGTTCAATGGGCGGAGGAAGTCGCGGTGGCAGTCGTTCATTTTCAGGTAGCGGAAGATCAAGAAGTAGCGGTGGAGGTGGTCATCGTCCAATGGGTGGCGGTGGTCATCGTCCAATGGGTGGCGGTGGTCATCATTACGGTGGTCCTCATCCAGGCGGTCCTCATCCAGGCGGTCCTCATCCAGGCGGTCCTCATCCGGGTGGTCCTTATCACAGACCTCCGAGGCCTCGCCATTATCATCACTATTATGGCGGTGGTCCTCACTATCACTCATCCGGATGCAGTTCTATCCTTGCAGCACTTATTGTAATCATTATCATTATTGCTCTTTTCGCAGGTAGTATCGGAAATGGATTTAGCTCATCAGACGAAAAGCTTAATCGTGAAAAATATACCGGTTCAGTCGACAGCAGTCATGGATATTATATTGATAACAGCGAAGGCGATGCTAAATTCATCGACAGGGGTAACGAAACTACCCTTATCTCCGGATTTAAGGAGTTTTACAACAAGACAGGTGTTTTCCCATTCCTTTACATTATCGAAAATACACCTGCCAAGAGCGAATACAGCGGATATGATACATATCAGGATATGCTGTACGAAAAGCTGTTCACTTCTGAAGGCAACTTGCTTGTCCTTTATATAGCTTCAGAAGACGACTATTATTTTGCAGCCGGGTATGATACAGGAGAGATTATCGATGACGACTCCATCGATGTGATATGTGACAAAGTCAACGGATACTGGTCAACCAATGACTTAGCCAAAGCTTTTGGAAACGGTTTTAGAGATGCTGCTCAAAACATAATGGCAAAGAGCAATATCAGAGCCATTATGACCGTATTCATCATTGCCATTGCAGTTATCGTTGTTATTTCTATTCTCTTCAAATGGTGGAAGAAAAAGAAAGAACAGGATAACAAGGAGCAGGAGGATTTAGAAAAAATTCTCAATACACCGCTTGATACTTTCGGCAATGATATAGATGATTTAACTAAAAAATATGACAATCAATAACTAAAAAGGAGTACATATCAGAACGAAAGCTCTGATATGTACTCTTTTTTACATAACATAATGTCTTACGACAATCTATCTTCCCATATTTAATTTTATACGGTCTGTTTCTTGAAGCTGTAAATTATATCAGAAAACTCTGTACGTATGATTTTTCTTAAGTATTTTAAAGAAATAAAAATAGCCCACAAGACTTGATAAGCTCTGCCTTCATGGACCAACACCATACTAAATATAAAGTAGCGGGAGGGGGATTTGAACCCTCGACACCACGGGTATGAACCGTGTGCTCTAGCCAACTGAGCTATCCCGCCATATGAAATGGGACCTACAGGGCTCGAACCTGTGACCCTCTGCTTGTAAGGCAGATGCTCTCCCAGCTGAGCTAAGATCCCATTCGTGTCTCTCAACACCTTTGTTAGTATAATGGCTATTGTTCAAATTGTCAAGAACTTTTTTCATAATTTTTACAATATTTTTTTATATGCTTTATTCTTAAATACACCCAAGATTTTTTAATACAAATATCCAGAGAGTTAAGGTAATTGATGAGAACAATGTAGTCAGTACTACAACGTTTGATGTCAAGACTTCATCATTATCCATATTTTTTGCCATAATATAGCTGCTTACAGTAGTAGGTGATGCCAACATAATAAGTATGGCAACCATTTCGCTGGAAGCAAATCCCATATAATATGCCACAGGAAGAAAAATCAAAGGCAAGCCTATAAGTTTTATAAAACTTGCCCATAATGCAGGTTTAAGTTTTTTCAGTGCCTGTTCAGTATCGAAACCTGCCCCTATTGCCAACAGGGCAATTGGTGTGGCTGTTCTTGATATATATTCAAGAGTTCTTTCACCTGTAACAGGCATTTTAAATTTAATCAGAGATGCAATAAGACCAAGCAGGATGCCGATTATGATTGGGTTTTTTATTATATTCACAACGGAATCTTTAATCTTACCAAAATTCTTCTCTTCTTTATTGTTTGCATTACATACAAGTATTATTACGGACAATACATTAAAAAACGGAACAGCCGCTACTATCATAAGAGGAGTCATGCCTATACTGCCGCATATATTCTCCACGAAGGCAACACCCAGCACCGCTGCACTTCCTCTTGCACCTGCCTGGGCAAATGCCCCCGTCATTGTTTTATCTTTAATTGTTAACCAGGCTATTATCCACACCAATATAAACATCAGTATAGTAACAATCATACAATACAGGAAAAATTTTATATTCATGTCCTCTCTGACATCTGTTTTTGATATATCCGTAAAAAGCATAACAGGAAGTGCAACCACAAACACATATCTGTTTGCAACACGAACAAACTCTTCTGTTAAAAATTCCAATTTTCTGAGTATATACCCTAACAGTATAATTAAAAAAATGGGAATTGTTACATTTATGCTAAATATAAAATTGTCCATTTTAATTCACCTTCTGCATAATTATTTCATAAACTCCCCATATTATATGACAGTATTTACGATTTTTAAAGAGGATTTTGACATCATAAAAATTTTTTTAAACTTTTTTAAAAAAGTTGTTGACAATATCAATTAGTTTATATATAATAGGTCTTGCGTTAAGAGATGGGGTACATAAGACACCACACAATGACTTAATGTTTATACTCCTTCGGGGTGTGGCTCAGCTTGGCTAGAGCGCCTGATTTGGGATCAGGAGGTCGCAGGTTCGAATCCTGTCACCCCGACTTTTAAACACTTAATTGCATATGTATATGCGGGTGTAGTTCAATGGTAGAACACTAGCCTTCCAAGCTAGATACGTGG
>CAZKMB010000022.1:7286-33021 GCA_964553965.1 uncultured Bacteroides sp. | reverse complement strand
TATATTTACAACATTGTATTATCGTAGCAATATACACCTAAATAAGAATTAATGTTCCACGTGAAACATAATACATTGTGAAACTCACAGAAAGATTCATATAAACCTATATCCAACTTTATATTATCTCAAAAATATTCCGGCTCATTAAAATTTCTTTTATATGTCGATTATATAATATATATCCTATATATAATCTGTATATCCTACATAATGTTCCACGTGAAACATACATAACAAAGTTATATGTAGTGTTCAGATATTCCACATCACAACTTTTAATTATCTAAAGAATATTCCGGCTCACTAAAATTTCTTTTCTATATATAAATTATATAATACATATCCTATATATAATCTATATATCCTACATAATGTTCCACGTGAAACATATATATTACGAAACTAAAAAGTGGAGTTTATATATTCAGGTTTCACGTGAAACTATATGAATTTCATTGTATGCGAGTTAAAAACTATATATTGTACTATATTTAAAAAATGTCCCATATTTAGATATAGCGAAACATGTCAGTTAGTGTTATAATAATGGATACGTATGGAGGTTTAGACATGGGTAGAATTATTGCAATTGCCAACCAAAAAGGCGGTGTTGGCAAAACTACAACTTCAATAAATTTAGCGGCTTGTCTTGCAGAGAAAGGAAAGAAAGTTTTAGCTGTTGATATGGATCCGCAGGGCAATCTTACCAGCGGTCTCGGCATAGATAAAAATAATCTTTCCTATACTATATACGATGCTATGCTCGGAGATTGTAACATTGGTGAATGTATGATAATCCGTCCTCTTGACAAACGTCTTAATTTAAGTGTTTTACCTTCCAGCAGAGATTTAGCCGGAGCAGAGGTAGATTTCATTGAGCTGGATAATCCTCAATACATACTAAAAAATCTTTTATCAAACATAAGAGACAAGTATGATTTTATTGTTATAGATTGCCCTCCCGCTTTGGGAGTTCTTACTGTCAACTCAATGACAGCAGCAGATACGGTATTGGTGCCTATCCAATGCGAATTTTTCGCCTTAGATGGTCTTTCGCAGCTTATTTATACCATTGACCTGATTAAGAAAAAGCTGAACAAGACCTTAGAAATAGAAGGTGTCGTATTTACAATGTATGATGCCAGAACCAACCTATCCCTGGAAGTTGTCGAAAATGTTAAAAATAATCTTGATCAGTTTATATATAAAACCATTATACCGAGAAACGTACGTCTTGCAGAGGCACCAAGTTTTGGTCTGCCCATCAATTTGTATGACAGCCGTTCCGCAGGAGCACAGGGCTATAGGGATTTAGCTGATGAAGTAATTAACAACAAACTTTATGCCAATTTATAAGGTACGGTCTTTAATGGCATATTAATCTATTTTATTAGTATTCTAAGGAGGAATGTTATGGCACCAAAGAGAGGGTTAGGAAGAGGTCTTGATAATCTTATACCTACCGGGGAACCAAAAAAAACTGATAACAGCACTACATCAGAAAAAGCCGTTGTGACAAAAACTGAAATCAAAGAAGTTGTTAAAAAAGTTGAACAGACAATTAATATAAATCGTATTGAACCAAACAAAAACCAGCCCAGAAAACATTTTGATGAGGATGCTTTGTCTGAGCTTGCAGATTCAATAAAACAGTTTGGAATTATTGAACCCTTAGTTGTAGTTAAACGAAAAGGGTTTTATGAGCTGATTGCCGGTGAACGTCGCTGGAGAGCTGCCAGACTTGCCGGTCTAAAGGAAGTTCCTGTTGTAATTAAAGATTACAATGACCAGGAAATAGTCGAAATTGCCCTCATAGAAAATATTCAGCGTGAAGATTTAAATCCTATTGAAGAGGCACACGCATACAGCAGACTTATTAAAGAATTTAATCTTAAACAGGATGAGGTTGCAGAGCGTGTATCAAAGAGCAGGACGACTATTACTAACTCCCTCAGACTCCTAAAGCTGACAGAAAAAGTTCAGCAGATGCTTATTGATGATATGCTTACCACAGGACATGTGAGAGCACTTATATCTATCGAGGATTCTACATTGCAATACGAAACTGCTTTATATATATTTGATAAGAAACTCAGCGTTCGCGAAACAGAAGCCTATGTAAAGAAAGTTCTGTCAGGAAGGAAAAGTAAGTCTGAGGCTGCTGCAGCAAAAGAAGATTTATCGTTTCTTTACTCTGAAATTGAAGAACGTCTTAAAAACGTTTTGGGTACGAAGGCAACCATTAAATCTAAAGGTAAAAACAAGGGTAAAATAGAAATTGAATACTATTCCGAGGATGACCTCGACAGAATCACCCAACTGCTTTATAGTGCAAAATAAGGAGAGATATATTATATGAATGAAACTATATTGGGTATGAAACTCACAACAGTCATATATCTGTTACTTATCCTTGTCGTATTGCTGATTATTGTTACCGTGATTATCATTAACAAAATGAATGTAATAAGCAGAAAATATTACACCCTCATGAGCGGAAAAAAAGGTGCTGACCTGGAAAAAATCATCCGTATTCGTTTTAAAGAAATGGATCAGGTTAAAGCTAATGCGAAAAGGGTGACAAAAGAGCATAATCACATAAAAAATCATCTTTCAGCATGCTATAGCAAGATGGGACTCATTAAATATGATGCCTTCAACGAAATGGCAGGAAAGCTTAGCTTTGTACTTGCTCTTTTGAATGAAGATAACACCGGTGTTACATTAAATGCAATGCATAACAGAGATGGCTGTTACATTTATGCAAAGGAAATTATAAAGGGAGAGTCTTACATTCCACTGTCAGAGGAAGAAAAACAGGCTATTGAAAAAGCAAAGACAGTAGATGAAGAAATAAAAGATTTAACAAGTGAAGCAGAGGAAGATATCAGCTTCGACTTATAAAATGAAAAGGAGATTATCATGTTAGACATCAAGTTTTTAAGAGAAAATCCGGACGTGGTTAAGGAGAATATTAAAAAGAAATTTCAGGACAGCAAACTTCCGCTTGTAGATGAAATCATAGAATTAGATAAGCAGGCAAGAGCTCTCCAGCAGGAAGCTGACGAACTCCGTGCGAAAAAGAATGTTATTGCAAAACAGATTGGTGCTTTGATGGCTCAGGGTAAAAAAGAAGAGGCAGAGGAAGTTAAGAAAGAAGTCGCAAAAAATGCAGCCCGCCTTGCCGAACTTGAGAAAAAGGAACCTGAGGTTAAGGATGAATTGAAACAGAAGATGATGGTTATTCCTAACATTATTGATTCAACCGTTCCAATAGGCAAGGATGATTCCTGCAATGTTGAATTAGAGAAGTTTGGTGAGCCGGTCATTCCTGATTTTGAAGTTCCTTATCACACTGATATAATGGAAAAGCTGAATGGTATCGACCTTGAGAGCGCAAGAAAGGTTGCCGGTAACGGATTCTATTACCTCATGGGTGATATTGCCAGACTGCACTCAGCCATTATTTCTTATGCGAGAGACTTTATGATTGACAGAGGTTTCACTTATTGTATTCCTCCGTTTATGATTAGAAGCAATGTTGTAACAGGTGTTATGAGTTTTGCCGAAATGGATGCCATGATGTATAAGATTGAGGGTGAAGACCTTTACCTTATCGGAACAAGTGAACATTCCATGATTGGTAAATTCATTGATACATTAAACCCTGAGGATACTCTTCCTCAAACACTTACAAGCTATTCACCTTGTTTCCGAAAAGAAAAAGGAGCTCACGGTATTGAGGAAAGAGGAGTTTACAGAATCCATCAGTTTGAGAAACAGGAAATGATTGTTGTATGTAAACCTGAAGACAGCATGGACTGGTTCCACAAATTATGGAGAAACACTGTTGATTTATTCCGCTCTATGGATATTCCGGTGCGTACTATTGAATGTTGTTCCGGTGATTTAGCCGACCTTAAAGTTAAATCTTACGACGTTGAAGCATGGTCACCTCGTCAGAAAAAATATTTTGAAGTAGGCAGCTGTTCCAACCTGGGTGATGCTCAGGCACGCCGTCTCGGCATTAAAGTTAAAGCATCTGACGGAACTAAGTACTTTGCTCACACATTAAACAATACAGTTGTAGCACCACCACGTATGCTTATTGCATTCCTTGAAAATAACTTAAATGAAGACGGAAGTATTAACATACCGGAAGTATTAAGACCTTATATGGGTGGAAAAACAATAATCAAATAAGGAGACATATATGCACTCTTATTTAAGGGCTATTGGTTTTAGCAGTATAAAATCAAGAAAACAGCTTGAAAAAATTTATGCCTTATGCCTTAGAACTCCCAACAGGAAGATGATGACTACCATAAGCGTAGACACATCTCTTATCCAGTTTGAAAAAGACTTTGGACCTTCTATTGGGCTGACTTTGTTAGGTGAATATGATATAAATGGTGCTCTTTCGATAGAGCACTATTTTCCATATATAAAAGGTGATACCGGTTTGGATTTTCAGTCTATTACCATTGAAAAACAAACCGATAAAGAATCATATGCCGGTGTATGTGATGATTACAGACTCGGTATGACTCTGATTTTTTATCTGCAGAATATTACTGATTATGCTAAGTCAAAATGGCTTAACTATTCTAATCGAAATCTCAACAATGTGAAATTTTCGGCTCTGTCCGTAAACGGAACCGTACTTCTTGGCGTGCAAAAAAGTATTACCCAACAAATGTATGATGAGAAGATTAAGATTTTGAATGACACACTTTTATTTGCAGCTAAAAATGGGGATACTGAAGCTATAGAAACTCTGAGCCTGCGTGAAATGGACACATATACTTCGCTGTACAGCCGCATAAGAAACGAAGACATTCTTTCCATCGTAGATACAAGTTTTATGCCTTGCGGTGTAGAATGTGACCACTATATGGTTATAGGAAATATTCTTAAAGTCTCTGAGATTATCAATCCTGTTTCAAAAGAGACAGTGTATAATCTTCTGGTTGAGGCAAGGGATATTCGCCTGAACATTGCCATTAACAGTCTCGATTTACAGGGCGAGCCAAAAGAGGGTCGAAGATTCAGAGGGGAAATCTGGCTGCAGGGTCATGTAAGAATTTAAAATTTTATATTTACAATTGAGACCAAATACTTTACAATATGTAAGTATTTACGTTTCCGTAGCTCAGCAGGATAGAGCAACCGCCTCCTAAGCGGTAGGTCGGGCGTTCGAATCGCCTCGGGAACATATGTTGCACCGAATCCGCTGATACAACCAGAGGTTTCGGTGCTATATTTTTAAGAATAGTCAGGTTCTCCATCCAATCATGTAAAGGAGTATTTTATATGTCACAGGAAATCAAATCAAATATTTATGTTATAGGTCACAAAAACCCTGACACAGATTCTATCTGTTCAGCTATCTGTTATGCCTATTTGAAGAATAATATATCATCTGATAATCACATCCCTATGAGAGCGGGAGAGTTAAACGCAGAAACAGAATTTGTACTGAACTCATTTAATATATCACCACCTGAACCTGTTGAAAATGTATTCACCCAGGTAAAGGATGTCGAATACAGACATTTAAAAGGAGTATCAAAAGATATATCAATAAAAAAAGCATGGGAGATATTAAAAGAAAATCATCTCACCACACTTGCAGCAGTTGATAAGAAAGGAAATCTGACCGGACTAATTACCGTAAAGGATATAGCTATGTCCTATATGGAAGTTTACGACAACAAGATTATATCCACTGCAAAAACTTCATATAAAAATATTATAGAGACTCTCTCAGCAGATTTAGTAGTCGGAAGTCTTAAGGATTCCGTAAAGCAGGGAAAAGTTCTCATTGCGGCAGCTAATCCGGATATGATGGAAAATTACATTGAAAAAAATGATATTGTTATCTTAGGAAACAGATACGAATCCCAGTTGTGTGCCATAGAAATGGATGCACAATGTATCATAATATGCGATGGTGCTTCAGTCTCAAAAACCATTACAAAGCTGGCAGAGGAAAGAGGCTGTTCAATCATAAGCACACCATATGATACCTACACGGTAGCCAGACTCATAAACCAGAGTATTCCTATTGACCACTTTATGAAGAAAAATAATCTGATTACTTTCTCTACGGAAGATTATATAACTGACATCAGGGATGTGATGGCAAGTAAGAGACACCAGTACTATCCTGTATTGGACGATAACGAAAAATTTGTCGGTCTTATATCACAGCGAAATTACCTGAATGCTCATCCAAAAAAGGTTATATTAGTGGACCACAATGAACATGCCCAGACCGTAGACGGCATAGACGAGGTTACTCTTCTGGAAATAATTGACCATCATCGTATAGGCGGGTTGCAGACTATGAATCCGGTATATTTCAGAAATCAGCCTCTCGGATGTACAGCAACTATTATATACCAGATGTTTTTGGAAAACGGAATAGAAATTCCGGAGGATATAGCCGGTCTTCTATGCTCTGCCATAATATCCGATACGCTTATGTTCCGTTCACCTACCTGCACCGACATAGATACCTCTGTCTGTAAAAAGCTGGCGGAGATTGCAAACATCAACATAGAAGAATTTGCATCAGCTATGTTCAACGCCGGAAGCAAATTAAAAGACAAAGCTGATGAGGAAATATTCCATCAGGATTACAAAATATTTACCTCAGATAATTTTACCTTCGGCATAGGACAGATAACTTCATTTAACGAGGAAATATTAGAAAGTCTTAAACCAAGACTACTTTCATATATGAAAAATGTATATCCTGAAAAAAACGTAGATATGTTATTTTTTATGCTGACCAACATATTTACGGAAGATACCGAACTTCTCTACTACGGAAAAGATGCGGAACAGCTTTTAACAAAGGCTTTTAAACCTGACAGCATAAAAGATGGCAGCATCACCCTTTCAGGAGTTGTATCCCGAAAAAAACAGGTTATACCTACCATAATGATTGCTGCCAATGAGTAATTGAATATACTTTTATTCTATGCTATAATTGTAATGTTAAGTATTTTTAAAGGAGGTTTTCTATGAAACACAAATCAGATTCATCACTTACAATCAGTGCTGTGGCGTTTATAGCTGCTTTTTTAGCAGATTTATATCTGATAATTGCACATTCATCAAGTATTGAGCTTATTATAGCAGTCTCACTTATCGCTATTGTAGATACCTTCTTCTTAGTGGATGGTATCCTGTCAAAAATAGATGATATTACATCTTTGAACATTGACAAACAAAATGAACTCACTAAGGTTGAAAAGGGAATATACTCTGTTGCAAAACGTGAAGAAACATCAAGAAATCAAAGTATGTCAGCAATGTTAGATATCTTATTGGAACTTAAAGATGAAAATCAAAAGCTTTATACCCAGCTTATGGAACAGGATAAGATGATGGCTAAGCTGCAGATTAAGAAGGATAGCGACAATACAACTAAAATCGTCAACAGCAATGAACGTATTGCCGTGCTTATAGCCCAGATGGCAACTTCACATACAAAGTCTTCTGAGGAATCTTTGGAAATACTGAACGATATTTGCAAAGAACTTGAAAATAAAAACGATCAGGGAACCGATCACTCTCACCTGAGAATAATGTCGAAAGCAGAATAGGATTAACATATGAACTACATAGTATTTGATCTCGAATGGAATCAGTGTTGTGGTCATGATCAGGAAAATCCCCGAATGCCTTTTGAGATTATAGAAATAGGAGCAGTTAAGCTCGATGAAAAACTTAATATAACGGACTCTTATTCAAGTTTAATTAAACCGAGACTGTATAAGAGACTTCAGCCCCATATAAAATCCATATTAAACTATGGCGAATCTGAACTAAAAAAAGGACGTCCCTTTGATATGGTTTGCAGGGAATTTATAAAATGGTGCGGTGATGATTACATATTCTGTACCTGGGGTGCAATGGATTTAAGTTATCTCCAGAACAATATGGAATACTATTACCTTAAACCTTTTGCATCACCTTTAAAGTTCTACAACATACAACAGATATATGCTGATATTTTTGAACCAAATCATGCTATAATCAAACTTGAGAGGGCCGTAAAATCCCTAAATATACAGATTGAAGCTGATAAGCCTTTTCATTCAGCAGTAAATGACGCATATTACACCGCAAAGGTTTTCAAGCATATTAAACCGAGGGATTTAAAGGACAGATATATTTACGATATCTACAACAACCCAAAGGAAAAAGAACAAGAGCTTGTATCCTATCATAAAAATTATATGGAACACATATCGAGAGAATTTTCAAATAAAGTTGAAGCTCTTGAGGATGCGGAACTCCTTTCCATGAAGTGCTACCGGTGCGGAAAGAAACTAAACAATCGTATAAGCTGGTTTGCCAGCTCCCCGAACTCCTACTCATGCGTGGGAAAGTGCTGGTATCACGGTCTTGTAGCAGGAAAACTCCGATTTAAACAGTCAAAGAATGGCAATATATTCGTTATAAAAACCATGTTACCTACAGATAAAAAAGGCATGGAAAATATTCGTGAAAGACAGGATGAACTTAGAATTAAACGTCAGACAAAACGACACAACAAACATAATTATGAATCCTGATATTCGTATTTAAAGTAAAACAGCCCCTTTTATAAAAGGGGCTGTTTGCTTGCTATACCGGCTTTTCGCGGATAAGCTTTTGGTGTTTCTTTTAACTTTTTTATAAATACAAAGCTTCTTCCTATGTCCGAGTCAGGCAGAATAATTTTTTCCACCTTTTCTATTTTGCCTCCCAGAGTGCTTATTGATTTTTTTCCCTGAGACAATTCCTCATCCACAGTACCTGTCTTATAAGGAATAAAATATCCACCCTTTTTTACAAATGGTATACAATACTCTGAGAGAACAGCCATATTTGCTACGGCTCTTGACACAACCAGATCAAATTTTTCTCTATAATCTTTATCTCTTCCACCATCCTCAGCTCTGCCGTGAACAGCCTTACAGAATCCCACTGAACTTTCCGGATAAACTTCACCGTCGAGTTTAAGTTCATCTATAACCTCCTGTAAAAACTTAACACGCTTGTTAAGGGAGTCAAAGAGAACTATATTGATATTCGGAAATGCAATTTTAAGCGGAATACCGGGAAAACCTGCTCCGGTACCGACGTCAATAATCCTGATATCATTTCCTTTCAGATTCATACATAATCCTAAAGCAACACTGTCTATAAAATGTTTAAGCTCAACCTCATCTCTCTCTGTAATGGCAGTAAGATTCATAACCTTATTTTTTTCTGTAAGCATTTCGTAGAATGTTTCAAACTGCTTTATCTGTATATCAGTTAAAGTAATACCTATATTTTCTTTCATATATGAATATAATCTTTTCATATATTCCTCCTATCCATTGTTCAAAGATGTTATATATATGAGTAATACAGACACATCCGCAGGAGAAACTCCGGATATACGTGAAGCCTGACCTATGGATGCAGGACGAATCTTATCAAGCTTTTGCCTTGCTTCTTTTCTCAGATTTAAAACCTGATTATAATCAATATCATCAGGTATAAGTTTCTTTTCCATCTTCTTAAACTGAGCCACCTGCTGCTTCTGTCTGGATATATATCCGTCATATTTGATGTCTATATTTATCTGTTCCCTGATTTCCTTTGAAATCTCACCAATGGCATCTCTGTCAGGATCAAGCTCATATAAGGAATCATAATCAAGCTCCGGTCTTCTGATAAGCTCTGCAAGGGATGCAGCAGTTTTTAACGGTGTACTGTTATGTGCCTCCAAAAACTCCTGAACTTTTTTATTAGCCCCTATCATTACCGTACTGACACGTTCTATCTCTGAATTAATCATATTGCGTTTTTTACAAAAACTGTCATATCTGTCCTGACTAATCAGTCCCACCTCATAACCTATATCTGTGAGACGTAAATCCGCATTATCCTGACGTAAAAGCAATCTGTACTCAGCTCTGGATGTCATCATCCGATAAGGTTCTTCGGTTTCCTTGGTAACAAGGTCATCTATAAGCACACCTATATATGCCTCGGAACGGTCTAATATAACCGGTGGTTTATTCTGCAGCTTTCTGGCTGCATTTATACCCGCCATAAGACCCTGAGCTGCAGCTTCCTCATAACCTGAACTTCCGTTTACCTGACCTGCGGAAAAAAGACCGTCAAAATTCTTAAATTCAAGATTTCCGTTAAGATTAACCGCACTTATACAATCATATTCTATGGCATAGGCATTTCTGACTATCTTAACATTTTCGAGGCCGGGAACGGTATGAATCATAGCATATTGAACATCCTCAGGAAGAGAGGAAGACATACCACCCATATACATTTCATTTGTAAACTCACCCTCCGGCTCAATAAAAAGCTGATGTCTGTTCTTATCGGGAAACTTCATAACCTTATCTTCAATAGACGGGCAATATCTTGGCCCTGTCCCCTCAATAAAACCTGAATAGAGAGGTGAACGGTTTATATTATCTTTTATAATCTGATGAGTTGTTTCATTTGTGTAAGTAAGCCAACATGAAATCTGATCACGCTTTATATCATCCTCAGTATTTGTGAAAGAAAACGGAACAATATGCTCGTCACCCTTTTGTTCCTCCATCTTGGTAAAATCTATGGTTTTTTTATCAAGTCTGGCTGGTGTTCCGGTCTTAAATCTTCTTATATATATACCTGCATCAGCCATGGAGTCCGATAATTTATTAGCTGCTGAAAGACCGTTTGGACCCGTATAATTAACTACATCACCATATATACATCTTGCTTTCAAATAAGTTCCCGTACAAAGTATAACAACTTTAGCAAGATATGTAGCTCCCGAAAATGTTTTTACACCCTTTATAACTCTTTTAACATTCTCATTTTCATCAATACTCACAATATCATATAAAAGCTCTGAAACCTCCGCCTGTCTTAAAGTCAGATTATCGGTATTCTGCAGGGTCATTCTCATATGTTTGGTGTACTCACCTTTATCCGCCTGTGCCCGAAGAGAATGTACCGCCGGACCCTTGGAAACATTCAGCATCTTGGACTGAATAAACGTCTTATCTATATTTTTTCCCATCTCACCCCCAAGGGCATCAATTTCTCTCACCAAATGACCCTTAGAACTTCCGCCGATATTAGGGTTACATGGCATAAGAGCCACACTATCCATACTTATTGTAAACAAAATAGTGTTCATACCGAGACGGGCAGCAGCAAGAGCAGCCTCACATCCTGCATGTCCTGCACCTACAACCACTACATCATATTCTTCTGTTATAAATGAATCACTCATAATTATTATAACCTTCCTGATAAAAACCTGTTATCTTCATAAATCACTAACACCTATTTTAACAAATAATCTGATAGTTGCAAGTAGAAATCATTTATCCTGTGTGAAAAAATAGATTGCAAACCCACATAATTTTATTTATTATAGTGTTATATTTTTACTTTCATAACGGAGGCTATAATGAAAGACACTATTACAGCAATTGCAACCGGAATGAGTGACTCCGGTATAGGTATAATAAGAATAAGCGGAAATGAAGCTCTATCCATTGCAAATAAAATATTTACTCCTAAAAACACCAAAAAAAATATTTTATCAATGGAAACATACACTGCAGCATATGGATTAATCGAATATGAGGGAGAAATATACGATGAAGCCATAGCTCTTGTCATGAAGGGACCTAAAACATACACTGCCGAAGACGTTGTTGAACTTGACTGTCACGGCGGTATAACCATACTTAAAAGAATAATGGATTTGGTAATTAAGCTCGGTGCGCGACCTGCAGAACCCGGAGAATTTACCAAAAGAGCATTTTTAAACGGACGTATAGATATGTCCCAGGCAGAATCAGTCATGGATTTAATTCACGCAAAAAATGATATGGCTGCCAAGTCATCCCTTAAGCAGTTAAGAGGAGACCTTAAAAACATCATTTCTGATATGAGAAATACCATTCTTTATAACATTGCCTACATCGAATCTGCTCTTGATGACCCGGAAAATTACTCTTTAGACAATTTTCCACAAGAGCTAAATGAGATTGTTGATAACTTGTTGATAACTGTTGAAAACCTTATAAAATCAAGTGATAACGGACGCATAGTAAAAGAAGGTATACGCACTGTAATTGTAGGCAGACCAAACGCCGGTAAATCATCCGTTTTAAATATGCTTTTAGGTGAGAACAGAGCCATTGTTACAGATGTGGAGGGAACCACCAGAGACACACTTGAAGAACTGATAAACATAGACGGAATCACGCTAAATATGGTGGATACAGCGGGTATACGTGATACAAATGACCTTGTTGAAAAAATAGGAGTAGACAAGGCAAAAGACAGTATATCAGACGCAGATTTAATTCTTTATATAGTTGACGGAACAACCCAATTAAATGAAAACGATTTCAAAATAATGGACATAATTAAAGACAAAAAATCCATTACCATCATCAATAAAAACGATAAAAATATCATTGTGGATAAGTTGTTGATAACTTCTAAAATTGACACTAAAATCATTGAATTATCAGCAAAAGAAGGTACAGGTAAAGAAAAACTTAAAAGTTTGCTTACCGGTATGTTTTTTGACAATGAACTTTCTTACAACAATGAACTTTATATAACCAACCTTCGCCACAAAGGTCTGCTGTATGATACGAAGGAAAGTCTTATTAAAGTACGAGAGAGTATTTTACTTGATATGGGTGAGGACTTTTTCACAATTGACCTTATGTCAGCATATACATCTCTGGGTAAAATCATAGGAGAAGAATTAGAAGATGATATAGTAAATAAAATATTTGCAGAATTTTGTATGGGAAAATAAAACACCGGATGCCTGAAAAGGCATCCGGTAATATTTTACTGATATTTCTTTAAGTATACTACAACCCTGCGATATGGTTCTTCGCCTTCGCTTCTGGTTGAAACATATCTGTCATTTTGAAGAGCTGAGTGAATAATTCTTCTCTCATAAGGATTCATTGGCTCTAAAGTAAATGATCTCTTAGTTCTCTTAACCTTAAAAGCAATATTCTTAGCAAGATTTTCAAGAGTATCCTTTCTTCTTGAACGATAATTCTCAGTATCGAGCTTAACTCTTATATAAGACTCACTCTTTTTATTAACGTAAAGACTTATAAGATACTGAAGTGCATCGAGAGTCTGTCCACGTTTACCGATTAATATACCCATGTCAGGACCTGATACGTCAATGTCCATAGTGTTATTCTCTTCATCATAATTAATCTTTATATCACTATCTATATCCATAGCTTTAAAAAGATTATTTAAATACTCATAAATTTCATCTAAAAAGGAGTCTTTTTTTCTTGCTTTAATAACTGCAGGCTTTGCACCTATACCCAAAAAACCTGAAGATCCTTTTTCGATAACTTCATAATCTAAATCAGTGCTTGCAACACCAAGCTCCATTGAAGCTGTAGTAATGGCTTCTTCCACTGTTTTAGCTTTGAATTCTCTGAACTCCACTATTATTTTCCTCCATTATTATCTGTATAACGCTGCATTACATTTGCTTTTGATGCCAGACTTCCCTGTCTGTATTGAACAGAGGAGTCGCTCTGTTTCATGGTATTTGAGTTGTAACTCTTAAGACTTGAACTTGCAACGCTATTTTTGTTTGCAGAAGCTTTCTGCTGTTGTTCACCATAAGCAGCTTCCTGCATTTTTTCCATAAATGACTTTTTACCTTTTGCTTTTCTTTTGGCAATCTTTTTAGCAGCCTTCTTAGCAGCTTTTTCAACTACCTTATCCATATCACAATGCTTGAAATATGAATTGATTATCTTGGTAGTAGCAAAACTGATGAAAGAACCTGTAGCCCAGTACAAACCTACACCGGCAGGAACACCCACACAGATGAAGAAAGACATGATAGGAAATACCTTCATCATAGTCTTCATAGACTTCATTGTTGCATCCTGTGTTGCATCTCCTGTTGACTGCATTGGAGTGGCATTCATACTTAAATACTGGAATATCATTGACAATATAGGTATAATGATTGCTGTTGTCAGGGCAAATCCCGGAGCAACAGTAAGATCTATACCACCTATAAAACTGTATATTTCAGTAATTTTACCTGAATTATTGTTAATTGCATCAACAATAGGTCCACTATTTCCAAATAAAGCACTAAACTTGTCCCATGCCTCTGTTGGGAACTTAGCAAGAACGTCTATAATAGTATTAATATTATTCGGATCTAACTTAATTGTCTTAAGTGACGCATATTCACTTTGAAATTCAGTAAGCTTACCAATTGCTTCTTCATTTCCGTAAATCTGATCTGCGATAGGTCTGTACAGGTTATAAACCTTATTAACATATGCAGGTACATTTTGAATTACGTTATAAAGAGCAAAGAAAATAGGCATCTGTATAATGGATGTTAGACATCCTCCTGTCATACTAATACCATATTTTTCCTGAATCTTTCTGGTCTCATTCTGTTGTGCCATAATAGATTCCTGATCTTTTTTTCCTCTGTACTTTTTGGTAGCTTTGTTAATTTCAGGCTGAATATGTTTTGTAATCTTTGAGGATTTATTCTGCTTGTAAATGGAATGAACAAGACATAATCTGATTAACAGAGTAAACAGAATTATAGTCACACCTATATTTGCAATTCCTATCTTATCAAGAATTTCATAAATCCAGTTGATTATAACTCCCAAGAGTCTCGCGATTGGTCCTAATATAGCACCATCATGCTGTGTTAAAAACATATTTTCCTCCAGATTAAACTATGGCACGGGGTCATATCCTCCCTTTGAAAAAGGATTACATCTGAGTATTCTCCACACTGAAAGAAAAGTACCTTTAAAAAAACCATATTTTTCGTATGCTTCTATAGCATAAGCCGAACATGTGGGATAATATTTACAACACCCGTATTTTTTTAAAGGAGATATATAATTTCTGTAAAATTTGATTAAATATATACAAACTCTTTTCATACAAGCCTCCTAATTAACACTTTCACAAATTAAATTATGAAGCTTTGCCAAATGTATAAATGCGCTGCTAATATCGTGATAATCCTTATCCTTAGCAGCAACTCTTGCAACTATAACAATATCATATCCTGATTTGAGCCTGTCTTTGTTCAATCTGTAACTTTCTCTTATCAGCCTGGTAACACGATGTCTGACCACGCTATTACCAACTTTTTTACTAACAGAGATTCCAATTCTACTGTAATCTAAGTTGTTGGCTCTCAGATACATCACTAAATATCTATTGGCAAACGATTCTCTGTGGTTATACACCTTGCCGAACTCTCTGTTATTTTTAAGTGACACAATATTTTTCATATAACTCTCCACTTAAAATTTTCTCATTTAAAGAGAAAATAAAAGGTCACAACAAATTGTGACCTATGCTGATAACTGCTTTCTACCCTTAGCTCTTCTTGCGGCCAATACTTTTCTTCCGTTAGCTGTGCTCATTCTCTTTCTAAATCCATGAACTTTAGATCTCTGTCTCTTCTTAGGCTGGAATGTCATTTTCATAGTAGTTTACCTCCTTCTTTTAATATTAGCATCTTATAATTATATTAAATAATAAGAAAAGACACCAGCCCATATTATATTTAAAAAACCTTTGTACGTCAAGCAGTTATTTGATTTTTTTATCAAAGTTATCCACATTTTTTATTTACTTTACCATAACTTATTTACATAATTTTATCCACAAATTGTTGTTAACCTGTGGATAACTTGTAAATTTCATGTGGATTTATTCACATTTTCTATATTTTTCAACACTTTTATCACTGTTGACTTTTTTTTATGAATAAACATTTACTTTACATAAAATATTATCTCAATACACATTCCTATTTACCTTAATTTTCTTGAAAAAAAACCTATTTTGTAGTATATTATATTTATGTATGCAAATTGGGTTGCCAGCCCTAAATTTACATTATATATAGATTTTACTATTAACCGGAGGATTTCATGAAGAAATTAATTGAAAGCAAATGGGAAGATATATTATATCTCCTTGAAACTCAATACGATATCTCAAGTATCATGATTAATACATGGATTCGTTCACTCAAGATATACGAATGTAAGGATAACACAGTATACTTTTATGTGGACGAAAAATTAGGCGAAAATGCCGTTAAATTTCTTCATAGAAAAGAGTACGATTTATTTCTGCTTTCTTCCATAAGAGAAACTTTAAATGACAGTGATATAGACATAGTTATTGATGAGAAGAAAAACTTTATATCAGAAGATGATAAATCTCCAAAATCAGCAGCTATGACTGACTCATACAAAGAAGCTATAAGCAGAAGTAACCTTAACCCAAAATACACATTTGATACATTTATAGTCGGTGACAGCAACAGACATGCACATGCTACCTGTCTCGCAGTCGCTGATCTTCCTGCACAGGATAACTTTAATCCATTATTTTTATATGGTAATTCAGGACTGGGTAAGACACATCTTATGCAGTCCATTGCTCATTACATATTACAAAAAAATGATAAGACAAATGTTTTATATGTACCATCCGAAACATTTACAAATGAGATTATAGATGCCATTCGTAATCACACTACAAATGAATTCAGGGAAAAGTACAGAAAAGTTGATGTTCTGCTCATAGATGATGTACAGTTTATCAAAGATAAAGACAGTACACAGATGGAATTTTTCAACACCTTTAACACCCTTTATAACGATAAAAAACAGATAATTCTTTCCTCAGACCGTCCTCCAAAGGAGATTAAAACACTCGACGAGAGAATTATATCAAGATTTGAATGTGGTGTTCCTATCGATATACATGAACCCGATTATGAAACAAGAATGGCAATTCTGAAAAATAAAGCCGAAATGGATCATCTTACGGGTATCCCTGATGAGGTATTTGTCTACATAGCTGAAAATGTAACTAACAACATCAGAGAACTTGAAGGTGCTCTTAATAAAATAAGTGTTTACTCAAAACTGATGAGTGAGAAGGTTACCCTTGAAACAGCAAAGTATTCATTAAAAGATATAATTAATAAAGACACCAATGTTTCAATTACACCTGACTTAATTATAAAAACCGTTTCAGAACATATGGGAGTTTCAGAGGACGATATACGTTCTAAAAAACGTAGTCAGGATATTGCAATTGCAAGACAAATTGTTATGTATCTTTGCAGAGAATTTACGGTTCTTGCACTCAAATCAATAGGAAATGCTGTTGGTGGTAAAGATCACGCTACCGTTATAAACGGTATTACAAGGGTAGAAAGCAAGATGGCTGAAGACCCTGAATTTGAATCTACCATCAATACACTCATAAAGAAACTTAACCCCAATAATTAACATTTAATGTGGATTGACTGTTTATAACTTTCCTTATAAATATTTTTAATATTTCACGTTAAAAGTTATCCATATTTTATTAACACCTATTTTTTAAGTTAAAAACACACTTATTTAAAAATAAAATCCATTAAATTAAAGGGGTTCAGAAGATAACCACAAATCCACACCCCCTACTACTACTATTACTGATTTATTATATATATATATAAATATTTTTTTCCACGAAAGGAGTTTTCCACAAGATGAAAATTAAATGTTCAAAATCAAATCTTTTATCTGCTCTTAATATAGTTTCAAAAGCTGTTTCTACAAAAACAACCATGCCTATATTAGAATGTGTCCTTATAGATGTTTATTCAGACAGCATAAAACTTACGGCTAATGATTTGGAACTGGGTATAGAAACCGTTTTGGAAGGTTCAGTTATTGAAATGGGACGTATAGCCATTGAAGCTAAATTATTTATAGACATAGTACGTAAGTTGCCTGACAGTGATATATATATTGAATCAACTCCGGATTACAAAACCATCATAAGATGTGAAAAAGCAAAATTCACCATCTCATCAAAATCCGGTGAAGATTTTACTGAATTGCCAAGTATAGAAAAGGAAAAACATATAAGTATATCCCAGTTTACACTTAAAGAAGTTATAAGACAGACTATTTTTTCCATATCAGACAACGAATATAATAAACTTATGTCAGGTGAGTTATTTGAAGTAAAAGACGGAAAACTTACAGTTGTTTCCCTTGACGGACACAGAATATCCTTAAGAAATATCAACTTAGAAAATAATCAGGTAAATGTAAAAGTAGTTGTTCCGGGTAAAACATTAAATGATTTGTCAAAAATTATAAGCGGCGGAGTGGAAGATATGGTAAACATATATTTCACGGACAAGCATGTATTATTTGAGTTTGACAATACAGTAGTGGTATCGAGACTCTTAGAAGGAGAATATTTTAAGATAGCTCAGATGCTTACCATGGATCACAGAATTAAGATAAATGTAAACAACAAAGAATTTTTAGATTGTATAGACAGAGCTTCACTCCTTATAAAGGAATCAGATAAGAAACCTATAGTTATGAATATTAAAGATGATAACAATATGTATCTCAAGGTTGATACACTTATGGGTTCCATGAATGAAGAAATAGAAATCAACAAAACAGGTGATGACATAATCATAGGATTTAATCCAAGATTCCTTATGGATGTTATGAGAGTAATTGATGATGAGACAATTACCCTTTACATGAGAGATTCAAAATCACCATGTATAATAAAGGACGATGAAGAAAACTTTGTTTACATAGTTCTTCCTGTAAATATAAATGTAGATGCTTACTAAAATGAGTTAGGAGTCGGATATGCACATATTAAAGTTAAGAGATGGAGAAGAGTTTATAAAACTGGGTCAGGCACTTAAGGCTACGGGTCTTGCAGATTCAGGTATAGATGCCAAAGAGTTTATACAGCAGGGACTTGTTTTGGTAAATGGCGAAGTAGATGTAAGAAGAGGAAGAAAACTTTATGACGGAGACGAAGTTGAATTTGATGGTGATAAAATAAGCATTCAAAAATAGTTTTCAGAAAGTGAATTTTATTATGTTTATTAAAACATTAAATTTAAATAATTACAGGAATTATCCTGATGCCTGTATAAATTTTTCAGAGGGTATAAATATTTTATATGGTGATAACGCACAGGGAAAAACAAACATATTAGAAGCCATATATATGCTTGCAACAACCAAGTCCCACAGAGGTAACAAAGATAAGGAAATTATTAATTTTGAATGTGATGAGAGTCATATAATGGCAACAGTTAATAAATCAGACATAAATCACAGGATAGATATGCATTTGCGAAAAAACAAAAGTAAAGGCGTTGCTATAGATATGGTACCCGTGAGAAGAACTGCAGATGTGATGGGATTGGTAAATATAATTCTTTTTTCACCTGAGGACCTGACAATTATAAAAAATAGTCCGTCTGAAAGAAGAAGATTCATGGATATGGAGCTTTGCCAGCTAAACAAAATATATTACAGTAATTTATCAACATACAACAAGATACTAAATCAGCGTAATAATCTGCTCAAACAGATATATTATGATAAGAGCCAGATTGATATGTTAGATGTCTGGGACAGCCAATTGGCAGAATATGGTATAAAAGTCATAAAAGAAAGGAATAATTTTATTGATATGCTCAATGAAATTATAGGCGATATACATAGAAAGCTTACATCCGACAAAGAAAATCTCGTAATATATTATGACAAAGATGTTAATGAAGATACATTTGAAAAAGAGATTCTTGATAAGAGGGATATAGATTTAAAATATCAGAATACTCAGACAGGACCTCACAGAGATGATTTAAATTTTTTAATAAACGATATAGACGTAAAAAAATATGCGTCTCAGGGTCAGCAAAGAACAGTTGCTCTGTCTCTTAAATTGGCAGAGATAAAACTGGTAAAGAAGATAATTAATGATAATCCCATATTACTGTTAGATGATGTAATGTCTGAACTGGATTCAACCAGAAGAGATGCATTGCTATCATACATTAATGATATACAGACTATCATTACATGTACAGGGTATGATGATTTTATAAAAGAGAGACTTAGTATAGACAGAGTATACAATGTTTCTCAGGGAGCTATACGGCAGGTAAATCTATAGTTATGCTATAGACGTAAGGGAGGATATAAATGGGCACAAGTAATAATGAACAATCACAATATGATGCCGAACAAATTCAGATACTTGAAGGATTGGAAGCAGTTAGAAAAAGACCGGGTATGTATATAGGAAGTACATCCACAAGAGGATTACATCATCTGGTATATGAGATTGTTGATAATGCAGTAGATGAAGCGTTGGCAGGTTTTTGTACAGAGATAGATGTATCAATTAATTCAGATAACTCAGTAACCGTCATCGATAACGGAAGAGGTATACCTATAGGAATACACGAAAAAGCGGGTATACCCGCGGTAGAAGTTGTATTTACCATACTTCATGCCGGTGGAAAATTTGGTGGTGGAGGATACAAGGTATCGGGTGGTCTTCATGGTGTTGGTGCATCAGTTGTAAATGCTCTCTCTAACTGGCTTGAGGTTGAAATATCAAGGGATGGCAAGATATACAGACAGAGATATGAAAAAGGAAATGTAGTTTATAAACTTAAAGAAGTAGGAAAAACTGACAAAACAGGTACAAAGGTTACATTTATGCCTGATGATACTATTTTTGACGATGTAATCTTTGATTATGACGTGTTGCGAAAGAGATTCAGAGAGATGGCATTTCTCACAAAAGCTCTTAAAATCAATTTGTCAGATAAAAGAGAAGGACAGGAAAAAAATGTATCTTTCCACTACGAAGGCGGTATAAAAGAGTTTGTTGAATACCTTAACAAAAATAAAACAACTCTTTATGACAAGGTTATATACTGTGAAGGTCAAAAAGATGATATATATGTGGAAGTAGCTCTGCAGCATAACGATTCATACAATGAAACCACATTAAGTTTTGTCAATAACATTACAACACCTGAAGGAGGTATGCATCTCACAGGATTTAAGAGTGCACTTACAAAGGTATGCAATGATTATGCCAGAACAAATAAATTTCTTAAAGATAAAGAGGAAAATCTTTCAGGAGATGATTTAAGAGAGGGTCTTGCTGCTATTGTAAGTATAAAGATTCCTGAACCACAGTTTGAAGGTCAGACAAAACAAAAACTTGGAAATGCCGAAGCAAGAACTGCAGTTGAGGGACTTGTATCTGAAAAGCTCACATACTTTTTGGAACAAAACCCACAGGTAGCAAAAGCAATTATAGGAAAAGCCGTTCTTGCACAAAGAGCCCGTATGGCAGCCCGTAAAGCAAGAGATGTGGCACGTAAATCCACCCTTGAAAGCAGTATGGCACTTCCGGGAAAATTAGCTGACTGTTCAGATAAGGATCCTAAAAAATGTGAGATATATATAGTAGAGGGTGATTCAGCGGGTGGTTCTGCAAAAACTGCAAGAGACAGAGCGACACAGGCTATTCTTCCGCTTAGAGGAAAAATACTTAATGTTGAAAAAGCCCGAATAGACAGAATCCTTGGAAATGAAGAAATCAAGGCAATGATAACTGCTTTTGGTACGGGTATAAGAGAAAATTTCAACATAGAAAAACTGAGATATGATAAAATCATAATTATGACGGATGCCGATGTTGACGGTGCACATATAGCTACACTTATGCTTACATTTTTCTTTAGATTTATGCCGGATCTTATAAGACAGGGACATGTTTATCTGGCACAGCCACCACTTTATAAACTGGAAAAAAATAAAAAGACATGGTATGCATACAGCGATGATGAGCTTTCCGGTATATTGGACGAGGTAGGAAGAGACCAGAACAATAAAATACAGCGATATAAGGGTCTTGGAGAAATGGATGCTGAACAACTCTGGGATACTACAATGGATCCTGAGAAGAGAGTTCTCTTACGAGTTGCAATAGATGAAGAGAGTGAATCAGAATTAGACATTACTTTTGATACACTTATGGGAGAAAAAGTTGAGCCAAGACGTGAATTTATAGAATCAAACGCTAAGTTTGTTAAGAATCTTGACATTTAATGGAGGTAAAAAATGGACGATAGTACAATCTTTGATAAAATCCAGAACGTGGATTTGAAAAAAACCATGGAAGAATCATATATAGATTATGCCATGAGTGTTATCGCTGCAAGAGCCCTTCCGGATGTACGAGATGGACTTAAGCCGGTTCAGCGAAGAATTCTTCATTCTATGGTTGAACTTAATAACGGACCGGACAAACCACACAGAAAATGTGCGCGTATTGTCGGTGATACAATGGGTAAATATCATCCACACGGTGATAGTTCCATATATGAGGCATTAGTTAAGCTTGCACAGGAATGGAACACAAGATATACCCTTGTGGATGGTCACGGTAATTTTGGTTCTGTGGACGGAGACGGAGCAGCGGCTATGCGATATACCGAGGCGAGACTCTCAAAAATCTCCACAGAAATGATTGCTGACATAGGAAAAGATACTGTAGATTTTGTACCAAACTTTGATGAGACAGAGAAGGAACCGGTAGTACTTCCAAGCAGATATCCTAATCTTCTTGTAAACGGTACATCAGGTATAGCGGTTGGTATGGCAACCAACATACCTCCTCACAATTTAAATGAGGTTATAAATGCAGTAGTAAAGATTATTGATAATCAGGTAACGGAAGACAGGGAAACTGATATAGAGGAGATAATGGAGATTATCAAGGGACCGGATTTCCCTACGGGAGCTCAAATTTTAGGAACCTCAGGTATCAATGAAGCATACAGAACAGGCAGAGGAAAAATAAAAGTAAGAGCTGTATCTGAGATTGAACCTATGGCAAACGGCAAGCAGAGAATAGTTGTAACCGAATTGCCATATATGGTTAATAAGGCAAGACTTATCCAGAAGATAGCAGAACTTGTTAAGGAAAAAAAATTAGACGGTATAACAGACCTTCGTGATGAATCATCCCGTGAAGGAATGAGAATTGTAATTGAACTCAGAAAAGATTGCAATGCCAACATTATACTTAATCAGCTTTATAAACATACACAGATGCAGGATACATTTGGTGTAATTATGCTTGCCCTTGTCAATCAGGAACCAAAGGTATTAAATCTTCTTGAAATGCTTCAATATTATTTGAAGCACCAGGAGGAGGTAGTTACAAGAAGAACAAAGTATGACCTCAAAAAAGCTGAAGAAAGAGCACATATATTAGAAGGTTTACTTATTGCCCTTGATAACATAGATGAGGTAATAAAGATAATAAGAGCCTCAAAATCCGTAGCGGATGCAAAGCTTTCACTTATGGAAAGATTTGGTCTTACTGATGTACAGGCACAGGCTATAGTTGATATGAGACTCCGGGCATTGACAGGTCTGGAAAGAGATAAGTTGGAAAATGAATACAGAGAGCTTATGGAAAAAATAGCAGAATTAAGAGCAATCCTTGCTGACAGAAAAAAACTTTTAGGTGTCATTAAGGAAGAAATTCTTATAATTGCTACAAAATTCGGTGATAAGAGAAGAACAACAATCGGTATTGACATGGAAGACGATATATCAGTAGAAGATCTTATCAAGAAAGAAAATATAGTAATAGCCATGACAAAGCTCGGTTATGTTAAGCGTATGACTATAAATAACTTTAAGAGTCAGCACAGAGGCGGTAAGGGCATAAAGGGAATGCAGACCATAGATGATGACTTTATAGAAGATTTATTTATGACTACGACTCATCACTATATTATGTTCTTCACTAATCAGGGTAGGGTATACAGACTTAAGGCATACGAGATTCCTGAGTCAAGCAGAACAGCAAGAGGAACTGCTATAGTAAATCTTCTTCAGCTTTTGCCTGACGAAAAAATTACGGCAGTTATACCTATACTCAAGTATAACGAGGGAAGATACCTCTTTATGACTACCAAGAATGGTGTAGTTAAGAAGACCCGTATTACAGAATATGCAAATGTAAGAAAGACCGGTCTTGCTGCAATCACTCTTAAAGAGGGAGATGAGCTGATTGAGGTTAAGTCCACAAACAACACTAAAGATATATTCCTCATAACAAAGCTCGGTATGTGTATAAGATTCAATGAGACAGACGTACGATGTACAGGAAGAACTTCAATGGGTGTTATAGGTATGAATGTGGCTGATGGTGATGAGGTTGTCGGCATGCAGATGAATACCCAGGGTGAATCACTTCTTATCGTATCAGAAAATGGTCTCGGAAAGCGTACTCTTATAGACGAGTTTACTCCACAGAGAAGAGGCGGTAAGGGTGTTAAGTGTTACAAGATTACTGAAAAATCAGGTTCTGTAGTAGGTTTTAAGGCAGTAAATGATGATAATGAGATTATGCTTATAACCAATCAGGGCATAGTAATACGAATTTTATGTAAAGATATATCTAAACTTGGAAGAATTACAACAGGTGTTAAACTCATCAATATGGATGTTGAACATGATATCTCTGTTGCAAGTATTGCAAAGGTAAGACAGAAGTCTGCTGATGAATCTGAATCATTGGAAGCTCTTGAAAAAGAAATGGAAGAGTCTGATAATGAGGAAGGTAATGTAGAATAAATTATATTATAGTCAATTGTGAAACTCGAATTTACAGTATGAATGTTGTACAAATTAAACAAACCCACGTAGGCACGCTTTCGCTGCCCTCGGCTCGCAGCGGTACGTAAGGTGTCAAAGTACAACACCTAAGTACCGGTGGCCTCACAGCACCTGCTTAGGGTGTTTGTTCAATTTGCACAACATGACTATATATTTCCTGGAGTTTCGCAATTACCTAAATTATATTAAATTGAGAGGTGACAAATATGACAGGTGAAGATTTAAAGGATAATCTTGAAGGTTTGAGCAAGATAGAGGGAATTACAGATGTTTTGTTTGATGCAATATATTGGGTAGCTGTTATATTTGTAGTGTTGTTAATTGCCTACATATTTTCAGTTATAATTTGTTATTATAACAAGAAAAAGCGGGGAAACCTCCATGCTGATAACGATAATTTCTTAGGGGATTAGTATTTAAAGCAACTGACACCAAAATTTCGGATGTGTTCAGTTGCTTTTTTGTATTGAAAAAACATGGGCGATGTATTATATTAATTATAACAAACGGTTGACTGTATATAATGTAATAAACAAACAGGGGGAATATTATGAAAAAGAAAGTATTAACCATGGTCATGGCACTTTGCATGGTGCTTTGTCTTATACCAACAGTGGCATATGCCGAAGGCGGCACCGGAGCTGTTGCGACAGTGGAGAACGTACAGGCGCTGATAGATGCCCTGCCGACAGCGGAAGAACTGGAAAGCGCAGATAAGGCAACAGTTAATCAGGCATACATTTCAGCACAGGAAGCCTACGATGCCATAGAGGAACTTGAGCCGGAAGAGCTGGCACAGCTTACCGGAGTTGAAAAGCTCACAAATCTGATGAACTGGTTTAATGGACAGACAAATACGTTGGCTGAGCCGCAACCTGCTGATTATTTAGAATTTGATGCTCTTACAGGAACAGTTACTGGTTTAAAATCAGGTTATGAAAATATTCAGAATGTGGTTATTCCGGACAAAATTAACGGAAAAGACGTAGTGAAAATAGAAAATGATGCGTTTTATTACTGTACAAGTTTAACAAGTATAACTATTGAAGATAGTGTAGACGAACCAAGTAATTTAAAAACAATAGGAA
>CAZKMB010000022.1:0-7186 GCA_964553965.1 uncultured Bacteroides sp. | reverse complement strand
GTGCGTTTTCTGGTTGTACAGATTTAGAAAGTATAAGCATCCCAAACAGTGTAACCACAATAGGAGAAAGTGCGTTTTCTGGTTGTACAGATTTAGAAAGTATAAGCATCCCAAACAGTGTAACTACAATAGAAAAAGGTGCTTTTAGTGGCTGTACAGGTTTAACAAGTATAAGCATCCCAAGTAGTATAAGCACAATAAAAGGTCGAGCCTTTAAAGGATGTACAAGTTTAGGAAGTATAAGCATCCCAAGCAGTGTAACCGAAATAGGAGGAAATGCGTTTGAAGAATGTACAGGTTTAACAAGTATAACTATTGAAGATAGTGTAGACGAACCAAGTAATTTAAAAACAATAGGAACTTATGCGTTTAGAAAATGTATAAGTTTAACAAGTATAAGCATCCCAAACAGTGTAACCACAATAGGAGAAAGTGCGTTTTCTGCTTGTACAGATTTAGGAAGTATAAGCATCCCAAGCAGCGTAACCACAATAGGAGACAATGTGTTTTATGACTGTACAGGTTTAACAAGTATAACTATTGAAGATAGTGTAGACGAACCAAGTAATTTAAAAACAATAGGAACTTATGCGTTTAGAAAATGTATAAGTTTAACAAGTATAAGCATCCCAAGCAGCGTAACCACAATAGGAGACAATGTGTTTTATGACTGTACAAATCTAACCAATATTAATGTAGATAACGGAAACGAAGTCTATAGTAGCATAGATGGTGTCTTATTCAAAGGCTGTACCGAATTGTTAAAGTATCCTCAGGCTAAAAGTGGTGATGCTTACACAATACCGGATAATGTAACCACAATAAGAAAATGTGCGTTCCAAGAATGTACAAGTTTAGAAAGTATAAGCATTCCAAATAGTGTAACCACAATAGGAGATGCTTCGTTTTTTGGCTGTACAGGTTTAAAAAGTATAAGCATCCCAAGCAGCGTAACCACAATAGGATATAATACGTTTTCTGATTGTACAGGTTTAGAAAGTATAAGCATCCCAAGCAGCGTAACCACAATAGAAAAATATGCGTTTTATGAATGTACTTCCCTGACTAATGTTTACTTCATTGGATCTGCAACAGAATGGAATGGTATTAGCATAGGTAATAGTGGCAATGCTGCCCTCACCAACAATGTAAAATACATAGACGTAACCTATGCCCCTCCAAGTGATTTAGTCTACAACGGGCAGTCAAAGGAAGCAACCGTCGATAAAAATGACACGACTTTGGGTGATATCACCATAAAGTACTATGATAAAGACAAAAACTTGTTAACTGGAAGTCCTGTTGATGCAGGAAGATATACTGTAAAAATTGATATTTCCGGAACTAACACATACTCAGATATAGAGCTTGGAAAGTTTGTTATAACACAGGCTCAAAACAGTTTTACAAGTGACCTTTCAATAGCGGACTGGACAGTCGGTGAAACGCCAAACAGCTCTGCTGTAACAGCAAAGTACGGTACGGTAGTGTACAGTTATTCAACGGAAAAAGATGGAACATACACAGAAACAGTACCGACAACAGCCGGTTCTTACTGGGTAAAGGCTTCTGTTACCGAAACAGCCAGCTACAAAGGGCTTGAGGCAAAGAAACAGTTTAACATTCTGGCAAAGCCGGAACCGGCTACGCCAACCCCGGAAGTGGTTACTCCAACCACACCACCGCAGATCATAGACGGTAAGGGACAGGACTTAACAGCAGGGGAAGCAACAGAGCTTTCTTTCCGCTCAGATGCAGCATACCGAGATTTCATCCGTGTGGAACTTGACGGAAAAACCCTTGACGGGAAGAATTACACAGTAAGGGAAGGAAGTACCATAGTAACATTGAAAGCAGAATATGTGGCAACCCTCTCAAAGGGAGAGCATACCATAAGTATAGTATCAGTAAACGGTGCGGCTACTACCACATTTACGGTAAATGAAAAACCTGTAACCAAGTCACCTCAGACCGGGGATGACAGTCACATTTTTATGTGGATGGCACTCTTAGTTGTCAGCGGAGGATTGATTGCTGCAGTAGGTATCTGTGTCAGGAAGAAAAAGTTTACAGAAGAATAATAATTAATATCACAGACAGATGTTTGCTAAAAGGCTTCCATGCAGGGAAGCAGTCAGGGAAACATTACGACAATGTGGTTATATAAAAAACATACGCCTATGGTATTATAGCCTAAAGCATTAAATTCAATTCTGTTTCAGTGACTTTCATGTCACGTCTTTGTTTCTTAGAATCACAGCAGAGAGGTTATGTAAAAATAAGACAAAGAAAAACACAAAAAACTACAATGCAAAAAGGAACTACAAGGACGTAGTATTTTACAACGGTGATCCGGAGCAGCCGGCAAGGCTTGAACTGAAACTGTCCGATTCCTACGTACACAGGGAGGAGAACCCCGGACTTGAATTAATTGTAACCCAGATAAACATAAATCCCGGCTACAACGATGAGTTTTTAGACACCTGCCCTGTACTCAAAGACTATATGCTTTACACGGACAGAGTCCGAACCTACAGCAGGAAGAAAATGAGCCTTACGCAGGCAGTAGACAGAGCGGTAGACGAATGTATAAGCGAAGAAGAGGCAAGAAATTACATGAATAACAATTAAATATAATTCCCATAAATAAATCTTATTATTAAGTTTGCGACAACTAATGATAAGATTTATTTATATGTGTATTTTTAAATGAAACCATCATCCTAAGAGAAAGCGTCCGGGAAAAATCGTACCAACGATTACCTGACAGAAATCTTTCCAATCCCGTAATTTACTTTGAGGAAGTATTGATATATAATTAAATAACAGTATTTTTGAGGTGACATATATGAGAAATTTGAATACCGATATTATAATAGAAACAGTAAAGAATATGTGTATATCTGCAAATCTTTATCTGTCGGAGGATATGGAAAAACGACTCAAAAAAGCCGCAGAGGAAGAGGATGGAAAACTTGGAAAAAAAATTATGAGTCAGCTTATTGAGAATATGGAGATTGCTGCAGAAGAAAAAATACCAATCTGCCAGGATACGGGTATGGCGGTGTTTTTTGTCAATGTGGGTCAGGATTTACACATAGAAGGGATGAATCTTACGGATGCCATAAATGAGGGAGTAAGACAGGGATATACAGAGGGATATCTGCGTAAATCAGTGGTAAAGGATCCTCTTATACGGGAGAATACAAAGGATAACACACCGGCTGTTATACATTATGATATAGTTCCGGGAGATAGATTGGAGATAACCATAGCACCAAAGGGATTCGGAAGTGAAAATATGAGCAGGGTATTTATGCTCAAGCCCTCAGACGGAGAGGAAGGCGTAAAAAAGGCAGTTTTAGAGGCGGTTATGGATGCCGGACCAAATGCCTGTCCCCCTATGGTAGTAGGCGTGGGTCTTGGCGGAGATTTTGAGCTTGCCGCTAAGATGGCGAAGAAAGCCCTTACAAGAGAGGCTGGAATTCATTCAATCCATGAACATATTGCAAAAATTGAGGATGAGTTGTTGGATACCATAAATAAAACGGGAATTGGTCCCGGCGGACTTGGCGGAAGAACCACAGCTCTTGCAGTGAATATTGAGACATATCCGACACATATAGCAGGTATGCCGCTGGCAGTTAATATGTGTTGTCATGTAAACAGACATTTAACCGAGATAATTTAGAGTTTGTATAACAGAGGAGCGATTATAATAGGGAAAATACAAGATATAATAAATGAGCAAAAGGCAGATTTGAAAAAACATATTTATAGATATTTGGTTACCATTATATCTGCAATCTTAATATCTCTGATATATTTTGCGACCTGTGATGTGAATATTAACAAAAATGAATATCTGAAACATATTTTCACTATAATGTGTTTTTTAATATGGGGAGCGTTTGTAACAGAGACTTTATTTGTACATAAAAATGAAAGCAGAAAATGGGGATTACTGGGATTATTTTATGCGGTTAGCATCGTATTTGCCATTGCTGCTGATGTTTTAATATACCAGACAGTCTTCACTGATAAGACTAACTACCTGATATCGGTTTATATATTAGCCATAATTGTTACATTCCTTTTTATTTCCATTATGAGGATAATCAGAGAAAACAATTTGTCGGTCGAGAAATATTTTGCAAGAATCATATTTGGCCTGACAGAAAGCAGATATATGGCGGTTTTTCTGATTATTTTTCAGATAATATATGTTGTGTGGAAACCACTTATGAGAGCATTAAAGAAAGATACTGAGTATTACGGACTCCTGTATGTGCTACTTTTTATGTTTTTAATCGGGTTGGTGGTACCGGGAATAAACATTAAATCCGCCACATATATTTCTCAGAAAGCCAGATTTGAAAATGCGCTTGAGAAGGATGATATTTTGTTGGACATTGTTACGGACAAAGCGGATGAGGAAATATTAAGAAATGTGGATTTTACGGAGTGTATGGAGTTTTACATAAATGAATATGCTAATTATATAAAAAATGTCAATATAAACGGCTATGTTTTATACAGATAACGGAGGATAGGTTAATGGAAGAACGAAAAAGGGTAAATATACCATTTACAAAAGATGTCATAAATGATTTAAGGGCAGGTGATTACATATATCTCTGCGGAACATTATACAGTGCGAGAGATGCAGCTCATAAGAGAATGTATGAGAGCATTGTTCATTCTGAGTTTATGGATGCAAAGGGTGAAGTCCTTTTTAATGAAAATGTGCTTCCTTTAGACATAACCGGAAATGTGTTTTATTATCTTGGCCCAACACCTGCAAAAGACGGGCAGGTTATAGGTTCTGCAGGCCCTACTACCAGTAGTCGCATGGATAAGTATACGCCGCTTCTTTTGGATAAGGGGCTTGCCGGAATGATAGGTAAGGGTAAGAGAAGTAAAGAGGTCATAGACTCTATAGTAAAGAACGGCTGTGTTTATATGGCAGCGGTAGGGGGTGCCGGGGCATTACTGTCCAAATGTATTAAGGAGTCAGAGGTAATTGCCTATGATGATCTGGGAACAGAAGCTATCAGAAAAATGAGAGTTGAAGATTTTCCTGTTGTAGTTGTTATCGACAGTGAGGGTAACAATTTGTATGAAACAGCAGTTCGTGATTACAGGGAGGAGCAAAATGCTAAAGAAAGTTAAAGTTGTATATGATGTCGACGGGATTATGAGAAAGGGTAAAAAAAAGAGTAAAGCAAGCAGAAAAAAATCGGATTTATCACTTAAGGAAAATATAATTACATGGGTTATATTTGCTCTAATAGAGGTTGCGTATTTTTATTTTGCTGTTCCGTGTCTGAGTATATATATGATATCATTTTGGATATGGCTCATAATTTCAATTATAGGAATTATCATATGTGTACCGTCAGTGAAATACGAAAAAGGTGAAACTACACTGCTCAGTAAGATTTTGGGTATTGGTATTATAGCTTGTTTAGTTGTTATAATTGTAGGCGCCTTCCTGTCGTCAAAGCTTGTAAATGCCTCAAAATATGCATCTGTTATTCAGATAGAGGACGGAGATTTTAATGAGGATATTCCGTCAAGTGAAAATATTTACAGCATAGCACTTATGGATACTGATACCGCTATAATCATAGGCGACAGGGCGATTGGTTCTCTTTCGGATGTTGTCAGTCAGTATGAGGTGAGTGAGGTATACACCACAATTGATTACAACGGAAAACCGATGAAGGTTGCTCCACTTGAATATGCGGATTTTTTCAAGTATGCCAATAACAGAAAAAACGGTATACCCGGATATGTTATGGTAGATCCTGTAAATAACGAAGCTTCCTATGTTGAACTGGATACGCCTATCATGTATGCAGAGTCAGCTTTCTTTAAGTACGACCTTCACCGGCATATACAGAGTAGTTATCCTACATATAATTTTTATGGTTATTTTTTTGAAATTGATAATGAGGGAAATCCATTTTACATATGTCCCGTGTTAAAGCCTAATGCCGGTCTTTTTGGGGGTAAGAGTGTTAAGGGTGTAGTTATATGTGACCCTTGTACCGGAGATTCCGAGTATGTGGATGTTGCGGATGTCCCAAACTGGGTTGACAGGGTGTATGACGGTGATTTGATATGTGACCAGTACAACTGGTATGGCAAGCTGTCAGGCGGATTTTGGAACAGTATAATCGGCAATAAAGGCTGTAAGGTTACCACAGATGATTATGGTTACAAGGTTATGGATGGTGATGTATGGGTATATACAGGTGTTACATCTGTAAATGGTGACCAGTCAAATATTGGTTTTATAATGATGAATTCCAGAACAGGAAAAGGTAAATACTATAGTATAGCCGGTGCAGAAGAACATTCTGCTATGGAGTCGGCAGAAGGACAGGTTCAAAATTTAGGATATGATGCCTCATTTCCGTCTCTCATAAATATCGATGGTATTCCAACATATATCATGGTTCTTAAAGACAATGCAGGACTTGTAAAAATGTATGCCATGGTAAATGTGGAAAAGTACAACATTGTTGCGACAGGAACAACCCAGAGGGATGTGCTGATAAACTACAGAAAGCTTATGGCAGAAAACGGACTGTCCGATAATTCACAGGTTATAGATGAGGGAACATTGCACAAAAATATAACAGTTCAGGATATACAGTACATAACTATGGATGGCAGTACATATGTATATATTACAGCCAAAGATGGAAGTGTGTATAAACAGAATTTCACAGAGAATGAAACCCTGATTTTTATTCAGAAAAACGACACCATAAAAATATACTATATTGAAAATGAATCGGGCATCAATGACTTGGTGGCATATGAATAAGAATGAGCAATATGAGTAATAATTTTTTAAAAACCATTGACAAAACATAATGAATTTGCTATTATATTCAAGCGTGTTGACGTGTAACTAAATAACACCATACATTTGGTAGGATTTAGGCATTGGAGATGTACTCAAGTGGCTGAAGAGGCGCCCCTGCTAAGGGTGTAGGTCGTTCGCGCGGCGCGAGGGTTCAAATCCCTCCATCTCCGTTAAGTGGATTTTCGGTATTGACTTATTTGAAGCTTTGCCATATAATCTACTTTGCGACAAAAAGATTGTCATTTATGATATAATCCTCGATAGCTCAATGGTAGAGCACTCGGCTGTTAACCGAGTTGTTGTAGG
>CAZKMB010000021.1:0-38246 GCA_964553965.1 uncultured Bacteroides sp. | reverse complement strand
GTTATAATCAGCAACCAGCTCATTATCGTATCCCCACAAGAGCATAGCTTTGATTCTCTTGATATATTCGTTTGATTTTGTTATATCTTCATCAGACTTAGGTAAAAACAGATTTTTAATGTAAAAAGCATTTGTATTATTAACATATACATTTGCACCTATGATATTAACACAGCGTTGGAGTGAGCATTTGTTACGGTTATAGGTAGAACGTGCTACGGTATGAGCCTGGTAATTAAGATATTCATCCAATAATTGCTGGTAGGTTATATTTGAATTCTGGTCAGCTTATGGGGTTATCATCAGCTGATATAGACAAATTCATAACTCTTGAAGGCTATGGACGTAGGGAATTTGTTAAATCATGTGTTCATGAAGGGATATCTGAAGAAATACTTGAAAAGATTATAAATTGTGATGAAATAAGCGATATGCTTAAGATAAAAAAGGAATATTACAGGTCAGACTATATCGTTAAGAATATAGACAATAAAATGAGTACAATAAGAGGGGCTGTAGATGATTGTGAGCAGAAGTTTATTGTCTTTGAGAAGTATCTTGATAACTTCTCAAGTCAGATTGAGAATAAGGATAAAGAAATATTGGAACTGAAGGAGACAGTGGGTAAATTACAAGATAAGCTCCTAAAATCAGCTGAAGAGATGGCAAATATAAAAATACAGACAGTAGAGTCTGCGTCTGCATCAGCTCCGGAACAGAAGAATATAGTTGTAACCAGGGTTATTGAAAATCCGGACAGAAACAAGAATGAAGATGATGTTGATGCGAATACAAAGAAAAGAGGGAAGTTTGGTACATTTCTTGCTAAAACATCATCTAAAGCATCGTCTGAACAACAGTATATTAAAGAAAAGGTGAATTTGACCATCACAGATTTAGCATCTTATATAATCTCAGCAAAGCTTACCAGTGAACAGCTTCTTGAGATATCCAAAGCCATAACAATGGAAGTTAGTGACGAGCAGATTGTTATGATGATTGAAAATGGGATGTCTCCTATGCAGATTAGAAATCTTGTAAATGTCATAATAGCCAAAAGAAATGCTGAAAAGAAAAAGAGATTATCTGAAGGTGTAGTTAGTGATTCAACTGATAAACCTCTTCCTGAAGCAAGAAGCATATCGGATATGATAAACGACATGGAAGAGATAGACGAAGAATATATAGAAGAAATGGAGGATATATATGAATAAGATTGTTGAAGTACTTAACATAGAGATATGCATGATAGACAATCTCATAGAGGAGCTTACAGAACTTAAAAAAAGTTATAAAGGGATATATGATGCTTCAGATCGTACGACTGGAGATTTAAACCTAAAATTTAAGTTGGAGGATTTACTGCTTGCCAATGATGAAATAAAGCGTAAATTGCTTACTATAACAGCATCTAAGGATGCCTGGCAGGAAAAGATTGTGAAGGAACTGGGGGAATTATATACCCCGAGTACTAAAAGTACTAAAATGTACTTGTAAGCAGATTTTCTTTGTGATATGTTATAATTGTTCGGAAACGAACAACAATTACTATTACTTACTAACCAACAGGAACGTAGAAATACGTTCCTGTTTTGCTTTACCCAAAGGCATAATTGTGGTAACATTTTATGTGTGATATGTAAACTGACAAGAGAAGGAATAAGACCTTGAAGGGAGCGATAAAAATGTTTAAATTATATATAGGATTAGATGAAGAGAGAATGGAACGTGACGGGCTGGATGTGGATGCAGCATGGGAGCAGATAAATGAAATGATAGAGGAAACCGGAGATATAGATACTATAGTAAAAGGTGAGTATGATACGAAGTATAGTGGTGCCAGAAGCTATCTGTTTGACTTATTAGAGGATACAGAGTGGTTTATGAAGTATGTTAATGAGTGGATAATAGATGACCCATCAAGAAGAGAGGATGTAATATTTGCATATAAAAGAATGGGGATGAAATGCAACTATGAATAATAGAACAGAAGATATTAGGGATACCTATTGGCAATTCTCTTTTGATTTAAAAATGAGTAAGCTTGATGAAATATATAGAAAAAATCGTTCAAGAGCATATAAAGAGATAGAGAATTATTTATTTAAAGTAGGGTTCGATAATAAGGATGAGAAACAAGGTTCGTGTTACTTTACAAGCAAAAAGTATTTATACAGTGAAGTCGATTCCATTATTCGTAAAATGTTCAAAAAGTTACCATGGGTTTCTGAATGTTTATCAAGGGCATCTGTTGCAGAAAAACAGTTGGATGAGTACAACTTTATGGATATGGCAATGAGAACGAATAAATCCAAGAGACATAAAATTGAGTTGGAAAAGTACCATAAGAGCCTTAAACCGAAAGCAAAATCCCGCTGAGTACTAAAAGTACTAAAATGTACTTGTAAGCATATTTTGGATAAAATATACTATAATCAGAGAAGAAGGCAAGTTCAGAGTGTGGCTATCCGATGGCACACTCTGAACTGTTTTATTGGTGCATATTGTATGTGTTAGTCATATTGCAGAAAAAATGTAGAAAAATTGCAGAAACTTTGCAGAAAACACTTGCAAATACGCAACAAGTGTGGTATGATATACTTAGGAGGAGTGGACGTTGTAGAAAGGAGCGATACTTATGGAGAATAAGAAAGATAACAGAAAGAAGAAACTCATCATCTTAATCATAGCCATCGTTGTACTTGTGATAATACTCTTAGTAACAGTAGTTGCCCTTGCTAGTGAGAAGAAGGATAAGAACACAGATATAGACCCAACTACTACAGAAGTAACCACTGAAGAGAAGGAGGATGCAGCTGATGCAACCACTGAGGAAGTCACCACAGAAGAAGAGCCTGATACAGAAGAGGAAGATATAACTACTCAGGAAGGGTTAACAGATAGAGAAGATACTGATGATACAGAAGAGGAAGATACTCAGACTACTGAAGTAACTACTAATAATCAATCAACTACCAATAATCAGCAGACTACTACAACTAATCAGAATACCGGCCAGTCACAGACAAACGGAAACATATACTTTGTTGAGAACACCACGGAAACTGTTTGGGTAGAACCGGTGTATGAAAAGGTATGGGTGGTAGACAGGGAAGCACAGACGGTTGAGCTTCCGGTGTATGAGGGTAAATCAAGAATTGTTTGCAATAATTGCGGACATTATATGTATACTGAAGAAGAAATCGATGAACATTTCACAGTAGATGCCATAAGAAACGGTTGTGGAAGTTATAGAAGTGAATTTTACCAGGTTCAGGTAGACACTCAGACCGTATATGAACCTGAGGAAGGACACTGGGAAGAGGTTCTTGTTAAGGAAGGTTGCTGGGAGTACAGATAAAAAAACATAATCAAAAAGACCAAAGGAACGTAAAAAAGATACGTTCCTTTTTTGGTGCAGACTAATCAGAGAAGAAGACAAGGTCAGAGTGTGACTATCCGATGGCACACTCTGAACTGTTTTATTGGTGCATATTGTATGTGTTAGTTATATTGCAGAAAGATTGCAGAAGAATTGCAGAAAATTTGCAAAAAACACTTGCAAATACGCAACGAGTGTTGTATAATATACTTAGGAGGAGAGTTACATATGGAGAATAAGAAAGATAACAGAAAGAAGAAATTCATCATCTTAATCGTAGCCATCGTTGTACTTGTGATAATACTCTTAGTGACAGTGGTAGCACTTGCAAGTGACAAGAAGGATAAGGATATAACCTCAAATGCTACAGAAGTAACCACTGAAGAGAAGGAGGATACAGCTGATACAACCACTGAGGAAGTGGCTACGGAAGAAGTTACTGAAGAAGAACCTGATACTGAAGAGGTAGTAATAACTACTAATAGTCATCCAACTACCAATAATCATCAGACTACAACTAATCAGAATACCAACACCAATCAGACAGAGAATGTAAAGGATACTACTACTACAACAGAAGCTACAGATACCACAGAAGGCAAGGTTTGGGTAGAACCGGTGTATGAAAAGGTATGGGTAGTGGACAGAGAAGAACAGATAGTAGAACTTCCAATATATGAAACTATAAGCAGAGAAAAATGTTGGAATTGTGGTCATTTGATGTATACCGAAGAGGAAGTAATAGAACATATGAAGAATAATTTTGAAAATGGTTGTGGAAGTAATTACACAGACTATTACCAAGTCCAAGTAGGAACACAAACCATAGTAGAACCAGAGGAAGGACATTGGGAAGAGGTACTTGTAGAGGAAGGACACTGGGAGTAAGGCATATACAATAAAGAAAGATAAGTAGGAGCGTAGAGATACGTTCCTATTTTTATGCCTATTTTTCTTTGTATTAGCCAAGCATACTATACTGCATAAGCAGTTTAATATAGATATTTTTATGAAAAGGAGTAAAGATGATGAGAAAACTAAAACGAATTGTAGCATTGATGATGTCGATTGTGCTTCTTATGTCAGCAGTGAATCTGGCAATTACAAGGGTTTATGCTTCTTCAGAAGAAAACGAAGTTATTGCAACAGGAACATCGGATGTAGAAGATGAAACAACAGAAATCACAACGGAAGTTACAGAGGACACCACTGAGGAAGCTGCTGTGGAAGATGGAACGGAAGAACAAAAGGAAGCTTATACAGATGAAGAACTGTATGCGTTGCTTAGTGATGCACAGTGGGTTAGTAATATAACCGATGAAGATATATTATATTACTACAATTTAACCAGAGAGGAATTTGATGAGCTTCTCATTATGATGGCTGAGAACACACCAGCACTTATGAGCGAAGGAGATAACTACTATGTAGAACCTGCAGATGGTTATGAAAACTTAAGTTTTGCCGGTGCAGATGCCACTCTATTTGATATTAACGGGGGTGTATATATGGGATTCTGTATAGATAGGGACAGAGGACACTATTCTACAGAGACCATATATACAGAAACAGCAGAGGTTATTACTGACCCTAATAGCAAAATATATCAGACCTTTTATTATGGCTATGGTGGGCCGGAAGAAGGTGGAGTATACACCTTTTCCAGCACCACAGAAGCCATAGTTGCCACATCTCAGGTAGTATCACATTATTATTCGCAAACAGGCACGGGATTATATTATAAAAATGCTATAGAAAATCTTTCTGCTGATAAGATTCCACCAGCACACAGTATGAGCTTATCAGCTACAAGTGTAACAGCAACTGTGTCGGGAAGTGAACAAAAGACTGACTGGGTTACACTTAATCTTGATAGCAGATTAAGTGCTGATGTAACTATTCCTAGTGGAGTAACACTGTGGATTGAGGGAGAAAGCTCTGGACATACTGGAACAGCAACTATCCAGGGTGGTAAGAGATTTTATCTTACTGCGCCATTAAGTGCAAATGGAATAAAGAATGTTACAATGAAGTATTCTGGAAGAAAGATGCTGAAGATAAATATACTTCAGCCACCATCATCAGCTTATCAGCCAGTGGCGTTTTATTCATATTTAAATCCTTCAGTTACATTAGATGCTACTTTTGTAGGAGAAGGCGATATAGAGATTATAAAGAGTTCAAGTAATCCAAGCGTTTCAGATGGTAACAGTTGCTATTCTCTGCAAGGAGCAGTTTACGGAGTGTATAAATATGCATCCGATGCCATGTCAGACGTAAACAGAGTAACATCCATTACAACAGATGCAAATGGATATGGAAAGGCTTCAGGATTAGAGGTAAGAACATACTATGTGAAGGAAGTTATAGCTCCTAAGGGTTATGCTCTTGACCCAACCGTGCATACAGTAACTGTAAACGCCGGAGCTACAAGTACCTTACGATTAACTGATGTACCTCAGATGGACCCTGTATGGATTATGGTTACAAAACAAGGGGATAATGGGAAGAAGCTTGAGGGTGCTGAGTTTACTGTTAAGTTCTACGCTGGATTACAGACAAATACAGACCCTGCCATAGCAGGTGAAACAGCTGATAGAACTTGGGTTATTAGAACGGATGAGGATGGATTTTCAGGTTTAAGTGATATTTATAAAGTATCGGGAGATGATTTTTATTACAATATTTCAGGCGTAGTATCATTGCCTCTTGGAACTGTAACCATCCAGGAAACAAAAGCTCCAGAAGGTTATTTTATCGATAATACAGTCTATGTAAGACAGATTACATCAGATGGACCATCAGAGTCAGTAAACACTTACAACGCTCCAGTAGTTACAGATGAAGTATTTAAGCAGCCATTCCAACTTACAAAGTATATGGAAACAGAGGATGGCACTAAGAAACCTCTTTCCGGTGCTGGATTTAGTGCTTGTAACGTAGCGGACTTATCGAAGGATGCTAAAGGTAACTACATCTGGGATGACAGCAAGGCTGTTGTTATAACTACATCAGGAGATACAGAGATGTTTACGGATGAAAATGGATATGCACTTTCATGTCCATTGGAATATGGTACATACCTGGTACGTGAGACTACTGTACCGGAAGATTGCTTTGCTGTAGATGATTTTATAGTAGAAGTTACTATTGATTCAGATGAGCCACAGGCTATGAGATACTTCACTGATGAGGTATTCAAGGGATACGTAAAGATTATAAAGATAGATGAAGAAACTGGAGAGAGTATCTTAAATAACTCGGCATCCTTTAAGATATGGTCATACGAAAATAATGAATATGTATCATTTAATGGTGAAACAGTTCTCTCAACTAATGATAAGGGCGAGCTTATAACCCCAAGTCCACTTCTTGCTGGCAAATACAGAATAGAAGAAGTATCAGCTCCAGAAGGTTACGTTACATCAACAATAACTTATGATATTGATATAACCTCAGTAGATAACTATGAAACATACATAGATGAGGATGGAAACCCTACTAAGATGGGTATATTTACTGTGGAGATAGATAATGCCCCGGTTAAAGCTTCAGTAAAGCTTGTTAAACATGATATGGAGAATTATGATAAAACCCTTCAGGGCGTCAAGTTTGAACTATATATGAAAAATGAGTCAGGAGATATATGCCTGGGCGAGTATGTAACTGATGAAAATGGTGAGATAAATATATCTGATTTATATTATGGTGAGTACTATTTTATCGAAACCGAAACCTTGTACAGATATTTGCTTAATACTGAGAAACAGTATTTTGAGATAGCTGAAGATGGTATTACTGTTGAAATTCATGTAAAAAACGATGGTAGAATTGGAACTCTTAATATCTGGGGGTATGATTCGCCGGATATTCATGTATCTCATGGTCCGAACACAGGAGATAATTTTAATATGCCATTTGTAATATTACTGGCTGTATTCAGCATAGCGGGATTGTTTATCGTATCAAAAAGGATGAAGAAAGATGAATCAGGAAGATAGGAAGGTGTTTTCTATGGGTGGATTAGAATACGAAAAAGCATTAAGAGAGAGAAAGAACCAGGAGAAAGTTAATCGTTTCTCTCCGCTTATATCAAAATATGCAGCATATACAAGCATCGAGGATGCCATCAATATGGCACTTGATGATATATATTCAGAAGGGAGAGGTTAGAGTGAAAAAGATATTAACGTTTCTGCTTGTGTCTATATTATCATTAAATGGAATGGTAGTATGTGCAAGTGAAGAACAGATGGTTGAGACTGATGCAGTGTCAAGTGATGGTACAACATATGACTATGCTTTAACATCCACAAAAATATATGACACGGACGATAAAACTACATATGATTTTGGCTTTGATGAGACCATCGATGTAGATGGTCTTTCTTTTTGCTTAAATTCAATCGAGTATGAAGTTGAAAATATGTATGATGTGGAGTTTTCTGGTGTAGAACTTCAATATGAGGTTGTAGTGGAGCAGGAAGTTTCATATGTAGATAAAGCTGAATTTGAGCCCGAAGAACAATATGAGGAAAATGGATATGAGTATTATTTAAAGGACGTAACTTATGAGAAAGTATCAGAAATACCACCATTAAAGATGAGTGTTGAAACAGAGGTTCTTCAGGGGGATTTAGATATAAGTAATTATCCTCAATCGATGCCCTATGAGTATAACGGAAGCAAGTATGACTTACCATACAAGAATTATGAAGTAATAAACACTGGATGGCATGGCATCTATTGTAATCGAGGATAAGTTTGCGGTTAGCAATATCCGTATTATCCAGAAGGAAGAGGGAGACCTTTCTGTCATGTATCCAGCACGTAAGACACAAAAAACGGATTCAGGATATATGAATATTGTTCATCCGTATACATCTGAACTATCGTATAGCTTAACTCTTCACTATTTCCATACTTTCCATTAGTATCTTCATATGCAAATACATATGTTGTGTAATTTCTTGATGGGTCATAAATAGATATACCCTTACTCCCCCTCTTAACATATCTGTTAACGTTATTCCATTCCGTATATCTGTTAACCGATTTACATCCTGGTCTTTGAGCATAAATACTCACAATATTATCAAAACTATATTCACAGAGATATCCGGCATTTTTAATAAACTCCTGCCATGCTCTACCACTCTTATTCAATTCGTTTTTTTGTAAAATACATATTTCATTTAATTTTTTTATCTGCATAACCGTATCTCCTTATTTTAAAAATGTGAGGCCACGTATACACAGCCCCACATTTTCCCATATTATCTTGATTTTGAACCTTTATTCTTATATGTTACTGAGCGTTCGTTAGTTTTTTTTTCAGATTTCTCCTCTGATACAGCTGCTTTCTCGTCTGAAATAACAGCATCATCATCCATACTCTTTTCTTCCGCTGATTCCTCTTTCGTTCTTTCTTCAGGAGCCTTATCTTTATCAAAGAAAACGTATTCTGATGATGTAGAACAAGCAGGAGAATTACTTATAGCTACGTGTATGTCTAATAAAGACCACGGAATAGAATTTACTATAGGTGAATACAGAGGATTCAAACTTACCTGTGTATATAACGCTTTTAAAACATATGGAATAGGAGAAACACCATATGAGATAAAGCTTGTGGGAGATTGTAAACATACAATCGAACTAGGCAGGAGTGCAACTGGTAATTTTATTCGATTGGAAAATGCCTTAAAGAAAATACCGGAGAGGATTGATAATACATCAAAGCTTATAGAAATTCTTGAAAGTGATTTAATAAAAGCAAAGGAAGAGTATGAAAAACCATTCAGAGAGGAGTCAGAGTATATCGAAAAATCGAAGCGATTAAAAGAATTGGATGAGTTGTTAGACCTTGATAAACCTGATGAAGAATTGCAAGAGCAAAAACCTAAAAAAGAAAAAGCATTGTAATCTGATTATAGGGGCTGCCGCACTAATTACTTAGTGCGACAGCCCCATTTTATGTATTCTTCAATGATTTGCTATCTAATTCTATGTCTATCAAGGCATTAAGTAGACTGTTGGAACTATGACCTACAGAGTTTGCATATTCTTGTATAGTTTTCCGTTTACCCTTTGGAACATATACTGTGATAGTATCATAGTTTTCTTTCTTGAATTTCTGTGTATAAGTATTCGATTTCTGAGAATATTTACCCATGTGTAATCACTCACTCGCTTTCATAGTATCATATAAAGATAATATACTAATTTATTTATGCATACAATGGTTTGTGTTAAAAAAATAAAAACAAAAATACAATGAGAAGAAAAATTGCGCAAGAATTAACAAGAATATAGGGATATAAATGGGATAAGATTGTGCAATATTTTGCTTTCTGTTTATAATATTTTTTCAATTTATATTGTTAAATCTTTGTTTTACATTTAGTTACAATGATGATATAATTACAATCATGCCTCTCTGGTGCATTTTTTTAGTAATTATTATATTTAGGAGTTACAAGATGGAAAAAAAAGATGAGAACAAAAAACCAAAGAAAAAAGTTTTGTTTATAGTTGCCCTTATATTAGGCTGGGCAGCTTTTTTTGCCCTGATTGCAGCATTTTATTATTTTTTCTTTAGGGATATGTTTCCTGAAAAGAACTCTGAAACAGAGGTTACTGAACAGGAGATTGAAATTACCTACGAAACTAATTCAAATGAAGCGATAAATGCTCTTATTCAGGAGTATTTTTTTGCACTTGAAGAATGTAATCAGGAAAAACTTATGTCTCTTGTTACTGATTTTTCTGCATTTGCTGATATGAGCAGATACGAAAGAATAGCTTCAGTTATGTGTAATTATCAGAATTTTAATGTATATACCATACCGGGATATAACACTTCTGATACGATTGCGTATGTTACATGTAATTTTGATATCGGAGGTGTTGATACAAAAGGTTTGAATATAAACCGGTTTTATATCGTTAATACTACTGACGGATATAAGATTGACAATACTGTTTTGGATGAGGCAGTAGAAAATTATATAAATGAGCAACACGGAAAACCGGATATACAGGCATTATATCAGAATGTATATTCATATATAGAGGAAAGTGTTGAAAATGACCCCGCATTTAAAAAGTTTGTAGAGGATTATGGTATTTTACAATAAATGTAAAGTGAGAAAGATATGACAGACGGAGTAAGAATTAATAAATATTTAAGTGAAGCAGGCGTGTGCTCAAGACGAAATGCTGACAGACTTATTGAAAATGGTGAGATAACCATAGATGGAGTTATCGCAGATCTCGGAACCAGAGTATACGATAATTCAAAGGTATATTATAAAGGTAAACCGGTTATAAAAAGGAAAAATACCGTAATATATGTATATAACAAACCCATAGGACAGGTGTGTACATCCAAAGATGCGGACAGGGATAGCATTTTTAATTATGTGGATTTCCCTGCTAAGGTTAATTATGTAGGAAGACTTGATAAAGATTCATCAGGATTGTTGCTTCTTACTAACGATGGAGACTTATCTAACAATATACAAAAATCCCGAAATAATCATGAAAAAGAATACCATGTCAGGGTGAATGGAGATATCAACCAGGAATTTTTGGATAAAATGTCAAATGGCGTACCTATTCTTGATACTGTAACAAAAAAATGCAGGATAGAAAAAACCGGAGCAAGAACATTTAAAATTGTACTTACACAGGGTTTGAACAGACAAATCAGAAGAATGTGTGATTATTGCGGTTACAGGGTTGTAAATTTAAAAAGAGTCAGAGTTATGAATATAAAATTAGGTGATTTACGTCCCGGAACTTTTAGAAAACTTACCGCTAAGGAAGAATATGAGCTTAGAAAAATGATTTAAAACTGATTTATACAGAGGTGATTGTCAAGTGGACAAAACAACAAGAATTAAGGAATTAGTAAATACATTAAATGAAGCATCAAAGGCATATTATCAGGAAGACAGGGAAATTATGTCTAACTATGAATATGACAGCATGTATGATGAGCTCCTTAAATTAGAAAAAGAAACAGGACTGGTGTTCTCTAACAGTCCTACTGTTAAAGTGGGGTATGAGGTACTCAGTCAGCTTCCTAAAGAGGCACATGTTTCTCCTATGTTATCACTGGATAAGACAAAAAGCGTTGATGACTTAAAGGATTGGCTAAACAGCAGAGAAGGCGTTTTATCATGGAAGATGGATGGCCTTACAGTGGTGCTTACTTACAGGGATGGTGTTCTTGTAAAGGCCGTAACAAGAGGAAATGGCGAAATTGGTGAAGTTATAACAAATAATGCAAAAGTATTCGCCAACATACCGGCGAAAATTCCGTATACCAATGAACTTGTAATAAGAGGCGAGGCTGTTATAAAGTATTCTGATTTTGAAAAAATAAATGCAACAATAGATGATGTTGATGCAAAATATAAAAACCCTCGTAATTTATGCAGTGGAAGCGTCAGACAGCTTAATAACGAGATAACAGCAAAGAGAAATGTACATTTCTTTGCTTTCAGTATGCTTGATTCCGGAGAGGATAAAATTGATGCAACGGTATGCTCAAGGTTTGATTTCCTTACCGGGTTAGGCTTTGAGGTTGTTGAACATCAGATTGTAGATGCTGCAAATATTGAAAATGCAGTTAAAACCTTCTCCGAAAAGATAATAACAAATGATTTTCCGTCAGATGGTTTGGTACTTTCTTTTAATGATACCGTATATGGAAAAAGTCTTGGAAGGACTGCTAAATTTCCGAGAGATTCCATAGCTTTTAAATGGGCAGATGAGCAGGCAGAGACAATTTTGAGGGACATTGAGTGGAGTCCGTCGAGAACGGGGCTTATTAACCCGGTTGCCATATTTGATCCGGTTTCTTTGGAAGGAACTTCCGTTAGTCGCGCCAGTATACACAATGTAAGTATTTTGAGACAGCTTAAATTAGGTATAGGAGATACAATAAAAGTATATAAGGCAAATATGATTATTCCGCAGATAAGTGAGAATTTAACCAAAAGTGACAACGCTTTGATACCTGTTATATGTCCGGTATGCGGACAAAATACAGTAATCAACAGGGAAAATGATGTTGAAACATTGTATTGTCCTAATAATGAATGTCCGGCAAAAGCCATAAAATTATTTACTCATTTTGTGTCAAGAAATGCCATGAATATTGATGGTATGTCTGAGGCAACTCTGGAAAAATTTATTGATAAGGGTTTCTTAAACGAATTATACGACATTTACGGACTTGAAAAATACAAAGATGAGATAGTCAGTATGGAAGGATTTGGGATAAAATCATATGAAAATATTATTGCATCCGTAAATTCCTCCAGAAATACAGAGCTTACAAGAGTTATATTTGGACTGGGTATAGCAAATGTAGGTCTTGCCACAGCAAAACTTATATGCCGGCATTTTAAAAACGATATAGATGCTATTATATCGGCTAAGGCATGTGAGTACGCTGAAATTGATGGAATCGGTGAAATTATAGGCAGGGGAATAGAACTGTATTTTTCAGATGAGGAAAACATAAGGATATTAAAGAAACTTTTGCGTGAACTTAACATCACAGTTGAAGATAATAATATTGAGCAGGATTTAGAGGGAATAACTTTTGTAATAACCGGCTCATTGGAACATTTTGCGAATAGGGATGAGCTAAAGAAACTTATCGAAGACAGAGGAGGGAAAGTAGCAGGAAGTGTGTCTGCTAAAACAGGATATCTCATTAATAATGATGTTTTGTCGAACTCTTCAAAAAATAAGAAAGCAAAAGCTCTTAATATACCAATTATATCAGAGAAAGATTTTCTTGAGATGTACAATATTCAAATATAAATAATTTTGAAAGGTTGATGATGAAATGCCAATAAAGATAGACAATGATTTGCCTGTAAAAAAAATACTTGAAGAAGAAAATATATTTGTCATGGATGAAAGTCGTGCCATAAGTCAGGATATAAGACCTCTTGAGATTCTTATACTAAATCTTATGCCGCTTAAAGAAGATACTGAGTTACAGTTGTTGAGAAGTTTATCAAATACACCGCTTCAGGTTAATATAAGTTTTATCAGAACCATGTCCTATGAATCAAAACACGTTTCTGAATCTCATCTTGCCAGATTCTATACTACCTTTGATAAGGTAAAAAACAAGAAATGGGACGGACTTATCATCACGGGCGCACCGGTAGAGCTTATGGAATTTGAAGAGGTTGAGTACTGGAACGAACTGGTTGCCATTATGGACTGGTCGGATAAATATGTCACCTCAACTTTGCACATATGTTGGGGCGCTCAGGCAGGATTGTATTACAGGTATGGTATAAAAAAACTTAAACTTGAAAAAAAATTATCGGGTATATATCCTCATTATCCTATTCACAAAAAAACTCCTCTTGTAAGGGGGTTTGATGATACATTTTATGTGCCTCAATCCAGATATACAGGCGTTGACAAAGATGCTATAGTGGCAAACCCTCTGTTGGAGATTGTATCTGAATCTGATATCACAGGACCATATTTAATCATAGGTGAGGGGGGAAAAAATATATTTGTCACAGGTCATCCGGAGTATGATACACTCACCTTAGACCAGGAATATGTAAGAGATTTGGGAAAAGGAATTAATCCTGATATACCGGTCAATTATTATCCAGATAACAATCCCCAAAATAAACCGGTAAAATCCTGGAGGTGTCACGCCAACACATTGTACTCCAACTGGCTCAATTATTATGTATACCAGATAACACCATATATATTAGACTAAAAATTTAATATTTCATTAATATTCATTAATAAATGTTTAATCGGATTGTATGTCATAAACTATTGTGATACAAGTAGTTTATGACATTTTTTTATGGTGGTACCGGTATGAAAAAGAAGATGAAAATAGTGATTTTATTTATGTTATGTATTGTTTCTGTATTTATATTTGTTTTTACGAGAACAAAGAAAAACGCAGATGGTGAAGTTACAAGCGTTATATCAAAGCTTTATTCCGAGACTGAGGATGGAGTTTTTTATACTGATATATCTTATGATGAGAATGTGAATTTTACCATAAGATATATAGATTACAATACAAATAAGGATGTTGTAGTATGTGATAAACCAAACTGCACGCATGATGATGCAGAATGTAACGGTTATTACAGCATATTGTGATAAGGAGTATATGAAGCAGTTTGAAAAATTTCTTCTTATGCTTAAATATAATTTGAACAGGATAATCAGAAATAAAAAATTTATCGCAGGATTTATGACCATTCCGGTTGGGATGGCAATCACATATCTGCCTTTGTTTATGTATTCATACAGAGTATATGGACTTTCATATATGTTTGCACCTGTTTCGTCGGTAGGGCAGCTTTTTAACTTTGCATTAGATGTCAATATTCTCTCATATACGATATTATTTTTCATGGTCAGAATATTAAAAATGATGGTTCTTGCGACGTTTGTCATGATTTTATCAATGAAACTGAAAAATAACATCAAAACAATTATGTGTTTTTTACCGTTTATCGTTCTTGAGATGTTTCTTTAAAATTATATTTATAAACGGTTAAGCCTAAAAACAGATTTAAAACGAGATAACTTAGTGTCATTCCGCCGATGTAGGCCTTTATGCCAAAATGCGGAACCAAAGTAAATGTAAAAATAATTCTTATGGCTATGCTGCTCACATTGAACATAAGATTTAAAAATGCTTTGTCAAGACCGTTTAGTATGGCTGACATGTTTCCGGATATGTATATGAGAGGGCACAGGTAACACATTTTTACCAAAAATGCGCCTGCTGTTTCGCTTTTAAAGGCAAATATGCATATCCATTTTCCCAAAAGGAGATAGCCGGCACAGGTTGCAAGACCGAGAACAAAACAAAATGTCACGGAGTATTGTATCGTTTTTTTTATTTTAAGTGTGCTTTGTTGTGCATTTGCATAGGATACAGCAGGCAGGAGCATTGTTGACAGCGATGTGGTAATTGTTGACGGAAGTAATAAGAACGGGATTACGATTCCGGTGATTATTCCATATATCTCAAGTGCGGTGTCACTGCTTAGATAATATTTAAGCAACATTGAAGGTAAAATAATAGATTCGAGACTTGAAAATATGGTTAGCATAAGTCCGGTTGATGTTATAGGAACGGCATCCTTAAAAAAATGTCTGATTAGTTCGGATGATATTTTGCTTTTTTCGTGTTTTGGGTGTTTGTTACATTTTTTTGTATATCTGTGATACCAGTAAACAGAAAGTAAAGATACGGATATTTCTCCGGTGACAACTGCAATGACTGCAACTTTTGCAGTTATTGTATCGCTTACCCAGAGACAGGACAGGATATATGTTGAACCGATTCTTATAATCTGCTCTATAAAATGTGACATACCCTGATATTGGGGCATATCCATACCCACAAAATATGAGTTTATACATCCTTTAACGGATATAAACGGTATTGCCAGCGAGATAATTTGCAGAAGTTCATGGCAGTCTGTGTTTTTTAAAAGATATTTGCTTATCTGATATGAAAAAAAATTGACAATGAAAAATGTTATAATGCTGAGTAAAAATGAAGAAAAAAGGGCAAGCTTAAATATATTTTTTGTATCCTCTTTTCTTTTTCTGCCTATATAATACGAAACCTGTTTTGTTAGAGATGTGGCAATTCCCTGACAGCAAAAAGAAAAAGCAAGCATGTATATGGGAAAAATTAATTGATATATACCGAGCTCTTTAACACCTATAAGCCTTGTTAAGAATATTCTATTATAAAATCCTAAAAGTTTGGTTGCTATTCCTGTTAAGGTTAAAATTAACGTACCTTTTATAATTGTTTTTTTTGACAAGACGGGCACTCCGAAAATATAACCTTTTTACAGTATATTACGGAGGTTTTGCCTATATTACTGATAATATTTTTCATTAAGAGATTTTTGGGATATGGGATTATTGACATTGATAAATCATAGTGATAAGGTAGGTTGGCAGGAATAATATATAACTTGAATATATAAAAGGAGTGTCGGTATGGATAAATTAATATATTTGGATCATGCTGCAACAACAGCGGCAAGACCGGAAGTAGTTTCGACTATGTTACCATATTTTTCAGAGAAGTTCGGTAATCCTTCCAGTGTATACGGTTTTTCAAACCTGAGTAAGGAAGCTATTGCCCATTCAAGAAAAGTAATAGGAGAGTCCCTTAACACAGATCCTTCTAACATATATTTTACGGCAGGAGGCTCAGAGTCAGATAATTGGGCTTTAAAAGAAACTGCCAGAGCATATGCATCTAAAGGTAAACACATAATAACAACAAAGATTGAACATCATGCCATTCTTCACACTTGTGAATTTCTTGAAAAAGAAGGATATGAAGTTACTTATATCGGAGTGGATGAACAGGGGATAATCAGGATGGATGAGCTTAAAGCTGCTATCAGACCTGATACAATATTAATATCCGTTATGTTTGCGAACAATGAAATTGGTACCATTCAACCAATTAAAGAAATCGGAGCCATAGCAAAGGAACACGGTGTTTTATTTCACACAGATGCTGTTCAGGCATATGGCCAGCTCCCTATTGATGTTGAGGACATGAATATAGATATGCTCAGTGCAAGCGGACATAAGCTGAACGGACCTAAAGGAATTGGCTTTTTGTATATAAGAAAGGGCATAAAAATCAGAAACCTTATACACGGAGGCGGTCAGGAGAGAAGCCGTCGTGCCGGTACAGAAAACGTTCCGGGAATTGCAGGTCTTGGCAAAGCTGTGGAATTGGCTGTTGAGACTATGGCTGAAAGAGAAAAACATGAAAGCGAACTTAGAGATTACCTTATTGAAAGAGTCATGGCGGAAATACCGTACACAAGACTTAACGGTCATAAATCAAAGAGACTGCCGAACAATGTAAACTTCAGCTTTCAGTTTATAGAAGGAGAGTCTCTGCTTATAATGCTTGATATGGCAGGAATTTGTGCCTCAAGTGGTTCTGCCTGCACATCAGGTTCACTTGACCCGTCACACGTTCTCCTTGCCATCGGACTGCCTCATGAGATAGCCCATGGTTCTTTAAGATTAACGTTAGGATACGAAAACACAAAAGAAGAAATGGATTATGTTATTGATAATCTGAAGACTATTGTGGAGAGATTGCGCAATATGTCACCTTTATATGAAGATTTTATTAAGGCAAGCCAAAGATAATGTAAATATTCAGGAGGAAATATAGATATGTATAGTGAAAAAGTTATGGAGCATTTTCAAAATCCGCGAAATGTAGGTGAAATTGAAAATGCCAGTGGAGTAGGTACTGTCGGAAACGCAAAATGCGGAGATATTATGCGAATATATTTCGATATAGATGAGAATCAGGTCATTCAGGATGTAAAGTTTAAAACTTTCGGTTGCGGAGCTGCAGTTGCAACAAGCAGTATGGCGACAGAGCTTGTCAAAGGGAAAACCATATATGAGGCACTAAAAGTAACCAATAAAGCAGTTATGGAAGCTTTAGACGGACTTCCTCCGGTTAAGGTTCACTGCTCACTCCTTGCAGAGGAAGCAATACATGCAGCACTCTGGGATTATGCAGAGAAAAATGGAATAAAGATTGACGGACTCGAAAAGCCAAAATCAGATATAAGTGAACACGAAGAAGAGGAAGAGTATTAAAAAAAGCGGGTTACCCGCTTTTTTTAATACTACATAATATATTTTTTGTTAAAGTCCGGTACAGGTATAGGCCTGGAAAAGAGAAAACCTTGAGCAACCTTGCAACCGTTATCAAGTAAAAATTCTTCCTGGGCTGTATCCTCGACACCTTCTGCTATAATATCAATTCCAATATCCTGAGACATGTCGATTGTATGAGAAATAATTTTTTTACCCTTGTCGGAAGATATAAATTCACTTAAAAAGGCTCTGTCGATCTTTAAAATGTCAAAAGGTGTTGTGCTTATCATCTTAAGTGAAGAGTAACCTGAGCCAAAGTCATCCATAAGAAGTGTAAAACCGTTATTTTTAATCTCAATTATGGATTTGTCGGTGTTATTGTTTTGGATTGTTTCCGTAATTTCAAGTTCAAGCAATTTTTTAGGTATGCCATATGAATCTATAAGATTATTAAGTTTATCAATAAAATCAAAATTTTCAAGATGAATCCTTGAAACATTTACGGAGACAGGGATAGGCTGAAAACCGGAATCAATCCAGTATTTTATGGTTTTGCAGGCCTCCTCCCAGATGTAGTAATCTATTTTTTTAACAAAACCATTCTCTTCAGCCAAAGGTATGAATTTGACGGGAGGTATAATTTCACCGTCGGGAGTAATCCATCTTGCCAAAGCTTCGGCACCCATAACTTTTTTTGTTTTAATATCGTACTTTGGCTGCAAAAACATGGTAAATTCACCATTTTTCAGAGCTTTTTTCATCAGGGATTCCATGCTGCCCTTTTCACGTTTTGTATCACGGAGTGAGTTCTCATATACGGTATATTTTGCTGTGGCATCCTCTTTTGTGATAAACCGGGCAATGGCGGCACAGTCTCCGTTATAACGGGTCGGAAGACTCAAATCCTCTGCAAAATTAATACCAAAACATATCCTTAAGTCGACATCTTTATAAACGGATATTTCGCTGTCCAGTGCAGTTATAAAATCAATTATATCCTGTTTATCACTGTAATCCGTAACAAACATAAAAACATCAGCAGTCAATCTGGATGATATAAAAGTGTCGGAAGAGTAGTGCTTTAATGTATTAAAAATAAAATTAAGAACCTCGTTTCCGAATTCATCTCCGTAGCTCTCATTTAAAAATTTAAAATCTTTAATATCAAATTGAACGAAAGCAAACTTCTTTTGAGGATAGTCATTAATAAGAGTGGAAATACGGGAATTGAAAATTCTTGGATTTCTGTCATTGGAAAATGTTTCAAGAATCTCTTTATTCATAATTTCGTCTTCGGTAAGTTCACGCATAATTGCAGATGCCTCGAAGATGAGACCGTTTTCATCTTTGTTTAAATAAAAAGTAAGCTTATACCATGGTATGGAACGCTGATGCCCGTGTTTTGCATTTATAACACGAATTTTTACAGAGAGAATATTGTCTGAGATAGGTGTTTTTGCTCCGCCAAGAATTTTGTTTTTTAATCTGTTCAGGATGAGCACATCTTCCTCAGGAATATTTTCTCTGGAGATAAGACAGGAAATAGGGTCTTTGTTTTCAATGTGAACATCTTCACCGTAAAATGGTGCTGTAATATCCATGGAATTATCAGACAAATTCCAGTAAAAGAAGGAATTACATAAATTTTTCATCATAATATCAACAATTTTATAATTTATGCTGCTCATGGCAATCACCTCCTAAGTTATAGGCAGAAAATCAGGTTGCTGTTTAAAAAATGTAGTATAATATCTAAAACCGTGTTCCAAAAGAACATTTTTTGCAATATCAAATCCGAATCCTATGTGTTCCGGAAAATGGGCATCAGAGCCTATTGTGATTATCTCGCCGCCGGCATCCCTGTACATCTTCAGGATATCGCCATGAGGATGTGGAAATGTCAGGTTCTTATACAGGCTTCCTGTGTTTATTTCTATGCCTTTTCCGTCATATATCATAATCTTAAAAATCTCCCGGAAAATATCCGAATAATCATTTATATTAAAATTATCAGCCTGAGTAGGTCCGTATCTCAGAATATAATCTAAATGGCCGTAAACATTGTAATTTTTGAAATTGGTAACATTGTAAAGAATAGTTTCAAAGTATCGTCTGTAGGCATCCTTTTCAGACTTTCCAAGGAAATAGGAAGGGTAGTAGGGGTCCATGTTATCAACAAGATGGGAGCTCGCAATAAAAAAATCATATTCGGTGTGTTTTTTCGCAAAATCAGTAACATGGGAAATGTTTTCTTTGGTTACGCCAAGTTCGATACCAATCCTTAAATCAAAATCCGGCAGAAGTGATTGACGTAAATCATGTAAATCATGATAATATCTGTCATAATCAAGTTCAAAAGTCATATCGGGAGCTTCGGGTAACACGGGAAAGTCCATATCATAATGGTCAGTAATACATACGGAGGTAATTCCTTTTTCTTTTGCTGATTTTATTATGTCACATATGTGAGTGTCAGAATCCGATGAAAACTCTGAATGTAAGTGATAATCCGGGAAAATCATAATACCTCCTAAAATTTGTAAAAAATATAATACAATTATACTAATTTTATCAACTTATTTCAATATAATAAGTCTGTTACAAAGCAAAAAAAGTAAAAAAAATGATAGAAAGCCTCTTTGTCGAAAAAAAGAGTAAAATTTACTAATTTACTACTTGAATTTTATTCTGGAAAAAGGTATGATGTCTTTGTGTGAATATCACAGCTTAATTACTGCTTGCCGAGCAGTATTTATAAATCATTATTATTTCAAAACTTAGGAGGAATAAAAAATGGCAGTAAAAGTAGCAATTAATGGTTTTGGACGTATCGGTCGTCTTGCATTCAGACAGATGTTTGATGCTGAAGGATATGAGGTTGTTGCAATCAACGATTTAACAAAGCCTTCAATGCTTGCACACTTATTAAAGTATGATTCATCACAGGGCAAGTACCAGTATGCAGATCAGGTTACAGCTGATGACGAGGCTGGTACAATTACAGTATGTGGTAAGACATTAAAGATTTATGCAATGGCAAATGCAGCTGAGCTTCCTTGGGGCGAGCTTGACGTAGATGTTGTACTTGAGTGTACAGGTTTCTATGTATCAAAGGCTAAGTCACAGGCTCACATTGATGCAGGTGCTAAGAAGGTTGTTATTTCTGCTCCAGCCGGAAATGACCTTCCAACAATCGTATACAGCGTAAATGAGAAGACTTTAACAGCAGATGATAAGATTATCTCAGCTGCTTCTTGTACAACTAACTGTTTAGCTCCTATGGCTAAGGCTCTTAATGATTATGCTCCAATTCAGTCAGGTATCATGGCAACTATCCATGCTTATACCGGTGACCAGATGGTTCTTGACGGTCCACACAGAAAGGGTGACTTAAGAAGAGCTCGTGCTGCTGCAGTTAACATCGTTCCTAACTCAACCGGTGCTGCAAAGGCTATCGGTCTTGTTATCCCAGAGTTAAACGGAAAGCTTATCGGTTCTGCACAGAGAGTTCCTGTTCCAACAGGTTCAACTACAATTCTTACTGCAGTTGTTAAGGGTTCAAACATCACTAAGGAAGGCATCAACGCTGCTATGAAGGCTGCATCATCAGAGTCATTCGGTTATACTGAGGAAGAGCTTGTATCTTCAGATGTTGTTGGAATGAGATTTGGTTCATTATTCGATGCTACTCAGACTATGGTAGCTCCAATTGCTGATGATCTTTATGAGGTTCAGGTTGTTTCATGGTATGACAACGAGAACTCATACACTAGCCAGATGGTTAGAACAATCAAGTACTTCGCTGAGTTAGCTTAATTTACTTAAGTTATTTAGGAAGAGACCTATTGGGTCCGGTCTTTTGGACCGGACCTTTTTTAGAAAATAAACAAGGAGGACAAGTAATATGTCATTAAACAAAAAATCTGTAGATGATATTAACGTAAAAGGACTTCGTGTTCTTTGCAGATGTGATTTTAACGTACCTTTAAAGGAAGGAAAGATTACAGACGAAAATCGTCTTGTTGCTGCACTTCCGACAATCAAGAAATTAATCGCTGACGGTGGAAAGGTTATTCTTTGTTCACATCTTGGAAAGGTTAAGACTGAGGAAGATAAGGTTACTAAGACATTAGCTCCTGTAGCTGCACGTCTCTCAGAACTTCTTGGACAGGAAGTAAAGTTTGCTGCTGACATTGAGGTTGTAGGACCAAATGCTAAGGCTGCTGTTGAGGCTATGAAGGATGGCGATGTTATTCTTCTTGAAAACACACGTTTCAGAGCAGAGGAAACAAAATGTGGTGAGGCATTTTCAAAGGATCTTGCATCAATATGTGATGTTTTTGTAAATGATGCTTTTGGTACAGCTCACAGAGCTCACTGTTCAAATGTCGGTGTAGCACAGCTTGTAGATACAGCAGTTGTTGGATATTTGATGCAGAAGGAAATAGATTTCCTCGGTAATGCAGTAGAAAATCCTGTAAGACCTTTTGTTGCAATTCTTGGTGGTGCAAAGGTTGCTGATAAGCTTAATGTTATTTCAAACTTAATTGAAAAATGTGATACACTCATCATCGGCGGTGGTATGGCATATACATTCCTTAAAGCTAAGGGATATGAGATTGGTAAGTCACTTGTTGATGACACAAAGATTGATTACTGTAAGGAAATGATGGAAAAGGCTGAAAAGCTTGGAAAGAACCTTATGCTTCCTGTCGATTCAGTTATGATAGATGATTTCCCTAATCCAATTGATGCACCTGTTGAGACTGTTGTCTGTGATGCAGACAAGATGGATGCAAACAAAGAGGGTTGCGATATCGGACCAAAGACAGTTGAATTATTCTCAAATGCTGTAAAGACAGCGAAGACAGTTGTTTGGAACGGACCTATGGGTGTATTTGAAAATCCTACACTTGCTGTCGGTACAAAAGCAGTTGCTGCAGCTCTTGCTGAGACAGATGCTACAACAATTATCGGTGGTGGTGACTCTGCAGCAGCAGTAAATCAGCTTGGATACGGAGACAAGATGAGCCACATTTCAACAGGTGGCGGTGCATCACTTGAGTTCCTTGAAGGAAAAGAACTTCCCGGAGTAGCTGCCGCTAACGATAAATAAACCCAAAGCATACCAAATATAAATTATTTAGGAGAAATTTATTATGTCAAGAAAGAAAATTATCGCAGGTAACTGGAAGATGAACATGACTCCTTCACAGGCTGTAAAGCTTGTTGAAGAACTTGCTCCACTTGTAAAAAATGATGATGTAGATGTTGTTTACTGTGTGCCTGCAATAGATATTGTACCTGTAGTAGAAGCTGTAAAAGGTTCAAATGTACAGGTTGGTGCTGAGAATATGTACTTTGAAGAGAGCGGAGCATATACCGGAGAAATCTCAGCTTCTATGCTTGTTGATGCAGGTGTTAAGTATGTAATTATCGGACACTCAGAGAGAAGAGATTACTTTAAGGAAGATGATGCTTTACTTAATAAAAAAGTTAAGAAAGCTATTGCTGCTGGACTTACACCAATTCTTTGCTGCGGAGAGTCTCTTGAACAGAGAGAGATGGGTGTTACCATGGATTGGATCAGATTCCAGATTAAGTCTGATCTTGTAGATGTAACTGCAGATCAGGTTAAGGATATTGTTATTGCCTATGAGCCAATCTGGGCAATTGGTACAGGTAAGACTGCAACAACTGAGCAGGCTGAGGAAGTATGTAAGGGCATCAGAGAGTGTATTGCTGAGATGTATGATGATGCTACTGCTGAGGCAGTTCGTATTCAGTATGGCGGATCTGTTAATGCAGGAAATGCTGCTGAGTTATTTGCACAGCCTGATATTGATGGCGGTCTTGTTGGCGGTGCTTCACTTAAGGCTGACTTCGGTAAAATTGTTTGCTACTAAAATTGCTTCTTTTTTTCTTTTCTTATATATGGCAGGTCGGATTTATCCGGCCTGTTTTTTGGTTTATTTATCCCAAAATCTATTGTTACTTTTATTGTTATATTATATAATTAAAAAAATTGTAACGATGTAAAATTGTTGTAATATATAATATTTATGATAAAAAATCACAGATATATTTTGGGGTGTATAGTATGGAAAAGAGTGATTTTCAATTTAATATGATGTATAAATTCGCATTTGAAGCATTATTAAATAATTCTAATGACATGATATTTATCAAAGATATTAATTTTAAATATGTCGCAGTTTCTGATTCCTTTGCCCGTATGGTGGGAAAAGATAAGGCAAGTGATATAATCGGTAAGACTGATGCGGATATATTTGAGGATAAAAGTCTTGTCAAAAGATATACAATGGACGACAGCAAGATTTTTGATGAGCAAAAAAATTTCTTGGAATATATAGAACCATTGGCAGAGGATAACGGACGTGCAAGATATGGTTTGACATCAAAGTATATTCTTTTTGATGATAACGGATATCCCATGGGTTTGTTGGGAGTAATAAGAGATATAACAAAGGATTATATTGTCCGAAAGCATTATCAGCAGGAGCTCAGATACCTCTTTGAACTTCCGGATGACACTTACGCGGTTTCATATATCGACGTGGATTCATGGAGAGTTATAAACCAGATAAGACAGGATATCAAGGACAGTACTTTAGAAGAATGTAATTCGGTTGAGGAGCTGAGTTTAGCTGCTGTAAATGCCATTCCTGATAAAAATTCAAAAGTTGCAAAATTTTATGAGAATTTCCGGCCGGAAAATCTTTATAGTATATTTAACAGCGGGAAAAGCAGATTATCCTTTAAATATCAGAGAATTATGCCGGATGGAAGTCTGAGATGGGTATATAATGAAGCCCGCTTTTTGATTGATACAGATAGTGGTCATTTGTGTGTTATGCTTACTGCTAAGGATATAGATGCAAAGAAAAAAGAAGAACAACAGCTTGTTATTTCTGCCAAGCTTGACAAAATGACCATGCTTTATAACAGAGATACGACTATGGGTAAGATTAATCAGATTTTAAAAGACAGATCGGATAAAATACACGTGCTATATATGATAGACGTGGATAATTTTAAAAGTCTGAATGATACTCTTGGCCATCAGGTGGGAGATAGTTTTTTAGTTGAGCTTGCAGGTGCAATAAAAGAATCCTTTGGAAATCAGGATGTTATCGGTAGAATCGGCGGTGATGAGTTTTTTGTATTTATGTCGGATGTTTCCGATAAGTTTGTTGCCGAGAGTAAAGCTGATGAATTAAAAAATAATATAAAAAATATATGTAACAGATATAGCGATGTTAAATTGTCGGGAAGCATAGGTATAAGTGTATATCCTTTTGACGGTCACACCCTTAATGAACTTTATGCCAAAGCCGATGTTGCATTATATGAGGCAAAAAGAAAAGGAAAAAATCGATTTATATTTGCCTGTGATTAGTGAGGAAAATTATGAATAAGAAACTAAAAATTGTTGTTATCATTCAAATTGTTATTATAGCTTTTCTTCTTGGAATTATACTTGGTATGCATATAAGCAAAACTAATAATATCAATACAGATAACACGGCTAATAATAAAATTAACGCTGACACTGAGGATTCAACATACCACGAAAACGCTGAGACAACCACGGAATCAAATACAAATATATCTGGTGTTCAACCCTCGGATACAAACCATGTTGTGGTGGAAAGGGATGTTGACTATGGTTCTTTAGATGTGCCGGAACCAACCACAGATGACTGGCTTTTTACCGACGGCAACCGGATTGTAGATTCGGAAGGAAATTCCGTATGGCTTACAGGTATCAACTGGTTTGGATATAACACAGGCACAAATACCTTTGACGGATTATGGAATTCTGACCTGAACCAATCCATACAGGAAATAGCCAATCATGGATTTAATGTCATACGAGTACCTTTTTCCGCTGAACTTATATTACAGTGGTCAAAAGGAGAATATCCTCAGGCAAACTTCAATCAGGCAACCAATGATTACCTTGTCGGAATGGATAGCCTGCAGATTTTTGAATATGTTTTAGGTCAGTGCAGGGCAAACGGTTTAAAGATAATAATTGATATACACAGTGCAGAAACCAATGCCAGCGGACATATAGTTAATCTTTGGTATACTGACAGAATATCCACGGAGGATTATCTTTTTGCCCTTTCATGGATGGCTGACAGGTATAAGGATGATGATACAATCATTGCCTATGACTTGAAAAATGAGCCACATGGTAAACCTTATGAAGAGGATGCCGCCGCCATATGGAATAATTCCACAGAAAAAAACAATTGGAAATACATTGCTGAACAGGCTGCTTTTGCTGTTTTATCAGCCAATCCTAATGCACTTGTGCTTGTGGAAGGAATAGAAATATATCCTGTGGATATTAAAGCAAACGGAGATTTTTCCTCTGCAAATGATGAGGATTACTATTTTAACTGGTGGGGCGGCAATCTGCGCGGTGTTGCCGATTACCCTGTAAATTTGGGTGAATTTCAGAATAAGCTTGTATATTCGCCTCATGATTACGGACCAACCGTATATGCGCAGCCATGGTTCGAGGGAAATTATACCTATGAAAGTCTTATGAAAGATTGCTGGTATGATAACTGGCTGTATATTCAGGAAAATGAAATTGCGCCATTACTGATTGGTGAGTGGGGTGGATTTATGACGGAGCCTAATCTTACATGGATGACTTATATGCGCCAACTCATAAAAGAATATAAGCTAAATCATACATTCTGGTGTTTTAACGCTAATTCCGGGGACACAGGAGGTATGGTTTTGGATGATTTTACAACATGGGACGAAGAAAAATATAATTTCGTAAAAGAAGTGCTTTGGAACAATGGAGAAAAATTCATAGGACTTGACCATAAGATTCCTCTTGGAATAAACGGGATAAGTCTGGGAGAATATTATCAATGAATATATTAAAAAGAAGTTATATATTTACAGCAATAATTCTTATACTTTTTGTAAATATAGATACATGTTATGACGTGTGTGCCACAGACACCATACATGTAAGTGAACAGGAGAAAATTAATACGACCGGGAGTGCCACGTAGCTTGATGGCAGTTCGGTGCTGGTATGTATTTTTATGGATGATATATCAACGGTATGGTTGCCGGAAGAAAAAATTTGCATCATGAAAAATGTTGATGTTATGAGGCCGTTTATAATCAGATTTTTCCGGGAAGTTGTTCTGCTTCGGATAATGAAAATGTAAAAAATCTTTACGACTATACAATTGATTATATTCACAATAATATTCCTACATCGTATATATTGGAAAGATATAATGTTTGGATATGCCGCTGACGGTGTGAGCTGGGAAAACAAAATTGATTCGGATATAACAAAGATTACGACATATTTTCTCGGATGGAATGAATATATATACGAGATTGAATATTATGCGTATTTATTTTAATATTTTTTGTTGTTTCTTCCATAAAGAGCTATAAAAAAACAATGATGAGAAATTTTTTTCGTGATTTTTTGTTGCCAAAAAATCAATATGTGTTAATATATAAATTGTGTGCAGGGATTTTCCCTGCCTGATTAGCGGATTATATAGAAAAAGGAGATAAATTATGAGTAAGAAACCTGTAGTTTTAATGGTACTTGATGGTTATGGAATCAGTGACAAAAAAGAAGGCAACGCCATTGCCATGGCAAATACACCTGTTATGGAAAAGCTTATGGCTGAGTGTCCGTTTGTGAAGGGTAATGCATCAGGTCTTGCGGTTGGTCTTCCTGATGGTCAGATGGGTAACTCAGAAGTCGGACATATGAATATAGGTGCAGGAAGAATAATATACCAGGATTTAACATCGATTACAAAAGCTATTCAGGATGGTGACTTCTTTGAGAATGAAGCTATGCTTGAGGCTATTGATAACTGTAAAAAGAATAATTCAGATTTACATCTCTGGGGACTTCTTTCCGACGGAGGAGTACACAGTCATAACACTCACCTTTACGGTATATTAGAGCTGTGTAAGAAAGAGGGACTTTCAAACGTTTATGTTCATCCTTTCTTAGACGGAAGAGATACACCACCTGCATCAGGAAAGGATTTTGTTGCAGAGTTAGCGGATAAGATGGCTGAGATAGGTGTTGGTAAGATTGCAACAATTTCAGGTCGTTATTATGCAATGGATAGAGATAATAACTGGGACAGAGTTGAAAAGGCATATGCAGCTATGGTTTACGGTGAAGGTGTTCAGGCATCCGATCCTGTACAGGCGGTGGTTGACTCATATGCAAATGACAAGACAGATGAGTTTGTCCTTCCTACAGTTATCATGGATGGCGGAAAGCCGGTAGCATCAGTTAAAGCCGGTGATTCGGTTATATTCTTTAATTTCCGTCCTGACAGAGCAAGGGAGATTACAAGAGCATTCTGTGCTGATGAATTTGACGGATTTGAAAGAAAGAGCGGAAAACTTCCTTTAACATATGTATGTTTTAAGGATTACGATGAGAGCATACCAAACAAAATCATTGCATTTAAGAAACAGGAGATAACAAATACTTTCGGAGAATATCTGGCAGCTTGCGGCAAAACCCAGCTTCGTCTTGCAGAGACAGAAAAATATGCCCATGTTACATTCTTCTTTAACGGAGGCATTGAGGAACCAAATAAGGATGAAGACAGAACTCTTGTTAAATCTCCGGCAGTTGCCACTTACGATTTGAAACCTGAGATGAGTGCACCGGAAGTTGGAGTAAATCTTGTAGATGCCATTACATCTGATAAGTATGATGTGATTATAATAAACTTTGCCAACCCTGATATGGTTGGTCATACAGGAGTTATCCCTGCTGCCGTTGAAGCTGTTGAGAGGGTAGACCAGTGTGTTGGTGCTGCTGTTGAGGCAGTAAAGAAGGTTGATGGTGTTTTATTTATCTGCGCTGATCACGGTAATGCAGAGCAGATGGTAAACTTTGAGACCGGTGAGCCACATACAGCACATACAACAAATCCTGTACCATTTATCCTTTATAATTATGGAGAAGACGTTAAGCTCAGAGAGGGAGGATGTCTTGCAGATATTGCACCGACTCTTCTTGAAATCATGGAACTTAAACAGCCTGCTGAAATGACAGGAAAATCACTTATAGTCAGATAAATAATATATGCAAAGGAGAAAAAGTATATGAAGAATTTTTTCAAGGAATTTAAAGAATTTGCTATTAAAGGTAACGTAATGAGTCTTGCAGTCGGTATGATTATCGGTTCGGCATTTACGGCACTTGTCAATTCGCTGTTAGATAATGTTATATCCCCTATTATAGGTTGCTTTAATACAGGAGGTATAAACGGTCTTCATATTACTATCTGGAAAGCTGACATATATTACGGAGCATTTTTGACAGATGTAGTTAATTTCCTCATCATGGCGTTTGTTGTATTTCTTATGGTTAAAGCAGTTAACAAGATTACAGATATAGGTAAGAAAAAGGAGGAAGCTGCTCCTACAACAAAGAAATGTCCATATTGTAAAAGTGAAATTGATATCGATGCAACTAAATGTCCGCATTGTACCTCTGATGTAGAATAATATGTATAAATATGCCTCCAATGGTTAATAATTACCTTAGTAATTTATTGATTGGAGGCTATTTTTATGCGTATTGATAAAATAAAAAACGTTTCAGCCAGAGAAATTTTAGATTCCAGAGGCAATCCCACAGTTGAAGTTGAAATAATAACCGAAAGCGGAGCATCAGCCATAGCTTCCGTTCCATCAGGTGCATCAACGGGAGAGTATGAAGCACATGAACTTCGGGATGAAGAAAAAAGATATATGGGAAAAGGAGTGGAAAAGGCAGTAACAAATGTCAACACAAGGATTAGTGACAGATTACTCGGATTAAATGTGTACGACCAAGCCGGCATAGACAAGCTGCTTAAGGATGCCGATGGTACAAAAAACAAATCAAAGTATGGCGCAAATGCAATTCTTGGTGTATCTCTTGCCGTGGCACGTGCAGCTGCAAATTCGCTGCGAATACCACTGTACAGATATATTGGCGGAACAAATGCAAAAGAACTGCCGCTTCCAATGATGAATATAATGAATGGCGGATGTCATGCTGATAATACCGTTGATTTACAGGAATTTATGATTGCACCTGTGGGAGCTGATTCATTTAAAAGTTGTATCCTTATGTGTTCTGAAATTTATCATACCCTGAAAAAAATCCTTGCCGAAAAAAATCTTTCAACAGGTGTTGGGGATGAGGGTGGATTTGCACCTGATTTGGGCAGCTCTGCCGAGGTGCTTGATTATCTTGTGGAAGCCATAAAACAGGCCGGATATAAGCCATATGATGAAGTTAAAATAGCTATAGATGCAGCTGCCAGTGAGCTGTATGATGACAGCAAGGATTTATATTATTTTCCGGGAGAAAGTAAGATGTGCGGAAGGGAAATATACAGAAATTCCGAGGAGATGGTTCAATACTATGAAGAACTGATTAAAAATTATCCTATATATTCCATAGAAGATGGTCTGGATGAAGATGATATGAAGGGCTGGAAAGTACTGACTTACAGGCTTGGAGATAAGATACAGTTGGTAGGTGACGATTTATTTGTAACAAATACCGAAAGACTTTCAAAAGGTATAGAGGATGGTATTGCAAACGCAATACTCATAAAATATAACCAGATAGGAACCCTTACCGAGGCGCTTGATGCAATAGAAATGGCAAAAAAATCAGGATATCATACAGTGATTTCCCATCGCTCAGGGGAGACGGAAGATTCTTTCATTGCAGATTTGGCTGTAGCTGTAAATGCGGGACAAATAAAAACCGGAGCACCGTGCAGGGGTGAGAGAACTGCAAAATATAATCAGCTTATTAGGATAGAGGACGAATTAGGAAAGCTTGCTGCCAATTCAGATTTTATGTTTTAATATTGATTTTTAAGACATGCAAGAGTAAAATAAGTTATGTGATGTTTAACAAAGATTGGAGCATTTACCATGAAGAAAAAAGGTATAAGATTTTACTTTACAATTATTACAGTCAGGATTGCATCTAAGCTTATGAAACTTATTGGAAAGAATGCGACACATCTTCCGGGATGGATTGCAAACAAGATGTGTCCAAATTTCCTGCAATATATGGAAAAACCCGAAAAATTATTTTATATTACGGGAACCAACGGAAAGACTACCGTATCAAACATTATCGCTGATGCCTTAAAGCTTAACGGATATGATTTTGTAAACAATGCAGAGGGCAGTAACTTAAACAGCGGTATAATAACTGCTTTACTTCCAAGAACTTCAAACAGCGGCAAGAGTAAGTGTAAACTTGCTGTTATGGAAGTTGACGAGAGGTATTCTCCTAAAATATTCCCTTATATGGCACCGGATTATCTCGTATGCACAAATCTTTTCAGAGATTCGTGTAAGAGAAACGGTCATGCTGAATTTATAAGAGATATATTGGACAGCCAGATACCACCGCATACCAAGATGATTCTTAATGGTGAGGATTTGATCAGTAATCATCTTGCATGGGGAAATGAAAGAAAATATTTTGGAATTGATTGCGAAGACGGACACAGTACACCTGATAATATAATTAAAGATATAGTTGCCTGCCCAAAATGCGGTTCAAAGCTTGACTATGAATATATAAGATATCATCACATAGGAAAAGGACATTGCCCGAATTGTGATTTTGGTTCCCCGGAACTTGATTATAAGGTTAATAAAATTGATTATAATAAAGGATATTGCAATGTAACCACCCCTAAAGGAACATATGATCTTAAGCTTATCGGAAATAACGTAACCGACATATATAATATGATAACTGCAGTGGCAATCCTTACCGAAATTGGTCTTACAAATGATGAAATAATCAAATCCTTCGATGTTGCAAAACTTGAAGCAACGAGGTTTGCCAGCGAAAATGTATGTGGTAAAGAAGTTATTATGCAGCTTGCCAAAGGACAAAATCCTATTGCCTGCTCAAGAGTATGCGACTTTATACGGCATGAGTCAGGTGATAAGGTTATTCTTCTTGTTGAAGACGATTACTATGCAATGAAGGATTCCAGCGAAAACATTCAATGGATATTTGATATAGACTGGGAATTTTTAAATGATGACTCCGTAAAACAGATAGTTATAGGAGGCGTAAGACATAAGGACTTTGAACTAAGGCTGCTTATGGCAGGGATTAAACCGGAAAAAATGGTTTGTTGTGAGCATGAAGTTGATGTGGCAAAATATGCTGATTTAAGTTTAGGCGAAAAATTTTATATATTGTACAATGTATATACAATAGATGATGCAAATGTTGTTCATGACTCCCTCATTGAAAAGATAAAAAACGGAGGTAACGCGCAATGACAATAGAAGTTCTATATCCGGAATTTTGCAATTTATATGCAGAAACCTCCAATACAAAATATCTGCAGTGTTGTCTGCCTGATGCAGAGTTTATCTTTACTGAATACAACGATGAACCTGCTTTTGTGACCCGTAAGGTCAATTTGATTTATTTGGGTGCCATGACTGAGCACAGTCAGGAAATGATAATAAAAAGACTTTTGCCATATAAAGAGCGCATCAGGGAGCTGATTGACGATGACGTGCCTTTTTTAGCCACCGGAAATGCTCTGGAGCTTTTTGGAGAGTGTATTTCAAATGAGGATGGTTCAAAAATTGAAGCTCTTGGCTTATTTGATTATCAGGCTAAAAGAGATATGATGAACAGATTTAACTGTCTTATGATGGGTAAATTTGAGGATATCACCATATTGGGATTTAAGACCCAGTTTACATTTGCCTACAGCAATGAATTCAGATACCCTTTTATACGTGTAGAAAGAGGAACCGGTATGAATCCGGATTCTGACATAGAAGGAATACACTATCACAATTTTTATGGGACATACCTTGTGGGACCATTTTTAGTACTTAATCCGCATTTTACAGAGTATTTACTCAAAAAAATGGGCGTTGAAGAACCAAAACTTGCCTTCAGTGAAGTTATATATGAAGCTTACCGGAGAAGATTAGAAGAATTTAATGACCCGGAAACAAAGTATTATTAAGCTCTTTTCCAAAAAAGTATTGCAAACAAATAATTAATGTGATAATATAAGCGATGTGTGAAAATTGATTGTACTATTCCGAGGAGGTTATTTTTTTGAAAACAGCGTTAATTATTATATTTTTAATTATATCAGTAGTCTTAGCTATCTTAGTGATGATGCAGGAGGGAAAAGGCGGCGGATTTATTAATTCCGTTGGAGCCAATTCAGAATCATATTGGGGTAAGAACAAAGGTAAAACAAAAGAGGGTATGCTTCGTAAGATTACAGCAATACTCGGTTTTGCGTTTATGGCACTTGCACTTTTGCTTTCATCTAAATTTATTAAATAGTAATTTTTTATGATGCTTTGATTATGTCAGAGCATCTTTTTTTCTGTTAATATATACATATTTGTGGTATAATAATCTCACTGAATTCTCATATGCAGTGCATATGATACAAAGATACTGTTCGTAAAAGACTTTCTTATATGACTGGAGGGATATTTATGGGTGAAAAAAGAGAGATTATCAAAGAAAAAATATATGATTTTATTTGTGACGATGTATATAAACCAATGCGATTAAAAGATATACGATTTTTACTTCAGGTATCCGATGCTGATAAAAAGAAGGTTGAAGATGCTCTGAATGAACTTATATCAGAAGGTAAGATAACCCTGACTCCAAAGGGAAAATATAAAAAAATGGACAACAATTTACTTACCGGAACCTACATCGGAAATAAAAAAGGATTTGGCTTTGTACGGGTTGAGGGTCAAAAGGAGGATTATTTTATTCCTGCAAAATACAGCCTTGATGCGTTTCACAATGACAGAGTGGTTATTAAACCCATAGATTCAGGTTATGGCGGAAGAAGAAGTGAGGCACAGGTTGTTCAGATTTTAAAACGTGGTATGTCAGTTGTAGTAGGAACTTATGACAAACAGGATGGTTTTGGCTTTGTTGTTCCCGATAACCAGAAGGTTGCCGATGACATATTCATTCATAAAAAGGATTCACTTGGCGCAATGACAGGTCATAAGGTTGTGTGTGAAATTACATCATACGCTGCATCCGGTAAATCTCCTGAAGGACGAATTGTGGAGATACTTGGCCATGTTAATGACCCGGCAACAGACATATTATCCGTAGTCAGAGCATATGATATACCTATGGAGTATCCTGAGAAAGTTATGGATTCTCTGTCAGATATTCCGGATGAGGTTGCCGTAGAGGATATGGTGGGAAGGACTGATTTCAGAAGCTGGCATACTGTCACCATAGACGGAGAGGATGCAAAGGATCTTGATGATGCAATCAGCTTATCATACAAGGATGGAATATACACATTAGGTGTTCATATAGCAGACGTGTCTAATTACGTCAAAGAAAAATCTCCTTTGGACAAAGAAGCGTTAAAGAGGGGAACAAGCTGTTATTTAGTTGACAGTGTTATTCCTATGCTGCCTCACAAGCTCTCAAACGGTATATGTTCGCTTAATCCTAATGTTGACAGATTGACACTTAGCTGTGTTATGGATATAGATAAAAAGGGGAATCTGATAAATCATTACATCTGTGAAGGTGTAATTAATTCCAACGAGAGGATGACTTATACCGATGTGGCAAAAATTCTCGAAAGAACCGATGATGCACCTTTAAAGAGATATGATTATCTCATATATATGTTTGATCTCATGAAAGAGCTTTCTGATATAATCAGGAAAAAAAGGCATAAGAGAGGTTCAATAGATTTTGATGTGGCAGAAACTAAAATAATAGTTGACGAAAATCATAAACCTGTTGAGATAAAGCCGTATGATCGTAATCCTGCAACTAAGCTTATAGAAGATTTTATGCTTATGGCAAATGAAACGGTTGCCGAGGATTATTTTTGGCAGGAGCTGCCTTTTGAATACAGAACCCATGAGACACCTGATAAAGAGAAGATAGAAAATCTTACCATGTTTATAAAAAACTTTGGTTTATTTTTGCGTCCGTCCCAGGAGGAGCCGCATCCAAAAGAATTACAGAAGGTGTTGGAGCGTATTGAGGGAGAACCATACGAGGCACTTATAAGCAAGATGATGCTTCGCTCCATGAAACAGGCAAGATATTCTACTGAATGTAGTGGCCATTTTGGACTTGCATGCAAGTATTATTGTCATTTTACATCACCTATAAGACGATATCCTGATTTGCAGATACATCGAATTATAAAGGAGAATCTCCATGGTGAGCTCACCGAAAAACGTATAAGTCACTATAAAAAGATTTTACCGGCTGTTTCAGATGATAATTCTCAGAAGGAGAGAAGAGCTGAGGAAGCAGAAAGAGAAGTAATAAAGCTTAAGGAAATAGAATATATGTCTGAACATATCGGAGAAGAATTTGAGGGAACGGTTTCCGGCGTAACTTCAGGATTTCTTTATGTTGAACTTGATAACACCGTTGAAGGTGCTGTTTCTGTGGCTCATATGCAGGATGACTTTTATTATTTTGCCGAGGAAATATATTCACTGATTGGACAAAATTCAGGTAACAGATATCAGCTTGGTGACAGAGTGCGTATAAAAGTATTAAATTGTGATAAAATCAAGAAAACCATTGATTTTTCCATAATTGGTGATAATATAGAAAGGGTTAATTAATATGGCTAAGGAAAAAGGTACACGTTTGATAGCCAACAACAAAAAAGCATATCATGACTATTTTGTTGAGGATACCTATGAGGCGGGAATAGCTCTTGCCGGAACAGAGGTAAAATCTCTTCGTATGGGAAAATGCAGTATAAAAGAATCATTTATTCGTATAGAAAATGAGGAAGTATACATTTATCAGATGCATATTTCACCATATGAAAAGGGAAATATATTTAATAAAGATCCATTGAGAACAAGAAAACTTTTACTTCATAAGTATGAAATCAATAAACTTATCGGTCAGCAAAAGATGAAGGGATATACACTTATTCCGTTAAAGATTTATTTCAAAGACAGTCTTGTTAAGGTGGAAGTAGGGCTTTGTCGCGGTAAGAAGCTTTATGACAAGAGAGAAGATATAGCTAAAAAGGATGCAAAACGAGAAGCTGAGCGAGATTTCAAAGTCAGAAACTTGGGTTAAATACAGATATGAGGTGCAAATAAATGAGTCAGGCTAAGGTTGACAAATATAAAAAAGAAAAGAAGAACAGAGAAAAGAAAATTAAGAGAAAAAAAATCCGCAATTTTTTAATTTGTATGATTTTGGTTTTTGTTGTCAGTATGGGTATAGGATATCCCCTTGGCCGGTTTCTCTACAAAAAATCTTATGAAAAACGTATGGCAAATGCCACCATTGATGCCGCAAGCTATGATTATTATGTTCAACAGTATATAAGTTCCAACTATGGAGATTTATTTGGCTATGATGATGTGGCAACTGCTTCATCAGCTGTGGCGACTGATACGGATTCAGTATCAGAATAATTTTAAAAATTAGTTTTTATATAGAATTTTCGTCATAACCAGGGGTTGTACTGGTTTCGACGGGGGTTTAGAAATTATGGTAGCCGTCGGCGGACCTGAACCGCCTTAACAACGAGGAATTAAATATAAACGCAGACGAAAATTACGCGTACGCTGCCTAATGGCAGCTGTCAGCCCTAATCACACCGCAGTTTAGGAATCTGGCATCGACCTTGCGGTAAACTCATTTGCCAAAGCTTTGAGGCAGGTGAAAATCCATGAAGCTACCGAGGTAAACAGCCTGTCCATGGGCGGTTTATCAAGGGAATTTTAAAACATAGGACTGTGACGGGAGAAGCTGTAATGGAAGAGCCTTCGGACGCGGGTTCGATTCCCGCCAGCTCCACTAAAGCCCCCACAGGGATATTTATTCCGTGTGGGGGCTTTTTTTATGATATATTTTTTGCGATTATATGTCTTGCATATGCGTTTAGAATATCCTGATCCTGAAGGAAAGAATCGACCAGTTCAATATAGGTTTCTTTATCTTTGACATCTTTTTTGTATCCCGGAAGAATACCTGAATCAAGCTGAGTTATAAAATGGCCGTTTCGTTTGAGATAACATGTGTCTTTTTTTGCAGGAATACGATAGTTTTTATCAACAAAGGTTGCAACACTTTTGTGTACTGCCATATCCTCTACGGGAAGATAATAATACTCCTTGTAATTATCAAAGAAAAATTTTAACTCACCGGAAATAATCGGAACAGATATGGAGGCTTCGCTCATATGTCCTGTAATGATTATATCCCGTACACCCTGAGATATACGCTTAGGTATAGGGTAATCAAGGTTCAGTGAGAAAATCAGACGATTGTTTTTAACTGACATTTTTGCCACCTTAAAACAACCTGCCTTAAGCTTTGTATATGAGAGGAGGGATGAGCAATACAACAGTCCCTCCAAATCTTCATAATTATGTTGAAGCAGCAGTTGTTTTCCCATGTCGGATGGAGATTTAAGATAATCTTTATAAACTTTAATCAGGTCACCGCCTGAATATTTGTCAAGACGGTTTATATCAAGAAAAATTTCTATGGTTTTTTGCTTGAGGTTGTCTAAATGTAATAAATTTTTAATGGTTTTGATATTCTTGTATAAATCAATACTTTCAAGTTTGCCAAAAGAAAAATCAAGTTCAAGTTTAAGTGATTTTTTTTCGAGATAGGGAATATCAAATCCGTCACCATTGTAATTAAAAATATATTTGTAGGAACTTACAAATTTAAAAAAATCTATAATTATGGCTCTTTCGGATATACCGTCATCGTTAAACCATTGGGTAATCATCCATTTACCATCCTGATAGAAAGCACAACCAATAAGATAAAGCTCAGTGGTTTCAGCCGCAAATCCTGTGGTTTCAATATCAAAAGCAACTATATCTTCAGGATTATAAAATGTTTGAAGCTGCATATATTGATTTACTCTTGCTCTGTGTGTAACTTTCTGCATATTTTCCTCCTGTATTATGTTATGTTTAAGTAAAGGTTTACTATAAAAGCAATTATAACATACTTATTACACCACCACAAAATACTTTATGAACATTTTGTTACATTTTAATGATAATATAAATA
>CAZKMB010000020.1:0-39395 GCA_964553965.1 uncultured Bacteroides sp. | reverse complement strand
CACGGAATGGTGAACATGATACATAATCAAGACCAATCTTGTGGCAGAACTCAACTGATGAAGGATCTCCACCGTGCTCACCACAGATACCAACATGAAGCTTGTTGTTAACCGGCTTACCAAGCTTGATAGCAGTTTCCATAAGCTTTCCAACACCTGTCTGGTCAAGCTTAGCAAATGGATCGTTCTCGAAGATCTTTGAGTCATAGTAAGCATCTAAGAACTTACCGGCATCATCTCTTGAGAAACCATAAGTCATCTGAGTAAGGTCGTTAGTACCGAAGCAGAAGAAATCTGCGTTTGCAGCGATCTCATCAGCTGTAAGAGCAGCTCTTGGGATCTCAATCATAGTACCAACCTCATACTCTAAGCTAACACCAGCAGCAGCGATTTCAGCATCAGCAGTATCAACAACAACCTTCTTAACTACCTTAAGCTCCTTAACATCACAGATAAGAGGTATCATAATCTCCGGTTTAACTGTCCAATCAGCGTGTGCCTTCTGAACATTGATAGCAGCTCTGATTACAGCCTTAGTCTGCATCTTAGCAATTTCCGGATAAGTTACAGCAAGACGACATCCTCTGTGTCCCATCATAGGGTTGAACTCATGTAATGAAGCGATGATATTCTTGATATCTTCAACTGTCTTGCCCTGTGCATCAGCAAGTTTCTTAATGTCAGCTTCCTCAGTTGGAACGAACTCATGAAGAGGTGGATCCAGGAATCTGATAGTAACAGGATTACCCTCAAGTGCCTCATAAAGAGCCTCGAAGTCTGACTGCTGATATGGAAGAATCTTCTCAAGAGCAGCTTCTCTTTCCTCTACAGTATCTGAACAAATCATCTCACGGAATGCAGCAATTCTGTCTTCCTCAAAGAACATATGCTCTGTACGGCAAAGACCGATACCTTCTGCACCAAGCTCACGAGCTTTCTTAGCATCTGCAGGAGTATCTGCATTTGTTCTAACTTTAAGTGTTCTATACTTATCAGCCCAAGCCATAATTCTACCGAACTCACCTGCGATAGAAGCATCAACTGTTGGGATAATACCATCGTAAATGTTACCTGTTGAACCATCGATTGAGATGAAGTCACCCTCTTTGAAAGTCTTTCCTGCAAGAGTGAACTGCTTGTTCTCCTCATCCATCTTGATATCGCCACAACCTGATACACAGCAAGTACCCATACCACGGGCAACAACGGCAGCATGTGAAGTCATACCACCACGAACTGTGAGGATACCCTGTGAAGCCTTCATACCTGTGATATCTTCCGGTGATGTCTCAAGTCTTACAAGAACAACCTTCTCTCCTCTTGCGTTCCATGCCTCAGCATCTTCAGCTGTAAATACAATCTTACCGCAAGCAGCACCAGGTGATGCACCAAGACCCTTACCCATTGGAGTTGCAGCCTTAAGAGCAGCAGCATCAAACTGTGGGTGAAGTAATGTATCAAGATTACGTGGGTCGATCATTGCTACTGCCTCTTCCTCAGTTCTCATGCCCTCATCTACAAGGTCACAAGCAATTTTAAGAGCAGCCTGTGCAGTTCTCTTACCATTTCTTGTCTGAAGCATATAAAGCTTCTCGTTCTCTACAGTAAACTCCATATCCTGCATATCTCTGTAGTGGTTCTCAAGAGTCTTACAAACTTCCTGGAACTGAGCAAATGCAGCAGGGAACTTCTCAGCCATCTGTGCGATTGGCATAGGAGTACGAACACCTGCAACAACGTCCTCGCCCTGCGCATTAGTAAGGAACTCACCCATAAGTTTCTTCTCGCCTGTAGCAGGATCTCTTGTGAAAGCAACACCTGTACCGCAATCATCACCCATGTTACCAAATGCCATAGACTGTACGTTAACAGCAGTTCCCCATGAATAAGGAATATCGTTATCTCTTCTATATACGTTAGCTCTTGGGTTGTCCCATGAACGGAATACTGCCTTTACGGCACCCATAAGCTGAACCTTTGGATCATCAGGGAAGTCCTCACCGATCTTGTTCTTGTACTCAGCCTTGAACTGGCCGGCAAGTTCCTTAAGATCATCAGCAGTAAGGTCTACGTCCTGAGTAACACCTCTGTCTTCCTTCATCTTGTCGATAAGCTCTTCAAAATACTTCTTACCAACTTCCATAACTACGTCTGAGTACATCTGAATGAATCTTCTGTAGCAGTCCCAAGCCCAACGTGGGTTTCCTGACTTTTCAGCAATTACATTTACAACTGTCTCATTAAGACCAAGGTTAAGAATTGTATCCATCATACCAGGCATAGATGCTCTTGCACCTGAACGAACAGAAACAAGAAGTGGGTTCTCGTTATCACCGAACTTCTTACCGGTAATCTCTTCCATCTTGTCGATGTATTCCATAATCTGTCCCTGAATTTCATCATTAATAACCTGACCGTCCTCATAATACTGAGTACAAGCCTCTGTAGTAATAGTGAATCCCTGTGGTACAGGAAGACCGATATTAGTCATCTCTGCAAGGTTAGCACCCTTACCACCAAGAAGGTTTCTCATGCTTGCATCGCCTTCTTTAAACAAATATACCCATTTGTTTGCCATGTTAATATTACCTCCTAAGTATCTTTTTTGTTGCAATGATGTCAAATGGCGCGACACCACCACGCTATCAGTTAGTATAACATAAAGCTTATAAAGTTTAAACCTCTTTTTTCAATTTTTCTTTATTTTTTACACAGTTTTTTCCATTAGTTTATATATGGTGATAATTAAAATGCATATATTGATTTTGAGCTCATTACTTAGTTCTTTTATAATTTTATTTTTTTAGAATTATTTTATTAAATCTTCACATACTACAACTGAAAGGAAGGTATTTTATTATGGCAAAAAATAACACAAATAACAATTACACCGACAAAGCATCAAACAACTATTCAAGTGACAACAGCTCAAACAAGTCTTCTAATAAGACCAATAACAAAACATCCAATAAGACAGGCAACAAAACTGCCAACAGTGCTGATAATGACTATTCAGTCAACTGCAAATAATAAAACAGGGGCCGTGTATTCCACAGCCCCTTATTCTATAAAATAAAGATTATATATTAAATTGATATATGGTCGTCTGTAATGACTTAATAATATTCATAACATTATTTTTTATTTACAGACTTGCCGTTTCACTAAATAAAGTATAAAATAGCCTAAATATTACAAGGAATGAGGCTATGATTATGCGTAAGATTTTCTATGAAGATATAAATATAACCGATTTTGATGCAACGGTAATATCCTGCAACCATGACAAAGATCTTAACTTATACAAGGTATTGCTGGATGCCACCGCTTTTTTCCCTGAAGAGGGCGGTCAGACCGCTGATAGAGGAGTTCTGAATGACAAAGAAGTTTTAGATGTCCGGATTGAAAATGATTTGATTTATCATTATCTAAAGGAACCCTTAACCGTAAATACTACCGTAACCGGAAAAGTAAACCAAAAACAGCGTTTTGACTTTATGCAGCAACATTCGGGAGAACATATCCTCTCCGGTCTCATACATAAAAAATATGGCTATAACAATGTTGGTTTTCACCTCAGCAACAACGAGGTCACCATGGATTTTGATGGTGTTTTAGACCTGAATCAGTTAAGGGATATAGAGATTGCCGCAAATAAGGTTATCCACAAAAATCTTCCTATAGAAATTTCCTATCCGACAAAGGAAGAACTGCTTAATATTGAATACAGAAGTAAAATAGATATAGAAGGTCAGGTCCGAATTGTAACAATCCCAGGTGTGGACGTATGTGCCTGCTGTGCTCCACACGTACTTAGCACAGGTATGATAGGTATAATAAAAATTTCTAATTCACAAAACTACAAGGGTGGTGTACGGCTCAATATTCTTTGTGGTATGCGAGCGCTTTCTGACTACACAAAAAAACAGGATATTGTAACTGCTCTCGCACAGGATATGTCTGCGAGAGAAGAAAATGTAATTACCGGGTACCGGCGTTTGAAGGAAGAATGTCAAATTTTTAAATCTGAAGGCAATGAGCTCCGTGAAAGATGTCTTGCCATGAGCATTGCTGCTCTTCCGTCTCCATGCGTTTCCGATAACGCAATTTTATTTACAGATATCACCGACAATACAGCTATACGAAACACTGTTAACCGGCTTGTAAAAATCTATGACGGTTATTCAATAGTCTTTGCCGGTTCTGATAATAGCTATCGTTTTATTGCCGGAAGCAGATTTCTCGATTGCAATGATTTGGCATCAAAACTCTGTCATGAATTCGGAGCTAAATGCGGTGGCAGCAAACCTATGATTCAGGGAAGTATTGCTGCAAGCAAAGAACAGATTAATCAATTTTTTTTATAATATAAAAAGAGCAGAGCTCCAACATAACCGTCTGGAGTTCTGCTCTTTTTTAGAAAATTTGAGAAAATCAAATACTAATAATATAACTTTTTCTCAAAATAAGTCTTAAGGTCTTCTATCTTAACTCTCTCCTGCTCCATGGTATCTCTGTCACGTACAGTAACAGCACCATCTGTCTCAGACTCAAAATCATAAGTTACACAGAACGGAGTACCTATTTCGTCCTGTCTTCTGTATCTCTTTCCAATATTACCTCTGTCATCGAACTCACAGTTCCAGTACTTAGAAAGCTCTGCATATACTTTCTCAGCACCTTCATTGAGTTTCTTTGAAAGAGGAAGCACACCAACTTTAACAGGTGCAAGGGCCGGATGGAAACGAAGAACTGTTCTCATATCTCCCCCCTCAAGTTCCTCCTCATCATAAGCTGCGCAGAGAAACGCAAGAGTTACTCTGTCTGCACCGAGTGATGGCTCAATAACATAAGGAACATACTTAATCTTCTTTTCATCATCAAAGTAATCCATAGGTTCCTTGGAAGTATTCTGGTGCTGGGTAAGGTCGTAATCAGTTCTGTCAGCAATACCCCAGAGCTCGCCCCAACCAAATGGGAACAAAAATTCTATATCTGTAGTAGCTTTACTGTAGAACGCAAGCTCAGCAGGATCATGGTCACGATATCTCATTTCGTCATCCTTGATTCCAAGTTCTTTTAACCAGTTTATACAAAAATCTTTCCAATATTTGAACCACTCAAGATCTGTATCAGGCTCACAGAAAAATTCAAGCTCCATCTGTTCAAATTCTCTTGTTCTGAATGTAAAGTTACCTGGTGTAATCTCATTTCTGAATGACTTACCAATCTGACCAATACCAAACGGTATCTTCTTTCTTGATGTTCTTTGAACATTCTTAAAGTTTACAAATATACCCTGTGCTGTCTCAGGTCTCAGATAAAGAGTTGCCGCAGAGTCCTCTGTAACACCCTGAAATGTCTTAAACATAAGGTTAAACTCTCTTATGTCTGTAAAATTATGTTTACCGCAGCTTGGGCAGCAAATGTTGTTCTTTTCTATATAATCAGCCATCTCGTTCTTGGTCCAGCCATCTACGCTTCCCTCAATCTCGATGCCGTTATCGTGCATATAATCCTCTATAACTTTATCAGCTCTGAATCTCTCATGGCACTCTTTACAGTCCATAAGGGGATCTGAAAATCCGCCTACATGTCCTGAAGCAACCCATGTCTGAGGGTTCATAAGGATGGCACAGTCAACACCAACATTATATGGATTTTCCTGAATAAACTTCTTCCACCAGGCTTTCTTAACATTGTTCTTGAACTCAACACCTAAGTTACCGTAGTCCCATGTATTTGCAAGACCTCCGTAAATTTCTGAACCCGGATAAATAAATCCTCTTGACTTTGCAAGTGCAACAATTTTTTCCATTGTCTTTTCCATTATGTTTTACCTTCCTTCCACCCCTACACCGGTGTGTGTGGGATTTGTTGAATATTATAGTATCTGCTACATTTTAACTGTTATCTCTTAATAATTCAAGCTAAAGTAGAAAGAATTTCCAAAGATTTAAAATTTTTATCAATATATTGGCATACAAATCTGTTTGAAACCCAGGAAAGCTCCTCTTCTGCATAGTCTTCCAACTTAAATGCATACAGCCTGTTATATGGTGCAGATAAAATATATTGCAGGGTATAAATCAATGTGTTACTCACCTTTTTATTTAACTTATTCCTGAGGGCACATTTTTCACAAACCAACCCGCCTGAAACAGCATCAAAATAATATAAATGCTCCTTGCCGTCGCATTTTACGCAGGAATAAGCATGTATCCCCTGACCTTCGATATCCATAAGTTTTATCTCATATATACTGCGAATAAGCTTATTTGACAGTTTATCCTCCAACAGAGCTTTAAGTGTAAAGTATAAGAGATTAAGGTTATTTGTACAAAAATCACCTTCTCTTGTATAGTAAGACATCAACTCCGAAAAATAAGAAGCATAACACATTTTCTCCATATCATAAGCTATATCAGAGAAATACTCATCAACTTCCACTTTCGACAAGTTATATGCATCCCTTCCGGGGATAACAGTAAACTTACCCATAACAAAGCTCTGGCTTGCCGCTCGAAGAGTACTGTTCGGACGACGGGCACCATTTGCAAAAACGGTTATCTTACCCCTCTCTTTTGTGAGAATCACCAATCGCTTGTCATACTCGCCAACAAGAGTTGCATATAAAACTATTCCGTTTACAATTACTTCCTCTCGCATAATGTTTGGCTGCTCCATTCATATCTACATCTCATCCCGATACCCGTAGTTCTTAAGAAGAGTATCACTATCACGCCAGTCTTTTTTTACCTTTACCCAAAGTTTTAGATTCACTTTACAATCCAGCAGATTCTCCATACTGATACGGGCTTTTGTTCCAATATTTTTCAGCATGGCTCCCTGTTTTCCGATTATAATCCCCTTGTGGGAATCTCTTTCACAAATGATGGTTGCATCTATATCAATCAACCTTCCGTCCGGGCGCTCTTTCATACGGTCAATTACCACTGCTATACCATGCGGTATCTCCTTATCAAGCTGTCTGAGTGCCTGTTCTCTTATAAGTTCCGCCACAATCTGTCTCTCCGGCTGATCTGTTACGGTGTCTTCGTCATAGAACTGCGGTCCGTATGGCAGGTGTTTCTTTATGGTCTTTATAAGTTCCCTGTCATTTTTTCCCTTAAGAGCAGATACCGGAACTATATCTTCAAATCCATACACATCCTTATAGGTCTTTATGGCATCAAATATCCCCTCTTCATCCACTGTATCAATCTTGTTGATAACAAGGATTACAGGTGTTTTTATCTTTTCAAGAACATCGATTATGTGTCGTTCTCCCGCACCTATAAAAGTTGTTGCCTCAACAACCCACATAACAACATCAACTTCGTTTAAGGTGTTATGTGCCACATTCATCATATATTCACCCAGCTTATTCTTTGCCCTGTTTATCCCGGGAGTATCAAGAAACACTATCTGAGCTTCCTCATCTGTATATACAGTCTGGATTCTGTTCCTTGTTGTCTGAGCCTTGTTGCTTGTTATGGCAATTTTTTGACCTATAAGTCTGTTCATAAGCGTAGATTTACCTACATTAGGACGACCTACTATAGCCACAAAACCGGATTTGTAATTAAAATTTTCTTTCAGATTATTCATATGTTCTCCATGTTAAAATACACTTAATACTTCTTTAAAATTATTCTTTTCAGATTCTATTTTCCCTTCGTCACCTATGGCACAAATTACGCCTTCCTCTGTCACAGCCTCAATATACGGAGCCAGACTTCTTATAGTATTCACATCCGTTTCAAGAATTTTTTCTCTGTCCTTTTGTAAATCATCATCTGTAAGCCCCATAAGGTATGCAACATAGCTGAAATTTCCCTCCGCTGACGGTGTTAATGGCGCATCTGCCCGACTTATTGCACCGATGATATACTTTGTCATATCTCTTTCATCAGCATCAAAATTTCTTACATATTCTGCTGCATTTATATATATGTCATAGGTTTCCATCAGATTAGGGTCACGGTAAGATGTGAAATAACCGTTTCCGCTTCTTGCAAAGGCACACATACAACCATAAGCGCCACCCTTAACCCTGACATTTATCCAGAGATAATCATATGAAAAAATGGTCTGGAGCACAGAAAGTGCGCTGTTATATTCAAGCCCCTTGTCTCTGAAATTTCCTGCTGTAGCTACATATTGAACCTGACTTGAAGTTTTAAAACCTTCATTATATTTTTTTGCTTCAGGTTTTTTTGTATCCTCAAAATCAAGTCTTGTGGACAGTTTTTTTGATATGGAAGTTATGGAATTTTTCAAGACAACCTCAGGATTTTTGTCCGCAGTATAGTTTACTGTCAGAGCACCCCTTCTTAAAATCTCTCCGAGAACTGACTTCAAATCAGCTACAAGACTGTCATAAAGCTCTTCAAAATTATTATCCAATCTGTCCAGATACTTGTAGTAATCTATGCCCTCTGTCAGTTCTTTTACCACGCCGATTGAAGATACATATGACACTGCCCTTCCGGCTGCAGTCGTATGACCTGCTGATACCAGATCCATTTTCAGATTCGATTTGGTTTCTGCAATAATTTCCTTAAGTCGCTTTTTGTCGTCTAACTTTGAAGTAAATAATATTTCCTCCACAAGTGACATAGCCTTATCAATCTTATCGTGGAAAAGCTTTGCATTAACTATAAAATATACAAAATATTCACTCTGATTTTTTCCGTTTACCACCGATGTCGTGAATCCTATTCCGCCTGTGTGTATATTTATCTCATTTGCAAGTTCATTATAGGAATAATTTTCGGTATCAACATATTTAAATATCTCTGTGAGAAGGGACACAACAGGATATTTGTCACAATCAATGTCCGTAATATCGAAATTAAGGTTAATATAGCTCACACCATTGGTAAATATGTCGTGGCTCACCACCTTAACCATCTCTATTTCACTAAAATGATTGTTGAGCTTTCTTGCCTCTTTATCAATATCAGATATCTCAAGCAGCGGAATTGTTGCAAGTTCCTCGGCTGTACTAAGCTCGTCCTGATATTCCTCAAGATGTTTTGCCTCAAATATAATCTTTTCCAACTCCTCTTCTTTAAGAGTTGCCTTATATGCTGCCAGCTTTTCTTTCTCTTCCTTTTCTCTTTTTGCATTAAGCCCTTTTTGAGGAATCAGGGCAACATATGATTTGTGATTATTGTCTATAATATATTCCTGCAAAAGTCTTTCAAAATAGCCTGTATCTATCTCTTTCTTCAGTTCATCATAAACCTCGTTCATTGAGAACAAATCAAGAGCCCGGCTGTCATCATAGAGCCAGGTTGAAAAAGCATTTAATCCCAGCATAAGTCCCTTAGGATATCTGCCAAAATTGCCTTCCTTATGTTTAAATTCAAAATAGTTAATCGCTGCCTGAAGTGATTTTTTATTTATACCATCCTGTATGAGTTTTTTTATCTCCGACTCTATAATCTCTATAAATCTTTTTTCGTCCTCCGGATTAGAATTTTTTGCTATAACAGAGAATGTGGGTTGTTTGATTCCATCGTCATAAGAGCTGTATACATCTTTACCGATGCCGGCATCAATAAGAGCAGTCTTAAGAGGTGCTCCGGGTGCAACGAGGAGAGCATGCTCCAGCACGGTAAATGCCACATTAAGCTTTTTGTTAAGACTGTCACCCACAACTACATTGTAAGTCAGATATGTGTTATCCTTTTCATCATCCGCATCTGCGAGTGAATAAAACTCTTTCACATGTTTAGGCTCTAAAAAAGTTTTTTCTTCCGTAAGTGCCGAATCGATATCTAAAAATTCATAATTTGAAAGATATTCTTCATCAATAAATTCAAGTTCCTTTGCCGCATCCATATCTCCGTACAGATAGATATAGCTGTTGCTTGGATGATAATACTTTTTGTGAAAATCCAAAAAAGCCTCCCGGGTAAGTTCAGGAATATGAACCGGGTCACCGCCTGATTCATAACCATACGCCGTATTTTCAAGCAACGAAGCCTCAATGATACGATAAAGTTGCTGTTCGGGATTTGAATACACACCCTTCATCTCATTAAATACAACTCCGTTGTACTTTAACTCTCCCGTTTTCTCATCCACCTCATAATGCCAGCCTTCCTGCATCATAATCTCCCGTCTGTCATATATATTAGGATAAAAAACCGCATCCAGATAAACATGCATAAGATTATGAAAATCCTTTTTATTAAGACTTGCTACAGGATACACTGTTTTATCAGAATATGTCATCGCGTTGAGAAATGTATTGAGCGAGCCCTTACACAGTTCAACGAAAGGATCCTTAACAGGAAAATTTTTAGAACCGCAAAGAACAGAATGTTCCATAATATGCGGCACACCTGTATCATCTGATGGCGGTGTTCTGAAACCGATGTTAAACACTTTATTATTGTCATCGTTTAAAATGACCATAACCCTTGCTCCGGTTTTCTTATGGCTGAGGACATATCCTGTTCCTTTTACCTCATCCAATTCCTTCTTTTCCACTATGGTATAAGCCTTTAATTCTTCGATTTTACTCAACTTTACATCCTCCAGAATATTATTTAAGATTATCCGGTCCGAAACTCATCGGAAAAAGCTCCTCAAGAGTCATAACCTTATAATCAAATACATTTTTAGCCATGATAACATAAAATTTTTCAGGATTTACAAATTCTCTAAGTACCTGTCTGCACATACCGCAAGGCGATGTATATTCTTTTACCTCATCTTTGCCCGCTACAATGGCAATAGCTTTAAATTCTTTTCTGCCTTCGCTGACAGCCTTAAAAACAGCTGTTCTTTCAGCACAATTTCCCGGTGAGTACGCTGCATTTTCAATATTGCACCCGGAAAATATCTCTCCGTCGTCACACAGCAGTGAAGCTCCCACCTTAAAATCTGAATAAGGTGCATATGCAAAATTTCTCGCTTTTTCTGCTATTTTTATCATTTCTTCTACTGTTTTTTCAGACAAATTCATATTACGCACACTCATGATATATCTTTCCTCCGGGTTCTAAACAGAATACATATTACCGTTCAACTTTTCCTGCATCTGTAACGGTAAACTCAACCACTGCCTTTATATCTTGGGTTTCTTCTCCCTCTATGACAATTACATATCGGTCAGCCTCTATGGCGCGCTTGATAAGTAATTTTTCCATATACTTTGCCTGACTCTTGTATTCTACTCTGATTCGTGTAATATCAGTGTTAAATCCCATATATTCATCTGCCAGCTGAATATATTTGCCATTACTCATATGACCGTTATAATCAATGTCTGATTTTCTGACTTTAACCCTATCCACAATCTCTTGATTATCAGGAAGCTTAATCTTACGTCCAAGACTTTCCATAGGATATTTTTCTTCCGTTTCATATCCCAGACGATCCTCTTCTTCTATCTTTGTGGGTCTTCCGGTATTCATGTCCATTAATGTCCACAGGGAATCCGCACATATTATATCATTACCGTCACTGTCCGTTATTATTACATTTCGCATGCCCATGGATGCAGAAAAACCATATGGCCATGTTTTTACAACCACATCCTCAAACATTTTTGGAAATCTTTTTATCTCAATGTTCCAACTAACGGCAAACCATGTTCTTCTTTTTTCCATCATGTACTGTATGCCTCTGCCGACAGACTCAGAGTTAATGTTTACACAGTCCTGCATAGCATTGAGTATACCCTCTACCGTCATGCGGGAATTTGAATCAATATCTGAAAATAAAATCTTTTTGTTATAAGTATACATTTTTCACCTTCTGCTGAATCTTAATACAATGAATAATTATAACACAAAATGTTATTATTATCCATTTATTTTATCTCTGACTATTTTAACAATCTGAATCAGAAGTGTAGGGGCAAACGCAAGACCTGCAATAATTCCCAACTGCTTCACACTTAAATCCGCTACCAAAAACAGCTTGCTCAAAAACGGAACAATCATAACAAGCGCCAAAAAGACAACTCCTGCTAAAAATGCAAGGATGCTCCACTTGTTGCTTGTAAGTTTTATTGAAAAGATTGATTTATCACTTCTGCAGTTAAATCCATGAAATAAGCGTGCAAGGGTTAATGTTGCAAAGGCACATGTGCTGGCACAAATGGCAGACTCGCTATATCCCATATAAAATGCTGCCACAGTTACAGCCGCTATAGGAAAAGCATATAAAAGCAGGGTTGTTACAAATTTTTTTGTCAGGAAACCCTGTTTTGGATTTCGCGGTTTATTTTTCAAAAGTGTTCTGTCAGTTGGTTCCATACCTATAGCCAGCGCAGGAAGAGAGTCTGTAAGCAGATTTATAAACAACAGGTGCACAGGCTCAAACGGCGTTGGCAAAACGGCAAAAGAGCAGAACAGAACAACTATTATTGCCGCTAAATTACCCGATAAAAGAAACTGTATGGAATTTAATATATTTCTATATACATTTCTTCCGTTCAAAACTGCCTTAATTATGGTTGCAAAATTATCATCTGCAAGTATCATTGCTGAGGCATCTTTTGAAACCTCCGTTCCGGTTATTCCCATGGCAACACCTATGTCAGCTTTCTTGAGCGCAGGTGCATCATTTACGCCATCACCGGTCATGGATACTATACGACCCTTGCTCTGCCATGCATCAACTATACGAATTTTATTTTCAGGTGATACACGGGCGTACACACTTACTCTCTCTATTATCTCCATTAACTCTTCTTCGCTGAGCCTGTCTAATTCCTGACCTGTAAGTGCCATATCTCCTTCCTCGAAAATACCGATTTGCTTTGCTATGGCTGTGGCAGTTACCTTGTGGTCTCCGGTAATCATTATAGTCTTAATACCTGCATTTTTTGCATCCGCAACAGCAGATACGGACTCCGGTCTTGGCGGATCCACCATGGACACAAGACCTATAAATGTATAATTATTTTCGCCTGTTTCTATAAGGGACTCATTTTCGCCTAACTCTTTATACGCGAAGGCAAGAACTCTTAATCCGTTCTCTGAAAATGTTTTATTCTGCTCAATGATACTGTCTTTATCTTCCTCTGTAATTTTTCTTACTCCCTGCCCGGTCAGTATATTTACGGTTCTGTCCAGCAATACATCCAACGCACCTTTTGTAAATACAGTAGGTACTCCGTGCAACATATATTTTGTGCTCATAAGTTTCCTGTCTGAGTCAAAAGGAATTTCTTCCAAACGTTCCATACAACCTCTGAAATATTCCTCATCTATGCCTTTTTCATCAAAGCAGGCTTCTCTTGCCATAGTGAGAAGACAGTACTCTGTAGGGTCACCTATGCCCTTACCGTCCCTAAGTGACGAATCATTATTCAACATTGCATTGTACAGCAAATATCTGTGATTGGTCTTGCATAAATCTATCTCATCAGGTTTTATGCACATTCCGTCTATATATAAATCCTGAACAGTCATCTTATTCTGAGTAAGAGTTCCTGTCTTGTCAGAACAAATAACGGAAACCGAACCGAGAGATTCTACCGCTTTTAATTCTTTTATTATGGCGTTTTCAGTAGCCATCTTTCTTGTTCCCATTGCCTGAACTATGGTTACAATTGAGCTTAATGCCTCAGGTATGGCTGCCACTGCAAGGGCAACAGCAAACATAAGCGAATCCAATACCGGCTGTCCCTGATAGAGTCTGAGTCCGAATACAATACAGCTTATTATCATTATAATTATGGCAAGTTTTTTTCCAAAATCATCCAGACTGCGCTGAAGAGGCGTCTTTTTCTGGCTGGTATCATTCATAAGTCCGGCAATTTTTCCCATCTCTGTATCCATTCCGGTTGCAGTGACAAGTACTGTGGCTCTTCCGTATGTCACAAGACTTCCCGAATATACCATATTTACCCTGTCACCTAAAGGAAGTTCTTCCGATATCTCTATATCTTTCTTATCAACATTAGTAGATTCTCCTGTAAGAGAGCTCTCATTTACCTGTAGAGAATAATTATTTATTATTCTGCCGTCAGCCGCAATCATATCTCCTGCCTCTAAGAGAACTATGTCACCTTTTACAACATTTTTTGATGGAATTTCCTGCTTAACACCGTCCCTTAAAACCTTAACCTGCGGTGATGATAACGCCTTAAGGGATTCAAGGGATTTTTCCGCCTTAACATATTGAACTGTTCCAAGCACTGCATTTAAAATGATAACGGCAAATATAACTATGGTACTTTCTATATTTCCTGATATCATTGATATAACAGCCGCAACTATGAGTATAATCACCAACAGGTCAGCAAATTGACCGGCAAATATTTTTAACACGCTTTTCTTTTCAGATTCCTTTAAAACATTCTCGCCGTCTCTTTCCAGAATATCTCCGGCCTCCTTGCCGGATAACCCCGTTTTCAGGTCAACATTTGCAAGCAGTTCATCCTTGCTGACCATATACTTTTCGCTCATAAAATTACCTCTCTTTCATTTTAAAAAAAATAAGACTTTCTGCGCACAAAAAACGTACGCAAAAAGTCTTGTTCAATCAATATTGTCTATTACCCGATTCTCTGTCCCAAGAGAATGTGATGACGAATAATAGAACACACTTTAAGTGTGCAACTACTCCCTTTTTGGTTATCATATATGATATATGCTTATTCGATATTATCATCTAAAATGCTATCTGTAAATAGTTTTTTATATTTTATTTAAATCATCCACCATCATCTTTATAAGTTTTTCAGCTTCCTCATCCTCGTACTTGAGCAACATTTCTATCACAAGATTTACATTCAGTATAATCTTCTCCGATAATGTATATCTCTTTAACTCATGGCATCGTTCCAAAGCACCTTTGGTATTATAGTTTTCAAGTTCATCCAGTATATAAAGCAGCTTTACACAAAGTTCTCTGTTGTTTATCTCCACTCCGGCAGTCTTTACATCAAATCCCAGTTTCTTTTCAAGCATACGGATTATTCTGAGAACCATATTTCCTGCTGATGTCATATCAGATGTTTCCAGCTTGTTACGCACACTCCTGACTCGCCCTGCAATCTCCTCATCAATCTGATATCTTAAAATCTCATCCACTTTTATCAAAGCAGGTTTGATTTTTCCAAGAGTAATATATTGCAAAACATTTCTCATGCTTTCCAGCAAATCATTGTCGTCTGTCGGCAGAACACCCAGCTTTTTAAATACTGCATCTATCCTGTTTAAAAGGTCAACATCATCGAAGGGCTTGGTTATATAATCCAGTATACCCAGTTTTGAACCGGCTATAACAGTATCCTTATCCTTCATGGCTGTAAGAAAGATAACAGGCACTGTTGTACCATTTTCCATCTTACGGATTTCATATAGTGTTTCAACTCCATTCATAATAGGCATCTGCACATCCAACAATATGAGATCAACCTTCTCACAATACAAATATTTGATAGCCCTGCGCCCTGATATCATAGGAACTACCTCATATTTCCCCTTTAATGCCTGCTCTATTGTTGCCAGATTTACTGTATTATCGTCTATGACAAGTATTTTCTTTTTACTCATATTTGAACCTCCTCTATGAATACATATCTATAAGAGCTCGCAATTCTTCTTCCGCCTTATCATCCTCATACAAGGACAACAACGTTTCTACCTGATTAAGCCTCAAGCTCATATCCTCCTGCATATAGTAAGTAAGTAATTCCTTTATATCTTCCATAGCCTGCTTAGGTTTAAAGCTCTCAACCGCTTCAAGGACAGCCTCTATCCTGCTTATTATATATTTTTCATCGGCATGTTGCAATTGCTGTTTGTCATTATTTGAGAACTGACCATAATTTTTCTTCTTTAAGACCTTTTCTATCTCATTTAGTAAGGTTTCATATGCCATATCCAAATCGTTGTAATGTTGGAAAATATAGTCCATTCTGTCTTCTTTTACAGCAAATTCAAGCTCTTTCGCCATTTCCGAAAGTTGATTTGCCCCTATATTTGCTGCGGCACTTTTTAACCCGTGAGCTTCTATTCCGTAGTTTTTATAATCCGCATCAAAAAACAATTGCCGCATATATGCTTTTTTGTTTTTACCATCCAGATAAAACAGATTAAGTAATTCCAGATAATCATTTATATTACAGTCTCTCTTTTTTATGACATCCCTGGCATCTACACAGGACATATATATCTCCGCCAGCTCATCCTCTGATATTTTATCTTCTTTGACATCGGTGGTAATATAATTCTTTTGGGTTTCAGGTATCCATTTGTTCAACATTTCATGAAGTTGTACCCGTTCAAAAGGTTTCGCCAGAAAATCTTTAAATCCATTGCTCAGATACATCTCCCTTGCACCGGCTATGGCATTAGCCGTCAGAGCAACAATTATTGCTGAATCATTCAACGGACACTGTTCCCTTATGATTCGCGTTGTCTCAACGCCATCCATCTCCGGCATCATATGATCCATGAGTATCATATCATAAGATTTTTCTTTTGCAAGTTCAATAGCTCGTTTTCCGGAATCACTCTCATCAACATCAAAACCATATTCTTTCATCATGGCAACAACAATCTTACGATTTACTATATTGTCGTCTACTGCCAAAACTTTATATCCCTCGCAGATAAACATTCTCATGTCTGTTTTCTGCAGACTTTCTCTTGTAACCGGCTCATCTTTTATGGTTTTGTTACTTATAACATCCTGTATTATTTTTACAATAAATCGTGTTCCTTTTCCGTATTCACTTTCAACCTCAATACTTCCATTCATGAGATTAACAAAACTTTTTGTTATTGCAAGTCCCAGTCCTGTACCCTCATTTTTACGATTTATATTCATATCAAGCTGTTGAAAGCTTTCATATATATGTTTAAAATCCTCTTCTCTTATACCTATACCCGTATCTTCAACCACAAACTTCAGCTCATATTTTCCATATTCTGTATATATTCCGGAAACTGCAAGTCTGACATAACCATACTTTGTAAATTTAATTGCATTATTGAGAAGGTTTATAAGTATCTGTCTGATTCTGCCCTCGTCGCCGTGTAATATATGCGGCAATTCATCCGACATATCCAACTTCATCTTCAATCCCTTCTGGGCTGCCGCAACCTTAACCAGATTAACCGTATCCTGAATCAGTATCTGTGTATAATAATCCTCGTCAGCCAACACCATTTTTCCCGCTTCGACTTTAGACAGATCCAATATATCATTTATAATTGACAACAGATTTAAGGCTGCAGATTTGATATCGCAGGCATAATCATACATTTTTCTGCCGCGACTTTCCTCTATAATAAGTTCACTCAATCCGACTACCGCATTCATAGGTGTTCTTATCTCATGGGACATATTTGCCAAAAATGCCGTTTTTGCCTTATTTGCAGCCTCGGCCTTTTCACGCATCTGATTAATGCTTGCTATCTGATTATAAGTTTCTGTCACATCCGTAATCAATATGGTGTAACCTCTTACATCCTTATCTATGTCCTTAAGTTCACTTACATGTCCTTCATAGCACCTGTCATTTATAACAAAGCTGTCCTTTTCCTTCTTTTCAAATACCTGCAACGGAAATCTATCAACATCACCGATGTATATATAATTTTTTATATCAGGAAAAATCCTTGCAGCACTTAAATTAAAACTAAGAACTTTGTAACTCTGGTCAAGGGTAATTACACACTCTTCGAGTGCATTCAACACCGTATTTGATGCAGCCTTTGTCAAATCATAATCCTTCCTGTTCCACACAAGAATTACCATCAAAGATAACATCAATGCCATAGCTGTCGGATTAGGGTCATATCCATTAAAAAATCCCATTAAATAAAGCAGAAAAATAACAAATGAAAACGCTGTACCCAGTATTACAAATAATAAATTTTTCTTTCTTTTTTCCTCTTTTTCCTTGAGATAACTTTTAACAAGAGTGTAGGAAATAATACACCATGGAGTCAAAATGGAAAATCCCACGTAAAGCATATATATAACACTATATTTTAAAACGAGATGGGGATGCATACCGGTCTGTACAAATTCCACACTTGAATAAAACAATTCATGAGATGGGGATGTCCATACAAGCAACACAATGATAAATGCAACCACAAGCAAAGTTCTCTCATACAAACGATTTTCCCTGTATCCGCAATAATGTCTTATGAACATCATATAAAATATAACGATAACGGTGGCACCCAGGTACTCTATCTTAACCGCCAAAAATGCCGCTTCCATATTATCGGCGAAAATCTCCAACAAATATCCTGCATTTTGAACAAGCTCTGCAATCATAACAAATATCAAAAGTTTTTGACTGTATGTGGATTCTCCCCTGAACATAACAATTAAAGAATACAATATCAGAAAAATTGAAATTACCTGAATTACAACCAGTATATCAAACATATTATCCCCCACGCAAAAAAATTTAAAAACTTTTATATATTATATCAAATAAAAAATGTAATACAATATTTACTTGACCAAAAATACATACTGTATATAAAAAACAAACACCCATCCTGCAATACTTACAAAATAGGCGTTTGTTTAATTTGTAAAAAATCAGATATTCTTTGATAAATCTATGTTCCTTACTGTATCCCGTAATTTAAGCACATAGGTTGGGGATACGGAAAGTTCATCAATACCCATCCTTAGAAATCTCTCTGTAAGACTCGTGTCTGCCGCTAACTCACCGCAAATTCCTATCCAAGCTCCGTTTTTATGTGCGTTTTCTGCTGCCATGGATATGAGTCTTAAAATAGCCTCGTGGTGAGTATCTATAAAGTCCTCAATCTCCGGATTCTGTCTGTCACAGGCAAGAGTATACTGGGTTAAATCATTTGTGCCTACACTAAAGAAATCTACCATAGGTGCAAGCATGTCGCTTATAATCGCTGCTGCCGGTGTTTCAATCATAATTCCAAGCTCAATTTTGTCGGATATTTCAACACCCTCGACTTTAAGTTCTTCCCTGACTTCCTCGCAAATCTTAAGAATTTTTTCCAGCTCACTTACACTTGTAATCATAGGAAACATAATTCCCAGATTGCCGTACACAGAAGCACGGTACATAGCTCGTAGCTGTGTTTTGAATATATCTGTGCGGGTAAGACAGATTCTGATTGCCCTGTAACCCAATGCAGGATTTTCTTCTTTTTTCAGCCCGAAATAATCCGCCTGCTTATCCGCTCCTATATCAAGGGTTCTGATTATAACTTTTTTTCCTGCCATACTTTCAAGAACCTTCTTATATGCGGCAAATTGCTGTTCTTCAGTAGGAAAATCCTCACTCTCAAGATATAAAAATTCGCTTCTGAAAAGTCCAATTCCACCGGCATCATTTAACAGAACCGCACCTATATTATCCACACTTCCTATGTTGGCATAAATATTGACCTTTTTTCCGTCCAGGGTAATGTTTTCTTTGCCTTTCAGTTCATGGAGCAATTTCTTTTTTTCTTCTTCCTTACGTTGTTTTTCTCCGAGAGTTTTTTTTGTCTCCTCATCCGGGGAAACAAATATTTCACCTGTAAATCCATCGACTATTGCTTCATCACCATCAGCTATCTCAGCAAGAAAATCGTCTCCTACACCTATAACTGCCGGTATATTCATATTTCTTGCAAGTATGGCAGTATGAGAATTTGATGAGCCGTGAGACGTGACAAATGCAAGTACCTTTTCCTTATCGAGCAGTACCGTCTCACTTGGTGCAAGGTCATTGGCACATATTATCACTTTGTCACCTGATACACCCTGTTCCTCTTTTCCTGATTTCAGTTTTCTTATCAGTCTGTTGGAAATATCCTTTATATCCGCTGCCCTTTCTTTCATATATGCATCTTCCATGGCAGAAAACATTTCCGCAAAATTATCCGAGGTCACGGCAACAGCGTATTCTGCATTGACAGCTTGTGTGTCAATTATATTCTGAATAGAATCATTATAATCAACATCATCAAGCATCATCATATGAATCTCAAAAATCTGTGCATTTGCCTCTCCAACCTCTTTAAGAGCTTTATCATAAATCTCCTGAAGTTCTTCGGTTGCAGCCTTTTTGGCTTCCTCCACACGTTGCTTTTCTTTTTCAGTATCGTCAATACGGATACGTTTAACAGATACCTCGCTGCGCTTAAATACTGAAATTTTGCCTGTGGCAACTGCACCATATACTCCTTTTCCCGTATATATCTTCATAATTACAGTTCACCTCAATTATTCACCAAAACCATTTTCAAAGAGTCCTGAAATTTCATCTAATGCCTTTTCCTCGTCTGTACCTTCACAAACTATTTCAACTGTATTTCCGCATTTGATACACGCTGACATAATCTGCATAAGTGCTTTGGCATTTACTTTCTTTTCGTTTACATTCATTGTAATATTACAATCCTTATACACTGCTGCAGTTTTTGCAAGTATTCCTGCCGGACGCATATGCATACCCTGTTCATTGATTACCTTTACAGATTTTGTTACCATAATTATTCCCTCCATATTTCAATCGAATTTAATTTATAAAACTATTTATTAGTATACCACATTTACTATTATTTCTATTTACATTTATCTTTTTTTCTTTAAAACTCCAAGTAAAGCCATACCTATCAGTGAACCGGCAGCAAGAGCTACAAGATACATAGGCCAGTTTCCCACAACTGCAAATACAAATATACCGCCATGTGGTGCCATCAGTGTACAGTTAAATGCCATTGATAATCCTCCTGCCACTGCAGCTCCAACCATACAGGATGGTATAACCCTGATTGGGTCTGCCGCAGCATACGGAATTGCTCCTTCCGTAATAAAACTGAGTCCCATGATATAGTTTACAGGACCACTTTTTATTTCTTCCTCAGTAAATCTGTTTTTGAAGAAAGTTGTTGCAAGGGCGATTGCTATAGGAGGAACCATACCACCTATCATAACCGCCGCCATGACATCATAGTTGCCGGAAGCAATTGCCGCTGTTCCAAACACATATGCTGCCTTATTGAAAGGTCCGCCCATGTCAATTGACATCATGGCACCAAGGATACATCCGAGAACCACTTTACTCTGTCCACCCATATTTCCGAGGAAATCTGAAAGACCGGTATTCAACATACCCATAAAAGGATTGACAGCACACATAACAAGAGCAATTATGCCAAGACCGGCAAGAGGATATATAAGCACAGGCTTTATACCGTTTAAAGCCCCCGGAAGTCTGTCGCAGAGTCTCTCAATACCAAGCATCAGATAACCGCCTGCAAAGCCTGCAAATAATGCGCCTAAAAAGCCGGATGGAACATCACCGCCAATATTTGCAAAAGTGGAGCCCAGAGTCGCCATATAACCGCCTACAAGACCCACAAGGAATCCGGGTCTGTCCGCAATACTTTTACCGATAAATGCTGCAAGGACAGGAACCATAAAATTAAAAGCAAAGCCGCCTATTGTCTTAAAAAATGCTGCTGCCCGGGTGTAGGTTCCGAAATTGCCGTCCTGAGGTGCACCTGCTATGGTATCTATAAGGAAAGCCAAGGCTATGAAAATACCACCGGCTACTACAAATGGCAACATATTTGATACACCATTCATCAGATGCTTATAAATCTTTCTTCCAAAGGATTCACTTTCGACACCTGCATCATCGGAAACTGTGCCCTGGTGCCTGTAAACGGGTGCCTTGCCGGATACCACTTTGTCAATGAGCTCCTCCGGTATTTTGATACCATCAGATACCTTTGTAGTTATAACCTTTTTCCCGTCAAAGCGAGACATTTCAACAGATTTATCAGCAGCAACTATAATTCCGTCACATTCCTCAATCTCTTTTGCTGTCAGCTTGTTTTTCACACCACCTGAACCATTTGTTTCCACCTTGATGGTTACTCCCATCTTTTTTCCGGCCTTTTCCAGAGCTTCGGCTGCCATATATGTGTGAGCAATTCCCGTCGGACAGGCTGTGACTCCGAGAACCCTGTATGCTACATTGCCGTCTTCTCTTTTTTCTGCAGCTTCATCCGGAAATTTATCGCGTTCAGTCCTGTCGATTACCAAAAGAAACTCATCAGCATTTGAAACATTCATTAACTCTTTTCGGAAATCTTCGTCCATAAGAATTGTCATAAGTCTTGACAAAACTTCCAAATGCACATCTCCGTTGTTTGGTGCCGCTATCATAAACAATAAGTTAGAAGGTTCTCCGTCAAGGGACTCATAATCAACCCCATCCGGTACAGTTATTGCTGCAAGTGACGGAGCTTTGACCGCCTCACTCTTTGCGTGAGGAATTGCTATTCCCTCTCCAACCGCTGTGGAGCCCTGTTCTTCACGGGCTAAAATTCCTTTTTTATATGCTGTAACATCCGCTATATTTCCGCTCTTTTCCTGAAGCCCGACCAATATGTCAATGGCATCCTGTTTATCTTTTGGCTTTACGGCCAGAGCTATGCTCTCTTTCTTAAGTAAATCAACTATACGCATAAGCAAAATCCTCCATTTTTATATCAATTCCTCTAAAAGCCTTTTTATTTCTTCCTTTGTTGCAAGTCCGTCTGAAAATGCAGTGGCTCCACCTGCAGCGGTTCCGAGTTTTAAGGCATATTCGTAATCACCTTCCATAATACCTGCAATAAAACCAGCTACCATGGAATCCCCGGCACCCACAGAATTTCTGACCGTACCCCTGCAAACTCCGCACCGATGCATTTTTTTATTCTCATCTATGAGAATAGCACCATCACCTGCCATGGAGATAAGGACATTTCGTGCTCCCATGTCCTGCAATTTTCTGGCATAATGTTCTATCTCCTCCGGACTACTAATCTCAACTCCAAACATTTCTCCTAATTCATGATTGTTTGGTTTAATTAAAAATGGTCTGTAGTGCAGCACTCTCATAAGAAGCTCACCGGTAGCATCCACAACTGCCCTGATGTCTCTGTCAGAAATATACTCCAAAATCTGCTCATATATATCAGATGGAAGTGTATTCGGAATACTCCCTGCCAAAATCAGAATATCCCCATCCTGCAGTTCCTCTATCTTTCTAAAAAGTTCTTTGATATCTTTATCCTCGATTACCGGGCCCTGTCCGTTAAGTTCCGTCTCATCTTCCGACTTAATCTTAACATTTATACGAGAAAAACCTTTTTCAAGCTGAACAAAATCGGCTTCAATCCCTTTTTGGGCAACACCTTTTTTTATTGCCTCCCCGGTAAAACCTGCTACAAATCCAAGAGCTTTTGATAAAATACCAAGTTCTTTAAGGACAAAGGATACATTGATACCTTTTCCGCCAAAATATATTTCTTCACTACAGCTTCTGTTTACACTGCCAAATTTCATTTTTTCCGTACGCACTACATAATCCACGGCAGGATTAAATGTAACCGTATATATCATTTATAAAACCTCCTTTACCGATGCCTCCGTCAGATATTTCTTATTTTCAATTCTGTCAGTTATTATCTTTCCCTCAGTAAGGGGTGCAATATTTACAGCAGTTATCTTGTCAAACTTTGAATGATCAGCAAGAAAATATGATGTTCTTGTATTCGATATAACTGCCTTTTTTACCTCAGCCTCACTCTTATCCGGTGTTGTAAAGCCTGTTGTGAGGGATATTCCGTTTACACCCATAAAACTTTTTGTAAAATTATACTGTTGCAAAGATATAACACAGTCAGCACCCACTATAGCCTCTGTTATAACCTTAATCTCTCCGGCCGGCACAAGCACCCTGAACCCTCTCCTTGCAAGCTTCATCGCATGTTCAAAAGCATTGGTTACATAGGTTACTTTTTTATCCGGCAAAAATTCAATCATCTTTTCAGTTGTTGTTCCTGCGTCCAGGAAAACAAAATCTCCATCATCAATCAGGGATGAGGCATATTTTGCTATTTCAATTTTTTCTTCATTATACAATTTCTCTTTTTCTGCCACATTGTGTTCTAAGGCGGTAAAGTTGTCCGATGCTGTAGCCGACATAGCACCTCCACGCACCTTTACCAATGCCCCCTTCTCATCAAGAAATGCCAAATCCCTTCTAATGGTAGACTCCGACGTATTTAGCAGTGTGCACAATTCTGCAAGAGTGGCGCTTCCATGATTATTAACTGTTTCCAATATGGTTGCATAACGATCTTCTGTAAGCATAAATATACCTCCCTGATTTATGAATGATTTTGAAAGATTTTGGTTGCTTGTGAAATAATTTTACCATATTATTTGTTTATGTCAATACTTTTCTTTCATTTTCTTCCATTTTCTTCCATCTTCTTTCAAAAAAAAGTGAAGCATCAAAATGACACTCCACTTTTTTATTTTGTTTATTTTGTATTATTTGAAATATTCCACACCGGACTCAAAGATTCTCTGATCCTGTTCACCGTAAATATTTATGGCTACTGCCGTGCCCTTTCGTTCTGAATGAGCCATCTTACCAAGAACTCTTCCGTCAGGACTTGTAATACCCTCTATAGCATAATATGAACCATTTACATTGTAGTACTCATCCATGGTAGGATTGCCGTTAAGGTCAACATACTGGGTTGCGACCTGACCATTTGCAAAGAGCTTATCTATCCACTCTTTACTTGCCACAAATCTTCCTTCACCATGAGATATAGGTACTGTGTAAACTCCGCCGAGTTCCGCTTTTTTAAGCCAAGGACTCTTATTGGTAACGACCTTAGTGTACACCATCTTTGACTGATGACGTCCGATGCTGTTCATAGCCAACGTTGGTGAATCGTCAGTCTGTGGTCTTATTTCACCATAAGGTACAAGTCCAAGCTTGATAAGTGCCTGGAAACCATTACATATTCCAAGAGCAAGTCCGTCTCTTTCGTTAAGGAGCTTCATAACTTCCTCAGAAATCTTAGAATTTCTAAATGCGGTCGCAATGAATTTACCTGAGCCATCCGGCTCATCACCTGCTGAGAATCCACCAGGGAACATAATTATCTGACTGTTGCTGATAGCTTTTGAAAAAGCATCAACAGAATCTCTGATATCCTGTGCATCCTGATTTTTAAATACTATTGTTTCAACCTCTGCGCCTGCAGCTTCAAATGCTTTAAGAGAATCATATTCACAGTTTGTACCAGGGAATACAGGTATAAATACCTTTGGTTTTGCAACCTTATTCTTAGCCACAAATATTGTTTTTGCATCATAAAGCCCTGTATCAATCTTTGTCTGTTCAACACCGGACTCTGTTGGGAATACCTTTTCAAGGGTACTTGTCCATGCTGCAACTGCTTCGTCCATAGTGATGGTTGTATCACCGTAGGTAAATGTAGGACTTGCCTTTACACCACCGATAACAGTGGCAGGTACATTTAAGCTGCCTTCATTTTCAGGCTTAACCTCAATTATAATTGAACCGTAATCCTTTGCAACAAGTGCTTCCTCAGATACTCCGTCAATAATATGAACACCAAGTCTGTTACCAAATGCCATCTTACTTACAGCTTCGATAATACCACCGAAGCCCACTGCATAAGCTGACTCTATTCTTCCTGCCTTGATGTCCTCAAGGAGTGCCGCATAGGTCTCCAATACATTTGCATAATCAGGTTTATCAAACTCATCTTTCTTGATATCTATTTTAAGAAGAATATTTCCTGCTTCTTTGAGTTCTGTTGTAACCACATCCATATAATCAGCTACATCTACGGCAAAAGAACATAATGTCGGTGGTACATCTATATCGTTAAATGAACCTGACATGGAATCCTTACCGCCTATTGAAGGAAGCATAAGTCCCATCTGTACATCATATGCACCCAAAAGAGCAGCAAGAGGTTTTCCCCATCTGTATGGATCTGTTCCCAGTCTTTCAAAATATTCCTGGAACGTAAGTCTTATCTTTGACACATCTCCACCTGATGCCGCAATCTTTGCAACTGAATGAATAACTGCATATATAGAACCATGATACGGACTCCATGTTGAAAGATATGGGTCAAGGCCATAACTCATCATGGTTACGGTATTTGTTTTTCCACGCAACACAGGGAGCTTGGCAATCATTGTCTGAGTCGGAGACATCTGATACTTACCTCCGTATGGCATTGTCACGGTGCCAGCACCAATTGATGAATCAAACATCTCCACCAGACCCTTCTGAGAACATACATTGAGGTCTGCAAGTGTGTCAAGCCAAAGTTTTTTGACATCTGTTGTCACAGCCTTTTTATCAAAATATCTATTTTTTTCATCCGGCATGGCAACTTTAACTGCCGTCTCCTGATGAGCTCCGTTTGTATCAAGAAATGCTCTGGAAAGATTAACAATTTCTTTACCTCTCCAGCTGAGTACAAGTCTTGGTTCCTCAGTTACCTCTGCAACACAAACAGCCTCAAGATTTTCCTCTCTTGCATAACCCATCATAACGTCAACATCCTTAGGGTCAATTACAATGGCCATTCTCTCCTGAGACTCTGATATGGCAAGCTCAGTTCCGTCAAGACCCGCATACTTCTTAGGAACCTTGTCCAAATCAACCTTAAGACCGGCTGCAAGCTCACCTATTGCAACAGATACTCCGCCGGCACCAAAATCATTACATTTTTTAATAAGGGATGCCACTTCTTCCCTTCTGAAAAGTCGTTGTATTTTACGCTCTGTCGGTGCATTACCTTTTTGTACCTCAGCTCCGCAGGTCTCGATTGAGCTCTCTGTATGTGCCTTGGATGAACCTGTTGCTCCGCCACAGCCATCACGTCCTGTACGTCCGCCTAAAAGAATAATTATATCACCCGGATCAGAATTAAGTCTCTTTACACATCTTCTTGGAGCCGCACCCATAACAGCGCCAATTTCCATACGCTTAGCAACATAATTAGGGTGATATATCTCGTTTACATGTCCTGTGGCAAGTCCTATCTGATTACCATAAGAACTGTAACCTGCTGCCGCAACCTTTACAATCTTTCGCTGCGGAAGTTTACCTTTCATGGTATCCTTTAATGAAACTGTAGGGTCAGCCGCACCTGTAACACGCATAGCCTGATATACATATGAACGACCTGAAAGAGGATCTCTGATTGCGCCTCCAAGACATGTGGCAGCTCCTCCAAAAGGCTCTATCTCTGTAGGATGGTTATGAGTTTCATTTTTAAAGCTCACAAGCCATTCCTCTGTTACTCCGTCAATTGTGACAGGAACTACTATTGAGCAGGCATTAATCTCATCAGACACTTCCATATCCTCAAGTTTGCCATCTTTTCTGAGTGCCTTCATAGCCATAAGAGCTATATCCATAAGGCATACAAACTTATCATCTCTGCCCTTATTTATCTCGTTAGCCTTTTCAACATATTTATCATAAGTTGCAGAAATCACGTCATTATAATATCCTTCATCAAAACTTACATCAGTAAGCTCAGTTGAAAATGTAGTATGTCTGCAATGGTCTGACCAGTATGTGTCAAGAACCCTGATTTCTGTCATGGATGGGTCTCTTTTTTCCTCATTGCTGAAGTAATTCTGAATATGAAGGAAATCCTTAAATGTCATTGCAAGTCCAAGAGATTCATATAAATCTTTCAGCTCACCCTCAGGCATATCCTTAAATCCGTCAAATATAATTACATCCTTTGGCTCCTCAAAATCTGTAACAAGAGTATCCGGTTTAACCTCATCGGCAACTCTGGAATCCACAGGATTGACAACATACTCTTTGATTGCTTCAAGCTGCTCAGCAGTTACACCTCCTGCAATAACATATGTTGTCGCAGACTTGATAAGCGGATTTTCATCCTCATTTAAAAGTTTTACACACTGCTGTGCAGAATCTGCTCTCTGGTCAAACTGCCCGGGAAGATATTCCATGGAAAAACATACGTCTCCTTCATTGACAGGAAAGCTCTCCTCGTAAACTACATCTATAGGCGGCTCAGAAAAAACAGTTACCTTCGCCTTAGCATAGGTATCATCCGAAACGCCTTCCATATCATAACGAACAAGTTCTCTTACGGCATCTGTTCTGATACCTAAGTAGTCCTTAATCTGCTGCTTAAGCTCCTTTGCTCTTACAGCATAATCTTCTTTTTTCTCAACATAGATTCTTCTAACCTTGCTCATCTTTATCCTCCTTGGCATATAGTGTATGTTAATGCAACGTTATCATATATTTTATTTGTGCATACGCCTTATCATCTTGTACGCTACAACATTTTGGAATACCATCGGCGCATCCTGCACAAAAAATGTTATTCCGTCAGTAGGTGCTATAACCTCTGACTTAACAGAACCGTCCATAGGATTAATTATTTCCGCTAAGACCTGTCCCCTTTTAACTTCCTGATTAATTCCAATCAACTTTCTAAAGAACCCTGCCTCATCTGCTTTTACAGATACCAGCTCCTGTTCCCGTAACACAGTTGATATGTATCCGCCATGACTGTCGTATCTTATAATACCCATTCTTGTCAAAAAACGCAATACCGAAGCTACAGTCATTCTTGCACTTTCGTCATCTATCACGTCAGTGGTGGATGAATACAATGAAAAAGCCTGTGTTCCCGCCAACTGCCAGTTATAGTTAAGCGTAACTTTATCAAAAGCCCTGTTCATTCCGGTCAGCACATAGGGCATACCAAATAAATTAGCAAGGCTTATACTTTCATTTCCGGTTTCCATCATCCTTACATGCGGAACCGATTGTCCCGATAAGTAGAAACTGGCAAACTGTATACCATAAGAATATTCTTTGACAATATCAAGTATGGTTGCCGCAATTCGACTGGTTGCCGGTCCTTTCGGATTACCCGGAAATGCCCTGTTTATATCTGAATCATCAGATATCCACTTGGTTTTCTTAGCATTCATGGAACTGTAATTGAGGGTGGGAATCAACAAAATTTCCTTTCCTGAAACTATATCTCCCTGAGTTTCTATCTCTGACAGCTTGTGAGCAAGCAGGGAACATATATATAACTGCTGATACTCATTTCCACGCATGGCTCCCACTATACACGCTGCCTTCTCACCTTTTCCATAAGAAAAGCTATGTATGTTATATTCCCCTCTGAACGCAGTGTTCATCGAAAAAATTATATCCTTATTCATGACGGTCACCTACAATTCTGGCAATGAGCGAGCCTTCCTCTATGGCAGGATAATCTCTGATTGAGCTAATCATACCATTGCCGGTGGCAATTACCACCTCTTCAACTGAGCCGGTGATAACATCGACTATTGTTCCTATCTCATCCCCTGTGCACACTCTGTCATACACAGAAACCTTTGGTATAAATATACCACTGCTTTCCGCATTGATATACTCTATATCCCTGTCACCGGTGACCTGCACTTCTTTGGGCACAATGGTATCACCGCTCCATATTCCAAGCTCCCTCATGAGCACGAACAGACCTTCTACGATACTGTCGCAATAAGGCTGATTAATCCTGTACGCCACACCCGACTCTATGACAACACATTTTACCCCAACCTCATTTAGGGAATGTGCGAGACTTCCGTTTAAAACAGAGGTACTCGGATGTACCCATATCATATCCGTGTTGAGACATTTCGCTATTGGTAAAAGCTCTTCCGTCCGGTCATCATTCATTCGTACCTGAGGTATCTCATGAATATAAAGATTGCTTGAATGCAAATCTATACACACATCCGCCCCCTTTATATCATCAAACACGCAGGATGCAGTGTATTCACCGAGAGCACCGGACTTTGAACCCGGAAAAAGCACATTCATATCCATACCGGAACCCGGTATTTCCCTCATCTTAGAATCAAGACCCATTGGATTAAGACTTGGGTAAACATCTACTATACCCTTAAGCTTATCAAAGTCCTTTTTTATACGTCTTATAACCTCATAACATATATACTGTCCCTGTAATTCGTCACCATACAGCCCCGATACAATACATATTCTTTTTTCACTGCCTTTTAGGAAATCCGGAGCCAGCCTGTTTTTCTTAACCCTTAACTCCTCTTCCACCATAAGGTCTACAGAAACTACTGTTTCTATCATACTTTTGTACCTCAAATCATTTGTCAATTATCAATCGAAAAGGCACCCCTTACGAGTGCCTTCTCAATGTTAAATTACTATGCTTCAAGAATATTATTTATAATTCTCTTTATCTCGGATTCGTCAAATGGCTTGGCAATAAATTCTGATGCACCACTCTGAACCGCCTCAAGCATATTATGCTGCTGACCGGCTGCAGAAACCATAACGACCTTGGCATCCGGAAAATCAGCTTTAATCTTTTTTAATGATTCAACCCCTGACATAACCGGCATGGTGATATCCATGGTAACAAGATCCGGTTTAAGTTCCCCATACATATCATAACCTTCCTTACCATTTACAGCTTCACCGACAATATTATGTCCGTCACTTTCCAGTATACCCTTTAAAATTCTTCTTGATGTTCTTGAATCATCAACTATCAATATATTTGCCATATCTGATTTATAACCTCCCACTTATGATATATTCCATTTTGTTTCCATACAAATCACTATATCAGATCTCACTCCATCCACAAAGCATGGAAGCATATACATCATACCCTCTGTACTGATTGTGGTGTTATCCACATACATATTCGGAGGAAGCATATCTATCTGCACTTCTTCCTGACTTAATTTTGATGCAAATAAACCATTGCATACATTTATAAATTCACATACAGCATCCAGACAATCTTCATCTATCTCTTCAAATTCTTCCTTCGCATACTGTTGTCCGAAAACTTTGTTACCGGAGCCGCACACACCTATAAACAATTCATAATCACCTGTAAAACACTGACTTGCAATATATTTTGTTGTATATGTATGTATCTTTTCGATCTTGTCAAATCTCACCTTGCTGTCCACGAATCTGACAATGTTTCTTGCCATAAGAGCTACATAATCCTTAACAATTGTAGGTACATTGGAATCCCTGAGGAATATAGGTATAATCTTGTCTATATCAGAGCTCTTTATAGCATCAAGATCAAGTGATGTAAGTCTCTCTGATTTTTTATATCGGTTAAGATGTTTCTGTATATCCTCCAAAGTAAGCAGGTTACTCTCAATAAGAGCCTGTACAAATAAGAGGTATGAATCCCCTTGCTTTTTAAGCAGTGCAGAAACCTGTTCATCGGTAAGATATCCCTTTGAAACGGCAATATCACCAAATCTTGCATCCTGCATAGCCTGAAGTTGGTTAACCTCCTCAGCCTGTGCCTGAGTCATCATTCCTTCGTTGACTGCCAAAAGTCCCATCTTTACTCTTGACGACCTGCTTATCGCAATAACTTTCTCATACTGTTCTGCAGATAACACTCCTATATCCTGCAAATATTTTCCAAAATATATTCCAAACATACAACTCCTCCTTAGCTCACACAATACTTTCTTAATTATACACACAATACTACAAAAAATCAACTTTATAATTAAAGCCGAATGTGTTACCACTTTGTGGGTGGTATTTCCTTCTATAATTTAGAGCTATCTATAATCAATATTATACACGGTTGTATTTCACATGTGTATAATTATCTTTCCAAACTGCGTAGCAAATCAGCGTATGGACCATTATATTTTATCATCGGCATAGTTGCCTGTATAAGTTCCATCCACTTATTTCCTTTTCCAACCTTTTCTTTTATTTTATCGGCACTCAATACCTTGTCTATACTTAAATCTATATCTTCTGGTATTATAATCTTACCATCAGACTTTTCTATAATTCTGTCTAAATCTCCATTTTCTTTCATATATATTAACTTTGCCAGGTTATTTGCTCCGTTAATACTCCATCTCATCTTACGACCTTTCATCCTCATACACACGAGGCTACAGTTTTGATTTTCCTGAACTCCCATATTCTTATATGTTATTCCTTCAGGAGCTTCAGGAACTATGCCTGCCTGTAACTGCCATGGCAATAAGCCATCATAATTATTAAACAAATAGTTAAATAAGGTTTTTGCTTTTTTCACATCTGACTCATTGGTTCCATCATCGATGCTATTTATATATGTTTCAATAACCTCCAACATCTCATCAATCTTATTATCATGTAACCTCTCGAATATCATTCTCTGAATGTGCTTATTACTTATGCATCTTGTTATTTCTTGTTTAATGTGGAAACGGTCTAACTGAAATATTCTGTCTGGCTCATATGTGTTCTTTATCCAGGATGCTCCATCCCCATTAACAACTCTTAATTCCGTTACGGATGTATCATAAACGCTCTGAATCAGAGCTTCTGTTTTCTGATTAAATATATCTGCCTTTTCCATACCGGCAAATACCTTCTTGTTATGTAGTCTCTTTCCATCACATACCCAGCCATCATATATGGTTGATAGCTTACCTGACTTTGACTCGCCTAACTTGTAAATTTCAAATGGCTGCTTCATAACCTGATTGGTTATGGTTCTCTCATTAAGACGCTCTACTGATGGTGTAGAAGTCTGCTGGTCTGTGATTTTAAATACTGATATAGTATCATCCACTATGTAACCTTCAGGAGCCTCGTATTCCTGAACTGTGATGGTTCCTAATGGCAACGTTGGATTTCCTGTCTCATAATAAAAATCATCACTCGTCTTATTGGGGTCTAAAAACATATCAAATAAACGAGCCTGCCCCTCATAGCCACTTTCACCCGATGTAACCAGATACCACGTCCTTGTAGCTGTATACCCTGCCTCTGCCGGGTCTGTATCCATCTGCACGTCATAGTATTTCACTACAAATTTTGCACCAGATAAATATACATCCTCTTCTGCATCCTTCTTTCTAACTACTACCTCTAAAGGGTCACCACCAGGATTATCCTTTACACTAAGTCTTGTAGCTACAGTTGGAGAATTAACCTGAACTGTATATATACTTGTATCAAGTCTATATCCCGGAGGAGCTGTTATCTCTTTTACATAGTACGTACCGAGAGTAAGCCCTGTTGCTATACCATATCCGTTAGCATCTGTAGTTATGGTTGTTATTCGGCTTGTATCGTTAAATGCATTTCCATAGGTACCATATACAGCATATTCAGCCCCTGCAAGACTGTAACAGTCATTTCCATCTGTCATATCAGGATTTGCCGATGATTTAATAATCTCAAGGTCGCCTTTTCCATCAAAGGTTGCATTTACGCTCACCGATGGATTTAGGCTGCTAAAAAATGCCACAGGCTGATATATATTGTTAGGTGGCGCAAGTACATTAATCTTAAGCATCTTGTTACCGGTATATTTTAAGGTTACAGTCTTTATACCATCAGCCGTAGCCCCTGCGCTAAGATAAAATCTCTTTCCTCCTGGTACTGTGGCAGTTCCTGTATATCCGGTGGAATCTCCCTCTATGTACAGGGTAACTCCATCAGGAATAGTTGCAGTAGCACTGAGCCTTGAATCCATAGTAAGTGTAATCCAGTCTGTTACCTGACTGCCACCTGATACATAAGCTTCCATGTTTGTATGTGACAAACTCATAGTATGTGCCGGTGGAATCTTATCTGCAGATAGGTTCTCGATGGCACGGGTGTAATTCATTCCTGATGATGTTGATGAATAAAAATGGGATGCAGCCTGTGATGTGGCCACAATAGCCTCGGTGTCATTCGCAAAGGTGTATACACCACCTTGCTCCGGACCACCATATCCATAATAGAACACCTGATATACCTTATTATTCGGGTCAGTTATAACCTCTGCAGTTTCAGTATACATAGTTTGTGTTGGATAATGGCCTCTGTCACGGTCGATGCAAAATCCCTTATATGTATCATTTACATCAAATAGTGTTGCATCAGCTCCGGCATAGGATAGATTCTCATACCCGTCGGCTGGTTCAACGTAATAGCCATCTCCCTCTGCAGCCTTACTCACTGCCAAGGAGCCAACCACCACTATTGCCATAAGCATGGCAATCATTAGTTTACTTAGTTTCTTTTTCATTATATTTTCTCCTTTTCATAAAAAATATCTATCTTAAACTGCCATCGCAGTATTATTTTCAAGCATCAAAAAAGGAACGTAATTTTACGTTCCTTGGGTCTATATGAAAATATATTTAATTTTTTCCTTCCAATTTTTTCTCTAACTGGGCAACACGTTCTGTCAGTTCATCTAGTCGTTTATATAGCTGTTTATTATTTTCCTTTATGGTTTCTATTTCTTCCTCTACATTTATACCTTTTTGTCCTGTGTCCTGATTGTTATTATATTTTTCTATCCAGTAGCCTTTTAATATACACATAAACAATGCTATCAAATTAACTGCTAAAAACGGAGAAAATATACTCAAGAAAATTTTTTCAAGGACATTACCAAAGGTTTCTCCATCTGACTTGGTAGTTTCCAATAACCATGATGGAATTATGGCAAAAATTACATCCTTAGATAACACAACAAGAGCCAATATTGTGGAGTGAATCTGATTTGCCAACATTGCAACCTTGTTATTAGCAAAAAGACTATACATAATCCATGTAACTGCAAATATCACATACGCTATCAAATTGCTGGTTACGGACACCATTCTACTAAGCGTCAAATATATTAAAGCAGCAATAATGCACCAATACACAGAACCAAGCGTCATAAATCCCCAAGCGGATAACAACGATTCTTTTGCACACATAATAAACAACATAAAGTATGTCACAATAAAGAATATTATTCCAGCTATTGGATTGCCTCTATCCACTGAAAAAGCACATACACCCGTGATTATCATTATAATAAGCATTATACATAATTTATTTTCAGCTAAATATAACATCTTATTTCCTACTCTATGGGTAAAACTAAATAATTTAAAAAAGTTATTTTTTATAATATTTCTATCCTCTCTCATATTCTGTCAAAAAGAAAACGGGAACCATATAATTAAGTATATTCCAAATATCGCAACAAAAATCTTATATGCTTTATGATTAAATTCTTGCCTATTTAGAAAAATCCAAAATGCTATCAGTGAAGTATAATATAAAATCCATGTCATTATTCCAATTCTACATATCACTGCATAAAACATACCTGCATAAGATATGCCAATTATATAATTACTCACATTTTTCTTTAATAAAGCCCTCCCTATCCATATCAATTCATATATGCACACTATTCCTTGCCCAATCAACATAAACGAAATTGGAAAGTTTAATAGCAACCATTCTACAAGTTTCATATATTACCTCCATTCTACATATTTCCAATATTACTGTCAATTTTCCTCTATTTCGTCCTGTTCTTTCTCTCTACACATTAAATAACTTATACACATTACTGCCCCAATGTTAGTAATTACACTTATAATATAAAGTATTGTTAATGAGACTATTACATTAGCACTGGCATTGGCATCGCTTATGCACATTCCGTAATTGCTTCCGGCAAAGAATACTATCGCTATGTGAAATACCATCCATTTTCTATATAACTTTATTTCTGCTTTATTTTTTATTTCATTCATCTTTTTTCCTCCTCTTTTTTACCAACTCCCATATTATTACAACAATACCAACACCAGCCGATATCGATACACATACCACCAACAATACAAATAATTCTTCTGGTGTTAATTTACTTAAAAAGTCATATAATCTAAAACCCATACATCCTCCCATCATCAAAAAAAGAACGTAATTTAATACGTTCCTTTGGTCTACTGGTTACTTATATTGGTTAGTTCTTTGGGAAATGGAGAGAACATCGGAAATTCATCCTTACCCATAAACCTAATTTCCTTACAAGGTATTAACACTCTATCTATGTATTCAAAATCTATGTCGTATTTAAAATATATCTGTGCTTTATCAATATTTGCACACATAGATGCTTCTTCAATATCCCATCCCAGATGTTCTTTTTCAACTACACCATCTGGTTTTTTATATTTAACTATACATCCATCTGGATTTATTTTAAGCTTTAATACCTCGATATTTTTATAATATTCTACTCTATCCAGAAGCTTATTGTTACGAATTATCTCCCTTATTACCCAAGTATAATGGGCTTTCCTATCTTCCAAACTTATATTAAAAAGCCAACAAACAAGAGCAATGCATGTAAAAATAATAAAAGCAACACTATCCTCTTGTATATCACGGGTAAAAAATATAATAATACCTATAAAAAGTAATATAAGCCCGACCACTGGCATGGCATCTTCAACTTTATTCATTTTCTCAAGCCGATTCCGCATCTTATCAAGTTTAACCTCATTATGTTTCTCATTAAATTTTCTTGCTTTAGCGAGTTTTTTCTCGTCAACTTCTTTTATTACCTCAAATTCAATATTCATATTATACCTCCCATCAAAAAAGGAACGTATGATTACGTTCCTTTGGTCTACTTGTTATTTATATTTAATTATCTATACTCCCAGTGTCCTTGTTCCGGGATAATCTCTGTATAGGTATCAACTTGTACCTGGAATGGTACACCAGTCGAATAGCTTGAACACGGACCTGCCAAATGCTCATTAGCAACACCATCTATTATAGCATGACATTCATTACATACTGAATGATATTCTGTTTCATACACAGGATAAGTATTGACCTGCTCTGGTACATCCACCACCCACACAGCTTCAAGTTCTTCCTCTGTTGTTGCCTCTGTGGTTACTTCTTCTTCGACTGGTGGGATATAGTATACTCCTCCATAGCCTCCGGATGCAGAACCACTACCTGAATTTGTAGATGTCTGATTACTTGTGGTTTGGTTAGTGGTCTGATTATATACTGTCTGATTTCCTGATGAACTTGGTGATCTTCCGAATGCAGAACCATTACCCACCGAAGACGGATATTCATAATCCGTTCCTTCGAGGTCTTCATCGGTAATTTCCATACCTTCCTGCTCAGTTTCATCTTCTTCAAGTTCTGTTATATCTTCTTTTGATTCCTCTGTGGTTTCAAGTCCTTCTACCTCTACACCATAGTTAAATCTCAATGTACTTCCAACTACGTCTAAATTCTCAACCATAATTTCTGTTTCGGTCAAGTTCTTCTCGTCAGGTGCAGCAGTCTTGTTTATGTCCATATCTATGAGGATCGCGGTACCTATTGCCAATGCACCTATAATAACTGTTCCAATTATGAGTCTATGCATAATTTTGCACCTTCCTTTCATTTTGCTAAAAATATTATTACCATTTAACATTATATATTTTCAAGTAAATGTACATTTCTTAAAAATATATTTGTTTTTATCATATTAACATATGTAAATAAAAAACACAAATGTACAAAATTAAACTAATCAAATTTTAAAATTTTTCGTCTAATAAAATTAAGGGAGGTGATATCATGAAGAAAGTTATTAGAAATATAATTTCTTCGAGGGACGACATTGACAGATTAATTACTGTCTTGGCCTTGTTAGTAGCCCTTAAGTAATTACTCACTGTTCCTCCTTGCGGATATGTTCCTCTGTCTTGGTAATCTCATCTGCTAATATCTGATGCATCTCTTGCATCTCATGAATTACGTTTAGCTGTGTAAGGAGCCTAATTTCCTCAAATACCATCCAGAGGGCATATCCGCTAAGGAGTACCCAACACACCGCAAATAATATCATTTGAAGCCCATAACTATGCATTATAATACTAACACCGGTCATTACTCCACTTATAAATATCAACACTATCTTAATAAATATAAACCATTTATGGTCTTTTATTTGTTGTTCTAATCGTTCCATTTTTCCTCCAAATAAAAAAGAACGCACCTATTAATACGTTCATCATGTCTTCACTATCTATCTTTCAAAATCTTCTGTCACTCTGCGTTGTATGTACTGCCCTTCATATCGGCCAGGTGTTCCGTCATACGATAACAGATAATTTAAATTGCTAACCTCTAATATCTCTGTTACATTTATATCTCTGATACACACTTCCCTGTATATTTTGGAAATTATTATTTTTAAAAAAGGTTCGGATTTTATTATATATATTCCTATAATTATTCCCCAATATACTTTCTGCCACATTTGTATCTATGTCAAATGCTATCTGCTTTCTTTTTTCTGCTAATTCAATATCCTCTTGCCATAATGAGCTCACGTCTTGCCTCCCAATATCTTGCTTCTTCTATACAATCCTCAGGTCTTCCATTTATATTATATATCCACTCATCCAGGTAATCAACGAACTCTATATTGTTTTTTGTAATTCTCGGTATAATCATACCAACTACTGCAACTGCATCCGGACCTTCCTTTGCAAATACTCCGTATTCTATTTCTTCAATGTTATACTTCTTAGCATGTTCCCTCATCTGCACAAGCAAATCATCACAAGTAAGTCCTGCATCTGCAACCTTTTCTTCGTTGAATTTGAATGTAAGTGAAACCATGTTATTCCCTCCTAAATTACTATTTATTATCTTTCACGTTCTATATCCACATTAGATAATTCTCTTTTTCTATCTATCTCTACATACGCCTTTATTTGTTCATAGAATTCTTTTTGCTGTTTCTCAAAGTATCCCCTTAATGGTTCATAATCTCCATCAACCTGAGCCATATGCAACGTATGATAATATTTCATCTTAGTATCATCGTTGATAATTATAGGTATCATGTCATTATCCATGCACTGTCTAAATATAATCATTCGTCCGGTTCTTCCATTACCATCCTGAAACGGATGTATTTTTTCGTAATCTGCATGGAATTTCACTATTGCATCCATATCCCTTGAAGAATTATTATACTCAAGCATAAGCGTTTCCATTGCTTTAGGAACATCAGCTGGATGATAAGTTGTTATATCAGATACACCATTTAGACGGTTCTTATACTCTCCTATAGGTCGTCCATTCAATATATCCTCAAAAACCCCTACCTTCAGGTTGTAGTGATACTCCTTTATAAGCTTTTCTGATAATGGCTCATCTAATGTCTTAAGCATATGGTTAAACATTCTGAAATGACCATTCATCTCTTCAATATCTTTAGCCCTATATACCTCATCACCAGACGAGTATAGTGTTCCTGTATCAAAAAGTGTAGCTGTCTGCTCGCTGTTAAGTGTGCTTCCTTCAATTTTATTTGAATTATAAGCCATCACTTTCTGGGTCTTTGCATATAATCCTTTTCTATCTTGTATGGAAAATTCAGATAACAATATATCTTTAAACTTTTTCATAAAAAATTTTTCTGATTTTCTATCCATAACTATCTCCTAAACACTTATTTACTATCTTTAACCTTCTTAAAATCAATATGCATATTTATCTGTTCTTATTATAGAAAAAATGTACATTTTTTACAATATGTTTTTTGGGAACGCACTTTGGCACGTTCCCATTTTTGCTATCTCTCGAAGTCCTGTTCTCTTTCCTTTTCTCGTCCAGGCCCTGCTATCTTAAGCTGCTTTTCTTTCTCGTCATATTCATATAC
>CAZKMB010000019.1:0-40105 GCA_964553965.1 uncultured Bacteroides sp. | reverse complement strand
CTTATAAAAGTAATATTTCTAAAAAGGATAAAATAAAAGATAAATATTTAGAACCTGAAGAATTAAATGGTATTTTGGAATATCTAAAGCAGAGGGAATTATGGAACTGGTACTACTTAACCCAATTCTTATCTCTCACCGGATTAAGAATTGGAGAAGCTTTTGCACTAACAGACGATGATGTTGACCTAAAGAACAATAATATATCTGTAACCAAAACATTATATATTGCCGAAAATGAGATTACCGATCCAAAGACCTATGCATCCAACCGAGATATTTTTATTCAACCTGAGTTGAGAACTGTAATTAAAAATTACTTAAACTACCGGAACACAAACACCAAATTACGAAAAATAAGAAGTAATTTATTTTTTATAGATGACAGCGGAGAATATATGCACTATGATGCATACAGAAAGCAGTTACGTCTTGCTGCTGCTACTGTCACAGACAAGAAGGTAACTCCACATATATTGAGACATACTCATGCTTCTCTATTAATGACACAGGGAGTTAATATTGATACCATATCAAGACGTTTAGGACATGAGGACAGCAAAATCACAAAAGAAATATATCTCCATGTCACAAAGTTACTGATTGAAAAAGATAATGAGCAATTAAGGGCTGTAAGCTTATTATAGTCACGAACTCGCCTATTCTGTTGGCAGACAGGATAGGTATTTTTTATTTAATACTATCTTTCGCACAAAGGATATTCAAATGATTCAATTAACATTACTCTATCTACACTCGCAGAAAGTTCTTGTGCATTTCCTTTAGCCGCTTCAAACAAAACTAATTCCACATTGCATCCCAAATTTTTAATTATTTTTACAACACCAACAAAATCAGCATCTCTTGAAATAAGCACTGCAAATTCATATGATTTTTCGTATGCGTGTTTTAACATTTCAACTGCTATATTAACATCTGTTCCTTTATCTGTATGTGTAATAAAATCTGTAATTATTGGCTCATTACATTTTGGACATTTTATCCCTAACTTTGCATCTATCTTAATGGTTTTCTCTTGAAGGCGACCTGTAATCACTTCACAATACGGCATCTTGTTTACTTGTTGCAAAAAAGCTTTGTTGGTTGCTGTTTCACTTGTAAAATAATATGTACGAATGAAATCTATATCAGGGTATTTCCCTTTAACTAAATCGATATACTTTTCTACATCCATTTGTTTTCCAGGATTTGCCTTACCCCAATCGAAAAATACATTACTTCCATCAATAAAAATCATACCTTTTTTCATATGTAAACCTCCCAAAAAAATTTAACCCACCGTATTAAACGATGGGTGGTGTTATTTTCATGGTTTCCCATGGATTTTATTTTATGTATTATATCATATGCTTTCAGCTATTTCAAGTGTTCCTTTTTTACATTTTTTGAAAACTGAGGTGTACAGAGTATGTAATAAAGTTTGCTTATTGAAATTTGTATCCCATTTATATCCCGCTATAATTCAAAATGCCTTTAAAACCCCTATATATTCAAGGTTTTAAGGCATTTCTGTTTATGAAAAAAATGCACCAGAGAGGACTCGAACCTCCCCGCATGGCTCCGGAGGCCATTGCTCTATCCGCTGAGCTACTGGTGCAAAGCAAATTTTATATCATTTTGCAATTGTTCTTTGAGTTCGTCTATACTTGTGAATTTCTTTTCACCTCGAATAAAATCCTTAAAATATACGGTGATTTCTTTTCCGTATATATCACCGGAAAATCCGGGTATGTTTGTTTCTATTGTAGTGCAATTATTTTCATCTATGGTCGGATTGTCTCCAACGTTAGTTATTGCTTTGTATATCATACCACCTATAACAACTTCTGTACAGTATGCACCGAAAGGTGGTAATATTTTTTTTTCGTCAGGAATTATATTGGCTGTCGGAAAACCTATGGTTCTTCCAAGCTGTCTACCCTTCTTAACCGTACCTGTAACAGAATAACTTCTTCCCATATAGCGTAAAACATCTTTTATTTTTCCGCTTACAATTAACTCTCTTATATATGTTGAACTAATTATTGTTCCGTCAAGAGATAACTTTTCTATAGCTATAACCTTAAAACCGTACTTTTCACCCATCTGTCTGAGAAGGTCAACATTTCCGAGTCTTTTATATCCAAATCTAAAATCCGTACCCACGACCACATATTTTGCATCAAGCCTGTTTACAAGTATACTCTCGACAAAATCTACAGGTGATAAAGATGCAAATTCCTTTGAAAATTCACAGGTTACGTTATAATCAACACCGCTTTTTTCCAGTATATCATATCTCTCCTCAGGAAGGTTAATTGTTTTTTCTGATGACACGTCAATAGTAAAAACCACACTTGTTAAATTTTCTTCTTCTGACAAACGCAGTATCTCATCAATCAATAACATATGCCCTTTATGAAGACCTTGAAATTTTCCGAGAGCCACCGCTGTTTTATTTAAATTCACCTGGTTGTAGTTTACAGTTTTCAAGTCGTACCTCGCATAGGGAATCACCCTAAAAACATTTTGTATGGTTTGAGGATATCCTCGTTTGCGTTATATTCATATATTGCAACAAAGTCATCCTTATGGTATATCCTTATCAATTCTTTATCTTTTAACACATATTCTGAATTTTTATTAATTTGATTTCTGTATAATTTATTTCCGTTAAGAAGATATTTTGAATAGTTTTCCTTTATATCATATCTTACATAATCCGATATAAGTGCATCAACAGGTAATATATGTTCGTCAAGCATATCTTCTTTGTATAATTGTTCTATATCGTCAAGCTTTAAAGCGTTATCTAAGGTAAAGCCGTGTACATCCTGCCTTATAAGAGAAGTCATGGTCCCACCGGTTTGAAGTTTATCACCTATATCCCTGCACAGACTCCTTATATAAGTTCCCTTGGAACAATGTACATTAAAGTAAATATCCGGTATATTTATTTTAATATCCGATATATCATAGATATTAACCTTTCTTGCAGTACGCTCTATACTGACACCGGCTCTTGCATATTCATAGAGCTTTTTTCCGTTTATTTTTATGGCTGAATACATAGGAGGAAGCTGCTCATATGTACCGACAAAGCTCTTAATTGTATCATAAATTATCTTTTCATTCACATTATCGGGAATCTCTTTTGATGATATGATTTTTCCGGTTATATCTTCTGTATCAGTGCTTATGCCAAGCTTCATTCCTGCTTTATATTCCTTGTCACCGCTGGTAAGCATATCTACTAACTTTGTAGCCTTCCCACAGCAAACCATAAGAACACCTTCCGCCATGGGATCCAAAGTTCCGGTGTGACCTATTTTTTTTTGCTTTAGTATACCTCTGAGCCTGGCAACCACATCAAAGGATGTATAACCTTTTTCTTTATATACGTTAATTATTCCATCTATCAAAAGTTTTTCTCCTTTTTTATAGCTGTTCTTCTATCATTTCGAGGACTTTAGCCAGCGTTTTATCATAATCACCCTTTACATCAACACCGGCAGCTCTCATGTGACCGCCGCCGCCAAAGAATACCGCTATTTTGCTGACATCAACATAGCTTATGGATCTAAAGCTGAATTTGTACACATCATCACTTTTCTGATATGCCAGTATAGCTACTTCCACACCGTCGGTAACCCTGAGCTTGTCAATAATCCCATCCGTATCATCTTTTGTTGTATTAAATTCCTCAAACATATCTCTTGAAATACATGCAACAATAACTTTTCGGTCAAGGTACAGCTCTGATGAAAGTAATACTTTACCTGTTAAACGATTTTGATTATGACTCACCTTATAAAATGTTTCATCTATGATATACTGTGTACGAACACCCTTTGATATGAGTTTCCCTGCAATTGTCATCGTCTCTTCCGATGTAGCCGGATATTTAAAAACACCTGTATCATGTACTATTCCCAGATATAAACACTCAGCACATTCTAAGGATATGGTCATTTCATCGATATGTCTGTATAAAACCTCACAGGTAGATGAAGCATCAGCATCAAGATAAAAATAGTCACCAAAGCCTGTATTGCTTCTGTGGTGGTCAAGGCATATGCTGTCTTTTGCATTTGCAAAAATCCCGGAAAATTCACCATGCCGGTCAGTATCACCGCAATCGAGTGAAACAGCCAAGTCATATATATTGCTTTCAGCATAATTTTTTATTTCTGCAGCACCTTTAAGAAATTTAAATTTGTCTGCTATAGGTTGCAGAAATACACTAACTGTCTTTCCCTCATAATTATCACATATAAAATTGTATAAACCCAGACATGAGCCAACGCAATCGCCATCAGGATTAATATGTCCTATAATGGCAATGCTTTTGGCTTTGTCTATTTTGTCTAAAAATAATTTCATAAAAATATCCTTTATTTAATTCATAACTTCATCAATCTTCTTAGACATAGCTATACCATATTCTATGGAATTGTCAAGAATAAATGTAATTTCAGGTGTATTCCTGAGATTTATACTTCTTGCCAACTCTCTCCTGATATAACCGGTGGCACTTTTAAGACCCTCTATGGTTTCCTGTGCCGATGTTTCATCACCAAGAACGCTTATAAACGCCTTACAATACTTTAAATCCGGAGTAACTATGACGTCTGTTACAGATGTCATGGGATTAATTCTCGGATCCTTGATTTCCATACTAATAATACGGCTCAGTTCTCTTTGAACCTCTCCATTTACTCTTTGATTTTTATGACTTGTTTTTTTCATATTTCTGCTCCTAACCACCAATTATCTTGGCACTTCCTGCATAATATAAGCTTCTATAATATCATCTTCTACAACACCGTTAAAGCCTTCTATAACAAGACCACACTCAAATCCGGTTTTAACCTCTTTTACATCATCCTTAAATCTCTTAAGCGATGCAAGACTTCCCTCAAATATCTGTTCGCCTTCACGGGTGATTCTCACCTTACAATTTCTTGTTATTGTACCATCGAGTACATAAGAACCGGCAATAGTACCAACTCCGGAAGCCTTATAAGTCTGTCTTACCTGAGCATGACCTATAACCTTTTCCTCAAAAATAGGATCAAGCATACCCTTCATGGCAGCTTCAATATCTTCTATTGCATTATAGATTACTCTGTATAATCTTATGTCAACTTTTTCTCTTTCTGCTACATCCTTTGCCTGGTTATCAGGTCGTATGTTAAATCCAATAATTATGGCGTTTGATGCTGAGGCAAGTATAACGTCAGATTCATTTATGGCACCAACACCGGAGTGAATACATTTTACAACAACTTCCTCATTTGAAAGTTTAAGAAGACTTGCCTTAACAGCCTCCACAGAACCCTGTACATCCGCCTTAATGATGAGATTTAATTCTTTTAAGTTGCCTTCCTGCATCTTATTAAACAAATCATCAAGTGACATTCTTTGACGTGTATCGGCAATCAATTTTTCTTTACCACGGGTAATAAATGCCTCTGAAATCTGTCTGGCTTCTTTTTCATTTTCCACTGCCATAAATATTTCACCCGAATTAGGTACACCATTTAATCCGAGTATCTCTACAGGCATAGATGGTCCTGCCTCTTTTACTTTTCTATGCTTATCATCAAACATGGCTCTGACTTTTCCGTGTACACTTCCGATTGCCACGCAGTCACCTACATGAAGTATACCTTTCTGAACAAGAACAGTAGCAACTGATCCTCTGCCTTTATCCAACTGAGCCTCAATGACTATTCCTCTTGCCTTTCTGTTCTTATTTGCTTTAAGCTCCAGTATCTCGGCTGTAAGTATAATCATTTCAAGAAGGTTATCAATACCCTCCTTTGTATGTGCTGAAACAGGACAGAATATGGTTGAACCGCCCCAATCCTCAGGTACAAGTTCATATTCCATAAGTTCCTGCTTAACCCTGTCAACATTTGCGCTTTCTTTATCTATTTTATTTATGGCAACAATTATTTCAATACCTGCTGCTTTGGCATGATTTATAGCCTCAACAGTCTGAGGCATTACTCCGTCATCCGCTGCAACTACAAGAATGGCAATATCCGTTGACTGCGCACCTCTCATACGCATAGCTGTAAACGCTTCATGGCCCGGTGTATCAAGAAATGTAATTTTCTCGCCATTTATGGATACGACAGATGCACCGATATGCTGAGTAATTCCGCCTGCCTCTCCTGTTGTGACAGAAGAATCTCTTATGGCATCAAGAAGTGATGTTTTACCGTGGTCAACATGACCCATAACACATACAACAGGTGGTCTTGATGTCATGGTTGCTTCATCCTCTTCGCCTTCTTTTAAAAGCTCCTCTATAACATCAATCTTTTCCTCTTCTTCGGCGATATAGTTATATTCCAATGCAATATCTGCTGCTGTATCAAAATCAAGTTCCGAGTTGACATTGTACATTTTTCCAGCCATAAACATTTTCTTTATAAGCTGTGCAACAGGTATCTTGATTTTAGATGCAAGCTCATTAACTGTCAAAGTTTCCGGAAGCTTTATGGTTTTAATAACCGGCTCAACACTCTCATTCTTCTTTGGTTCCGGTTTTTTCACATCCGGCTGATTTTTACCTTTGTTGATATTTTTATTGATATTTCTGTTATTCTGATTCTGAGGTTTATTCTTTTTTTGTTCCGGTTTATTATCGGATTTTTTTACTTCGGTCTTTACTTCTTCGTTTTTGACCTCTGTCTTTTTCTCCACCTTTTTTTCTACATTTTTTTCAACTTTCTTCTCAACTTTTTTCTCCGTTTTTTTTACGGGTTTTTTCTCTGTTTTTTGAACAACATCTTCTTTTTTTGTTTCAGCATCAGATTTTTTATCCTTTAAATAAATATCCTTTATATACTGAATCATATCTTCACTTATGCTGCTTTGTGGCTTTAAGCCTTCTTTTTTCTTACTTAATTTAACAAGCAATTCACTGCTTGGTATTGTTTTTCCCAATTCAGTTGATAACTGTTTTGCTAATTCGTGTACTCTCATAGATTACACCTCCATATCTTTACTAATGTCCAACTTGTTTAAAACTGAAACAGCAAGGCCTTCATTTGTTACGGCAACCACCTTTCTGTCCTGTTTTCCTATTGTTTTCCCAAGGGACTCGCCATCTGCACATATCCTGTATGGAACATCATAATATGTGCATTTATCTATAAATTTTTTTCTTGTATTACCTGATGCATCCTCTGCTATAATAACCAGGTACGCTGTTCCCTGTTGTATAGCATTTTCCACCATAAATCCACCGCTTACAACTTTTCCTGCCTTTGTGGCTATGGATAACATAGATAAAGCTTTATTATATTTATTTATCAATTATATCAGCTCCTTGCTAATCGCATCGTATATCTCATCAGGAATACTAACCTTAAGTGCTCTTTCAATTCCTTTAGACTTTTTTGCCTTGTTAAAACAATCCATATTTTGACAAATATACGCACCCCGACCGTTTTTTTTGCCGGTTTTATCAAGACATATCTGTCCTTCCGGTGTTCTTATAACCCGCACTAATTCATTTTTAGGTTTCATTTCCCTGCAACCAATACATTGTCTGTTAGGTATCTGTTTTGCCACTCTTTATTACTCCTCATCTTCGTATGAATCGTCGTAATCCTCATAATCTTCTTCATACTCATCATCTGCCGAAGCATAATCTATACCAAGCTCTTTTGCTTTTGACTCACTCTTTATATCAATCTTATAACCGGTAAGTTTTGCTGCAAGACGGGCATTTTGTCCTTCCTTACCAATGGCAAGAGATAACTGATAATCAGGTACAACAACATAAGCACTCTTGATTTCTTTTCCTGTCTTTTCGTCAATTTCCGTACCTACTTTTACAGATACAACCTTTGAAGGACTAAGTGAATTTTCTATAAAAGTTGCAGGATCCTCACTCCATGTAATTATATCAATCTTCTCACCCTTTAAATCATCTACAATATTATTTACACGGGTTCCGTTAAGACCGACACAGGCACCTACAGGATCAACATTAGGATCTTTTGACCATACTGCAATCTTTGATCTTGAGCCTGCTTCTCTTGATATGCTCTTTATCTCAACTGTTCCGTCAGCAACTTCTGTAACTTCCTTCTCAAAGAGCCTCTTTACCAAGTCAGGATGTGTTCTTGACACAACTATTTCAAAGCCTTTACTCCTGTCACTCTTTTTAACCCTTACAACATATAATTTAATTCTGTCACCTCTTTTGTAAACCTCACCTTTAACCTGCTCATGCTCAGTCAAAATAGTATCGGTTCTCTCATCAAGGCTGATACTAAGATTATTGCCAACATATCTTTGAACTACACCTGTGATGATATCCTTTTCTTTGCAGGCAAAATGATTAAATATTGCATTTCTTTCGCCTTCTTTAATTTCCTGAACAATTATATTTCTTGCGTTCTGAGCCGCAATACGTCCAAATTCCTTAGAACGGACCTCTATGCTTACATAATCTCCCGGCTCATTATCGGCGCTCATGGCTTTTGCCTCTGTAACAGAAATCTGATTTGTCTCATTTTCCACCGTTTCAACAACAAGTTTTTTCTGGAATATAGCAATATCACCTGTTTCCCTGTCCATGGAAACCTCAATTATGGCATCTTTTCCAAGATCCAACTCGCAAGCCTTTTCTAAAGACTTTTCAATAGCATCCATAATTTTGTCTTTGCTGATATTCTTTTCCTTCTCCAATTGATTTAATGCATCAATAATTTCTGACATTTTTTTATCCTCCTACACTTTATTATACAAATGCCAATCTTATCATAGAAATATCGTTTCTATTTATTATCATTTTTTTATCATCTACCAAAAGTGTTACTGCTTCATCAGTATAGCTCTCCAGTACACCCTCAAATTCTTTAACTTTATCATAAGGTTTATAGAGCTTAACCTCCACCGTTTTGCCCACACTTTTTTCAAAATCTTTTTCTTTCTTTAACGGTCTTGTAAGTCCCGGAGAACTTACTTCAAGTATATATGCATCTTTTATTTTGTCGGTTTCATCTAACTTTACCTCAAGGGCTCTGCTCACCAGAACACAGTCATCAATATTGATTCCACCCTCTTTGTCAACATATACCCTGAGATAATAATCAGAGCCTTCTTTTACATATTCCACATCGTAAAGTTCAAAGTTATTCTCTTCTATAATAGGCATAACCAACTCTGTGCAATACTGTTCAACTTCTGTTTTCTTCATTAACTTCCACCTTTCAGTAAAAACAAAGAGTGGGTTTTTACAACCCACTCTGCAACGTCATTATTAAGTCAAGTAGAATTATATCACTTTAAATAATAAATGCAAGTACTTTTTCTAATTTTTTATAAGTTTTACCTGTATTCCTGTCATTTTTTCATTTATAACTCCCGCGTTGATATCCATTCCGTTTTTTACCCATGGCAGCCAGCCTATATTTGTAAGACAGCACCTGTAATATACATCATATGTATTTCCTATCTCACCCGATAAATAAATCTGCATATTAAGTACGGAGTTTTTACCTTCACACAACACGCCTTCACTACACCAGTCAGACCATGTACCATCCTGATACATTATTCTGTAGGATATATGCCCCTCCGGTGCCTTATTACCCGGTGAAAATACTATTCCGAATATTTCATTTCCATTTCCTGCACTAATTCCATCTATCTTAGCAGTTTCCCAATCTTCAACATTTTTTATACTATACGATATATAGGAATCTTTTACATACGGATATGAAAGCTCAAGTTCTACCGATTTTTTTAAATTATACAGCTCATCCACAGCCACATCAAGTTCCAACCATTCGTATCTGAAAACAGCATATCCGTCAAACCCCATCAATGAACTCTTTTTGTACTGGGATGCCAGATTATCATCCGATACAGACCATCCCATATCGATTGATGATTCTTCACCTACCCTGTATAATGCCATTCCAAGGTACATAGGCAGATTTAGTGTGTTTATCCGGTTCCACTCATCACATCTGTCACTAAAATATGTTACTTCACCTTCTGTAGTTACATAGTTATCTGTCCAATAAATCTGTGGCATAATATAGTCTACATATCCGGGTGTTGACAGCCATGTATCTATATCTGCACCTTGAGCCCTTGCATTTTCCGTATTTCCTGCCGGACTTATTCCAAATTCGCAATCCTCATCAATGGATTTTATTGTATCATATATAGTTTTTACCATATTATTTACATATTCTTTTCTCTTATCTGCCGGCAATTCCGGTGACATACCCGATACATAAAAATAGTCATCAAAATGTATTCCGTCAACGTCATAATTTTGTACTATCTCCTTCACCCCGGACACAATAAGTCTTATTGTGTCAGTTTTTGACGGATCAAGAGAAAGACATATTTCCCCCGACGGATTTTCATATTCCATTATAAAATCTTTATAGTCCCGGTAAAAATTTGTATTTTTGAAAGAATTAGTAGTCGTGTTACTCATAGAAACTCTATACGGATTAATCCATGCCTCAAATCTGAGGTTCTCTTTTTTTGCAAGTTCAATCATAATTTCCAAAGGATCGTAAGTTAAAGGTATTCTGTCAGATGATATGTATATGGACCATGGGAAATATTCTGACGGATAAACAGCATCAGCCATAGCCCTGACCTGCACTATGACTGTGTTTAAATTATTTTCTTTTATTTTTTTATACATATCTGAAACTTTGATTTCAAACTCTTCCTCACTTAAATCCTTAAGGTACGTTTGTATGTCCAGATATGATATCCAGCATGCTCTTATATTATCACTGTTATCAATCGCATCAACATTTGTATATGAATGAATATAATATGTACTCAACAGTAAAATTACAGTTATTATTACGGATAAAAACTTTTTACGCATATTACCTCCCCAAGAAAAAGGTTATTTTAATTATATGAATTTAATGTCCTGTCTATTCCTTTATGTCGTTATCTTTTTTATAATCCGGATATTTCCTTGATAAACCCCTTGCTTTATACTATAATCAGTATAAATTTTTACACAGGAGCCGGCCATGACAAATACACAAAATACTTCATTAGTAAAACGTAATTCCATAATACTTGCCATAACTTCATTTATATGGGGAATTTCCTTTGTAGCTCAAAGTCAGGGTGGAGATGCCATCGGACCTTATTCATTTAACTGCATACGTTCATTTATCGGAGCTTCCTTTCTTATGATTATTTTACCAATCACTGACAAGTTTGGATTAACAAAAAAACCGGATACAAAAGAAAATAAACGTACCCTGTTGTCAGGTGGCATTTCCTGCGGTATTGTTTTATGCATAGCAACCAATCTTCAGCAAATGGGTATATACCTTGGTACACCATCAGGTAAAGCAGGATTTTTAACTGCCTGTTATATACTTTTAGTACCTATACTTGGTATTTTTCTAAAAAAGAAATGTGGTATAAATATATGGATAGGAGTATTTATTGCCCTTATCGGCTTATACCTTCTATGTATAAATGATTCTTTTTACATACAGACCTCAGATCTTCTGGTTATGCTGTGTGCATTTTGTTTTTCCATTCATATTATGGTTATAGACCACTTTAGTCCAAAGGCAGACGGGCTCAGAATGTCATGTATTCAGTTTATGGTTGTTGGAATTTTAACGGCTTTACCAATGATATTTGTAGATATAAGAAAATGTGTTGATTTAAGCTCATGGTTTGAAGGCTTTTTAAATGCCAATGCGTGGATTACACTTTTATATGCAGGTATTTTTTCCTGCGGAATAGCTTACACTTTACAAATCATAGGTCAAAAAGGTGTCAATCCCACTATTGCCTGTCTTATTATGAGTCTTGAATCTGTGTTTTCAGTTATAGCAGGATGGATTATATTAAATGAAAAATTAAGTTTTAAAGAGCTTACAGGATGTGTATTAATTTTTACCGCTGTAATTCTTGCTCAGATACCGTCTGCTCGTCAAACTAAGATGCAATCAGAAAAATCATCCGGATAACATTAACGGCACCTCAGTGGTTATTTCTGCATCTGAGATATCACTTACAATTTCCAAATCATCCAAATCAACATAAACAACATATTTATTCACTCTTTTCTCGTACCACTGGTGTGAGTTTTATTGTTACCTCAAGAACAATTATTGACCATAGGTATAACAATCCCTCTAAAATTCTTTTCATTTTATCATTGTAAAATCTTATTTGTTTCCTGTATCTTCAATCAAATTCTGCTTCAATGCTTTTATCGTTTCCTGATTCTTTTTCAGAATTTCAAGCTGACGATATGCCTTCTATCAAGTTTCGGTACTTCTTGCCTAATTAAATCAGCGTTTGTATCTTCCAAATTGATAAGTACCACCAATTCCTCCGCCGAAGCAAAATCTCTAATATTGGGAGTTTTTCCACTAATTTCCTGCTCACTCCGTCATCGAGCCGCTGTTTTGCCAAACAGTGCCATATTCAGAATATCAGCTTCTGATGCATATGTATAAGCCATTTCCTGTGGAGATAACGTAGGTGTTATGAGAAAGTGTAATTGCTATAACTGTTTATATCACCTGATAACCTGATTTCTCCATCAGTTATATTCTGATAACATGCGGAGGATGATGCTTCCAATTCCATATTTTTCAGAATATTGACTGTATCACCCTGATTATCCATTATCAGCCTGCCACTGCTCTTTGACCATTTATAGCTTCCATTATAAATATTTCTCACACGCATCCTGTAACTGCCGTTTACATTTAAAGCTCCGCCGTTAATGTCTATTAAACCGCCTGCATGAATCAAATCACCCTCCATCGTCAGCGTGTGCCCATTTAAGTCCAATGTTCCGTATCCCAACAGATATTTACCGGAGATAACAGTATCCTCCGTAAGCTTTACACCCGTTTTATAATCACCGGAACCTATAACAAATTTTGTGGCATATATAAAAGCAGGGACATCCATACAGTAGATGACCCTGCTTTTTATGTTGGTAAAAGTGAAAACTTATTCTATTTATGAGGCTGCTCTTCTTCCCAAAACTACCTCAATTTCTTTTTCGATATATTCATCATCTGACAGATATGCCACAGTTACTTTAACTTTTTCACCTGCTTCATAATACTCTAAGAGGTCAACTAACTGCTCTGCACCTGTTACCTTAACTCCATCAAAACCGACAATTATATTATTTTTCTTCAAACCGTATTTTTCAGCCGGAGATTTTGCCTTAACCTCAGATATCAATGCTCCTTCCGGCATACCATACAGCTCAGATATATCTTCATCTATGGTTGCACATCCGACTCCGAGATATCCTATCTTATCATCATCAACTTTTTCCCTTGTCTGTCTGTTCATAAGTTCATCAAGTATACTCTCAACCTCTGATATCGGAATGGCATAACCCATACCTTCTACCTGGGTAGACATATATTTTGATGAATTAATTCCTATAACCTCTCCATTCATATTAAGAAGAGCACCACCGCTGTTACCGGGATTTATAGCTGCATCAGTCTGAATAAGAGGAGTAACATTTGTACTGTTAAGCCTGTTTACCGCACTAACAATTCCGGTTGTAACAGATTGTCCATAACCAAGGGCATTTCCGATGGCAACAACCTGTTCTCCTACCTTTAATGTATCTGAATGACCTAATTTTGCAATTTTAATTGAAGAAATTGTACTTGAATCCAAATCTTTAAGTGAAACAACAATTATGGCAAGGTCACTATCGCTGTCAGTACCTTTCACCTTAGCCTCATATACACTTTCGTCAATAAATGTCACGGAAACTGTTTGAGCATCTGCCACAACATGATTGTTTGTAACTATAAGCAATTCCGTTTCATTTTCACCTATTATGATACCGGAACCCGATCCTTCTGTTTCATATTCATATGTTCCGCCAAACATACCATAGTCATATTCTTCAATTGCCTTAACATTTATAGCAACTATAGATGGCATGGCTGCTTCAGCTATATCCGAAACATCAAGTCCCTGATAGGAAGTATTATCAATCACCGGTACTGTATCTATTGTATCGTCCTGTGCTTTTTCTGTTGACGGATCTGCAACATAGTCATTTCCCTCAGCATAATTGTCATACTCCGATACGTTTTCTGTTTTGTTATCATTGCGATTGTCCATATAATCATCAACGTAGTTAAACATAACAGCTGCAACACCTCCGAAAAGTATTGCACTAACCGTAATAATACTGAAACGTTTTATAAATCTTCCAAAACCGCCTTTTTTATTCTTTTCTTTCTTAAATGTTTTTTTGTCCGACGTCAGTTCATCCGTATAATCGTCAGACCTATCATATTCCACTGTATATCCACCAATATATGAACCTGTAGCATTGGATGCTATGGTATTCATGTATTGGCTTGTGGTCATATCATGAAAAACATTTTCGTTATCCGATGAAAAATTATTATCGTTCATACTTCCATCCTCTTTTCTTTTTTGTATTATTCATAATATTATCAATATATGGTTATTTTTTGATAAAAGAGTGAGTAATTTGTGAACACAAATTACTCACTCTTAAGTGCCTGTCTCAAAACGTCAAGATTTGCTTTCATTGTATCTATATAATTTTTCCCGTTATTCATCTCGTCTTCGGTGACAATCTGTAGAGAATCCATTTCGAAAATCGGATAATTCTTGTTTTTTGTACTTTCTGCAATTGTCTTTGCCAAATCCGTTGCGGAACCATCAACAACAAGAATTGCCGGAAGTTCAAGCTCATCCATTTTTCCTGCAAGAAATACTATTGTTTCAATGCCGACTTCCGAATCAGAAGAACAGCCCCAAAAAGCCGCATAATAATTTAAATCGTAATCCTCAACCAGATATATAAAAGGAAATCTGTCACCAAACAAAAGTGTATCATACTTTGCATTGTCAACTGCATTTTTATATTCTTCGTCTAAAATCTCAAGTTGTTCAATGTATGTTTTGCAATTATCTTCATAGAGTTGACTGTTATCACTGCCGTTATCCTCACAAAGAAGTGCATCACGTATTTTTTCACATATGATTATTGCATTTTTTATGGAAAGCCATACATGTTCATCATATTCAATCAAATCATTTTCATGGTTTTCTTCATCATCATGATCGTGTTCTTCCTCATGTAACTTATCCGATAATATATCCATCATGTTTATAACTATCATATCTTTATTAGATGCCTGAGCAAGTACATCATCCACCCAGTTATCTGACATACCGCCAACATATATAAATATATCACAATCGGAAATAGTTACAACATCACCGGCAGATGGCTGATAACTATGCAGGTCCGCACCACCGCCAAGTAATATAAGGTCTATATTCTCTATGTTTTCCCCGGCAATTTCCCTTACCCAGTCATACTGTGGAAAAGCAGTACAAACAACTTTTATTTTATCCTCATCATTTTTTTGTGTACTGCCGTCACATCCTGAAAGACAAATTAAAGCAAGCATTATAAATATAATATTTAGTCTTTTTAATATCCTGTTCATGTAATTTAAATTCTCCTTTTAGATGTTTCTGCAATTTTCACATACACCATACAATATGGATGTTTTACACTCAAGAACAAAGTGATGATGTTCAAATATATGTTGTTGAAAATCTTTCATAAAGCCACAATCCATGTGATATATCTTACCGCACTCGCTGCATTTCATATGCAGGTGATTGTGACATTCCGCATCAGGCTTAACATATTGAAAAGTTGATTTTCCGCCATGTTCACTAACGCGTTTTAAAATTTTACCGTCTTCCTCAAGTTTTTCCAAATATCTGTATATAGTAGAAACATTTGCGGTCATGCCCTGATCGTTTAAGTGAATCTCTATATCTCTTACACTAATATCCTCATCATTATGTTTTATAAGGTATTCCAATATTTTATTTCTTTTTTCAGTTGCATAACCGGTACTTCTTTTCATCTAAGCTCTGTCCCTTCCTGTAATAAATCCTATTATACTAAATATAATAAATCCCGCTAAATCAACTGCAACAATTGTAGGTCCAACCGGAGGGTCAAATATCATCGCCACGAAAAGACCTATAACTGCACATATAACTCCAAATACAGCAGAACATATAACCACTGACTTGAAATTCTTAAATACTCTCATAACAGAAAGGGCAGGGAATATAATCAAAGCCGACACAAGCAGCGAGCCGACCAGATTCATGGCAAGAACAATTATAATCGCAATTATTACAGACATGGAAACATTGTAAACACCTGCTCTCACACCTGTAGCTTTGGCAAAATTTTCATCAAATGTAACAGCAAATATCTTGTTGTAGAAAAAAACATAAAATGCCAAAACAACAACAGACATAACTATACACAAATTTACGTCAAATCTGCTCAGCGTAAGTATGGACGTTGAACCAAATAAAGTTGTACATACATCTGTAGATATGTTACCTGACGGTTTGAAAACATTAAGTAAAAGATAACCTACCGCCAAAGAGCCAACGGATATCATGGCAATTACCGCATCACCGTTGATTTTGGCATTTTGTCCTGTTTTCAGCATTAAAACAGCAGATACAATTGTAACAGGCAATATCAAGAGATTGTTGTTGGTAAATTTTAAAATCATTGCAATACACATAGCGCCAAAGGCAACATGTGATAACCCGTCACCTATAAAAGAAAATCTCTTTAAAACAAGAGTAACACCCAGCAAAGATGCACAAAACGCAATAAGAATACCAACAATTATAATTCTTATAACAAAATCCATCTGAAGCAGTGTATGTAATTTATCAAAAACCTCTGTCATTATACGTCACCTCTGTCATATCGTGCAAAAAGCCTGCCCCTGCTGCTCGACAAAAAACTTTCCTTTGATTCATAAAATTCTGATTTGTCGCTGACATGAAGAATTGTTGTAGCATACATTAAGGCTGCGTGAATGTCATGCGATATCATGATTATGGTAATACCTTCGTCATTCAGCTTCTTTATAATCTCATACATCTCCATGGTTACTTTAGGATCAAGCCCTGCCACAGGCTCATCAAGGAGCAGCATCTTGTGAGTCGCACACAATGCTCTGGCAAGAAGCACTCTTTGTTGCTGTCCTCCTGATAAATCTCTGTAGCAACGTTTTTCCAAATCTCTGATACCAAGTTTTTCCATATTATCTCTTGCTATTTTTTTTTCTTCTTTATTGTAAAATGGTCTTAACCCGCTGTGATTCAAAAAACCCGACATAATAATTTCCTTCACAGAGGCAGGAAAATCCTTTTGAACCACTGTTTGTTGCGGAAGATAACCAATCTCATTATGTTTAAGACCATCCCCTACTGATATCTTTCCTGACATGGGAGATTTAAGTCCGAGTAAGGTTTTCATAAGAGTACTTTTTCCTGATCCATTCTCACCGACTATACATAGATAATCGCCTTCATTGACCCGGAAATTTAAGTTTTCAACTATTGCCTTTCCCTCGTATCCAAGGGAAACATCATCACATTTAATTAAAGACATATCTTATTCCTCTCAAAAAAATTGCAAACGATTTGCATTTTCATATTGTACAACCATAATAATTTGTTGTCAACATAAATTTGCAAACCATTTGCAATTTTGTCTACAGAACAATCATATTATTTAATTAAAATATACAAGTTCCTCAGCAGCAGGCTCACAAAGTTCTACCTTAGTTGCCTTTATGACCGGTCCTTCGCCTTCAAACTCAGGATAATATTCTTTATCAATGGTTCCCGTAACCATTACCCATTGTCTGTCCTTTAAGTGATTTGCACCCTGGTAATAGCATTTAAATCCAATAAATGCTATGTCATCAGCACAACAGGTCATGGCAAATCTTCCCGGAACAAATTCTTTTGGTCCGTAAGCTGATGGTCTGTGTACCATTGCCTTAAATATTATCTTTTTTCCAACATATCTGTCCGGGTTATCACATGAGTCTATATACCAGATACCAAAATCCTCTTCTTCAAGTTCAATAACTGATTTTTCAATATCATAAGGTAAATCAAGCTCTTCATTATCAGCCTCTGCAACACCGTCTTTATTCTCAAAAATTATCTGTGCCCTTCTGTTTACTGCCTTTATACTTCTTCTGTACTCAGCTTTTTTTGTATTTTCATCACATCTGTTAAACACTATCATATCGGCAGCCGAAAGATTTTCCATTATGATGGATTTCATATTTGCCATATATACATCAAAGGTAGATGCATCAACAAAAGTGATAACCTGAACAACGGTCCATCCTTTCGGAACACGTATATTAAACAGTTTATCCATCTTCCATGTTCCGTTATATTCTATCATAACTCTTGTAGGATTATATTTATCCTGAAGGTCAAGAAGATGTTCTGTGTTCACATCCTCATCTTCGAGATATTCCACAAAAATATTTTTATTCTTTAAATATTCTGTATCATACTCCTCAACACCCTCTTCACACACCAAAAGAAGTGTTGGCTCACCCTCTGTAAAACCTCTGTCTATAAGTGTTTCATTTGCAAATGTTGTCTTTCCGCTCTCTAAAAAACCCATAAACATATATACGGGAATTTCTTTTATCTCTTCTTTTCTCATAGTTTCTTTCCAACTTTCTATAGAAATTGCATCTTACTTAAGTTTAAACAACTCCTCAAGTAAATCTTCATTTATGTTACTGCCGATAACACAAAGCTTACCTGTATAATCAGGTTTACCCTTTCTTATCTCATACTCACCCGGAACAAGGTCAAAATAAATCCACTCGTTTTCTGTATTAGGAACGATACCCTTGGCTCTTAAAATCACACCGTACTTATCAGCTTCATATGCAAGCTCTTCTAAGATTACTTTCATATCTTCATCTGCATATTTGCAGGCAGTCTCTCTACCCCAGCTTGTAAATACATCATCTGCATGATGATGGTGGTGATCATGGTCATGACATCCGCATGTGCAGTCTTCTCCATGATCGTGGTCGTGATGATGGTGGTGATGACCGCAACACTCATCCTCATCGTGGTCGTGATGGTGGTGGTGATGACCGCAACACTCATCCTCATCGTGATCATGATGGTGATGATGAGCATCCTCCTCTGTCTCTTTCATCATGGCTTCAATTGTATTTTCATGTTCCATGGCCTCAAGAATGGTTTTTCCATCCATATCATCCCATGGTGTTGTAATAATCGCTGCCTCCTTATTATGTTCCCTGAGCATATTAACTGTATCAAGTATCTTATCTTCTTTAACATTCTGTGTACGGCTCAATACAATTGTTTTTGCACTCTCAACCTGATTGTTAAAGAACTCACCAAAATTCTTCATATACATCTTACACTTAGATACATCAACAACTGTGGTTGTACTGTTTACAACAACCTCTGCCTGGCTGCTCACATCCATAACAGCCTTTTTTACATCCGATAATTTACCTACTCCTGATGGCTCTATAATAACTCTGTCCGGATTGTAATCATCAATAACTTTCTTTAATGCAGTACCAAAATCACCTACCAATGAACAGCATATACATCCTGAATTCATCTCTGTAATCTCCACGCCTGCATCCTTTAGGAATCCGCCATCTACTCCTATTTCACCGAATTCATTTTCTATCAGTACAAGTTTTTCATTGTTGTATGCTTCTTTAATAAGTTTCTTTATAAGTGTTGTTTTTCCTGCTCCCAAAAAGCCTGATATAATATCTATCTTTGTCATTTTTAATTTCCTCCTGTTTATAATTATGTGTTTATTATTCTATATAAGTGAGGTGCTGAAATATCTCTCTACTCTGTCCGGAAGAATTGTAGCTATAACTTTATCCTCACCATATTTTTTTGCCATCTGCATAGCAGTCCAGACATTGGCACCTGATGAGGTTCCAACTAAAAGTCCCTGAATCTTTGCTAATTCACGGGCAGTATTTATGGCATCATCATCCGTTACTTCTACAATGTCAGTTATTATACTGGTATCAAGTATCTCAGGTATAAATCCGTCTCCAATACCCTGTATCTGATGAAGCCCCGGCTCATGTCCTAAAAGTGCGGAAACATTTTTGGGTTCTACGGCAACTATCCTTGTGTCTGGGTTTAACTCCAACAGATATTTTGCCACACCTGCCAGTGTTCCTCCGCTTCCTATGCCGGAAACATATATGTCTATTTTTTTGCCAAGCTGTTCAACAAGTTCTTTAGCTGTAGTCTTATAATGGATATCAGGATTTGCCGGATTTACAAACTGCTGTGGCATAAAATATTTTTCCGGATCTGAATTACATATCTCTGTAGCTTTGTCAACTGAACCGCCTATACTGAGTTTTGGTTCGGTAAGAATAAGTTCTGCACCAAGTGCCTTAATAATCTTCTTACGTTCCTCGCTCATATTCTCCGGCATAACAATAATTACATTATACCCTTTTCTTACTCCGCATAACGCAAGCCCGATACCTGTGTTTCCGCTCGTCGGTTCAATAATTGTCATACCCTTTTTAAGTTTGCCTTCCGCCTCTGCTACCTCAAGCATGTTTTTAGCTATTCTGTCTTTAATACTTCCACCCGGATTAAGGAATTCTGCCTTTGCAAATATATTCAAGCCCGTTGTTTCTTTCAATGACATAAGTGGTGTCTCTCCAATTAGGTCTAAAACATTACTGTAATACATGATATCGCCTCTCTTAATTAATGTATATTGAAAAATCAATTCCCAATTATTTATAATAACATATTATAAAGAATAATTCCATATTGTGAAAAAATGTTTTTTCCCGAACGTTTTCTAAGTTACATATCATTTCAAAAAAAAAGCCTGTGTATCAACGCACAAGCCTCTTGTCAACTCACCAGTATTGTTTTCTCAGTTATCAATCTCAATTTTTTTTACATTCATTTCCGTTGAAAACATACATAACATAATTGCACTACTACACAACAAAGCATGTATATAAAATTTCCTAACTTTGTTTAATTCCTCATAACTTATGGTTTCTGTTTTATATTCGTTCGAAATACTGTCCGTGGTACCAAACTCTCTGACAAGTTCCTCATAAGTACAATCTCTGTTTTTTTCTATATAACATGATACATCCCATTTTATAGTGTTAATAATTTTTTTCTATAAGCTCATATAATGTAGGATACAACGTGCCAACAGACAGATTTATAAGTTTCTCCGATTCTTCCCTGATTTTTTTACAAGCTGTAAACAATAGTAATCATCATCTTTAAGGATTCTTAAAACAAATAACTCTGCATATCCCTTATAAAATGTATTTTTTTCTGACATATATATCCTCCATATCCACAATTATATAAAAGTTATTTTCGTTTGTTAAGTGTTTCGTTTTCCGATACTTTATTTATTCATAATTACTTCTATATGATTATATGGTATCTCTATCTTTTCCCTGTCAAATTTTAACTTGACAGACTCGGTAACTTCCCATTTTGCCTTCCAATAATCCTCAGTCTTAACATAAAATCTCACTCCCATTTGAATGGAATTGTCCAACAGAGAATCAACGTATATATTTACTTCGTGTTCTTTATCACGGTATCCTGATTCATCAACTGCCTCCATAAGTGTTTCTTTTACCAGACCAATATCTGAATCATATGCAACGTTCACCATTATATCAAGCCTTCTTATTGTTTCCGATGTAACATTAACTATAGAATTTGCAGTTATATTACCATTGGGTATCACTATAATTCTGTTATCAGCCGTTTTGAGTTTTGTGTAAAAGATATCTATGGATACAACCGTTCCCTCACAGTTCTTTTCATTTTCGATAATATAATCTCCCACTTTAAACGGTTTCATCAACAAGATCAGCACGCCGCCCGCAAAATTGGCAAGACTTCCCTGCAGAGCAAGACCTATGGATAAACTTGCAGTACCTAAAATTGCAATCAACGATGTTACCTGAATACCAACTATGGAAGCTGCCATTATAACAACTACCATATAAAGTATGCCTTTGATAACAGATATCAGAAAACCTTCTACGCTGTCTTCCATCCCGGTTCTTGAAAATGATTTTTTTATAATTTTAACTATAAACTTGCATAATTTGAAACCAACTGTCATAAATACTATGGCAATAATAAAGTCAAATACTTTATCAGCAGCCCAATCAAGCAGTTGTTCTCCATATTGTTCTATTTTTGACCTGTCCAGACTTTCCACGTTACCTGCGGATATATTATTAAAAAACATATTTGCACCTTTCTTTACTAAATAAAAAAGACCGAAGATAAACTGATAAGCTCCCCCGGTCTTTAGTAATTTACTTTGTAGTAGTTTTCTTGAATATGCTTATGGAAAGAGGCGGAACATTGACGGATATATAATGTTCTCTGCCATCTATGTCAGCCTTTTTAGCCTGCCTTGCAGTTTTATTGTTGCGACCCTCTCCACCAAACTTATCATTGTCGCTTGAAAAAATCTCCTGCCATTTACCACCACTCGGTACGGCAAGCTTATAATTCTTGTGCTCCATAGGAGTAAAATTGCAGATAATCGCAAGGGTATCCTTTTCGTTTTTACCTTTACGGATAAACGATATAAGACTTGCGTTTGCATTATTGCAATTTATCCACTCAAAACCTTCCGGAGCATTATCAAGCTCGTAAAGTGCAGGTTCTGATGAATAAAGTTTATTCAGCTCCTTAACATACCCTTGCATATAAACGTGAGCATCGAACTCAAACAGAGACCAGTCAACCTCACCCGCTTCATTAAATTCTGCAAACTGAGCTATTTCCTGACCCATAAAAAGAAGCTTTTTACCCGGATGTGTCATCATATAACCATAGGCAACCCTGAGATTTGAAAATTTATCTTCGTATCCGCCGGGCATCTTGGTAATCATAGAACCCTTTTCATGAACTACCTCATCATGAGAAAGAACCAATACAAAATTCTCACTGTACGCATATACCATGCTAAATGTCAAATCATTGTGATGATATTTTCTGTAAAGAGGATCTAATTTTATATAGTTCAGGAAATCGTTCATCCAGCCCATATTCCACTTGAAATCAAATCCAAGGCCTCCGTCTGCCGCCGGATGTGTCATCATTGGCCATGCTGTTGATTCTTCCGCTATCATAAGCACTCCTTTATGGAGTTCATGCATCTTGAGATTAACTTCCTTTATAAAATCTATGGCTTCAAGGTTTTCATTTCCGCCATATACATTTGGTAACCATTCTCCACCCTGTCTGCCATAATCAAGATACAGCATAGAAGCCACTGCATCCATGCGAATACCGTCCACATGATATTTTTCCGCCCAGTAAAGTGCATTGGCGACAAGGAAATTTTTTACTTCATTGCGGCCATAATTAAATATATATGTACCCCAATGCGGGTGTTCTCCTTTTCTCGGATCTTCATGCTCATACAGGCAGGTTCCGTCAAATCTGCCAAGTCCGTGACTATCCTTAGGAAAATGTGCAGGAACCCAGTCAATTATAACTCCAATTCCCTTGCTGTGTAAATAATCAACAAAATACATAAAATCCGTTGGTTCACCATATCTCGATGTAGGTGCATAATATCCTGTCACCTGATATCCCCATGACGGATCATAAGGGTGTTCCATCACCGGCATCAGCTCCACATAATTATAATTCATATCTGTCAAATAATCAGCAAGCTGCACAGCTATATCTCTGTATCCGAAAAATTCTCTTCCGTCATCAGGACGTTTCCATGAACCAAGATGCATTTCATATATATTTACAGGCTTTGAAATTATATCAGAGTTTTCTCTTGCTTTTATCCATTTATCATCCTTCCATTTATATGAAAGGTCAACAATTTTTGATGCATTTGCCGGTCTCACTTCACTTGAAAATGCATAAGGATCGCTCTTCATATTGACAGTTCCCTGTTTTGAACATATCTCATACTTATATATTTCACCGACATATTTTCCCGGAATAAATAACTCAAATATACCTGAGTAATCAAGCTTACGCATAGGATGTCGTCTTCCATCCCAATTGTTAAAGTTGCCGACTACAGAAACCCTTTCTGCATTTGGAGCCCAAACAGCAAACAAAACTCCCTCAACACCGTCTACGGTAAGAGGATGAGCTCCCATTTTTTCATATATATTGTAATGTTCACCTTCGTTAAAAAGGCTTATGTCAATAGGATCTATAACAGGTTCAAAGATATATGGATCTATATAAGTTATCTCATCCCCATTATCAAATTTTACATTGAGTTTATAATCAAATCTTATTTTATTTTTTATAACTACAGAAAAGAATCCGGGAACCCGCTCGGATACCAGAGTATACTTTTTCTTTGTAGCCGTATCTATAGCCGTAACCACCTTGGCATCAGGAATATATGCATTGATATATATATCATCAATACATTGATGCATACCAAGAATATGATGCGGATTATTGTGTCTGCCCTGCACAAGGGCATCTACTTCCATCCAGTTTACAGCAAAAACTTCTTTTCTTTTGGACATATCAGTTATGTCTCCTCTCTATATTCTGTGTATAAAGATTCCACTTCTAAGCTTTGGTTCAAACCATGTAGACTTTGGTGGCATAAGTAAATTCGCATCTGCCACATCAAATAATTCTTCTATTGATGTAGGATACATGGAAAAGGCTAAACACATATCAGTATTTGCCCTTTTCTCCAATTCATCTAATCCTCTGATACCTCCGACAAAATCAATCCTCTTATCTGTTCTCGGATCCTTAATTCCTAAAACAGGTTCAAGTAAATTGTTCTGCAGAATAGATACATCAAGTCCGTCTACAGGATCATCTGAAATAATGCTGTCTTTTGCAGTAAGCTTATACCACTGTCCATCCAGATACATACCAAATGAGTTTTTCTCATCAGGAGAATATGGTGCCTCAACAACACACACCTCGAAACACTCCTTAACCTTTTCAATATACTCTTCCTTAGTATATCCATTTAAATCTTTAATAACACGATTATACGGAAGAATTTTAAGCTGGTTATGTGGAAATAAAACAGAGAGAAAGAAATTGTATTCTTCGGTTCCCACTGTATCAGGATTTTCGTCACGTCTTTTAATTCCAACCTTTACCGCTGATGCCGCTCTGTGGTGACCGTCAGCTATGTATATATCAGATAACGCTGAAAAACTATCCCTGATTGAAAGAATATCTTCCTGTTCTGATATGAGCCATACACTATGTTGAATACCATCCTCTGAGGTAAATGAATATTCAGGTTGACTTTCCTTAATTTTATTTACTATAGAATCAATTTCATCCTGTGCTCTGTAAGCAAGGAAAATCGGACCGGTCTGAGCATTACAGGTATCTACATGTTTAATTCTGTCAATTTCCTTATCAGCCCGGGTATTTTCATGCTTTTTTATGGTCCCGTCAATGTAATCATCTATGGATGCACAGGCAACTATACCGGTCTGCTTACGACCTTCCATAATTAACTCATATATGTAATACATATCCTTTGCATCCTGTATATATTCCCCTCTTGCTATCATGCCATCCAAAAGCTCTTTTGCTTTATCATATACACAAGGGGCATAGGTATCTACAGAATCATCAAAAGCGGTTTCTGCCCTGTCAATTCTGAGAAAGGATAGAGGTTTTTCCAAGACGGCTTCCTTCGCTTCCTCTCTGTTATATACGTCATACGGAAGTGCCGCCACCTCGCTAACAATATCTCTTTCGGGTCTGTATGCAGAAAATGGTTTTATTAAAGCCATATTGCTCTCCTCATTCTAAGTAAAATATAATTAACCTCTAATAGCCTTTACAGCCTCATCAATAGACTTCTTATACGATTCCTCTGTTGAATTATCAAATATAAAAAGTTCAGGGATATTAGTTGGTGCATTGAAATTCTGAGTTGAAATATACTCTTCCCAGTTTGCAAGTTTCCATGAATCTCTGTCGGATGCTCTCTTAATCATACGCTGATGCACAACTTCAATATCAGCATGTACCCAGACAACAAATAACTCCGCATCTTTTTCAGCAAGCTTGGCTCTGAGACCGTCAAGATACTCATCATCTCTTATCTCATCTGTAAAAGGAGCATTAATAAGCACTGTGTCATTATAATCAAGTGCCTCAAAAGCTAAATCCAATACAGCATAGTACTCGTAATCTCTGATTTCTCTCTGAAAAAATTCAGATGAACGATTATATTCTTCTCCTGCAACTTCAAAAATCTGTTTAGAAAGAACAATAAGAGTATCCTTATCCAAATATACACAATTTGTAAGTGCCTTTCCTAATTTTTTTGAAATAAATGTTTTACCACATGCAGGTGGTGAAGTAACTAAAATAAGCTTCTTCATAATATATGTGCCTCCTAAAAAATGTTCTTTACAAATATGTGAAAAATTTTCCACCAAATTAGCACTATTTTATCATAAAATCAATTAACACACAAGATATTTGATAAATTCCACGCTAAAATTAAACAGTATTCTGCTCACGTCTTCTATTCCTGTGAGTATACCTTTTTATATAAAATTTCTTTTATATAATTGAACTCCTCCTCACACAGTCTTTCTCCTGTAGTCATAATCCTGAGCGGAATGGGGTTACGCCCTTTTGTTATTGCAGGCTGTATATAAGGATAGTCATTGTAGAAAAAACCATTTCTTTGATAAAAAGCTATTCTCCTTTTTGCCATATCTGTATTGGGAAGTTCAACTTCAAGGCATATCTTTCCCGATAGAATTTTTCTTATATCCTCCAACATCCTCGTTCCCAGCCCCGCATTTCTTAGTCTGTTATCTACAGCCAGATGTTCTATGAAGGAAATTTTCTCAAATTGCCACAGAGCAATAAATCCCTGTATTACATTTGAATCATCCCCTAAATCCGGAATATAGATATTATAATTCGACATATCAAGAAGAGATTTCTGTTCTTCATAAGTTCTTCTCTCATCCGGCGGAAAGCTCTTTTCCATAATCTCATATACAGCATCGAAATTATCTGACTTTATTTTTTTAATCATATTTTATTATTTTCTCCATGCCGATTTTTTGAGGTATAAGCCCACATTTCTCATAAAATTTCATTGCATTTTCATTACACGACCATACATTTAATGTGACATTGTAACACTGCTGTTCTTTTGCAAACGCAACAACGTACTCATACAATGTCTTTCCTATGTGCATACCTCTTTTTTCTTCATCCACACATAAATCATCAATATAAATCGTCTTAATATCTGTCATTATGTTATTATTTACATATTGCAAAAAAATACAGAATGCATATCCGCATACTTCATCATTTTCATTAACTGCCACAAATATTGGTTTTTCACAATCATCTATAATCGAAAGCAATTCCTCATCAGTATATTTTTTTACATTTGCTTTGAACAAATCCGGTCTGCCCTTATGATGAACCATCAAAACCTGATTCAAAAGTCTGTTTATACCTGAGATATCACTTTTTTTTGCACGTCTGATTACCATATATGTATTCACCTCTTTAATTTGCTTCATCTTCAGTTTCTTTTTGCTTAGGCAACACCAGATTGAGTATAATACTCATCAAAAATACCACTGCAACACAATTTTCCGCAAAAACATTTTGAACAAGCTGAGGGAAGATTTTAAACAACTCCGGTGTTTGTGTAAAACCTATTCCAACACTGAGAGAAAGTGCTGCTATGGTTATATTTCTTTGCGAATATCCGCAATTTGAAATCATCTGTATTCCGCTTACAACGATAGTTCCAAACATCATTATCGTACATCCTCCAAGGACAGGTTCAGGAAGTGTTGCCAGAACTGCACCGAATATAGGAAATATTCCCGCTAAAACCATAATTATGGCTCCCATAAGGATAGTAAAACGGTTGACAACTTTTGTCATGGCTATAAGTCCAACGTTCTGGCTGAAGGATGTAATTGGCATACATCCAAAAACCGATGAAAGCGCACTTACAAATCCATCACAGGCTATAGACCCCTGTATTTCTTTCTCTGTAACCTCTCTGTTTAAACCACCCATGGCAAGTGCAGATGTATCACCTATGGTTTCCGTTGCCGAAACAAGGAATATAAGTGTAACGGCAACTATTGCTCCGGGCTCAAACACAGGCTTATATGGCATAATCTCAGGAACAGTTATAATTGCTGCATCCTGCAACGCTGAAAAATCTACCATACCCATACACACAGCCAGAATATATCCCACAACAAGTCCAAACAGAACAGACAGTTGTTTCCAATAGGACTTTGCAAATATGTTAAATGAAATACAGCACACCAATGTTACTGTACCAAGTATGAGATTTTTAGCTGAACCAAAATCGTCGCTTCCGCTTCCGCCTCCAAAAGATGATGCTCCAACGGAAAGAAGTGAAAAACCGATTGAGGTTACTACACTGGCTGCTACAATAGGCGCTATCAGTTTTCTCCAGTATTTTGCAAATAATCCCAATATACCCTCTATTATTCCGCCAATCAGAACTGCCCCTACAACTGCATTATATCCATATGTCGGTCCGACAAAACACAACACAGATACAAAAGTAAAGCTTATCCCCATCACAACAGGCAGACCTGAACCGATTTTCCAAACAGGATATAGCTGTACAATAGTTCCGATACCTGCAATAAGCATGGCTGACTGAATAAGTGAAGCCATATCTTTTTCACAAAGTCCACAGGCACTTGCAACTATGATTATAGGTGCTATATTTGCCACAAACATTGCCAGAATGTGCTGTAATCCAAAAGGAATTGCTTTAGCCACCGGCACTCTTCCGTCCAATTTATAAATATTACTGATGTCTGCTTTTGAATGTTCGTTCATTATGAATGTTCTCCTCGCATGTTACTTCTGAATACAATTTCTCCGGTAGCAGCATCCATGCTTTCTACAATTGCCAAAGATTCCAATTGATATCCCAAATTACGGATAATTCTGCCGCCTGACTGAAAACCTTTTTCTATGGCAATACCAATTCCCTCAACGGTGGCACCGGATGATTGTACAATCTGTATCAAACCCTGTAAAGCACATCCGTTTGCTAAAAAATCATCTATTATAAGTACATGATCATCCTCATTTAAAAACTTCTTTGCAACAATTACCTGATTCTTACAGCGATGAGTGAAGGATTCAACCTCTGCCACATACATTTCACCCTCAATATTTATACTCTTTGATTTTTTTGCAAATACAACAGGAACATGAAAATGTCTTGCCACAACACAAGCAATTCCTATTCCGGATGCCTCTATGGTAAGTATCTTATTTATATTTTTCCCTTCAAATCTCTTTTTGAATTCTTCTCCCATTTCATCAAATAAATCAATGTCCATCTGATGATTAAGAAAGCTGTCAACCTTTAATACATTTCCCTCTTTTACAATACCGTCTTTTACAATTCTTTCTTCCAAAAAGTTCATATGCGGTCTCCTTTTTATAAAAATCCCCATGGATTCACAAAGAATCCACGGGCATTTGTTATTCTATATTTACTAATTACAGAAACTTTTTTTATTTTTTTGTAATATAGCCCTGTGCTTTGAGAAGCTCAGCACAAAGAACTGCACCGCCTGCTGCTCCTCTTACAGTATTGTGTGAAAGTCCGACAAACTTCCAGTCATAAACAGAATCTTCCCGGATACGTCCAACGCTCACACCCATGCCGTTTTCATAATCAACATCAAGTGTTACCTGTGGTCTGTTATCCTCTTCCATATATTGGATAAACTGCTTTGGCGCACTTGGAAGGTTTAACTCCTGTGGCACACCTTTAAACTCAACTAATTTTTTGATAAGTTGTTCTTTTGTTGGCTGTTTTCTGAACTTAACAAACACCGCTGCAGTATGTCCGTTTAATACAGGAACACGTATACACTGACATGTAATCTTTACATCATCAGCGGGTACAATTACGCCGTCCTCAATCTTACCCCATATTCTAAGTGGCTCTTTCTCTGATTTTTCTTCCTCTCCACCTATAAAAGGAATAATGTTTCCAACCATCTCCGGCCAATCCTTAAATGTTTTTCCTGCTCCTGAAATGGCCTGGTATGTTGTAGCAACAACCTCGTATGGTTCAAACTCCTTCCACGCAGTGAGAACAGGGGCATATGACTGAATTGAACAATTAGGCTTAACCGCAACAAAGCCTCTTGTTGTGCCAAGTCTCTTCTTCTGAAAATCTATTACCTTCATATGTTCAGGATTAATCTCCGGCACAACCATAGGAACATCCGGTGTCCATCTGTGTGCTGAGTTGTTTGATACTACAGGGGTCTCTGTCTTTGCATATGCTTCCTCAATTGCCTTTATTTCTTCCTTTGACATATCCACTGCCGAAAATACAAAGTCAACTGTTGATGCAACTTTTTCAACTTCGTTTACATTATATACAATAAGATTTTTTACTGCTTCCGGCATAGGAGTTGTCATCTTCCATCTGTCACCAACTGCCTCGGCATATGTTTTACCTGCACTTCTTGGGCTTGCCGCAATTGTAGTAACCTCAAACCATGGATGATTCTCCAGTAATGCAATAAAACGTTGTCCAACCATACCGGTACCGCCAAGTATACCTACCTTTAACTTGTCACTCATTTTTTATTCCTCCAGAAATCTATTTTACAACTCTGACCTTAACTACGCCATCTATTGCTTCTATCATCTTGACCATCTCATCATCTGCCTTTTCCGCAGTGTCAAGAATTGTATATGCCCAGTCACCTCTTGACTTACTTACCATATCAGACACATTAATTCCCTTTGATGAAAATGCTCCGGTAAACTGTGTAAGCATGTTTGGAATATTTTTATGACAAACTGTAAGTCTTGAAGCTGCAGTACACTTTCCTGCATCACATGCCGGATAATTTACTGAGTTTTTGATATTTCCGTTCTCTATAAAATCCATAGTCTGCTTAACAGCCATAACTGCACAATTATCCTCTGACTCCTCAGTTGATGCACCGAGATGAGGAAGTGTTACAACCTTGTCGTGACCGGCAATTACTGCGTTAGGGAAATCTGTTACATATCTTGCAACCTTTCCTGAATCAAGTGCCTCTATCATATCTCCATCATTTACAAGGACATCTCTTGAAAAATTAAGTATCTTAACTCCATCCTTCATCATAGCCATAGCCGCTTTATTAATCATACCTTTTGTTGAATCAAGAGCAGGTACATGAAGAGTTATATAATCACACTCTTTATAGATATCCTCCACATTTGTGATGTGCTTTACATTTCTGGAAAGCATCCATGCAGCATCTACAGAGACATATGGATCGTATCCATATACTTCCATTCCAAGATGTGTAGCTGCATTTGCAACCTTAGCACCAATTGCGCCAAGACCGATTACACCGAGTTTCTTGCCCATTACCTCATTTCCGGCATACTTTGACTTTTGTTTTTCAACATCCTTGGCAATTGTCTCAACTGTAGCATTTTCTTTTACCCAGTTATAGCCTCCCATAAGATCACGGCTTGCAAGCATAAGTCCGGCTATAACCAGCTCTTTTACACCGTTTGCATTAGCTCCGGGAGTGTTAAATACCACTATACCTTTTTCAGCACATTTCTCAAGAGGAATGTTGTTGACACCGGCTCCGGCTCTGGCTACAGAAAGAAGATTTTCTGAAAGCTCCATGTCGTGCATTGCCGCACTTCTTACAAGTACAGCTTCTGCCTCTGCAAAGTTATCTGTCTTTTCATAATTTTCTGTAAATAAATCCATGCCACAGGCAGCAATTGGATTTAAACAATTAATTTTTGTCATGATATTTCTCTCCTTTTATGATATATCCCAAATCAATCCGCAGTCATACTTAATTTCTATGAATTAGCTGCTTCAAATTCTTTCATAAACTGTACAAGCTTTTCTACGCCTTCGATTGGCATTGCGTTGTAGATTGATGCTCTCATACCGCCTACAGATCTGTGTCCCTTGAGGTTTACGAAACCGGCTGCTGTAGCTTCCTTAACAAACTTAGCATCAAGTTCCTCATCACCTGTTATAAAAGGAACATTCATAAGTGAACGGTCTTTCTTTTCAACTGTTCCCTTAAACATCTTTGAGGAGTCAAGGAAATCATAGAGAATTGCAGCTTTCTTTTCATTATGTACTTTCATCGCCTCAAGTCCGCCCATTTCCTTAACCCACTTAAACACAAGGCCACATACATATATTCCGTAACATGGTGGTGTATTGTAAAGAGAGTCATTATCTGCCTGTGTCTTATATTTGAGCATTGTCGGAGTAGCCGGATTCACATCATCTCTGATTAAATCCTCACGAATAATAGCAATTACCACACCGGCAGGTCCAACATTTTTCTGAACTCCAAAATAAATCATACCATAATCTGATACATTTACAGGCTGTGAGAGAATATCTGAGGACATATCAGCCACAAGTATTTTTCCTTTTGTGTTTGGAAGTTCCTTAAATGTTGTTCCGTAAATAGTATTGTTATGACAGATATGTACATAATCCGCATCTTCTGATATAGGAAGATCAGAGCAATCAGGAATATATGAAAAAGTCTTGTCTGCTGATGATGCAACAGCATTAGCTTTTCCGTATTTCTTTGCTTCCTCGTAAGCCTTTTTAGCCCACTGTCCTGTAATAATATAATCTGCCACACCATTCTTCATAAGGTTTAAAGGTACTGCGGCAAACTGCTGTGAAGCACCGCCCTGAAGGAAAAGAACCTTATAATTATCAGGAATATTCATAAGATCTCTTAAATCTTTTTCTGCTTCCTTGATAATGTTGTCATATACCTTTGAACGATGACTCATTTCCATAACACTCATTCCTGAGCCTTTGTAATCCATCATATCCTCTGCGCACTGCTTTAATACCACCTCAGGTAAAACTGATGGTCCTGCTGAAAAGTTAAACACTCTTGCCATTATATTAATCCTCCTAAATATATTACTTATTCTCTATATCGTTCTTATCAAAACATGTTTCAAGTGCTGCACCTGCGGCAACCATTGGCCATACCTTGTCATCCTGATCTATTAGACACTCAATAACTACAGGTTTATTCATTTCTATTGCCTTTTTAAGTGCATCCTCAAATTCCTCAAGGTTTGTTGCCCTGATACCTGTTGCACCGAGAGCATCAGCAACCTTAACAAAATCCACATTATCATTTAATATTGTATTAGAATATCTCTTATCATAGAACAATGTCTGCCACTGTCTGACCATTCCGAGTACATGATTATTGATAACAATCTGGATGATTGGAATATTATATCTCGCCGCTGTAGCAATCTCGTTTAAATTCATTCTAAAGCATCCGTCACCGGCAATGTTGATAGTAATATTCTCCGGCATACCAACCTTTGCACCTATACATGCGCCAACACCAAATCCCATTGTACCAAGTCCACCGGAAGAAAGCAACTGTCTTGGATGTGAATACTTGTAATGCTGAGCTGCCCACATCTGATGCTGTCCTACATCAGTAGTAATGGTAGCTTTACCTTCTGTAACCTCGTATATTTTATTGATGATACCGGGACCTGAAAACTCGCTATAATCATCAACACATGGGTATTTAGCTTTAAGTTCCTCGATTTCTTTTCTCCACTCCGGCTTTTCCGATGCCTTAATACGTGTTGAAAGCATCTTAAGAACCTCTTTAGCATCACCAACTACACTGCAATCAACCAAAATATTTTTATCTATTTCAGCCTCGTCTATATCTATATGTATAATTTTTGCATTTACGGCAAATTTGCTTGCATTTCCTATAACTCTGTCTGAGAATCTTGCACCTGCAACAATCACAAGATCAGCTTTATTTACAGCAAAGTTAGAAACCTTTGTGCCATGCATACCAATCATTCCGGTATATCTTGCATCAGTTCCGTCAAATGCGCCCTTACCCATAAGGGTATCACAAATCGGTGCATCAATTTTCTCAGCAAATTTTTTAAGCTCCTGTGATGCATCTGCAGTTATGACTCCACCACCTGCTATGATAAACGGTTTTTCCGCTTTATCAATCATCTTTATGGCTTTATCAAGATCATCTGCCTTGATTGATGCAACCTTTCTCTCAATTGGTTCCGGTGCCTTTGGCTCAAAATCAGCCATATTAGCAGTTACATCCTTTGTAACATCCACAAGTACAGGACCCGGTCTGCCTGTCTGGGCAATTTTAAATGCTCTTCTGATTGTGTCAGCCAGCTCATGAACATTTTTTACTATAAAGCTGTGTTTTGTGATAGGCATAACAACACCGGCAATGTCAATTTCCTGAAAACTGTCTTTTCCAAGTAAGGATACACCTACATTGGCAGTTATTGCAACAAGAGGTATTGAATCCATATATGCTGTAGCTATACCGGTTACAAGATTTGTTGCTCCCGGACCTGATGTTGCCATACATACGCCGACCTTACCTGTTGCTCTTGCATATCCATCTGCTGCGTGGGCTGCACCCTGTTCATGGGAGGTTAAAATATGATGTATCTCATCCTGATGCTTATAAAGTGCATCATAAACATTGAGTATGGTTCCCCCCGGATAACCAAACACTGTATCAACACCTTGTTCTTTTAAACACTCAATAATTATTTCTGAACCTGTTAATTGTTTCATACTTACTCTCCTTTTTACTTTAATTCAAGAACCGCTCCTCTGTTACCTGATGTTACCATCTTTGCATATCTGGCAAGATATCCTGTAGTTACCTTTGGCTCTCTTGGTTGCCACTTAGCTCTACGCTCTGCAAGCTCCTCGTCAGAAAGCTTAACATTAAGTGTGCACGCTTCAATATCTATGGAAATGATATCTCCCTCTTCCACCAACGCAATTGGTCCGCCAACAGCAGCTTCAGGTGAAATATGTCCGATTGATGCTCCTCGGCTTGCACCTGAGAAACGGCCATCGGTAATAAGAGCCACTGATGAACCAAGTCCCATACCTGCTATGGCTGATGTAGGATTAAGCATTTCTCTCATACCCGGTCCGCCCTTTGGACCTTCATAACGTATAACCACAACATCTCCCGCTACTATTTTTCCGCCCTTGATAGCTGCAATGGCATCTTCCTCACACTCAAATACTCTTGCCGGTCCCTCATGTTTCATCATCTCTGCAACAACAGCTGAACGCTTAACAACAGAACCGTCCGGTGCAAGATTTCCCTTAAGAACTGCAAGTCCTCCTGTTTTGCTGTAAGGATTATCAAGAGGTCTGATTACCTCCGGATTCTTATTCTTCACTCCGTCAACAGCCTCTCCGATGGTTTTTCCTGTTACAGTCATACAATCTTCATTGAGAAGTCCTAATGTTTTAAGCTGATTCATAACCGCATACACGCCGCCTGCTTCATTTAAATCTTCCATATATGTAGGTCCTGCCGGTGCAAGATGACAAAGATTTGGTGTTTTTGCACTTATCTCATTTGCCATGGCTATGTCAAAATCAAATCCTATTTCATGTGCAATTGCAGGAATATGCAACATGGAATTTGTAGAGCATCCAAGTGCCATATCTACTGTAAGAGCATTTAATATAGCCTCTTTTGTTATGATATCTCTTGGTCTGATATTTTTATTGTACATTTCCATAACCGCCATGCCGGCATGTTTTGCAAGCTTAATTCTTTCTGAATACACCGCCGGTATTGTTCCGTTTCCCGGAAGTCCCATACCGAGAGCCTCTGTAAGACAGTTCATGGAATTTGCTGTGTACATACCTGAGCATGAACCACAGGTTGGGCAGGCATTACATTCAAAATCACGAACATCCTCCTCAGTCATTGTTCCTGCCGCATATGAACCTACAGCCTCAAACATTGATGAAAGTGATGTTTTATGACCCTTAACATGTCCTGCAAGCATAGGGCCGCCTGATACAAATACAGTCGGTACATTAACTCTCGCTGCCGCCATGAGAAGTCCCGGAACATTCTTATCACAGTTAGGTATCATCACAAGTGCATCAAACTGATGCGCAAGCGCCATAGCCTCTGTTGAATCCGCAATCAAATCTCTTGTCACAAGAGAATATTTCATACCAATATGTCCCATGGCAATACCGTCACATACCGCAATTGCCGGGAACATAATCGGTGTTCCGCCCGCAGCGGCAACTCCAAGTTTAACTGCCTGCGCTATCTTATCAAGGTTCATGTGTCCCGGTACAATCTCATTATATGAACATACTATACCGACCAGTGGCTTTGAAAGTTCTTCTTCAGTTAAACCTAATGCATTGAACAGACTTCTGTGCGGTGCCTGTTGCATACCAAGTTTTACATTATCACTTTTCATTTTATCGTCTCCTTTTTATCATATTCATTGTTTTTAATTTCGCATATACTGCCGTATTAATCTACACATATGCTTCAACACTATCGTTTTGGACTTTCGCATATGTGTATATAGATGTGTAGCATACGCGGAAGTCATGATAATACTTACAAAAAATAAGAGTATGTAACAGTTTTATATTCTTGCAGCTATAAGGTCACCCATTTCTGAGCAGCTTACAAGCTGTGTTCCGTCTGATACTATGTCGCAGGTTCTGTAGTTTTCCACAAGTACCTGCTGCACCGCTGCTTCTATGGCATCTGCCTCTTTGTCAAGGTCAAATGTATACCTAAGCATCATTGCTGCTGAAAGTATTGTTGCGATAGGGTTTGCCTTATTCTGTCCTGCTATGTCAGGCGCAGAACCACCACTTGGCTCATACATTCCAAATTTTGTTTCATTCAATGATGCTGATGCCAACATTCCTATGGAACCGGTAATCATAGATGCCTCGTCAGAGAGAATATCTCCAAACATATTTTCAGTAAGAACAACGTCAAACTGTGCCGGGTCTTTTACAAGCTGCATTGCACAGTTATCAACTAACATATGCTCGTATATAACCTCAGGATAATCCTTTGCGACTTCCTCAACAACCTTTCTCCAAAGTCTTGATGAATCAAGTACATTTGCCTTATCTACACTTGTAACTTTCTTACGACGTTTCATTGCTATATCAAAACCTTTAACGGCAATCCTTCTTATTTCATTTTCGTTGTATGTAAGCGTATCAACAGCTGTAATAACTCCATCAACTTCCTTTGTTTCTCTATCGCCAAAGTAAAGACCGCCGGTAAGTTCTCTCATTATCATCATATCAAAGCCTCTGTCAGCAATCTCTTCCTTCAGAGGACATGCCCCCTTAAGCTCCTTATACAAAAGTGCAGGTCGTAAATTTGCAAAAAGCCCAAGTTCTTTTCTTATTTTAAGAAGCCCCGCCTCCGGTCTTTTATCCGGTGGAAGCTTATACCATGGCGAAGTTGAGGTATTTCCGCCTATTGATCCTAAAAGAACCGCATCTGCTGCTTTTGCTCTTTCCACCGCCTCATCTGTGAGCGGCACTCCATGTACGTCTATGGAACATCCGCCCATAAGTAGCTGCTCATAGTTAAATTTATGACCGTACTTTGCTGCCACCGCATCAAGTACCTTCATAGCCTCTCCCACTACCTCAGGTCCTATTCCGTCTCCCTTTATAACCGCAATATTACAATCCATATGTTTTCCTCCTTAGATATAACTAATTAACAAATATATGTTTTCTTTTTGCAAAGTATATAGCATTTATAACCACCCAAACCAAGTTGATTGCTATATCCTTTATATCAAGAATATCCGAGATTGACAGATGAGCCACATTTACAGCAGCCATCGAATAAATAATCACAGCTACTATATCAACAACATATATGGCAATAAAAAGAATTGGGGCAATTCTTTTTTTATTGACAAGCATATGTCTTACAAACAGCGCATATGCAGCAAGACAGATACAGAATACTCCCATAACAATATCAATTGTCTTTAAACCGGAATAAACAGCGTATACTGCTTCTGCTCTGTTGACTCCCTGTTCATCTACATAATGACCGCCTTTAATAGTTGCTATACCGCCGAATAAATTCAATACTGCACTGAAAAGCAGCATAAAATTGACAACAAATTTGTACCATTTCATTCCGATTTCCGGCTGCACGGAATACGTCGTATCCACAGGCTGATTCATGAGATTCTGATATGTATTATTGACCTGATACTGTGACGTGTAATTTACATTTATCTGACTGTTTTCACTGACCTGAACACTGCCTGTATAAGCACCACAGACAAAGCACGTATACTGTCCTTCCGGTATTTCCGCCCCACATTCTTTACAAAACACACTTTTTCTCCATTCCAACTATTTATTGTTTATATTATTTATCAGTCCGCCATTTTGAATAATTTCCTGCATGAAAGGCGGAAAAGCCTGACCTTTAAACTCTGTTCCTTTTGTTCTGTTGTAAATTATACCGCTGTCAAAATCAATCTCAACCATATCGCCTGCCTCTATACCCTTAGCGGCCTCAGGACACTCTATGATTGGTAATCCGATATTGATGGCGTTTCTATAAAATATTCTTGCAAATGTCTCCGCTATTACACAACTTATACCGGATGCCTTTATGGCAATAGGCGCGTGTTCTCTGGATGATCCGCATCCAAAATTCTTATTCGCCACCATGATATCTCCCGGCTTAACTCTGTTCACAAAATCCTTATCTATATCTTCCATACAACTTTTAGCAAGTTCCGCAGGATCGGATGAATTCAGATATCTTGCAGGAATTATAACGTCTGTATCTACATTGTCACCATATTTATGAACTGTTCCATATGCTTTCATTGTCTGTTCCTCCTATTACATAATCTCACAAGGGCAACTGATTTTGCCGGTAATCGCTGATGCTGCAGCTACGGCAGGACTTGCAAGATAAACCTCTGAATCAACGTGACCCATACGTCCGACAAAGTTACGATTTGTTGTTGAAACACATCTCTCTCCTGCCGCCATAACACCCATATGTCCTCCGAGACAAGGTCCGCAGGTTGGTGTGGAAACCACCGCTCCGGCATTTATGAATATCTCTGTGAGTCCCTCTTTAATCATCTGTAAATATATAGCCTGTGTGCCCGGAATAATGATAACTCTTAATCCGTCAGCCACCTTCTTATCTTTCATAATCTCAGCAGCAATTCTCATATCTGAGATACGGCCGTTTGTACATGAACCTATTACTACCTGATCGATTTTAATATCTCCCACCTCATCTATGGTTCTTGTATTTTCAGGGAGATGAGGAAATGCAACGGTTGGTTTAAGAGCCGATAAATCAATAGTATATTCTTCATCATATACTGCATCAGCATCAGCCTCATACTTAGTCCATGTCTTATCAGAATGTTCTCTCATATATTCCTCAGTAAGCTCGTCAACAGGAAAAATTCCATTCTTCGCACCGGCTTCAATAGCCATATTTGCAATGGTAAATCTGTCATCCATGGTAAGATTTTTTATACCGTCACCTACAAACTCCATTGATTTGTATAAGGCACCGTCAACTCCTATCATACCTATTATGTGAAGTATAACGTCCTTTCCGCTTATCCATGGAGCTTTTTCTCCAACTATGTTGAATTTGATTGCTGACGGAACCTTAAACCACGCTTTTCCTGTCACCATACCTGCAGCCATGTCTGTGCTGCCTACTCCTGTTGAAAATGCGCCTAAAGCTCCATATGTACATGTATGTGAATCTGCACCGATACATGTTTCACCTGCAACTATAAGTCCTTTTTCCGGAAGAAGTGCATGTTCGATACCCATATGTCCCACATCAAAATAATTCTTTATCTGATTTGCGCAGGAAAATTCTCTTACACACTTACAATGCTCTGCACTCTTTATATCCTTATTGGGTGTAAAATGATCCATAACCAGAGCAATTTTTTCTTTATCAAAAACATCCTTTTTGTTGAATTTCTCCATTTCGTGAATAGCTACAGGAGTAGTTACATCATTACCTAATACCAAGTCTAAATCCGCCTCAATAAGCTGACCTGCAACCACTGTTTCAAGTCCGGCATGCTTAGCAAGTATTTTCTGAGTCATAGTCATACCCATATCCATTACCTCCAATTTAACTAATAATATTTTCAAATTTTATCATATTATTTCATATAATAAAAATATATAATA
>CAZKMB010000018.1:0-44751 GCA_964553965.1 uncultured Bacteroides sp. | reverse complement strand
GTATATTTATATAAGTTTATGCACTTTATTTTAATGTTTCGTTTATCGGATAATTCTGCTATAATATGGAAGGATGACTACGGGTCAAAAATTATTTTTTAGGAGAAAGAATATGAATATCGAAAAAATAATAGCAGAAGAGCTTGGCGTAAAACTATGGCAGGTGGAAAAGACTGTGGAACTGATAGATGAGGGCAATACCATTCCTTTTATATCGCGATACAGAAAGGAAGTCACAGGTTCGCTTAATGACGAACAATTGCGTAATCTTGATGAAAGACTTACATATCTTCGTAATCTTGAGGACAAAAAAACAACAGTTTTGTCAACTATAGAAGAACAGGGAAAGCTCACTGAAGAACTTAAAAAGCAGATAGAGGATGCCATGACCCTTGTAGCTGTTGAAGATTTATACAGACCATACAGACCAAAGAGAAGGACAAGGGCGACCATTGCCAAGGAAAAAGGTCTTGAGGGGCTTGCAAATATTATCAGTTTACAGATGACCGCAAATACGATAGAAAAAGAGGCAGAGGCTTACATATCTGAGGAAAAAGAAGTGTTTTCCGCGGCGGATGCCATATCGGGTGCCAAGGATATTCTGGCAGAGGTATATGCTGACGAGGCTGAATACAGAACTGTGATAAGGGATATGACAAGAAAAAAAGGTAAGATTGTTTCAACAGCAAAGGATCCGGAGGCAAAGACCGTATATGAAATGTATTACAATTTCACAGAGAGTATAAGTAAAGCTGTGGGATACAGAATCCTTGCCATAAACAGGGGAGAGGCAGAAAAAATTCTTACTGTTAAAATAGAGGCACCATCGGAGGATATTATCAGGTACCTTGAAAAAAAGATTATATATAAACCTGATCACGAAAGCAGTGTATATATATCAGATGCAATACGTGACAGTTATGACAGACTGATAGCACCATCCATAGAGAGGGAGATAAGAAATGAGCTTACCGATATGGCGGAAGAGGGAGCTATAGGCGTATTCGGAAAGAATCTCCATCAATTGCTTATGCAACCTCCTGTAACCGGACAAACCGTATTAGGATGGGATCCGGCATTCAGGACAGGATGTAAGTTAGCCGTGGTTGACCCGACAGGAAAGGTGCTTGATACAGTAGTAATATATCCTACCGAGCCACAGAAAAAAGTAGCAGAAGCAAAACAGATATTAAAAAAACTTATAGATAAATACAAGATAACACTTATCTCCCTCGGAAACGGTACGGCAAGCCGTGAATCAGAGATGGTTATAGTTGAACTCCTCAAGGAGATAAAACAGGATGTAAAATATGTTATCGTCAATGAAGCAGGCGCATCCGTGTACTCCGCAAGCAAGCTGGCAACAGAAGAGTTCCCTAATTTTGATGTGGGACAGCGAAGTGCTGCATCTATTGCCAGACGTATTCAGGATCCTCTTTCTGAACTTGTTAAGATTGATCCTAAGTCTATAGGTGTAGGTCAGTATCAGCATGATATGAACCAGAAAAATCTTGGCAATGCACTTACGGGAGTTGTGGAAGATTGTGTTAACAGTGTCGGTGTAGATCTCAATACAGCATCGGCATCCCTGCTCGAGTATATTTCCGGTATAAATAAAACTCTTGCAAAAAATATTGTATCTTATCGAGAGTCAAACGGAAGATTCAAAAATCGTAAAGAACTGCTCAAGGTTGCCAAACTGGGTCCTAAAGCATATGAACAGTGCGCAGGCTTTTTGAGAATTACCGGAGGGGATGAGATACTTGACACAACAAGCGTACACCCTGAAAGTTATGATGCAACAAAAAATCTCATGAAAAAGCTGGGTATATCTGATGAAGAACTTAAATCAGGCGGAATGAAGGGCATATCACGAAAGATATCTGACATAAAAAAGATAGCCGGTGAGATAGGTCTTGGCGAGCCAACCCTTATAGATATAATAAAAGAACTTGAAAAACCGGGAAGGGATCCTCGTGAAGAAATGCAAAAACCTATATTGCGAAGCGATGTTTTGGAGATGAAGGATCTTAAGGAAGGTATGGAGTTGAAGGGAACTGTCAGAAATGTAATAGATTTTGGAGCGTTTGTTGATATCGGTGTTCATCAGGATGGATTAGTTCACATATCAAAGATGACAAAGAAATATATTAAGCACCCGTTGGAGGCGGTTTCTGTCGGTGATATAGTAGATGTAACTGTAATAGGAGTGGATATGGAGAAAAAGAGAATACAGCTTTCCATGATATAAAAATTGCAAAAAAAATGGATGTCGGAAGACATCCATTTTTTTGATTAAGCTCTTTCAACTTTACCTGATTTCAAGCATGATGTACAAACATAAATCTTCTTAGGGGCACCGTCAACCATAGCCTTAACAGACTTGATGTTTGACTTCCACATTCTGTTTGATCTTCTATGAGAATGGCTCACATTGTTACCGAAATGAGCTCCTTTTTCACAAATACTACACTTTGCCACTGTTAGCACCTCCTTGACAAATCTATTAACCCGTAGGTTTGCAACGAACATATTTTAGCAAAAAAATATATATTATGCAAGCACAAATTTAATTATTTTAAAAAAAGTTGTAAAATATGGCAAAAAAGACAGTTTTTACACAATTATAAACAATTCAGGCACAATTGTACTTGATAAAAAGTATTGAAATGGGTATAATTAGAAAAGATAATGGAGTTATTGTGTAACTCCATAATACTAAAATTATAATAAGGGGGTAATGTTCATGAAGGGATATATGTCTAACGAGAACGGTGAAATAATTATAGAAAATGAAGTAATTGCCCAGTATGCAGGACATGCTGCACTCGGTTGCTTTGGTATCGTTGGTATGGCTACCATCAGTATGAGAGACGGCATTGCTAAGTTGCTTAAAGGAGATAGTGTAAGTAAGGGAGTTAATGTTGTTATAGATGATAATAATAATTTATCTATTGCATTTCATATTATAGTTGCATACGGTGTTAATATCTCAACAGTGTGCGACAATCTCATAAATACAGTAAAATATTCTGTAGAAGAGATGACAGGTATGAATATAAAAGCTATTAACATCTTTGTAGAAGGTGTAAGGGTTATAGATTAGTAGGAGGAATAGACAAGTGGCAATTGAGAAAATAGATGCAGGCTTGCTTCAGAAAGCTTTTCTTGCAGGAGCTTACAATTTAGAGAGAAATAAGGAGTATATAAATGAATTAAATGTATTTCCTGTACCGGACGGAGATACGGGTTCAAATATGTCCCTTACAATTATGGCGGCTGCAAAGGAAGTGGGAGCACTCTCTAATCCGACTGTTGAGGAGTTGGCAAAGACTATTTCAAGCGGTTCACTCAGAGGTGCAAGAGGTAATTCAGGAGTAATTTTATCACAGTTATTGAGAGGATTCTGTAAAGAAATTAAGGACAAGAAGGAAATTACTGTAGAAGTGCTTGCCGACGGATTTGTAAGAGGTGTTGAAACTGCATACAAAGCAGTAATGAAGCCAAAGGAAGGTACTATACTTACGGTAGCTAAGGGTGTTGCTGAAAAGGCAGTTGAAATGGCTGACACCGAGGTGGATTTTGAAACACTTGGAGCATCTGTCATAGAATACGGTTACGAAGTTCTTGCAAAGACACCGGATATGCTTCCGGTACTCAAGGAGGCAGGGGTTGTTGATTCAGGCGGACAGGGACTTATGGAGTTTCTTAAGGGGGCATACAACGGTCTTCTTGGAAAAGAGACTGTGGACGATAAGATTTTCGCTAAGTCTGCATCGCCTAAAACTAACGTTAGTTCAGAGGATATAGACACCTCACACATTACATTTGGATATTGTACAGAGTTTATCATACTTCTCGAAAAAGAGTACAATATGGACATTGAAATGAAATTTAAGGAATATCTTACGTCCATAGGAGATTCTCTTGTTGTGGTTTCAGATGATGAGATAGTAAAGGTTCACGTTCACACAAATCATCCTGGTCTTGCATTTGAAAAGGGTCTGGAGTTTGGACAACTCACAAATATGAAAGTTGACAACATGCGTGAGGAACATCGTGAAAAGGTTATCATGGAGCAGGATAGAGCAAGGGCTGCGGAGAAAGAAAAGGAAAATGCCAAGGCTGCCGGACCTGCAAAGGATTACGGATTTGTAGCAGTTTCTGTGGGAGAAGGTCTGGATAAGATATTTACAGAACTGGGTGTTGATTATATAATTCAGGGTGGACAGACCATGAATCCAAGTACGGATGATGTTCTCTCTGCCATAGAAAAGGTTAATGCAAAGACGGTATTTGTTCTTCCTAATAACAAGAATATTATACTTGCGGCTAATCAGGCAGCATCCATTGAAAAAGAAAAGAATGTAATTGTAATTCAGTCAAAGACTATACCACAGGGTATCGGTGCAATGATTGGATTCGAGATGAGTATGTCTGCTGAGGAAAATCTTGAAAGCATGACTGAAACCATGAGTGCTGTAAAATCAGGTCAGGTTACTTACGCAGTGAGAGACACATCCATTGACGGCAAGGAAATAAAGACCGGTGATTATATGGGTATTGACGATAATGGTATAAAATCTGTTGGTACGGATATAGTTGAGGTTGTTAAAGAACTTATAAGAGAAATGTCAGATGATGATTCAGAAATTTTAAGTGTGTATTACGGAAGTGATGTCACAAAAGAAGATGCGGAAGCACTGGTTGAAGTACTTGAGGAAGAGTATCCTGATTATGAGATAGAATTACATGCGGGAGATCAGCCAATTTATTACTACATTGTGTCAGTGGAGTAATCATACGGATACAAATAAAAGACGGTGTAACTCTTTAACTGGGTTACATCGTTTTTTTAACAAAAATATTCACAACTAAACAGTTTGGAGGATATAAATGGAATTACAGGATAATATAACTGCAATCAAGGGAATAGGAGAAAAGACCGCTCAGTGTTTTTCGAGACTTGGTATATATACGGTGGATGATCTTATACACACTTATCCGCGAAATTATCTCACATATGGCGAGCCTGTTAACATAAATAATACAGTTGTAGGTGAAAGATGCGCCGTAACGGCAATTATATCATCCTATGTAAATGTCAAACAGGTCGGAAGTTTAAAACTTACCACTCTTACAGTGAAAGATTCTACCGGAAATCTGAAACTAATCTGGTTTAATTCGCCATTTTTAAAAAATGTGCTACACAGGGGAGAAACGTATGTATTTGTGGGAACTGTTAAAGTGAAAAATAATATGCGGGTGATGGAAATGCCTGAATATTATAAAATTTCAGCATATGAAAACATGCGACAGGAAATGCAACCGGTGTATCCTCTGACACATGGACTTTCCAATAAAACATTTCAAAAAGCCGTTATGAGTGCGAGAAAAGCGATATTCAGAATAAAAGATTACCTGCCGGAGAGTGTTTTTCGTGACAACGGACTTATGGAACTGTCCGAAGCATACGATAACATACATTTTCCGATGAACGAGACACTTTTAAAAAATGCCGTAAAAAGGCTTGCTTTTGATGAATTCTACAGATTTTTATATGATATGAATACATTAAAAAAAGAAAATATCGGACAGGACAACATGCATAAAATTATTCAGGGAAAAGCTGTGGCGGAATTTGTGGATACGCTACCGTACAAGCTCACAAGAGGGCAGGCAGAAGCCATAGAAGATATATTGTCTGATATGGCAGGGGACAGTGTTATGAACAGATTAGTACAAGGTGATGTCGGATCGGGAAAGACCATTGTTGCGGCAACAGCACTTTTTGCTGCAGTGAAAGAAGGATTTCAGGGAGTACTTATGGTTCCTACGGAAGTGTTGGCAAAACAACATTATGAAGAGTTTATACGACTGTTTGAAAAATACAATATAAAAGTTGCATATCTTGTGGGTTCCTTATCTGTAAAAGAGAAAAGAAGGGTATTGGAAGACATAAAAAATGGTGATGCGGATATACTTATAGGTACTCATGCCGTCATAGAAGACAAGGTGGAGTTTGAGAACCTGGGTCTTGTTGTTACGGATGAACAACACAGATTTGGTGTTAATCAAAGACGTAAGCTGGCTAATAAAGGTTCATTTCCCCATGTACTTGTGATGAGTGCAACACCTATTCCCAGAACACTTGCGATTATAATGTACGGAGACCTTGACATATCTGTCATATCTGAACTGCCTAAGGGAAGAAAGCCTATAAAAAACTGTGTCGTCGGAACAGATTATAGGGCAAGTGCATATAAATTTATAGCCGGTCAGGTTGCAGAGAAAAATCAGGTGTATGTTATATGTCCCATGGTGAATGAAAGTGACACTCTTGATATTACCAATGTTGTGGCATATACAGACACTTTAAGAGCTAATCTTTCTTCGGAAGTAATGGTAGAAATGTTACACGGACAGATGAATGTGGCGGAAAAAAACAGAATTATGGAAGAATTTCTTGCAGGCAAAATAGATGTACTTGTATCCACAACGGTTATAGAAGTGGGTATAAATAATCCCAATGCTACGGTTATGATGGTAGAAAATGCTGAGAGATTCGGACTTGCCCAGCTCCATCAGTTGAGAGGACGTGTGGGAAGGGGCAATAAACAATCCTACTGTATATTTATAAATGGAAAAGAATCTAAGGAAACCATGGAAAGGTTACAGGTTCTTGAAAATTCAAACGATGGTTTTTTTATTGCAGGAGAGGATTTAAAACTGCGTGGGCCGGGGGATTTCTTCGGAATAAGGCAAAGCGGAGAGACTCTTTTTGTGCTGGCGGACATATATAATCATGCCGATATGCTCAAACTTGCTCAGGACATACTGAAAAAATACGGCTTTAGCCCTGAAATGTCAGAAAATACAGCAAAAAGCAGGACAAAAATTACACTTTGAAATTGCCTATATAAAGTATTTTTGTTATAATTATAAAATGTGTTGAAAAACACAAGTAAAATTACATAAAAGAATAGAAAGGCAAGAATATGACAGTAGAGGTAGGATACATAACAAGCTGGAGGCGGGCGATATTTTTTTCTCTTGTTGGGGCAATTGTATTGTTTGGACTGACATCAACTATATGCTCGGCGTATGTCGGTATAACTATTTTGGGAAATATAATCAGCGTAGGTGTTCTGATTATCTGTATAGGAATATTTATACTGGTGATTGCTGACAAAAACGGCAAGTATACCGGCAAAGGAACCGGAGATATAAAAGACGGTATATTTATATACAGCGATAAAAAGAGACATTATGAGATAGCATTAAGTGATATAAAAAAGGTTGATATAGAAAGCATAACCATGGGAAATTCAGGGGGAAACAGTAAACCGGTTGCCTACAGAATTTTGATAAAGACCAATAAAAAAAAGTATTATATAGAGTCTGACAGAGCTGCAGGAAGAGAGTATAATGAAGTGAATTTATACAGACTATACATATATCTGCAGGAAAATTTACAGGCATAGGAGGAGCGAAAATGAGTACAGAAAATATGGAACCGGGAAAAAACAAATCTAACAGGATTCTTATCGGAGTTATAGTTGCCCTTGCGGTGGTTATAATAGGTCTGGTTATATTTATATTTGCGGGAAAAAAAGATGATGACAGCAATAAAAATGATAATACTGCTGCCACATCTCTTGATGCGGATACAGCATCTGATACGGAAGCATCCACGGAGAATGATGCTGATGCCACTGAAACCGTAACTGAAAGTACAACACAGGATTGTTATGTAAAAGTAACTGCGGGTAATAGCTGGGAAAGCGGTGGTAAATATTGCGGTCAGTTGGATGCAACCATAACAAATAACAGTAAAAATCAGATTAAGAATTGGACTATTAAGATTGCGGTGTCAGACGGAACCACAGTTGACAGTTTCTGGAACAGTAATTGTGTGATTGAAAATGGCGTATTGACAATTACACCGGTAGAATATAACGGAAGTGTTGATGCGGGAGCGACTGTAAAGGATATAGGTTTTATTGTGTCAGTACCTTCACAGAGCGAGCTTACAACAATGGCAAGCAACGCGAAACTCTTAGTGGACGGAAAAGAATATGTCTCAGCATCAACAGATGGTTCGGTTTCATCTGATAATACATCAACAGATGAAACACAGAAAAAAGACGACAGTACAACCCAGTCCCAGACACCATCCAAACCGGAGGTGGGGACACCATTTGATAATCATGGAAAATTAAGTGTAAAAGGTACAGATCTGGTCGATAAAAACGGAAACAAGTATCAGCTTAAAGGTGTAAGTACCCACGGTATAGCCTGGTTCCCTGATTATGTAAATAAAGATGCAATTCAGACTTTCAGGGATGACTGGGGAGCTAACCTTTTCAGAATAGCCATGTATACAGAGGAGAGCGGAGGATATTGTAGCGGCGGTGATAAAGAGAATCTTAAAGGCCTCGTGGATACAGGTGTAAACGCAGCTACAGAGCTTGGTATGTATGTAATTATTGACTGGCATATTCTTCATGACCTTACTCCGCAAAAATATAAGGAAGATGCAAAGGCTTTCTTTGAGGAAATGTCTTCCAAATATAAAGATTACGACAATATTATATATGAGATATGCAATGAACCAAACGGCGGAACACAGTGGTCAGAGGTAAAATCATATGCTGAGGAGATTATTCCGATAATCAGGGCAAATGACCCGGATGCAATTATAATTGTTGGAACACCTACATGGAGTCAGGATGTTGATATAGCAGCAAATGATCCTATAACAGGGTATGACAATATTATGTATGCAATTCATTTTTATGCCTCAACTCATACTGAAAGTATAAGAAATAAAGCTACAACCGCGTTGAACAGCGGATTGCCTATATTTGTGAGTGAATTTAGTATATGTGAGGCATCAGGAGACGGAGTTATTGATTATAATCAGGCTGATTTGTGGTTTGATTTAATAGAGAAATATAATCTTTCATACGCATCATGGAATATATCAAACAAGAACGAAAGCTCATCCCTTATACAGTCGTCATGTACTAAGACAAGCGGCTGGACAGAATCAGAGCTTTCTGATTCCGGAAAATACATAAGAAATAAGATTAAGGGGATAAATTAATGAGAGTTGTCGCAGGAACAGCAAGAAGTCTTATATTAAAGACCATAGACGGTCTTGATACCAGGCCAACAACAGACCGAATCAAGGAAACTTTATTTAATATGTTAAACGGTTATGTGCCGGAAGCGGAATTTCTTGATTTGTTTGCCGGGAGCGGCGGAATAGGAATAGAAGCATTAAGCCGGGGTGCAAAAAAATGTACCTTTGTGGAACAAAATCCCAAAGCTGTTGCGTGTATTAAGGATAATCTGGTTCACACAAAACTTATAGACAGGGCAAAGGTTTTAAAATGTGATGCAATAAGCTATGTTGCGGGCATTGACAAAGTAGGGTACGATGTCATATTTATGGATCCGCCATATGAAAAGGGATTGGAAAAAAGTGTCTTAGTGACACTTGCGGGAAAAACTTTTTCGGAAGATACACTTATTGTTGTAGAAGCAGCGCTTAAGGAAGATTTTTCATATGTTGACGAACTCGGATTTGACATAATAAAAGAAAAGAAGTATAAAACTAATAAACATATATTTTTACAAAAAAAGGAAGATTAATATGATTACAGCAGTTTATCCCGGAAGCTTTGATCCGGTTACTTTGGGACATTTGGACATAATACGCCGTTCAGCCACTATGTTTGATCATCTTATTATAGGAGTTTTAAACAATACTTCAAAAACACCATTGTTTTCTTTAGAAGAACGTGTTAATATGTTAAATGATGCAGTTTCAGATTTAGATAATGTTTCAGTCATGTTTTTTGATGGACTTTTGGTTGATTTTGTTAAGCAGAATAAATCAAACATAATCATCCGGGGGTTGAGAGCGTTGACAGATTTTGATTTGGAGATGCAGATGGCACAGGGCAACAGAGTGGTTGCGCCTGACGTTGATACAGTATTTTTATCCACAAGTGTTCAGTATTCCTATCTGAGTTCAAGTGTGGTTAAAGAATACGCCAGATATGGAGTTGACTTGAAAGATTTTATACCGGAGTGTGTTATTCCAAAACTTTTAGATAAGATTAAATAACTGTAGGAGGTTAGTTAACATGGGAAAAAAAGGCGTTGAGGAAATGATTGATCAGATAGAGATATTTATTGATAACTGTAAGTATCAGGCTCTGTCACAGAATAAAATTATAGTTCATAAGGAAGAACTTGAGTCAATGATCAATGAGCTTAAGCTTAAGCTCCCAAGTGAAATTGAAAGATGTAAGAAAATTATGCGTAACAAGGAGGCTATCCTTGCAGATGCCAGAACACGTTCAGATGCTATAATTACCGAGTCAGTAAATGAAGCAAACAGATTGGTGGATCAGCATCAGATTACCGAGCTTGCTAATATCAGAGCTAATGAGATTCTTGAAATGGCAAGAAATCAGGCGCAGCAGATAGTTGATCAGGCAACCGAGGAAGCAACAGAGATACGTCTTGGTGCTATGTATTACACAAAGGATAAACTCACAGAGATGCGTGATATATTCAACAGAATCCATGATATGGAAAAGGAAAATTATCGTAATCTCATAGAATCTCTTGAAAATGATTCTTATGTTGTTGAAACAAATATGAGTGAGATGGAAGCAAATATCAATCTTCTTACTGCATCAAGCAGTATGTCATATGTTCCGTCAGATGACGATTTAGACAGCGCATTTTCTGCAGGAACACAGACAGCTGCTCCTGCAGATTTATCATCGTCTTTACCTGCTCAGGAGGATGAACCGGATGACGGATTTGAAGATTCAGAGTTTGATGACGATGATGATTATGATGACGATGATGATTTCTTAGATGAATAACATACATAATATGTATGACAAAAAGGCACATATTGCTTTGATTACAGTATAATATATTATTGACAGTCCTGATTTTTGTATGACCATTTGAGTCTGGAGTATGGAAGATACACCGCCAAAGGAGGTTATAGATATAATCAGGGCTGTCTTTGTCTGTACGGATATATCACTTAAAGCTGAGATGTCTGAACATCCTCTTGTGATTTCCATTATGCCCGATAATATTTCTTTAACCGGAGAAAAAATTCCTGGTATTGATGAAATAAACTGAATTATAATTGAACATGACATAATGTATATACCTACAAGAGTGATTTGACTTATTGAATTTATAAGATATTGATTGAGCCCCGTATTATTTACGGTTGTGTTCGATTCGGCTGTTTCAGATACGGAAACAATTTCTTTTTTGGCTAATAAATTGTGTGTCAGGTAAGAAATAACAGATATTATGACGTATGGAAGATAAATTAAAACAATTACCTGAAAAAATGACAAATGGTTTTTTAAAATCCTATATACCACATACCCTGATATAAACATGGGACTTACGTTATTGCACAGAGGCAGAATTATGTTTCCTGTGCTTTTTTTTATGGTGTTATTTTGCACAAACTCACTGCAGGCTTTTGCACCGATGGGATAGCCGCAAAAAAAGCCCAAAGACATAGTTGTAAACAGGGCTTTTTTTACTTTGTTACCGGGCTTTTCTTTCATTAAAATATTCATTTGAGAGACGATAACACCGGAAATGAGCATAAAGGGCAGGAGCATGGGCAGAACATTTTTGTACCACAGCATTAACCCGAAGGAGGCACCGGATATAACCAGATTGCTGTTTATTACAAATAAAATCAGAATAAATGTACACAAAAATAATATAAACATAAATTCTTTGCTGAAATAATATTAACACATTTTATGATGATTTATCTGATTTTATGTGTATTTATACAACAGGAGTTTTTGTTGTATAGTCATTGGTGTTTTGGTAACCAAGACTATTAAATATAAGACAATTGTATAGCGACGTAGCTTTTGTATCCAGATTCCACATCAGATTCGCAATGTCAGAATCAATGTTATATTTATCAAATTCCTTATTAAAATCAGCTTTTTTGTTTATTACGGGAATTTCTGATTTCTGATTTATCTGCCTCATAAGGGTGGAAGCGGATTTCTTCAGTCCCAGCATATTAGCATACAGGGCGTAATTGTTATTTATAAAGTCCGTTCTATTGGACTCGGTATAGCCTATAATAAGATGTATAATACTTCTGCTCAACCGGGTTGAGGTGTAGTTTTTTGACTTTAATATGTCTATTGCATTGTCATAGTCTGCATTTGGCTTGAGCTTTAAAAGTTTATTGGATAAATCCGGACTTATATCGCATATGTGGGAAAAATCCGAATTATTAATCAGGGCTGACTGAAAAAAAGGGGTGAGATAATTTGTGTAAACAGGCCATTTTTTTAGGAACGTTGACTCTAAAACAGAGAATGTTTCCGGGGGTATATCATTTTTTATCATAGCAAGGTTGTTTTCACTTCTTTTTATGGTATCTCTGATAGCTGTGGCAGAGCTGATACAGTTATAGAGATTTTTATCGTGATAGGCTGCGGACTTCCTTTGGATGGCAATGGGAGTGATTGTTGAGCCTGTTTTGAGAATTGCCTTAACATATTCTATGCCGAGTATATTGTTTGGAGAGGAGATAAATTCAGATATTTCATCGCTTCCAAAATACTCCTTTAGAGCTTTTGTCCTTGCAGCAGGGTATGAAAGCCCGCCGGAAAGATGATTTTTTAAGGAATTTTTATAGGAAAGCGGTTCGCAACAAAGGATATCAGCAATCTTATAAAACATATCTATATCAGGATTTTCCGCCCCAAAGCAAAGGTAGTCAACGGTATTTAGTTTGTTTAATATGTTTACGGCACCCATGGAAAAATCATAAGCACTTCCGGTAGCATAGGGAAAAGGCAACTCAAGTGCCAAATCGATACCGGAATTTACACACATACAGGCACGGGTGTATTTATCTGCTATGGCAGCCTGACCTCTTTGGAGAAAATTTCCTCCCATAAGAGCAATGGAAAAAGAAGCCCGGGTAAGGTCGAACGCCTCTTTCAGATGGTGAAGGTGGCCGTTGTGAAAGGGATTATATTCAGCTATGATTGCCAAAGTTTTCATATAACATACTTCCTTGCGTTTTTTAATAAGGATATTATAACTTTATTATTATTTAAAGGCAATGATTTAAAGATTTAAATGTGTACAAATGTTTACAAAATGCAATAAATAATTGCTTTACAGGGAGTTGGTATATAAAGTAAAATATCTATAGAATATTATCCACAAAAATCGAACATAAATTCGATAAAACTATTGACAATTATTTTTATTTGTTTTATATTGAATTAAAGCAAACATATGTTTTTATTTTAGGAGGTTATTATGGCAAGTGAAGAAAAATTAAAAGCGCTTGATGCAGCGTTGGCACAGATAGAGAAACAGTATGGAAAAGGTTCTGTTATGAAACTTGGAGACAAGTCAGCTAACATGAATATAGAGGTTGTACCTACAGGTTCACTTAGTCTGGATGTTGCCCTGGGTCTGGGAGGTATGCCAAGGGGAAGAATTATCGAAGTATACGGACCTGAGTCAAGTGGTAAGACAACAGTGGCTTTACATGTTGTGGCAGAGATACAAAAAAGAGGGGGTATAGCAGGCTTTATTGATGCTGAGCATGCTCTCGACCCTGTATATGCTGCCAATATTGGTGTAGATATAGATAATTTATACATATCACAGCCTGACAATGGTGAACAGGCACTTGAGATTACGGAGACCATGGTAAGATCCGGTGCGGTTGATGTAATAATTGTAGACTCGGTTGCTGCTCTTGTACCTAAGGCTGAAATTGACGGCGAGATGGGGGATTCTCATGTGGGTCTACACGCAAGACTTATGTCTCAGGCATTGAGAAAATTAACAGGTATAATCAGCAAGTCGAATTGCGTTGTAATATTTATTAACCAGCTTAGAGAAAAAGTTGGAATTATGTTCGGAAACCCTGAGACAACAACAGGCGGTCGTGCGTTAAAGTTCTATGCCTCTGTCAGATTAGATGTGAGACGTATTGAGACACTTAAGGTCGGAGGGGAAGTTGTAGGTAACAGAACCAGAGTTAAAGTTGTAAAAAACAAGGTTGCACCACCTTTTAAGGAGGCTGAATTCGATATCATGTTTGGAAAGGGTATATCGAGAGAAGGAGATATACTTGATTTGGCAGTTCAGTATGATATTGTCAATAAATCAGGTGCATGGTATTCTTACAACGGAGAAAAAATCGGACAGGGAAGAGAAAATACTAAACTTTATATGATGAACAATCATGAATTTATGGAAGAGATTGAAGAAAAAGTCAGAGCAAAGTGTTTTGCACTCACAGACAAAGAAGAGGAAAACTTAGAATAACATATGAACAATTCAAAAGCGACATATTCTGCTTTTGATACGGCTTTGTACTATATTACATTTAAGGACAGAACCCAAAAGGAAATTAGCGCAAAGCTCAGAGAAAAAGGGTATAGTGATTCTGATATTGAAGAGGCTTTGGATAAATTAAAAGAGTACAGATATATCAATGAAGAAAACTATGCCCTTTCTTATATCAGAAGCAATATATCAAAAAAAGGTGAGGGACTTATTGTAAGGGAACTTCTTAACAAAGGTATAAGCAGGGATGTCATTGAGAAACAGTTTTCATATTTTGATGAAAGAGAAGATGATGTTGTCCGAAATATATTTGAAAACCGGTATGCAGGTGCTGATTTGCGTGATGAGCGTATTATAAGAAAAATATACGGGTATTTTCAAAGAAGAGGTTTTAGGTACGAAACTATAAGCCATACATTGTCATTTTATAGAAAAAATACAAAAAAATACTGATGGTTATGCAACAAATTGCATAAAAAAAATCAATATATCCTTGACACCATTCTAAAAAAAGTATAATATTTAACTGTTGTAGTTTTACAATGAAAACTTAATAAGGAGGTGCTCCTGAGTTATGCAAGAATACGTTATCTTTGCTATAATAACTGTCGTAGCTGTGGTTATCACTTGGTTTGCTGCTGTAGCATATCGTAAGAATATTGCTGAAGCTAAGCTTGGTAAGGCTGAGGATAAAGCTAGAGAAATTATAGATGAAGCACTTAAGAGTGCTGAAGCTAAGAAACGCGAAACCCTTCTTGAAGCTAAGGAAGAAGCTCTCAAAACGAAGAACGAAATTGACAAAGAAGTCAAGGATCGTCGTAATGAACTCCAGAGAATGGAGAAGAGAGTAATTCAGAAGGAAGAGAACCTTGATCGTAAGAGTGAAGCTATGGAAAAGAAAGAGGCTGCTCTTTCAAAACGTGAAGCAGAACTTGAGAAGATTAAGAGTGAGGTTTCAGATTTAGAAGCGAAAAGAACTCAGGAACTTGAAAGAATTTCAGGTTTAACCTCTGAACAAGCAAAGGAATACTTATTAAAGACTGTTGAAGACGAAGTAAAACACGAGACCGCAGTCATGATCAAAGAATTAGAAACACGAGCAAAAGAAGAAGCCGATAAAAAGGCTAAGGATTACGTTGTTACTGCCATTCAAAAGTGTGCAGTAGACCACGTTTCAGAGACTACTATATCGTTGGTGCAGTTGCCTAATGATGAGATGAAGGGTAGAATAATTGGTAGAGAGGGTCGTAATATAAGAACTCTTGAAACTATGACAGGAGTAGATCTTATTATAGATGATACACCTGAGGCGGTTATTCTTTCAAGTTTCGATCCGGTTAGACGTGAAGTGGCAAGAATTGCTTTGGAGAAGCTTATTCTTGATGGCAGAATTCATCCTGCCAGAATTGAAGAGATGGTTGAAAAAGCTCAGAAGGAAGTTGAAACCATGATGCGTGAGGAAGGTGAAGCAGCTACTCTTGAAGTAGGTGTTCATGGTATCCATCCGGAATTAGTCCGTTTACTTGGTAAGATGAAATTCAGGACAAGTTATGGACAAAACGCTTTAAAACATTCTATGGAGGTTGCTCAGCTTTCCGGATTGTTGGCAGGTGAGATTGGTGTAGATGTTCGCTTGGCTAAAAGAGCGGGACTTTTACACGATATAGGTAAATCAATTGATCATGAGATGCAGGGTTCACACATATCAATCGGTGTTGACCTTTGTAGAAAGTACAAAGAGTCACCTATTGTTATAAATGCAGTAGAGGCACATCACGGTGATGTTGAACCACAAAGTTTGATAGCGTGTATTGTACAGGCTGCCGATACAATTTCTGCGGCACGACCTGGTGCAAGACGTGAGACGTTGGAAACATATACTACAAGACTTCAGGCGTTAGAGGATATTGCTAATGGCTTTAAGGGTGTAGATAAGACTTTTGCTATTCAGGCTGGTAGAGAAATTCGAGTAATGGTAGTTCCAGAGCAGATTAGCGATGCTGATATGGTATTACTGGCCAGAGATATTTCTAAGCAGATTGAAAGCGAGCTTGAATATCCGGGACAGATAAAGGTTAACCTTATCAGAGAATCCAGAGTTACTGATTTTGCAAAATAAGGGATATATAGGATGTGGTTTTCCACATCCTTTTCTTTTTGTTGTTGCCCGGAATATAAATATAATATATTATAGTATTATGATTGATTTTTAATAGGAATGGGTGATTTGTATGATAGAATTTAGAAGAAAAAAAATGGAGCTTTGTTATGATTCTAAGATAGTTGCGTTGTATAAGGATTATCTTGAAACACCTGACGGTAACACAGTCTGTTATGATTATATAAAACATAAAAGCGGAGGTGGAGCAGGTATTTTACTGGTTGATGAAAATGAATATACTTATCTTGTAAAACAGTATCGAAATGCTATAGATGCCGTGAATATTGAAATTCCTGCCGGTGGTTATTCCTTTGCAGGAGAGTCGGGAGAAAGCTGTGCAGTCAGGGAGGCAGAAGAAGAGACGGGATATATCCCTGAAAGAGTATATCATGTCACCAATATTGTGTCAGCAATCGGAACTTTTGATGAAAAAACGGATGTTTACATAGGTACACATCTTAAAAAAGGAAGTGTTAAATTTGATCCGGATGAATATATTGATTTAATTCATATTCCTGTAAAAGAAGCCTTAAATATGATTTATGAAGGGAAAATTATTGACAGTAAGTCCGTAATTGCAATTTTAGCATATCAGGATATGAAACAAAGAGGAATAATTAAAGATTTGTAAACATAAAAAATAGGGAGTGAATAATTAACTCCCTGTTTTTTATTTAAAAAAAGTTGAAGAGGAGGGTAATATGACAGGCAGTAAATTAATCAGAATTGACAGAATCACAGTTGTGGTATTTACCGTAATGCTTGCCAGTGTTGTTGTGAATGTTTTTATAAAATGCGGCTTGGGTTTTGAATATATGTGTCTGGGCAGAGAAGATTTATGTTCAAATGAAATATTGCCGTATTCTGTTACAATATTATATGTTTTGTTTACCAGATTGAAACAACTGATATTTATAATATTGTTAATGAAAATAATAAACACGGATATTGTCTATAATATTCTGATGATATTTATCGGTGGAATATTTGGCGTATTTGCAACGATTCAGACATATTATGGTGGGTTGACAGGTCTTGCAGAGCTTCTCCTGTTTTTATTACCCCACTGTATATTTTATCTTTTACTGCTTTTTATGATTTACAGTCATTACAAAAATTGGTCAAAAGAAAATTTTCAAATTGGGAAGATTATGTTTTGTGCAGTTATATTTTGCACAGGTGTAGTGTGTGAAGGCTTTTTTTCAAGAATTTTTTTGGAAAATTTTTATCAACATATTGTTATTAAAATGTAGATGATCACCTTATTTTGTACTTTTTTAACATTTTTGTAAAATAACTGTAAAAGTATGCAAAAAATATGTTTGATTTTATGCAAAATTGTAATTATAATGATGTTAAAGGTTAAAATTTTGTTGATATACAAGAGGTTTATGTTATGGAACAACAGGTAGATAATTACATAGAATATCTAAGTGATGTCAAACATGCCAGTGGGAACACCATTGCATCATACAGAAGGGATTTACTCAAATTATGTAATTATTTTGAGGGTGTGGGCTGTTTGGAACCGGAAGATGTCAGTTCCACAGATTTATGCTCTTATGTGATGTCTCTTGAAAAGATTGGAATGTCATCAGCAACTATTTCCCGTAATATAGCCAGCATTAAATCTTTTTTTCTGTATATGTTAAAAAAAGGCGTTATAAAAGAGGATTGCGCAGAACAGCTTAAACCTCCGAGAATTGAAAAAAAATTACCGGAGATACTTTCGGTGGAAGAAGTTAGCCTTTTGCTTGAGCAACCATCAAAAGCTACACCTAAAGAGATAAGGGATAAAGCAATGCTTGAACTTTTATATGCTACAGGGATGAGGGTATCTGAATTGATATCATTAAAGATAGAGGATGTCAATCTCACCATGAGCTATATATATTGCAGGGATGTGGGAAAGGAACGCGTGATTCCCATAGAAAATGCAGCCCGGGTAGCTCTTGAACATTATATAAAAAATGCCAGGGCAGGTATGTGCGGAGATAGTAATTATCTCTTTACAAATCTGAAAGGACAACCTATGACGAGACAGGGATTTTGGAAACTTATTAAGTCTTATGCAAAAAAAGCAGGTATAAGTAAGGATATTACTCCACATATGATAAGACATTCCTTTGCATCGCATCTTGTCACAAACGGAGCAGATTTAAAAGCGGTTCAGGAAATGCTGGGACATTCGGATATATCCACAACACAGATATATCTGAAGAGCAGACAGAGCAAAATCAAAGAAGAATATGACAGAGCTCATCCGCGTGCGAAAACAATAAAAGCGTGAGATATAAAAATACAGGATACACAGATGACTATGTATCCTGTATTTTTTAGTTGTACAGAGTTATCAGATTATCAATTTTTGAGGTGGCATTAATCATTAGCAAATCCAAAATTGTTATGGCACACATTGACTCCACAACGACCACAGCCCTCGGACCGATGATAGGGTCGTGCCGTCCCTTTATGGAGATAAGTGTTTCTTCGAGGGATGAGTTGACGGTGTGCTGTTCTTTGTAAATGGATGGTGTAGGTTTAAATGAGGCTCTTACCAATATGTCTGAACCATCGCTTATTCCGCCCAAAATACCACCGGCATGATTGGTTGATTTAGATATTTTGTTATTATTCATGATAAAACTGTCATTATTTTGTGAACCAAGAGCACGGCATACAGAGATACCATCCCCGATTTCAACAGCTTTTACTGCACCGATGGACATAATTCCCTGGGATAGCAGAGCATCGAGCTTATTGAAAACCGGTTCACCAATGCCTGCAGGAACACCTTTTATAACACACTCAACAGAGGAACCGACTGAGTCTGATTCATTCATGATTTTTTTCAGATAGTCAGAGGCTTTGGATGCACATGCTTTGTCCGGCATATATAGCGAGTTGTTGGATATTTCTGTTATATCAAAATTATCGTAGTCGATGGTGTATTCGCCGACTGAACGTGTGTATGCAATAAGTTCAATACCGAGAGCTGAAAGGATTTTTGCAGCAATTGCTCCGGCAGCAACACGACCAATGGTTTCTCTTCCTGATGAGCGACCACCGCCTCTGTAGTCCCTGAAACCATATTTGGTATCAAAACCGTAATCCGCGTGTCCGGGTCTGTAGCAATGTGCTATATCGCCGTAATCCTTTGAATGTTGATCTTCATTAAAAATTACCATGGAAACAGGTGTACCTGTGGTTTTTCCTTCAAAAACGCCGGATAGTATCTGAACAGAATCCGATTCGTTTCTCTTTGTGGAGAAGTCACTTTGTCCCGGCTTTCTCCGGTTTAAATATATCTGTATGTCATCCTCACAAAGAGGTACTCCTGATGGACATCCGTCTACCACGACACCTAAAGCCCTGCCGTGCGATTCGCCCCATGTAGTGATGGTAAAAAGTTTTCCGTATGTTGAACCAGCCATATGTAAATCCTTTCCTGAAAAAATCAAATAATATATTTATTTTCTTCTGACATTATATCACTTTCAAATTGATTTTTAAATTATTATTTGATTTTAATCCTGATCTGTAAGTCCTAAAGCGTGTAACTCAGTGCCATCAGCCCCTGTTTCAAGGATTCTGAGGTTTTGGAATCGTGAAGTATGGCAAAAATAAGATATAATACTGAAATAGTATTGACAAAGTTCATACGCTTATGGTATCTTGACTTAAAGCATTAAATTCAATTCTATTTCAGTGACTTTCATGTCACATCTTTATTTCTTAGAATCACAGAACATCAATGCTTTAAAATCCATGAGTATATACGAATATGATGAAGAACTGCATATGAAAACCACAAGGGAAGAGGGGTACGAGGACGGATACGCCTCCGGTAAGGTGGATGGATATAACTCCGGCCTTGAAGCTGGTAGAGAGTGTGGATACGCTTCCGGCAAGGCTACCGGAATACAAGGAGCAATCACCGCATTGAGAAGTTTGGAAACACCGGATACCGTGATTATCGAAAAAATAGCTACTATTTATCATATAAACGAAGAAGAGACAAGAAATTACATGAATAACAATTAAATATAATTTCCATAAATAGAATGGGGTGAGATGAGAAAACGAAACACCATAATACTTTATATGTGGAAATCTTTTTTACAAAAAATTAATTGAGTATGCGTTGCTTTTGTAACAAAGTAAATATTTTGTCTTTAGAGGCTCGGTTGTATCAGATTTAGAAAGACTATTGAGGTTTTTGGACGACTATGATACAATTTTAGAAGTCATTGTGCAAACAATATGGAGGAAGAAAAGTGGCAAATTATACTAAAGAACAATTTGAGGCAAAAAAGACAGATATTATGGAGAAGTGTTATGAATGTTTTGCGGAACAGGGATTGCACGGAACAGGAATGAGAGCATTGGGGAGATATTGCGGCTTTAATCATGCAATTATTTACACCTATTTTAAAGATTTGGATGATCTTATTGTACAATCTACGGAATATTGTATGAGTAAGGTTGAAGATGATTTTATGGAAAAAGCACCAACTGATGTGGCTGAATTGTGGAGATATATCGAAGAGATACCTTACTGGACGGCTGAAAAGCATGGCAAGAAATACAGATTGATGTATCAGGTGTACACTCATCCGAAGTATCGTGAGTATGGTCAGAAATTTTTTGCAGGTGTAGATAAGAGATACACCGAATATGCAAAACTATTAGAGGGTAAACTGGGTATACCATATCAGAAACTTACACCCCTGATATTTATTTTGATCAGAGCCTGCGTGCATTATGCTCTGTTTGAGGATGAATTTTATCTGAAATCGCAGATAGAGGTTTTAAAGGAGAGTCTGGAACTCTTTGTTATGAAATATAACTCAAAAGCTACATCGGATATTTGTAAAAAACAGGAGAATTAAAGATATGAGTGATATAAATAAAAAAACGAGGAATCAGTTGCTTGCCAAAAAAGTTATTAAAGGATTGGAATCCCGCAATATGTCAGGGTATTATGCTGAAACCAGGGAAGAAGCACTGACAAAGGCTTTGGAGCTTATACCGGAAGGTTCATCAATAGGCTGGGGAGGCTCGGTTTCAGTAGGTGAAATTGGACTTCGTGATGCGGTAATTAATGGCAATTATCAGGTGTTTAACAGAGATATATGTGAGACGCCTGAAGAAAAAAGAGAGATTGAACTTAAAATATTTGGCGCAGACTATTTTCTGTGCAGCAGCAATGCTATTACTGAGGATGGCATACTGGTAAATATTGACGGTAATTCAAACAGAGTTGCAGCCATAGCATATGGACCGAAAAAGGTTATTATGATAGTAGGTATGAATAAGGTGGCAAAAGATTTTGATTCGGCTCTTTCGAGAGCGAGAAATATAGCGGCACCGGTAAACGCCCAAAGGTTTCCTTTGGATACACCGTGCAAGCAAAATGGCTCATGTGTTAATTGCAAGTCGTCAGATACAATCTGCTGTGAATTTCTTGTGACAAGATATTCCAGACACTCTGACAGATTTCATATTATCCTTGTAAATGATGAATTAGGATATTGATAAATATTTCTTTACAAGGGAAAAGTATTGTGTTATTATGTATCAGACCGTTACTTAGTGACAGGACAACTCCGACCTTTACTCAGTAATCGGACACATATTTATTTTAGGAGGAACAGTAATTATGATTACTACAGAAATGAAAAAAGAAATTATGGAAAAGTATGCCCGTACAGAAGGTGATACAGGTTCACCTGAGGTACAGATTGCACTTCTTACAGCAAGAATCAATGACCTTAACGAGCATTTTAAGACTCATCCAAAGGATCATCATTCAAGAAGAGGTCTTCTTAAGATGGTTGGACAGAGAAGAAATCTTTTAGCATACTTAAAGAGCAAGGACATCGAGCGTTACAGAGCTCTTATTGAGAAACTTGGTCTTAGAAAATAATCACACTAAACAAAGAAACCGCAGGTATAAAGTGCCTGTGGTTTTTTTGCTCTGGATTGCGGAGGAACATTATGGACATTATGAAATATGCCATTGATGGTTATGAAAAAATAAAGGCAGAAAAGTATATAGGGATATTTGGTAATCCGATAAAACATACATTATCTCCGGTGATTCACGACACCATAAGTCGTGAATTGGGAATAAATGAGAGATATATTCCTTTCCATATAACTGATAATCTTGAAAATGCTGTAAAGATGGCATTTGATAATGATATACAGGGTCTTAATATCACTGTGCCATTCAAACAGGAGGTTATGGAACACCTTGTTGATATTGATCCTGCGGCTAAGTCAATTGGTGCCGTAAATACACTTGTGAGAGACGAAGGCGGATATAAGGGCTATAATACGGATATGCCCGGACTTGCCAAAGCGATTATAAGTGAAGGGGTGTCTCTTTGCGGCAGCCGGATTGTTATGTTCGGAGCAGGAGGGGCAGCAAGAGCGGTGGCATATATGTGTCTGCATTATGGTGCCGAAAAAGTTTATATATTGAACAGAACATATGATAATGCAGCAAAACTGGCAAGTGATATGAACAGGGAGTTTGGCTGTGACACAATAACACCGGTTGCAGCGGACAGATATAAGGATATTGAAGCGGACAGATATATATTTATTCAGTGTACCTCTGTTGGATTGCATGAAAATGACGGTCTTCCTTTGATTGCAGATGAAGAGTTTTATAAAATGGCGGATCTGGGTGTTGATTTGATATATAATCCGGCGATGACACCATTTTTAAAGATTATAAAAAAATATGGTGGCAGGGTTATAAACGGGCTTAAGATGCTTTTGTATCAGGGAATTATGGCATATGAATTGTGGAATAATCTTACTGTGTCAGATGAGATTACGGATAAGGTATACATTGCACTGAAGAAAGCTTTATATGGTGATAACATAGTTCTCATAGGTTATATGGGGTCGGGTAAGACTTCAGTGGGAAGGTATCTTGAAGAAAACTATGGTTACACATTTATTGACACAGACAGTCTCATTGAAGAAAAAGAAAAAATGAGCATAAGCGATATATTTAAATATAAGGGAGAAGAATATTTCAGAAAACTTGAAACGGATATTCTTGCCGGTATGACAAAAAAATTGCATAATGCTGTTGTATCAACGGGTGGCGGTATGCCACTCAGGGAAGAAAATGTTGAGTTGCTGAGAAAAATAGGAAAGGTTTTTTATCTGGAGGTATCGGCAGATACTGTATACGAAAGGATAAAGACTGACACTAAAAGACCTCTTTTGCAGGTAGAGGACCCCTATAGTGAGATTTGCCTGATGCTTGCAAAGAGGACACCGTATTATCAAAAGGCAAAAGATGTTACCCTTCACGTAGATAAAAGAAACATTTTTGAAATATCACAGCAAATTGTAAAAAACAGTGAAGTTATGTAAAGTAAGAGAAATTGTCCGGAAAAAAACTAACCCCAAAAACCGAAAGACAATACATATATTTTTCTTGAACAGTTGCTTTTAAAATGGTATAATATTGTAGATTGCATTAAGAACTAACCGAGACTACTGAAAATATCATTTTAGAGGCAACTTTTATATTGTAAAGAGTGGTATTTTCAGTTGTTTCGGCGTCTTAATGAAAAATATTTATCAAGGAGAATGTTTATTATGTACAAGAAGTTTGAGATGGAACTTGCCGGCAGAACTCTTCGTGTTGATGTTGGCAGAGTTGCAAAACAGGCAAATGGTGCGGCTTTGATGCACTATGGAGATACTGTAGTTTTATCAACAGCTACCGCTTCAGAAAAACCGAGAGAAGGAATTGACTTTTTCCCACTTTCCGTTGAGTATGAGGAAAAACTTTATGCAGTCGGAAAAATACCTGGTGGTTTTAATAAGAGAGAGGGTAAGGCAAGTGAGAATGCCATACTTACATCAAGAGTAATCGATCGTCCTATGAGACCTCTTTTCCCTAAGGATTACCGCAACGATGTTACTCTTAACAATATGGTTATGTCAGTTGATCCTGAGTGTTCACCGGAGCTTACAGCTATGCTTGGTTCAGCCATAGCTACAGCTATTTCTGATATTCCTTTTGACGGACCATGTGCAACTACACAGGTTGGACTTATCGATGGAGAATTTATATTCAACCCTAATGCTACACAGAACCTTGTATCTGATTTAAAACTTACAGTTGCATCAACAAGAGATAAGGTTATCATGATTGAAGCCGGAGCTAACGAGGTTCCTGAGGCTAAGATGATAGAGGCTATTTATGCTGCCCATGAATTAAATCAGAAGGTTATAGCATTTATAGATCAGATTGTAGCTGAGTGTGGTAAGCCTAAGCATGAGTATACAAGCTGTGCAGTACCTGAGGAGCTTTTTGCGGCAATCAGGGAGATTGTAACTCCTGAACAGATGGAAGTTGCAGTATTTACAGATGAAAAGCAGGTTAGAGAAGAAAATATCAGACAGATTAAGGATAAACTTGAGGAGGCTTTTTCTGATAACGAAGAATGGCTTGCTGTTCTTGATGAGGCTGTTTACCAGTACCAGAAGAAGACAGTTCGTAAGATGATTCTCAAAGATCACAAGAGACCTGACGGAAGAGAGATTACTCAGATTAGAAAACTTTCTGCAGAGACAGACATTATTCCTCGTGTTCACGGCTCAGCCATGTTTACAAGAGGACAGACTCAGATTTGTAATGTTGTAACTCTGGCACCTCTTTCAGAAGCTCAGAAATTAGACGGACTTGATGAAAATGTAACTGCAAAGAGATATATGCATCACTATAATTTCCCTTCTTATTCAGTTGGTGAGACAAAACCATCAAGAGGTCCGGGACGTAGAGAAATCGGACACGGTGCTCTTGCAGAGAGAGCCCTTATTCCGGTTCTCCCATCAGAAGAGGAATTCCCATATGCAATACGTTCCGTATCTGAGACATTTGAGTCAAACGGTTCTACATCAATGGCTTCAACATGTTCATCATGTATGGCACTTATGGCTGCCGGAGTACCTATAAAGAAAATGGTTGCCGGAATATCATGTGGTCTTGTAACCGGAGAAACAGATGATGATTATGTGCTCCTTACAGATATTCAGGGTCTTGAGGATTTCTTTGGTGATATGGACTTTAAGGTAACCGGTACAACTGAGGGTATAACAGCTATCCAGATGGATATAAAGATACATGGTCTTACAAGACCTATTGTTGAGGGTGCTATTGCAAGATGCCGTGAGGCAAGATTGTTCATCATGGATACATGTATGAAACCGGCCATAGCAGAGCCAAGAAAAGAAGTTGGTGAGTTCGCACCTAAGATTATACAGACTGTTGTTGATCCTGAGAAGATTGGTGAGATTATCGGTCAGAGAGGAAAGACTATTAATTCAATTATTGAAGAAACAGGCGTTAAGATAGATATTGACGATGACGGAAGAGTGTCAATCTGTGGCGTTGAGCAGGCAGGTATGGACAAGGCTTTAAAGATTATCCGTTCAATTGTTGATCCTCTTGAGGTGGGTAAAACTTACGAGGGTAAAGTAGTAAGAATTATGAACTTCGGAGCTTTTGTTGAACTTTCTCCTAACAAGGATGGTCTTGTTCACATTTCCAAACTTGCTGACCACAGAGTTGAGAAAGTTGAAGATGTAGTAAATATCGGTGACGAGGTAAGAGTTAAGGTACTTGAAATTGACAGAATGGGCAAGGTCAGCCTTAGCTTAAAAGATGCAGAGTAATAAATATTTCTAACATTAGGAGGGCATTTCATGAGATATGGTTATTTTGATGAAATCAACAAGGAATATGTTATAGACAGACCTGATACACCGGCTCCGTGGGCGAACTATCTGGGTTCACCTGAGTATGGTGCTATCATATCAAATAATGCAGGCGGATACAGTTTTGTGAAGTCCGGTGCAAACGGAAGAATACTCAGATATGTGTTTAACAATTTTGATCAGCCGGGCAGATATATTTATTTGAGAGATAATGATTCAAAAGATTACTGGTCAGCATCATGGCAGCCTGTTGGCAAGGATTTAAATCTTTACAAGAGTGAATGTCATCATGGTACCGGATATACAAATATTAAAGCTTCATATTCGGAAATAGATTCCGAGGCATTGTACTATGTTCCACTGGATAAAACTCATGAGGTGTGGAGATTAAAAGTAACCAACAATTCAAATACAGAGAGAAATATTTCTGTATTTGGATATTGTGAATTTACCAATGATAATAATTATGAGCAGGATCAGGTTAATCTTCAGTATACGCAGTTTATTACCAGAACATATTTTATGGGTAACAGGATTAAACAGGTTATCAATGAAAATGTGAATAAGGGTGTTGCTATGGATGGCAATACAGCATTTACAAGATTTTTCGGACTTGCAGGTGCAGATGTGGCAACTTATTGCGGAGATAAGGAAGTATTTCTCGGAAGATATCACTCATATGCTAATCCTGTAGGCATTGAAAACGGAAACCTTGGCAATGCGCTTAACTATAATTCTAATGCCTGTGGTTCTCTTGAAACAAAACTTACTCTTGCTCCGGGCGAGAGCAAAGAGATTGCATTTATTCTTGGTATGAAGGATGATGCTGAGACTGAGGCAGTTATGGCAGAGTACACTGATGTGTCAGCTAAAACAGCGGAGGAGCTAAAAGAATTAAAGGATAATTGGCATGGTAAACTTGCTCATTTACAGGTAAAGACTCCTGACGAGGCTTTCAATGCCATGGTTAACACATGGAATGCGTACCAGTGCTTTATGACATTTATATGGTCAAGAGCTGCATCGTTCTCATATTGCGGTTTAAGAAACGGATACGGATACAGAGATACAGTTCAGGATATTCAGGGTATTATTCATCTTGAACCGGAAATGGCACTTGAAAAAATCAGATTTATGTTATCTGCCCAGGTAGATAACGGTGGCGGACTTCCTCTTGTTAAGTTTAATCACAATGCAGGACATGAGGATACTCCTGATGATCCTTCTTATGTCAAAGCAACAGGACATCCGGCATATAGAGCTGATGATGCTTTATGGCTGTTTCCTACCATATACAAATATATTGCAGAGACCGGAAATACAGATTTTATAGATGAAGTGATAGTTTTTGCAAATGGTGGTGAGGGTACTGTTTATGAGCATCTTAAGAGAGCTATAGATTTTTCCATGAACCGTCTCGGTAACAACAATATGCCTGCCGGACTTCACGCAGACTGGAATGACTGTTTAAGATTAGGTAAAAAGGGCGAGTCAACTTTTGTGGCTATGCAACTCTATTACGCTATGACTGTTCTTCGGATGTTTTCAGAGATGAAAGAGGATACAGAATATATTGCATATCTTGACAGAATACAGAAAGAATTGGGCGATACCATCCAGACAAAGTGCTGGGAAGATGACAGATACATCAGAGGATACAAGGAAGACGGACAGATTATTGGTTCAAAACATGATCCGGAAGCTAATATGTGGCTTAATCCGCAGTCATGGGCTGTTATAAGCGGTCTTGCATCAGAAGAGCAGGCAAATGCGGCTCTTGAGTCAGTTCACAGAGAACTCAGTACACCTTATGGATGCAGGCTTATGGCACCATCTTACGTTGAACATGCTTTTGATGGAGCATTGATGTTACTCTTTAATCCGTCTACTAAGGAAAATGGCGGTATATTCTCTCAACCTCAGGGTTGGATTATATTGGCTGAGGCTCTTATGGGTCACGGAAACAGGGCTTTTGAGTATTTTAAAAATAGTTCACCGGCTTCCATGAATGATAAAGCTGAGATACGTAAACTGGAACCGTATTGTCACGGACAGTTTACCGAAAGCTCAGAATCACCTTTTGAGGGAAGAAGCCATGTACACTGGCTTACAGGTACAGCATCAACCGTTATGGTAGGCTGTGTTGAAGGTATACTCGGTATGAGACCTGATTTCAATGGTATTCGTATCGCACCTGCAATATCATCTGACTGGAAAGAATTTGATATTGTAAAAGATTTCAGAGGTAAGAAACTTAATATCAAGGTTCTCAACCCTGATAGTGCTCAAAGCGGATGCAAGAGTATGACACTTAACGGTAAAACCATGAAGGATAATTACATTCCTTTTGAGGAACTTGCCGATATAAACGAGATTATACTTACTATGTAAAGAGGTAACCCGCAGTAGCTATTTAAAAATCAAACGAATGGTATAATTACTTTCAGTGAATTATTTAAATGTTTTAATTAGTTCATATGTGGGGTGTTTTATATAAAAAGGATTTTATTGCAACCGGTTGGTTTCAGTAAAATCCTTTTTTCTACTTCTTAAATTTTATTATATGAAAAAATGTATTGATTTTTAATGAAATTGTGTTATAGTATCCATTGTATTTTGTATTTAATATCATATAATAAGGAGAGAAAAAATGTTTAAGAAGGATTTATTAAAAAGAATAGCTGCTGTTGCTATGATTGGTCTTATGAGCTTTTCGTTAGTTGCATGTGGTGAGAAAGATGCTGGTGGAAAGTCAGATAAGACTACAGCAAGCGAAGAAGTAAGTGAGAAAGATACAACTGAAGAGGATACAACTGAAGAGGATGTAACCGAAATGGATATAACTGATGATGATACAACTGAAGAAAATTCAGAAACAGCAGATGGAACAGATTCATTCAACGGTATAACTTTTGATGTACCGGAAGGATTTGAAAAGGATGCAAGTTCAGATTCAACATCTGTAACTTATGTTAATACTGAAAATGCTGCAGCGTTTGTTATGGCTGTAGATAACAAAAATGTTGCAACAGAGGCTGTTGCAATTGAGACATTTGATGCACAGATTAAGTCAGTTTTCGGCGAGCATGTTACTTCAAGCACAGTAACATATAATGGAAATAAGGCAACAGAGTGGGTTACTGATGCAGAGGATGGTTCATACAAGGGTCGTTCATTAGTAATCTGTGACGGTTCAGTGTTATTATATCTTGAGTATGTATCATATACAGGTGATATCAGCGGATATAGTGTGATTGCAGATTCAATAACATATTAATATATACACGATAAAAAAGGTTCGGATGAATTTCCGAACCTTTTTTTTGTATAAAAACTTATATATTTCACATAATACTAAAAAAGAAACAGGGAGAAATATATATGGATAATAAGAAAGATAATCAGAATGTATCCAACAGCGTTTCAGATGAGAAAACGCAAAAAGAACTTATAAAAGATTATGGACAGATAACTCTTTATGGAAATAAATTTCACCAGAGAATACATTTACTAAATATTATCGGTGAGATAGAAGGTCATGAAAATTTGGGCAGCACATCGAAGACAAGCAAATATGAACATATTTTGCCACAGCTTGCCGTGGTGGAGGATAGTCAGGATATAGATGGAGTATTGATTTTGCTGAACACAGTGGGGGGCGATGTGGAAGCGGGACTTGCGATTGCTGAAATGATAGCCTCTCTCAGTAAACCTAAGGTTTGTCTTGTACTGGGAGGCGGACATTCCATAGGTGTTCCGCTTGCTGTTTCAGGTGATGTTACATTTATAGTGCCATCGGCAACTATGGTTATTCATCCGATACGGGTTTCGGGAATGGTATTAGGAGTAAAACAGAATTATGAATATATTGAACGCATGCAGGATAGAATAATTGAATTTACTGTTAATCACAGCGATATAAAAGAAGATGAACTCAGAAGTGTTATGTTTAACACTAAAGAGCTTACTAAGGATATCGGTTCTATGCTTGTGGGAAAGCAGGCTGTTGAAAAAGGTATAATTGACAGAGTGGGTGGAATAAACAGTGCATTATCTTGCCTTTACGACTTGATAAATAATAGAAAAAATAGTAAAATATCAGAGTATGGGTTTATAAATGATAAGGAGAGTTAGTGATGGCAGATAAGAGAAAAACCGGAAGTAGTGCCAGCCGTTCTGCACCCGGCAGAAAGACCGGTACACGTACTTCCGGCAATAAGGTTAATAATACATATACAAGGGAAAGAAAAGCGGCTGCAAGAAAAGCACTGGAGGAACCGGATAATTCAAGAACAGGTGAAATATGGATATTTGTGGCACTGGCAGTGGCTGTTTTTTTGCTGTGTAGTAATTTCGGATGGTGCGGCGTTGCAGGAAATTTTGTATCTGATATTATTTTTGGCCTTGTGGGTACGGTGGCATATCTTGTACCTATTTACGGATTTTTTTCGGCTGCATTTCTTATATCAAACGGAGCACATAAAAAAATTATTAAAAGAGTTTTGTGTGTTGGTATATTTCTAATTGTTATTGCTTTTATTTGCCAGCTTATCACAGGAACTGGTGATGTTGGAATTGTATCCTTGTACAAGGACGGAGCCGTTCAGAAAAAGGGCGGTGGTGTTATTCTCGGAGGTTTGCTTGTTCTTTTGAGCAAGCTTATAGGGACAACCGGTTCAATAATAGTCATTATCTTACTTACCGTTATTGGGATAATAGTTGTTATGGATGTGTCTTTAATCAATATGATAAAAGATTCATTTTTGGGAAGAGATGAGGAAGATGAGGAAGAGTATGAAGACGTTATTTCATTGGATGAAAGACGTAAAAATAACCAAAACAAAAATGTACTTAACAGTATAAGGGTTTTGGAAACAGAGGATACGGGAAAAAAGAATAAGAAAGAGAAAAACAGAGTGATAGAAACCGAAGAGGTTCATGAACTTAAGCCTATAAAAGAGGATGATTTCTTCAATTCTGAATATACAGGAAAAGACTTCTTTGCCGAAACAACAGAAAACTTTGAACAAACAGAGGAAGTTACAGAGCTTAAACCGGTAAAGAGAAAGCGTAAGAAGACTAAAGAGTCTGAGGCGATGATGCTTGATGCACTGAAGGAAGTGTCTGAAAGTATAGAGTCGTCGGGTACCGCAACATCGGATACTGCAACATTAGGTACCGCAACATCAGGTACCGCGACAAAGACAGACAGTTTTAAAAAGAATAACGATGTTCCTGCTTCAAAGAGCGGAGAATACGTTTTCCCTCCTATTGATTTACTCAAGGAAAATAAGTCAAAGTCAAGCGGTGGTGCTGAAAAGAGTGTCAGAGAAACTGCCATTAAACTTAAAAACACCCTTGAAAATTTCGGGGTTAATGTTACGGTTACCGACTACAGTTGCGGACCTTCCGTTACAAGATATGAGTTGCAACCGGAACAGGGAGTCAAGGTCAGCAAAATTGTTAATCTTGCTGATGACATAAAACTTAATCTTGCAGCGGCTGATATTCGTATCGAGGCACCTATACCGGGTAAAGCCGCCATAGGAATTGAAGTTCCGAATAAGGAAGCGTCATCTGTATATTTCAGGGATTTGCTTGAGTCAGATAACTTCAAAAAATTCCCTTCCAATATTGCCTTTGCTGTTGGAAAAGATATAGGCGGTCAGGTTATTGTGGCTGATATAGCCAAGATGCCTCATCTCCTTGTGGCAGGTGCCACAGGCTCAGGTAAGTCAGTGTGTATAAATACTCTTATTATGAGTATTTTATATAAGGCAAATCCAAACGATGTAAAGCTTATAATGGTTGATCCGAAACAGGTAGAACTCAGCATATATAACGGTATACCTCATATGCTTATACCTGTCGTTACGGATCCAAAGAAAGCAGCAGGAGCACTTAACTGGGCAGTACTTGAGATGACTAACAGATATCAGCTCTTTGCTCAATATAATGTGCGTAATCTACAAGGTTATAATGACAAGGTTAAAGAAGTTACGGGCTCAGAGGATGGAAATGAGGATTTGAAAAAGCTTCCTCAGATTATAATCATAGTAGACGAGCTTGCAGATCTTATGATGGTTGCCCACGGCGAGGTTGAGGATGCAATCGTAAGACTTTCACAGCTTGCCCGTGCAGCAGGTATACATTTGGTTATAGCTACCCAGAGACCATCGGTGGATGTTATAACAGGTTTGATTAAAGCAAACGTGCCGTCACGTATAGCCATGACTGTTTCATCGGGTGTTGATTCGCGTACAATTCTTGATATGAACGGGGCAGAAAAATTGCTTGGAAAAGGTGATATGCTGTTTTATCCAACCGGTTATCCTAAACCGGTTCGTGTACAGGGAGCATTTCTCTCTGATGAAGAAATTGCAAATGTAGTTAATTTCCTGAAATCAAATAATGGGGAAAATACATATGATGACAAAATAACTCAGGAAATTGCAAGTACATCTGTTGGCGGTGGCGCAAAGGAATCCGGTTCATCATCGGATTTGGATGAATATTTTGTGGATGCAGGTAAATTTATCATAGGAAAAGATAAAGCATCCATAGGCATGCTTCAAAGAGTGTACAAAATCGGCTTTAACAGAGCTGCAAGGATTATGGATCAGTTATCCGAGGCAGGAGTAGTAGGACCTGAGGAAGGCACTAAACCAAGAAAGGTTCTCATGGCTATGGAAGAATTTGAAAACTATGTAGAAGAAAATTTATAAATTAAGGATAAAGGAGATAATATATGTTAACGGATATTGAAATTGCACAGAAATCAGAACTATATAATATAAAGGATGTTGCCTCAACAATAGGTATAGGAGAGGACGACATAGAAATGTATGGAAAGTATAAGGCAAAGCTTTCTGATGAATATATGAATTCGGTTAAGGATAATAAAAATGGTAAACTCATACTTGTGACAGCCATAAATCCTACACCTGCCGGAGAGGGAAAGACAACAGTTACCGTAGGTCTTGGACAGGCTATGGGAAAACTTGGAAAAAAATCCATCATTGCACTTAGAGAACCTTCTCTTGGCCCTTGCTTCGGTGTTAAGGGAGGAGCAGCAGGCGGTGGATATTCCCAGGTTGTACCTATGGAGGATTTGAATTTACATTTTACCGGTGATTTTCATGCCATAACCTCTGCGAATAACCTTTTGGCTGCTGTTTTGGACAATCATATCCATCAGGGTAATGCTCTTAAAATTGATCCAAAGAGAATTGTATTCAAGAGATGTCTTGATATGAATGACAGGGCACTCAGAAATATCATTATAGGTATGGGAAAAAAAGCTGATGGTGTAGTAAGACAGGATGGATTTGTCATTACGGTGGCATCTGAGATTATGGCAATACTTTGTCTTGCAGATGATATAAAGGATTTACAGGAAAGATTGGGGAGAATTATAGTTGCATATAATTACGACAATGAGCCTGTGACAGCATCAGATTTGAAATGTGTCGGTTCCATGACCGCTCTTTTAAAAGATGCAATTAAACCTAATCTTATTCAGACACTGGAGCATACACCAGCTCTCGTCCACGGCGGACCTTTTGCTAATATTGCCCATGGCTGCAATTCTGTAAGAGCAACAAAAACAGCCCTCAAGATAGCGGATTATGTAATTACTGAAGCCGGATTCGGAGCTGATTTGGGAGCAGAAAAATTCTTTGATATAAAGTGTCGTATGGCAGGACTTAAACCGGATGCGGTTGTTCTTGTGGCTACGGTAAGAGCGCTGAAGTATAATGGCGGTGTTCCGAAAAATGAGCTCAATACCGAGAACCTTGAAGCACTCTCAAAAGGTATAGTTAATTTGGAAAAACACATTGAAAATCTTCAGATGTATGGTGTTCCGGTAGTTGTTACCCTGAACAGATTTGTGGCTGATACAGATGCGGAACTTGAATTTGTTAAGAATTTCTGCGAGGAAAGAAATTGTGACTTCGCTCTTGCAAATGTATGGGAAAAAGGCGGCGAAGGAGGTATAGACCTTGCAAATACAGTGCTTAAAACTATTGAGACAAAGGAGAGCAAATTCAAGGTTTTATATGAGGATGAATTATCAATAAAAGAAAAAATTCATACCATTTCCACTAAAATATATGGTGCTTCAGATGTGATTTACAGCAAAGAAGCCTCAAATGCCATTGCGAAAATCGAGGCTATGGGTATGGGAAATATGCCGGTATGTATGGCGAAAAACCAATATTCTTTATCTGATGATGCAACACTTTTGGGAAGACCGGAAGGGTTTACCGTAAATATAAGAGAGGTATATGTGAGTGCCGGAGCAGGTTTTGTTGTCGCTATAACAGGAGCGATTATGACTATGCCGGGACTTCCGAAGGTACCGGCGGCAGAGAGGATATTTGTTGATGATGACGGAATAATCAATGGATTATTCTAACAATAAAGGAGGGTGTTTATGGCACAGATAATTGATGGAAAGTTAATCTCAAAGCAGATTAAAGATGAATTAAAGGTAAAGGTAGAAAAACTCAGAAAACAGGGTAAAGAGATATGCCTTGCGGTTATTCAGGTAGGCAAAGATCCCGCATCAACAGTATATGTTGAAAATAAAAAGAAAGCCTGCAGTTATATCGGAATCAGATCTGCTGCTTTTGAAGTGCCTGAGGAGACAACAGAGGCTGAACTTTTGGGGGTTATAAAAAATTTAAATGAAGACAGTTTCGTCAATGGCATACTTGTACAATTGCCATTGCCTAAACATATTAATGAAGAAAAAATAATAAATGCAATATTGCCGGAAAAGGATGTCGACGGCTTCCATCCTGCAAGTGTTGGCGCTCTCAGTATAGGACAGAAAGGTTTTGTGTCATGTACTCCTGCAGGTATAATTCAATTGCTCAAACGCTCCGGGATAGAAATTGCCGGTAAGGAGTGTGTGGTTGTAGGACGAAGTAACATAGTCGGTAAACCTATGGGAATGTTGCTTCTGCGTGAAAACGGTACGGTAACCATATGCCACTCAAAGACAAAGGATTTAAAAGCTGTGTGTAAGAGAGCTGATATACTTGTGGTTGCCGTTGGAAAGCCTCGTATGATTGATGCATCATATGTTAAAGAAGGAGCCACCGTTATCGATGTTGGAATACATAGAGATGAAAACGGTAAATTGTGCGGAGATGTGGATTTTGCATCTGTCGAGCCTGTTGCAGGTGCGATTACACCTGTTCCGGGAGGAGTCGGCCCTATGACCATTGCGATGCTTATGAATAATTGTGTGGAAGCAGGTTTAAATGATTAATATGAACATATTGTTAGTGTCGTTAGGCTGTGACAAAAATTTATGTGACAGCGAAGCCATGCTTGGGCTTCTTCATGCAAATAGCTATAATATAACCAATGATGAGAATGAAGCGGATGCTGTAATTGTCAATACCTGCAGCTTTATTCATGATGCTATGGAAGAGAGTGTAAATACCATTCTCGAAATGGCTCAGCTAAAAAAAGGAAGACTTAAATACCTGATTGTAACGGGATGTCTTGCGGAACGTTTTAAAGATGAGATATTCGATGAAATACCTGAGGTTGATGCGTGCCTTGGAACAAGCAGCTTTGACAGAATTATCCGGGTACTAAAAGCTTTGGAAAACGAAAAAAATCCGGAGGTTTTTACCGATATAAATGTAAAACCTGACGGAAAAGTTTCGGTATATGATGAACTTGACAGACTTGCGGTAACGGATACGAAAAGAATTATCACATCGGGAACATTTATGGGTTATCTGAAGATAGCAGAGGGATGTAATAAGTTCTGCACATATTGTATAATTCCGCATATCAGGGGAAAATATCGCAGCGTGCCTATGGACAGGCTGGTGAAGGAAGCTGAGTATATGGCATCTCAGGGTATAAAAGAACTTATAATAGTTGCTCAGGAAACAACCTGTTATGGAATTGATATATACGGAAAAAAGAGCCTGCCGGAGCTCGTAAGAAGACTGGCTCGGATTGAAGGAATAGAATGGATAAGACTGATGTATTGTTATCCTGAGGAAATAAACGATGAACTTATAGAACTTTTTGCCACAGAAAATAAATTGTGTAAATACATTGATATGCCTCTCCAACATTCAGAGGATGGCGTGCTGAAAAGAATGGGCAGAAAGACAGATAAGGCATCCATAAAATCGGTTATAGAAAAACTGAGAAAGAAATGTCCTGACATATCCATAAGAACGACGTTGATTGCCGGATTTCCGGGAGAAACTCAGGAAGAACACGAAGCACTGTTGGAATTTATTGATGAGACGGAATTTGACAGACTGGGTGTGTTTACTTATTCAAGAGAAGAGGGGACACCGGCTGCAACATTTGAAAATCAGATTAATAGTGAAGTGGCTTCCGGATGGAGAGATGAGATAATGGAACTTCAGCAGGAGATATCCCTCGATAAAAATACGGAACTCGTAGGTACAATCCAAAAGGTTATCATTGAAGGATATTCCCCGGAAGATAATGTTTATGTGGGAAGAACTTACAGGGATGCACCGAATGTTGACGGTATGGTATTTGTGGAATGTGATTACGAACTTATATCGGGCACAATTGTTGATGTCAGGATAAACGAGGCAGGACCTTATGATTTAATAGGAGGAATAACAGATGAACTTACCTAATAAACTTACGATACTCAGAGTTATACTTATTCCATTTTTTCTTGTTGCACTTATGGCTGATTTTGTACCATACGGAAAATGGATTGCAGTAGCTATATTTTGTATAGCAAGTTTAACTGATATGTTAGACGGAAAGATTGCCAGAAAATATAATCTTATTACTAACTTCGGCAAATTTATGGACCCTCTTGCGGATAAGCTTCTTGTGTGTTCTGCAATGATTGCACTCATAGAACTTGACAGGATTCCTGCGTGGGTTGTTATAATTATTATTGCCAGAGAATTTATCATAAGCGGATTCAGACTGGTAGCATCGGATAACGGAGTTGTGATTGCTGCCGGGTGGTGGGGCAAGGTTAAAACCGTAGTTCAAATGATAATGATTATATTTATCATGTGTGATTTTGGAGGAGATGTAACTGCAATAATTGAAAATGTTCTTATCTACGCTGCATTGACATTGACAGTTATATCACTTGTTGATTATTTAATCAAAAATAAGAATGTATTAAAGGATACAAAATAAATATAAAAATCCCTTTTGTGTGTTATGAAAGGGATTTTTATATTTTAAGTAAGATATATAACAGATTGGAGATATAACTATGCAAGACGAACTATATTCTGTAGCAGAGACATTGGTAAAGAAACTTATATTAAAAAAATATACCGTTGCAACGGCTGAATCATGTACAGGAGGGATGATTTCGTCCGCAATTGTCAACGTGCCGGGGGCATCGGAAGTGATAAACGAATCCTATGTCACATATTCAAATGAGGCTAAAGAAAGAATTATAGGGGTGAAAAAAGAAACACTGGACAAGTTTGGGGCTGTTTCAGAGGAAACAGCTATGGAAATGGTTTCCGGTGCGGCAAAAATATCTCGTGCTGACTGTGCCATATCAGTTACCGGTATTGCAGGACCGGGCGGAGGAACAGAAGAAAAACCTGTTGGTACGGTCTATGCAGGTTTCTACCTGAGAGGGGCGGTAAAAGTTAAAAGATATAATTTTGACGGGGACAGATATGAAGTTCGATGCAGAACAACTAAAGGCGTTATGGAGGATATGTTAAGATTACTTGAAAATCAGTAAAAAAATATGCAAAATTACCAAAAATAATGCAAGAATATCTTGATTTAAGCAGAGAAAAAGCGTATTATTATAATCGGAAGAAATTGGTCTATTTTTTTAAAATGATGACCTAAAATAAATATAACGGAGGACTTAAAATGAGTAACAAACTTAGTTTGTCAGCAAGTGATAGAATTAACACATTACTTGATGACGCAAGCTTTGTTGAAGTTGGTGCTTATGTAACAGCGAGAGCAACTGATTTCAACATGCCGGAAAATGATACTCCAAAAGACGGTGTAATCACCGGATATGGTGTTATCAATGGAAAATTAGTCTATGTTTATAGTCAGGATGCAACTGTTCTTGGCGGTGCCATTGGTGAAATGCATGCTAAGAAGATTGCTAAGATTTATGACATGGCTATGAAGGTAGGGGCACCTGTTGTCGGTCTTATTGACTGTGCAGGACTTCGTCTTCAGGAAGCTACTGATGCTATGAATGCTTTTGGTGAGCTTTATCTCAAACAAACTATGGCATCTGGTGTGATTCCACAGATTACAGCTATTTTTGGAACCTGTGGCGGTGGAGCAGCACTTATTCCAACATTGACAGACTTCACATTTATGACTGCCGGGGACTCAAAGTTATTCGTTAACAGTCCTAATGCTTTAGATGGAAACAACTCTTCAAAGCTTGATACTGCCGGTGCAGATTATCTTTGCAAAAATACATCTCTGGTTGACGGAGTATGTGATGATGATGCATCTGTCTTATCACAAATCAGAGCTCTTATAGATATGCTTCCATCAAATAACATAGATGATGATGCAACTGAGTGTGCTGATGATTTAAACAGAGTTATCCCTGATTTAGACAGTTTTTCGGGAAACGGAAGAGCTGTATTACAGAATATTGCCGATAACAATGTATTTTTTGAAGTTAACAGGAACTTTGCAACAGATATGGTTGTTGGATTTATTAAGCTTGACGGCGTAACTGTTGGTTGTGTTGCAAATCAGGTTGAAGACGGCAAAGATGTAATCACTGCAGACGGAGCTTATCTTGCAGCTGACTTTGTTAATTTCTGTGATGCATTTAATATTCCTGTTATTACACTCGTTAATACAAAGGGATTTGAGGCTACTGTACAGAATGAAAAGCTTATGGCAGATGCTGCAGCAAAGCTTACTTATGCATTTGCAAACGCGACAGTACCTAAGGTAACACTTGTTATGGGTGATGCTTTTGGTACAGCATACACTGTTATGAACTCAAAGGCAATCGGTGCAGATATGGTTTATGCTTGGCCAAATGCCAAGATAGGAACTATGGAGCCTAAGATGGCTGTTAAGATTATGTATGAAAAAGAGATTGCTGCTTCTGATGATAAGGTTGCTGCTTCTGCTGAACTTGAGAAGGCTTATACAGAGCTCCAGTCAAGTGCTATGGCTGCTGCAAAGCGTGGCTATATCGATGATATTATTGAGCCTGATGCAACAAGAAAACGTATAATAGCAGCTTTGGATATGTTATATACAAAGAAGGAAGAAAGACCATACAAGAAGCATGGAGCAGTTTAAGAAGAGGTGACAACTAAATGAAAATTAAAAGATTATTATTATTAGTTTCCATGTTAGCTGTTATGTTTTCAATGACCGGTTGTGATAGTGATGTGGAAAAGCCTTTTGAGTATGATGAGACAGAGATAGTGCTTTATACAATGTCATGTTTTTCAGCATATTCAAATATCGATGATGAATATGCACAGTACTATCTTGAGGGCGGTACCGCGTTTGAACAGTCAGCAATTAAGGGTATTGAACAGGCAGAGGCCACAGATAATGTCGGTGCTTTCGATAACTACAGTTATTGTGAAGCGGCGTGTCTCGATGGTACATTTACAATCGACATGGTTGATGCAGAGATTGTAAATACTGACGATTCGGTTTCAGTAACCATAATTAACAAGGCTGAAAACAGGGATGTTGAAATAACAGTTACATACGTGGAGAATCCTGCATATTATATGGAGTACAATGAAATTCTCACATATAATGCCGGAGTATACGAATGTACAACTGCTGAGATAGAGCAGATGCTTGGTTCTCAGATTAGAGAGAGATTCTCACAAAAGGGTGTTTATCCGTTTACTCCTGAGGAGATGGTAGTGTCAGCCGTATATTCAACAGCAGAATTGATGAAACAGGCTGGTCTTAATACACTGATAGGTATGGGAACAGTATTTATAGTTCTTATATTCATATCATTTATTATTTCATTGTTTAAGTATCTTCCTGCACTCTTTGAGAAGAAGCCTAAGGAAGTACCTGAGAAATCAGATAATAAAAAAGCTGCCGTGCCTGTCGTTGAGGAGAAAAATCTCACTGACGATGCGGAACTTGTGGCAGTTATAACTGCAGCTGTGTATGCAGCAGCAGGACAAAACGGTGCAGTGAGCAGGGATAAGCTTGTTGTGCGTTCAATTAAGAGAGCAAAAAGATAATATTGTTTATTCAGGAGGACATAGAATATGAAGAATTATAGAATTACCGTTAACGGTACAGCATATGACGTAGCAGTTGAGGAATTAGGCGCAGGTGCGGCACCAGCAGCAACAGCAACAGCACCTGTTGCAGCACCGGCACCTGTTGCAAAACCTGCAGCACCTGCAGCAACAGGTTCAGCAGGCTCAATCTCAGTAGAATCACCAATGCCTGGTAAGATTTTAAGCGTTAAGGCAAGTGTTGGAACAGCCGTAAAGAAGGGCGAAGTAATACTTATCTTAGAGGCTATGAAGATGGAAAATGAAGTTGTTGCACCTGAGGATGGTACAGTTGCAAGTATTAATGTTTCTGCCGGAGATGCTGTTGAAGCAGGAGACACTTTGGCTACATTGAACTAATATACTTACGGATTTGTACCTAAAAAATAGGAGGTAACAGCTAAATGAGCAGTTTTTTAGATATTTTAGAGAATCTTGCTCTTCAAACCGGATTTGCAACTCTTACATGGAAACACTATATAATGATTGTTTTTGCGTGCTTTTTCATGTATCTTGCAATTGTCAAGGGATTTGAACCATTACTTTTAGTACCAATTTCCTTTGGTATGTTTTTGGTTAATATGTTCCCATCCATTATTGAAGAAGGCGGATTATTACATTATTTTTATTTGTTAGATGAGTGGAGTATCCTGCCATCACTTATATTCATGGGTGTTGGTGCGATGACAGACTTTGGTCCACTTATTGCCAATCCTAAAAGTTTTATTCTTGGTGCGGCGGCACAGTTTGGTATTTATGCGGCGTATTTCCTTGCATTCCTTATGGGATTCAACGGAAAAGAAGCAGCAGCTATATCCATAATCGGTGGTGCTGACGGTCCTACATCCATATTCCTTGCAGGAAAACTTGGAATGGGTGGTACTCTTATGGGACCTATAGCAGTTGCAGCATATTCATATATGGCACTCGTACCTGTTATTCAGCCACCTATCATGAAGGCGCTCACAACAGAAAAGGAGCGTAAAATTAAAATGGGACAGCTTCGTCCTGTTACAAAGATGGAAAAGATCCTTTTCCCAATCATAGTAACACTTGTTGTTGTTCTCATCCTTCCTACAACAGCACCTCTTGTTGGTATGCTTATGTTAGGAAATCTGTTCAGAGAATGTGGAGTTGTTAAGCAGCTTACAGAGACAGCTTCAAACGCAATGATGTATATTGTTGTTATTTTACTTGGTACATCTGTTGGTGCTACAACCAGTGCGGAGGCTTTCCTTCAGATGAGTACCATTAAGATTGTAGTACTTGGTCTTGTTGCCTTTGCATTTGGTACAGCTACGGGTGTTATATTTGGTAAAATAATGTGCTGGGCAACCAAGGGCAAGGTTAATCCGCTTATAGGTTCAGCCGGAGTTTCAGCGGTTCCTATGGCAGCAAGAGTTTCACAGAAGGTTGGTTCTGAGGCTGATCCTACAAACTTCCTTCTTATGAATGCAATGGGTCCTAACGTAGCCGGTGTTATCGGTACAGCGGTTGCTGCCGGTACATTCCTTGCTATATTTGGTATATCATAAACTTACAGGAGGTAGAATAAATGTCAGTAGAAAAGAAACCGGTAAAAATTACCGAAACTATATTACGTGATGCTCATCAGTCACTTGTAGCTACAAGAATGACAACTGAGCAGATGCTGCCTATCATCGAAAAGATGGATAAGGTAGGTTATCATTCAGTTGAGTGCTGGGGCGGTGCAACATTTGATGCTTCACTCCGTTTTCTCAAGGAAGATCCATGGGAGAGACTCAGAAAGCTCAGAGACGGATTTAAGAACACAAAGCTTCAGATGCTTTTTAGAGGCCAGAATATCTTAGGATATCGCCATTATGCAGATGATGTTGTAGAATATTTTGTACAGAAATCTATTGCAAACGGTATTGATATAATCCGTATATTTGATTGCCTTAATGATATCAGAAACCTTGAGACTGCTGTAAAGGCAGCTAACAAGGAAGGCGGTCATGCTCAGATTGCTCTTTCATACACATTAGGTGAAGCATATACTCTTGATTACTGGAAAGATATGGCTAAGAAGATTGAGGATATGGGTGCAAAATCTATTTGTATCAAGGATATGGCAGGTCTTCTTGTACCATATAAGGCTACAGAGCTTGTTTCAGCTCTTAAAGAGAGCACATCACTTCCGATTCAGCTTCATACACATTATACTTCTGGTGTGGCTTCAATGACATACATGAAGGCTGTTGAAGCAGGTTGTGATATTATTGACACTGCTATGTCTCCGCTTGCACTTGGTACAAGCCAGCCGGCAACAGAGGTTATGGCTAAGGCATTTGAAGGCACAGAGTATGACCCTGGATTTGACCAGAATCTTCTTTCCGAGATTGCAGACTACTTTAAACCAATGAGAGAAGAATGGCTTGCTAATGGTCTACTCAATCCAAAGGTTTTGGGTGTTAATATCAAGACTCTTCTCTATCAGGTACCGGGCGGTATGCTTTCAAACCTTGTATCACAGCTTAAGGAAATGAACGCAGAGGATAAGTTTGATGAGGTTCTTGAGGAAGTTCCAAGAGTTCGTAAGGATTATGGTGAGCCACCTCTTGTTACTCCTTCAAGCCAGATTGTTGGTACACAGGCAGTTCTCAACGTTGTATCAGGTGAGAGATATAAGATGTGTACTAAGGAATCTAAGGCTTTAGTAGGCGGAGAGTATGGTCAGTCTGTACTTCCTGTTGATCCGGAGGTTAGAAAGAAGGTAATCGGTGACAAGGAACCAATTACATGCAGACCTGCCGATTTAATTGAAAATGAGTTAGATAAGCTTGAAAAAGAAATAGCTCAGTACAAGAAACAGGATGAGGATGTACTTACTTATGCATTATTCCCACAGGTTGCACTTGAGTATTTCAAATACAGGGATGCTCAGGAGACAGGTGTTGATGCTACACTTGCTGATACTGAGAATAAAACATATCCGGTATAATTAAAAATTAAGAATAAAAAAAGGGCTGTTGTTTATTTTCTTATATTCAACAGCCCTAAAATATAATCCGGTAAATAGCCAATATCGGAAATTAAGAGGCTGATTAAATGAAAGATATTATTATAATTGGTGGCGGAGCTGCCGGAATGTTTGCCGGAATTATACTGGCAAATAAAGGATATAAGCCAACAATAATAGAAAAAAATGATAAACTTGGAAAAAAACTGTTTATAACAGGTAAGGGCAGATGTAATCTTACAAATAATTGCAGTACCGACGAACTGCTAAAAAATGTAGTTACAAATTCAAAATTCATGTACAGCAGTTTTTATGGCTTTGGTTCACAGGACACCATGGATTTTTTTGAAAGCCTGGGTTTGCGTTTAAAGACAGAACGAGGAAACAGGGTCTTTCCTGTAACTGATCATTCGTCGGATGTTATAAGTGTGTTGACAACCGGGCTTAGGCGTTTAAATGTTAAAATTTTGCTTGAGACAGAAGTAACCGATATAGATGTTGACACAGATGAAAATGAAAACAGATTCGTAAAAGGCTTACGGATTAAACATAAAAATAAAAGCGAAGAATATCTTCAGGCAACAGATGTGGTGGTAGCGACAGGCGGTTTGTCTTATCCTGTTACCGGCTCTACAGGTGACGGAATAAGATGGGCTGAAAAAATGGGATTAAAAGTGTCTGAGCCGTTTCCGGCACTTGTTCCCCTTAATGCAGAAGAAACATTTTGTAAAGATTTGATGGGATTATCCCTGAAAAATGTGGAGACCTCCTTTGTTGCAAAGGTTAAAGGGAAGGACAAAACAGTATATTCTCAATTCGGGGAAATGCTGTTTACACATTTTGGAGTAAGCGGACCGGTTATCCTCAGCGCCTCCTCGTATCTGGGAAAATACCTGCAAAATGATTTAAGGTTATATATAGATTTAAAACCCGGTCTGACAAGAGAACAATTGAATGACAGGATACTTCGGGATTTTTCTGGGAACATAAATAAACAGTTTAGAAATTCTCTCGGGGATTTACTTCCAAAGAAAATGATTCCTGTCATAATAGAACTTTCAGGTATAGATCAATACAAAAAAGTAAATGAAATAACAAAAGAGGAACGTATGAGACTTATATCCTCGATAAAGGGTTTGAAATTGCATATAACAGGTTTTAGGGAT
>CAZKMB010000017.1:0-45575 GCA_964553965.1 uncultured Bacteroides sp. | reverse complement strand
GTACCGATTGTCTTTACCACTTCTTTTCAAAACCTTCGTTACGGCACCTCATCATTATTCCATGTCTGTTTTTATATTTTCAGCTAATTTAATTCATCAAGTGTTTTTCCAAAAGCAGGTAAAAACTCTTTTACGAAGGTTTCTACCTCCGGAAATTCTGCGGACATCGCCTCAACAGACTTTTCCGTAGACTCCTTTGCTTTTACAAATTCACGATTTCCTGTTTTTTCTTCTTCCATACATTTAATCAGAGCGGAAAGCTTGTCAGCAGCCTTGACAAGCTTCCACTCATATTCATACTCTTTTGTCTTAAAAAATATATCCTCATAGGAAGCTCTTATATCTTCAGGCAACTGGGACAACAGACTCCTGTTTGCCTCATCCTCCAAAGACTTATACGCATCTTTTATCAGTTTATTGTAATACTTAATGGGAGTCGGCATATCACCTGTGATAATCTCCGATGCATCATGGTATAAACCTATCATGGCAGCCTTCTCTCCATTTAACGTCTTCCCAAATCTTTTATTGCCAATAACGCACAGAGCATGTGCTATCATGGACACTTCAAGGGAATGTTCTGAAAGATTTTCTGTTATTGTATTTCTCATCAGTGCCCATCTTTCAATATACTTCATACGGGCAACCGTAGCATAAAAATTATATTCCATTATATTTTATCCTCACTAATCCAAATCAACAATTTTATCTGCATTACCCAGGCGACTGCCCTGATATTTGTCAAAAAGTTCCATAAATTCCTTACCACTAAGATTTTCCTTTTCAATAAGAACTTTAGCTATGGCATCTAAGGTTTCAATATTATTTTTAAGAAGCATATATGCCTTCTCATAAGATGCCTTAATCATGTTTTTGACCTCTTCATCCACCAATGCCTCTGTTTCAGATGAACAGTTTAAAACTCTTCGTCTGTCCAAAAATTCTCCGGTTATACCCTCAAGCTGTACCATACCAAATTTTTCGGACATACCATATGTGGTAATCATGGTTCTGACTATGTTGGTAGCCTTTTCAATATCATTTGATGCTCCTGTTGTTACGGAGTCAAACTTGAGTTCCTCTGCTGCACGACCTCCAAGACAGATAACAATTTCTTCTTCTAATTCTTTTTTGGTTTCAAGTTGCTTTTCTTCCTCCGGAATCTGCCAAACATAACCTAATGCACCTGATGTACGGGGTACTATGGTTATATGCTGTATAGGCAGCGTATGCTTTTGCAACGCCGAAACAAGAGCATGTCCCACCTCATGATATGCAACAATTTCCTTTTCTCTGGCACTCAAAAGCTTTCCTTTTTTCTCTTTTCCTGCGAATACAATCTGTACCGAATCCAACAAATCTTTTTGCGTAACCAAAACCCTGCCATTTCTGACAGCCAAAAGTGCTGCCTCATTTATTATATTAGCAAGGTCTGCGCCCACCGCTCCGGCTGTAGCCAGAGCAAGTTCCTTAAAATTCACAGTATCGTTCATTTTAACATTCTTTGAATGAACCCGCAGTGTATCTATACGTCCCTGTAAATCTGGTTTTGACACGGTTATCCGTCTGTCAAATCTTCCCGGACGTAAAAGAGCTTTATCTAACACCTCAGGTCTGTTTGTGGCAGCAAGCACCACAATTCCTTTTGAGCTGTCAAATCCATCCATTTCAGACAAGAGCTGATTAAGAGTTTGTTCACGTTCAGAATCTCCGCCGCTGCGTCTTGTATCCCTGCTTCTTCCTATGGCATCAATTTCATCTATAAAAACAATACATGGTGCCATAGAATTAGCCTTTTTAAACAGGTCTCTCACTCTGGATGCTCCGACACCAACATACAACTCCACAAATTCCGAACCAGATAAGGAAAAGAACGGAACTTTCGCCTCCCCGGCTACCGCCTTGGCAAGAAGGGTTTTACCTGTTCCCGGTTGCCCCACAAGTAGCGCACCCTTAGGGAGCTTAGCACCTATTTCCAGATATCTGTTAGGATTGTCCAAAAAGTCTACCAATTCCTTTAAGGATTCCTTTGCTTCTTCCTGTCCTGCAACATCAGCAAATGTTACTCCCGTTTCTGTTTCCACATATAATTTTGCATTACTCTTACCTGCACCGAATGCACCTGTTTTTGTAGCACTTTTCATAACAAGAGTCATAAGTATATAAAAAGCAGCTATCATTATACCGTATGACAAAATTGTGTTAATGATGAAGCTTCCGCCCTCATCAATCTCCTGAAACTCTACGCCCGCAGCGTAAAGTCTGTCAACAATATTATAATCATCCGTTCTTATGACATAATATATTTCTTCGTATTCACCATCTTCATTTTTTTCGCCTGATGCAAAAACAATTTTATCGTCATATATCTCTGCTTCCTGTACTTTTCCCTCATCTAACATTGAAATAAACTCACTGTATGAGACTTTTTCCTGTTTCGCCTCTTTATACATACTGATTGCCTGCCAAAAGGCAAGTGTGAGGAACACAGATAGAACTAAGATTACCACAGTAGGTGATATCTTCTTTTTGTTATTGCTGTTTTTGTTGTCATTATTCTTTTTACTCTGGTTACTTTGCGAATTGTTACCCATATTAATCTCCTGATAATAAATTAAAGGGGCTACCCGAATAGAGCAACCCCTTAATAATTACTTGTATAAAGGATATTTGTCTGTAATGCTCTTAACAAGCTCCATAGCCTTGTCATTATCCTTGTCTATAACTGCTGCCTTTATGGCATCAGCAATAGTAATCATATCCTCTTCCTTTGCACCTCTTGTTGTTATAGCCGGTGTTCCAAGTCTTATACCGCTTGTAACGAATGGTGACTTAGGATCATTAGGTACTGTATTCTTATTGCAGGTAATATGAACAGCATCAAGGAGTTTTTCAACCTCTTTTCCCGTAAGTTCAAGATTCTGCAAATCCACCAGCATAAGATGGTTATCTGTTCCACCGGATACGATCTTAAATCCTCTTTCAATAAGAGCAGTTGCAAGTGCAGTTGCATTTTTTACAACTTGTGCCTGATACTCCTTATACTCATCAGACAAAGCCTCCTTGAGGCAAACTGCCTTAGCTGCAATGACATGCATAAGAGGTCCGCCCTGAATACCCGGAAATACAGCCTTGTTAAAGTTGTACTTTTCGTTCACCTCATTGCTTGATAAAATCATACCGCCACGAGGTCCTCTCAAAGTCTTATGAGTTGTTGTTGTTGTTACATGAGCATATGGTATAGGACTTTCATGCTGTCCGGCAGCAACCAGTCCGGCAATATGTGCCATATCCACCATGAGAACAGCTCCTACCTCATCAGCAATTTCCCTGAACCTTTTGAAGTCAATGGCTCTTGCGTAGGCTGACGCACCTGCCACAATAAGCTTTGGCTTACATTCTTTTGCAATTGCAAGAACCTGATCATAATCTATAAATCCGTCATCATTTACACCATAAGGTACTACATTGAAATACTTACCGGATAAATTAACCGGTGAACCGTGAGTAAGATGTCCTCCGTGAGCTAAATTCATACCCATAAATGTATCTCCCGGCTCCATAATGGCAAAAAATACAGCCATGTTTGCCTGCGCACCTGAATGTGGCTGAACATTAACATATTCGCAGCCAAAAAGCTCTTTGGCTCTCTCGATTGCCAGATTTTCAACTACATCCACATGTTCACATCCACCATAATATCTCTTTCCAGGATATCCTTCGGCATATTTATTTGTAAGCGGACTTCCCATAGCAGACATAACAGCTTTAGAAACAATATTCTCTGATGCAATAAGCTCAATATTGTCATTCTGTCTGTTAATCTCAGCAGTCATCGCTTCGGCAATCTCAGGGTCAAATCCCACAACTTCATTAAAATCGTACATCCTATAAGTACCTCCGTAATAAATTCTTAGGCAAAAATAATCAAAATCCCAAGTGAGTTTCATTATCTCATATCCATTTTTTAGTGTCAACCATGGTTTATATAATAATTTAAAACAGCTCCGTATAAAATTATCTGTATACCTATATACAACCAGATAATTATGACGATTACGGATGTCAATCCTCCATACATATAGGACATATCAGATATATATTTTATATAAAAAGAAAACAGTTTTGTCATAAGTATCCATGCAAATGCCGCTCCCGCAGCTCCCCATACTTCCTCCCTGAAACTTCCTTTCCTTGCCGGGAGCTTGTAATATATAAGGAGTATAAAGAAAAAAAGTACAAGAAAGGAAAAAATATATCTGGTGCTTACAATAAAAATCGCCTGTTCCGATACAAAATTATTATTCAATACCAATATTTTTATTATTCTGTCACTGAACACGTCAACCATCATAACCACAAAGCAGAGTACAAGAAAAATAAATGTGTATATTATGCTGAACAATCTGGTAATGATATAATTTTTTTCCCGTTTTACATTATATATTTTATCCAACCCGTAAGAAAGTGCCTGTATACTCTTTGCCGAGGACCACAGGGCTAAAAAAAATGTTATTACGGTAAAACTTCTTCGGCCGGAATACACAAGGTCATCAACGATATAAAATATATATCTGTCTAAATTATCCGGTACAAAGTCCATAATATATTTTAATATTCTGTTCCAAAAAAAAGATATATTGGACGAAAACATAAACAGTAACAGCATAAAAGGAAAAAATGACAAAACAATAAAGAAGGTAGTCTGTGCAGCATAGGCTGACAGACTATCTTCTTTTGCCTTTTTTGTAAATGATCTGATTATGTCGTATATATCCAATATATATTTTTTTACTCGTCTATACATTTTTATTCATCTTTCTTATTTTCTATTATGTATATGGACGAAAAATCAATATATGAATAATAATGTCTTAAAATATACTTGTAATTATACCCCTCTTCTGCCAATATACCGGCTCCGCTCTGACTCATTCCAACACCATGACCAAAGCCACCGCCATATATCATGAACCCATCCTCTGTCTCTTCTACATAATAGTACGGACTCGGAAGAGAGGTCCAACCCGTAACAACACTGTTGTCATGACGGACAATCTGCTGATTGACAGGGGTGATTATATTTCTTATGTTTGTCTGACCTGATATCTGTATAGTTGCAAGTGAACCCTCTATCTGCAATACATTTACAACACCGCTCTTACTTCGCTCCAAAACCTTTACAGATTTTATCATGCCTATATCCGTAACATCAGTGGAATGGATTCCCCCCTCCTCATCAACTTCTTTGATAAGCTCCGGTGACACGCTCATTCGTTCTTTCAGCATGGAATTTATGGCATTTGTCATATCATCTCTCGTAAAGGATATACTCCAACGATAATACGGCATATCATCATCTATAATATCATAGCCCATGCTGTCTGTCATAAACTGTTTAAATGATTCCTCATCTGACAAATCTATGCTCTGTTTTTCGTGGGTTTCAAGATTAGCCTGAAAATACGGATATGCCGTTCCGCCCCACACCTCAACGTTTGTACAGGTTGTTCCGCAGGATGTTGAAAAATATAAAGGAACGATGAGTACATCGTTATACACCGGAACTATTCCATAGGTATCTTTAACTGCCTTTTTGGATGCCTCAGTCGCTGCTGCATTATTGTATACCTGACACAATGTTGAGTCATCCAGGTCTGCATTGTAGTCATCAAAGCTTCCATCCTTCATTTTAGTGAACGCGTATCCCCTTGCACATATTGCCATAGCTTTTAAGGCTTCTTCATGTCCGCCCGATGGCATCTCGCTTGACACAACGCTGTATAAATATGTTTCAAGTGAAACTTCGTTTATTATGTGCAATCCGTCCTCTAATATTCTAAGTTCAATTACTCCTTCGTATGTCGGATTTCCGCAGGCACGATTCAGAGATAAAACACGGATGCTGCCATCCTTTTCATTTGGGGTGATTCTTATAACATCCCCTTCATCATGCTCATTATATTTGATAGTTGTTATTTTGTCAGATGTTCTTACCGAAGATGAGCCGTCAGAATACTGCACCTCATATGGGCAACTGCAGGAAAATGTTATATCCGGCATCTTGTATGAAGAATAGTTATCATTGCTCAATATGACTCTTATGTTTTTGCTAACCGCTTCGTCTTCAATAACGGCACCTATTACCTCTGTGCCGTTTCGCACAATCAGTACCTCACTGTGACCTTTAAGCATGGCAACACTTTCTTCGCAAAACGGATTACCCGTGTCACTTATATCGTATACCTTAAAATTATCTGCAATCGAGACACTTCCAATATTTTCTATCTCCAGAATACCATCACCCACATCAAATATCCTGCACCTTACAGTATCATCATATCCCTTTGCGGATGTTATACCTGTGTTGTCAAAGGAAAGGCTTACTACGGAGCCTTCTTCAATATCAAAGTTTTCTGCCGAAACAGGGTAAGTCTTAATTATGCCATTATATAAAAAAGTACACTGATTTTCATGAATTGAAATGAGCCACGCATTTGGAAAGACAACTGTTTCACTTCCCATGCCGTTTACACGGAATATATCATCATCTTTTATGTATACGTCAATTATGCTGTTCATATAATCCTCAGATATACTCTCAGTTAAATTATAGTAATTATCCCCATCATATAATTCATTGTGGCTTGTTCCGTCGTCAGAAATATATGAAATAAGGTCATAGACAAGAATATCTGTCCTTCTCAGTCCCTCCGACAGACCGCTGTTTACCATGTTGTCATATATACGGTCAAACTGCTCCCTGGTCAGGCTCTCCTCCTCGTCCATGAGCAATATCTCTTTCTTATATGTTTCATCCGGGGCACCGATTGTATCTGCAACGTTTACAATATAAGAAACTGTTATGTAGTTGCTTTTTGTCAATGGATCAATCAGTCTGCCCAGTGCTTTCTTTTCTTCATCGTTATCAGCAAGACGTAAAACCCATTGTTCAACCTCATGATATGTATAACCTGTGGTAAGTTCCTGCTGTTTTACAGCGCTGTCTTTTGTTGCAATTTCACCACTGCTTTTTTTATCATTTTTTTCTCCGATTCCAATAATAATTGCCCAAAAAATCCCCAAAACTCCAAGAACTGAAATTATTAAAAGAACTTTCTTTTTCATTAGATATCCTCCAAAAAAATATATCCGGGATGCCGTTTCCTGCCTTTTGACTCCTAACCTCGGTTAGGTGGGCAACCGCACGTAGTTTTCTGTCTTCCACTGCAAAGGAGGCCTGACATCCGCCTACGATTTAGGAATCCCGTTTAAAGTAAATGTAGGTTCAAAATAAACAGGAGCTATCGAACATTCCAGATATATGTAATAACGATTTATCTGTTTTATATTATATCTTAATTATATGTGTTTTTCAAGATAATATTTATCCATTTTTTGTAATTTGTGGTTTTATTTTTCAACTTTTTTAGTTATTTTTAACAAATAGATTTAAAGATATGGCTAAATATAATCTGTTATGATATTCTAAGCTAAGATAATTCACGTACGAGGAGAAGAAAAATGAAAAAGAATTGTATAGTAGCACAATCCGGCGGTCCGACCGCTGCCATAAATTCCTCCCTGGCAGGTGTCATTGAGGGTGTTATAAAAAGCGATACTTATGACAAAATCTATGGTGCAATCCACGGAATACAGGGTGTCTTTAAGAGAAACTTTCTTGATTTGAGCAACAGTGATGACTCTTTTATCAGCGAGCTTCAAAAAACACCGGCTATGTATCTTGGTTCCTGCAGATACAAGCTTCCTGACATAGATGATGACCCTCAGGCATACGAGGATATTTTTTCCGTATTCCGCGAAATGAATATAGGGGCATTTTTCTATATAGGCGGTAATGATTCCATGGATACGGTTGCCAAACTCTCTGAATATGCCGTGAGAACAGGCAGCAGCATCCGTATTGCAGGAGTACCGAAAACCATTGACAATGATTTGATTGAAACCGACCATACTCCCGGATTCGGTTCTGCAGCAAAATACATTGCTTCAAGCGTAAGGGAAATGGCGTATGACACATATATCTATGATGTTTCAAGTGTTCTGATTATAGAAATAATGGGAAGAGATGCGGGATGGCTTACGGCAGCTTCCGTTCTTGCCAGAAATGATGATATTTCAGCACCTCATCTTATATATCTACCTGAGGTTGCCTTTGACAAGGATGCTTTTATAGAGGATATCAAAACTCTTTTACAGGACCACAAAAATATTATCGTAACCGTCTCAGAGGGTATTCACGACAAAGACGGCAACTACATTTCAGCCACAACTGCCGCTGCCGACAAGTTTGGTCACGCCCAGTTAAGCGGCACCGGCAAATGTCTTGAACATCTTGTCAAGGAACGCCTTGGCGTAAAAGTCAGATCGGTTGAATTAAATGTTCTCCAGCGCTGCGCCGGTCACATGGCCTCCGCCACAGATTTGGAGGAAGGTTTCAAGCTTGGTTACTCTGCCGTAACATTTACAGAAGCAGGTGATACCGGCTTTATGACTGCAATCGTCAGGACAAGTCATTCACCATATGAATACTCCATAAGCAAGGTTCCTGTAGCAAAGGTAGCAAACCGTGCAAAATCCGTTCCTCTTGACTGGATAACCCCTGCCGGAAACGATGTTACCCGGGACATGGTTGATTACATTTTACCTCTTGTGACAGGAGAAACCGAAAGCACCTACAAAAATGGTGTAATTGACTACTTAAGCATTTCACACCTGATAAAATAATTTTTAATATTTATATTTTTTTCTATAACCTACAATAAATATAACAGATGTCAGTGCGGCAAGCGTTTCTGATACAATTATGGCGTACCACACACCTTCTATTCCCCATATGGCAGGCATAATTAAAATGGTCATAACCTGAAATACAAGGGTTCTCAAAAACGATATTGCCGCTGACACAATACCGAATATCACCAACATGGTAAAAATCTCATTGGCCTTTTGTTTTTCTTCCTCTCCCAGTGTTTTAGCCACAAGGGCACTTCCTCCGGTTCCAAGCATAAAACCTATTGCCCCCAAAATCACAATAACCGGCATAATAAGATTCACTGCGGCAAAACGACATAATTTGACACAAAGAGTCCTTAAACAGACTATATCGGATTATCGTCCGTTTAAAGACTCTTGTCAATATCTTTTTTAATTTTCTACTTATGCTTTGGTGTCGGTATGGTGCTGTAGTCGATTTCCTTCCATGGTTGTCCCACCTCATTAACTATAGCATCACTTATCTTCACAACTTTGTCAGTCGGCTGATAGTTCTCTGTTCCGTAGAGGAAGTAATGTAATGCCGCTACATTTGATTCCAAATCAGCAGCTACAATAATGGATCCCTTTGTCTCGTGGTTAGGCAACGTATAAGAAAACGGGAAACCTGCAGTATCTGTCATATCATAGTCAAACATAGACTTTACAAGGTCATACATCTCATCTTTTGTTATACTTGTGTAGATATACGGAAATACTTCGTCAATTATATTGTTTATGGTTTTCAGATCAGATTTTAACGCCTCATCAACCATGGCTGAAAGAACTTCCCTCTGTCTTTCGGTACGCGTGATATCTCCTTGATCGGTACTTCTTATTCTGGCGTATGCAACAGCCTGAGTACCATTGAGTTTTAAATCTCCTGTTTCAAACACACCCTCCGAATAACCTCCAATAGACTGAAGCTGCTCAGTGATACTCATGTTAAGGGATGTGAGCTCATTTTGTTCAACGCTTACTGTTACACCACCAAGCTCATCGATAGCAAGTGTGAGTGCCTTCCAGTTTACAGCGACAAACTCTGTAATCTCCAGGTCTAAATTAGAGTTAAGAGTCTTAATGGCAAGCTCCGGACCGCCGTAAGCATATGCCGCATTTACCTTTGCAGTCACACCGCTTCCATCCTCAATCTCAAGCAATGTATCCCTGTAAACCGACACAATTCGCACTTCCTTAGTGTCATTGTTAATACTTAATATCATAATCGCATCGCTTCGATTACCTGCTCCCAGCGAAGTATCTCTTGCATCAAGACCGAATAAAGCTATATTGGTGTAACCCTTCTGAACATCATTAGCACCTTCATTTATAGCCAAGTCTTCCTTTTTTATATCAAGTACCTGTACCTTGTCATATTTTTGGGATGCCCAGAAATTAAAATATGCCAATGCCATTATAATAAGAACCAGCACCTCAACCAACAGGGCTATACCCCATTTTGCATTAGCACTCAGTCCCTTGTTTTTTCCTTTTTTGTTGTTCTTGCTATTTTTCTTACTCATAACATTTATCCTTTCAGAAATCCAATCAAAACACAATGTTCTCTTTATGATACATTATTTTGCAAAAAAATACAATAGAGAATTATTTTCAATTGTTGTGTAAAAAAAACTAATATGGTATACTATGAGATAATATTTTTTGACAAAGGTAATATCATGACTAAACAACACTACGACAATCTAATATGCAGTGACTCCCTGACAAAGTCTGCAGGGACATCAGACTTATGTGTAATTTTACCTGCTTACAACGAAGGGGTCGCCATTTGTGACAACCTTCTTACAGCATCCAAAATAATCAGTGAATTTATCTCTGATTATAAGCTGATTGCTGTCAATGACGGCAGTTCCGATAACACTCTTGATGAAATTCTTTCCGCCTGCGAAAAGGACTCTCACATCAACTACATTTCCTACACACCAAACAGTGGAAAAGGAAATGCCATCGTTACGGGGGTTGCCTATGCAAATGCCGAATATATTGCATTTTTGGACTCTGATTTGGAACTCAGTCCTGCTATGCTTAAGGATTTCTTACAAGCTTTGAAAAATGAAAATGCAGATATGGCAATAGGTTCAAAACTGCATAAAGATTCCAAACTTGAGTATCCTTTCTTTAGAAAGTTTTTAAGTGTTGGTTATTATATTCTCCTTAAAATTTTATTTCACTTAAAAATTAAGGACACACAGACAGGTATTAAATTATTTAAAGCAGATGTTATCAAATCCATTTGTGACACACTATATACCAACGGGTTTGCTTTTGACATAGAGATTCTTGCAAAAGCTGCAAAACGCGGTTATAAAATTATCGAAATGCCTATAGAGCTTAAATTCAATCGGGACCGCTCCGAAAAATCCCGTTTTTCTTTTAAAATCATATTAAAAATATTCAAAGAAACACTTAGGGTAAAAAAGTCCCTAAAGAATTTCAAATAAACTGGAGGTACTATGGACAAAGAGCTTATCTTAAACTGTTTATCCACATATAATCAACATAAACTGATTAATCATCTAAACAAGTTATCCTATGATGACCAAATCTCACTTCTTTCCCAGATTGAAACCATTGACTGGAGTTTTATGGATTATCTGAACCACAAAGAAAACAAATCAGGCGTTATAGAACCCATATCTGCATTGTCCGTAAACGACATTAATACAGACTACAATCTGTATCAGACCATTGGTTTAAATTCAATAAAAAACGGTGAGCTTTGTCTGCTTCTTCTCGCAGGCGGTCAGGGTACGCGTCTTGGCTACGATATGCCAAAGGGTACGTTTAATATCGGTATGACAAAAAATTTATATATTTTTGAGCTCCTCATTGAGCATACCTTACAGGTTGTAAATCTCTCCGACACATGGATTCATATGTATATTATGTGCAGTGATATCAACTACGACGACACAATTTCATTTTTCAGGGCTCATGATTTTTTTGGCTATAACGAAGATTATTTACATTTTTTTGTTCAGGAACTCAATCCTGTCACTGACTTTGAGGGCAATTTACTTCTTTCTTCAAACAACACACTTGCCATGTCCCCAAACGGAAACGGAGGTTGGTTTAGCTCCCTAAAGCGATGCGGCCTTTTGGATGAAATTCTCAATTCCAACTTAAAATGGATAAATGTCTTTTCTGTAGACAATGTACTTCAGAGAATCGCAGACCCGGTATTTTTAGGAGCAACCATATCAAGCGGCAAAATGTGTGGTGCCAAAGTTGTCTACAAGGCAAGTCCCGATGAGAAGGTTGGTGCCATCTGTACAGAAAACGGAAAACCTCATATCATTGAATATTATGAATTATCCGAGGATATGATGTATCAGACCAACGAGGACAACACTCTCGCTTACGGCTACGGTGTTACACTCAATTACCTGTTTCCTATTCACAGATTAAAAGAAACTCTTGATTTAAAAATGCCTTTACATGTCGTAAAGAAAGCTGTACCATATATAGATCAAAAGGGCGAATATGTTGAGCCGGAAACTCCAAACGCATACAAATTTGAAACTCTTGCTTTAGACCTTATCCATGAAATGGATGACTGTCTCGTATTTGAAGTTGAACGTGAAAAAGAATTTGCTCCCGTAAAGAACAAATCCGGTGTAGACTCTGTGGAGACAGCAAGAACTCTGCTTCTAAAAAACGGATACACCCTGTAGTTATCGTAATATATATCAAAAGACCGTATGAGCGTAGAAGTTCATACGGTCTTTTTGTGGTGCCGGGTATATTTTTACAGCGGTCTTCCGTACTGACGGATTGTAAACAGTTTTTCTCCGGCAGATACATATGATTTATTTTCCTTTATAAATTCCTCATTTTCCATAAGTTCACTGCAAACCACCGGAGTAATTATCGATGTAGCGTGATTTTTCAGATATTCAAGATCCATCTTTATAAGAGGAGTTCCCTTTCTCACCTTATCTCCTACAGACACACATGCTTCAAACCCTTTTCCCTCAAGTTTTACGGTGTCAATTCCTATATGAATGAGAAGGGACACACCCGTATCAGTTTTGAAACCTACGGCATGCAAAGTGTCAAATATCATGACTACTTCACCGTCCTCCGGTGCCCTGAGATATTCTTCCTCCGGTTCGACTGCTACACCATCTCCTATTGCACGACCGGCAAACGCCTCATCAGGAACTTCCTCAATAGGTATAACACATCCTGTCAACGGGCTGCTAACCGATATTGTATTCACAATGTTATTTTCATCATCATTCTTTTGAGTATTAGCAATATAATCCTCCAAATTTGATTTAATAACCGTAACTCGCGGACCATATATAATCTGAACTCCGTTGCCCTTTTTAATCACACCGGAGGCACCTGTATTTTTAAGGATTTTTTCGTCAACCAACGTTTCATTATACACGGTACATCTAAGCCTTGTAGCACAGCAATCTATGTCAGATATGTTATCCTTTCCGCCGAGTCCCGTACATATATCCCCTGAAATAATATCATCCCGTGACAACTCCTCTTCTCCGTTTTCCGTACCCTTTTTTTTCTTTTCGTCAACATCTTTTCTTGTGTATAACTTAATTTCTTCATCTTCACCACGACCGGGAGTTTTGTAATCAAATGTCTTTATGAGAATACTGAAAAGGAAGTAATATATTACAAAGTATACTACTCCAATTATCACAACCCATACCCAGTTTGTTTTTGCATTTCCCTGTAATATTCCAAAGAGGAACAGGTCAATAAGACCGCCTGAAAAAGTCATTCCGACTCCTACATTAAATATGTGCATAAGCATATATGCAAGTCCTGCAAATATACAGTGTAAACCATACAACAGAGGAGCAACAAAAAGAAATGTAAACTCAAGAGGCTCGGTTATACCCGTGAGCATGGATGTAAGCGCAGCGGAAAGCAGTAAACCTCCGACTTTTTTCCTGTTTTCTCTCCTTGCCGTCCTGTACATCGCAAGAGCCGCTCCGGGAAGTCCAAATATCATAAGAGGGAACTTTCCCGACATAAATCTGGTTGCGGAAACTGCGAATTTCTCCACACCGGGATCCGCAAGCTGGGCAAAGAATATATTCTGTGCTCCCTCAACTATCACGCCTCCCACTTCAAGCGTTCCTCCAACACCGGTCTGCCAGAAAGGAAGATAAAACACATGATGGAGGCCAAACGGAATAAGTAATCTCTCCATCAGACCGTAAATCCATGTACCAAAATAACCGGATTTTAAAACAACATCACCTATGGCATATATACCATTTTGAATCGGTGGCCAGATAAAATACATCAGGATACCTACAAGAGTGTAAACCAGCGCAGATATGATTGGAACGAATCTTGTTCCGCCGAAAAACGATAGCACCTGAGGCAATTCAATTTTATAAAATCTATTGTGCAATGCAGCAACGCCCAACCCTACTATTATACCGCCAAATACGCCCATTTGAAGAGAGAGTATTCCCACTACGGATGTAGTCGCACCGCTCAAAAGAGCTGCATCACCGCCACTTATGGTTATTAATGCGCTAATGGAGGCATGCATTATAAAAAAAGCGATAACCGCCGACAGTGCAGCAACTTCTTTTTCCTTTTTTGCCATACCTATAGCTACACCTATGGCAAAAATTATCGGAAGATTCGCAAATATAATATCCCCCGCCTGACTCATAACGGTAAATATTGCATTCAGAACAGTTCCGGGACCCATAATTTTCATCAAACCATAGGTTTCAAGCATTGTCAGGTTAGTCAGTGAACCTCCTACTCCGAGAAGAAGCCCTGCTACAGGAAGAATTGCAATAGGAAGCATAAATGATCTTCCCACCCTCTGCAGGACTCCGAAAATTTTATCTTTCATATAGTTAATCTCCTTATTCTTATTTCTCAGATAATTATGTGTAAATACCATATTTTCATACATTTTAAGCAAATATTTTCCTCTAAAGAATTGACCAAATATAACCAATATGATACTATACCTTGGTAAAACGCTTTAGTATGCTAATGAATTATCAAAGCACAAAGATAAGGAGAATAATTATGAATTTAAAAAAGAAACTTGTACTTGGTTTTATGCTTGTCGGCAGTATGACGATGGCTCTTACAGGATGCGGAGAAAAAAAACAGAATACATTGACAGTAGGCTTTGATGCCGAATATCCTCCATACGGATATATGGACGAAAATGGTGATTACACCGGATTTGACCTTGAACTTGCGGAAGCTGTATGCGAGATCAATGACTGGGAATTAAAGAAACAGCCTATCGAATGGGGCAACAAAGATAACGAGCTCAATTCCGGTTCAATTGATTGTATCTGGAGTGGTTTCACTATAAATGGTCGTGAGGATGACTACGAATGGTCAGTTCCTTACGTTGACAACAGTCAGGTAATCGTAGTTAAGGTAGATTCAGGTATTACAAGCTTTGCTGACCTTGAAGGTAAAACTGTAGGTGTACAGACTGCATCTGCTGCCCTTTCTGTTCTTTCTGATCCTGAAGGACAAAAAGCTCTTGCAGATACTTTTAAAACTCTTCAGGAGTTTGGTGATTACAACACAGCCTTTCTTGAGTTAGAGGCAGGTGCCGTTGATGCAATTGCCATGGATATCGGTGTTGCCCAGTACCAGATTGACAGCCGTGGTGAAGGGTTTATCATTCTTGACGAGCGACTTAATTCAGAGCAGTATGGTATTGGTTTTAAACTCGGTAATACCGAGCTTCGTGACGACGTTAACGATGCTTTAAAGGAATTAAAAGAAAATGGTACTTTCGATGAGTTAGCTGAAAAATACGGTTTATCAGATATGACTTGTCTTGAATTTGAAGATTAAGGAGTTACAAAATGAGTTTTGAAGTAATGCTTGAACAACTTTCATCAGGAATGTTAAAGAGTATGGGTATTTTCTTTCTCACCCTTCTCTTTTCCCTTCCTCTTGGTATGATTATGTGTTTCGGCAGAATGTCAAAAAACAAAATCGTAAGCGGCATTATAGGATTTTTTATATCCATTTTAAGAGGTACTCCGCTTATGCTTCAGCTTATGGTTGTACACTACTTTCCATACTATTTATTCGGATGGTCAATAGCCGGATGGCGTTTCCCCGCCATTATCGTAGGTTTCTCCGTAAACTATGCAGCGTATTTTGCAGAGATATACCGTTCCGGTCTGGAGGCTATTCCAAAGGGACAGCACGAGGCATCCCAGATACTTCTTTATTCAAGGGTGCAGGAATTTTTCAAAATCACGCTGCCTCAGGTAATTAAAATCATCCTGCCTGCCATGACTAACGAAGTAATTACACTGGTTAAAGATACGTCTCTGGCATTCACAATATCTTACATAGAATTGTTCAATATAGCCCAGCAGATTGCGGCTGCCAACACTACCATGGTTCCTTTTGTTGTCGCTGCTGTTTTCTACTATGTGTTTAATCTTCTTGTTTCTGTTGTTATGCGGGGATTTGAGAAAAAGCTTAATTATTACAGTTAGGAGGTCTTCATATGTTATTTTTGGAAATGAACAATATCAAAAAATCTTTTGGAGACCTTCAGGTTCTAAAAGATATCAGTCTCAAGGTTAATGAGGGTGAGGTTGTTTCCATAATCGGTCCTTCCGGCTCCGGAAAGTCCACACTTCTAAGAATCGCCACCATGCTTGAAACCTTAGACTACGGCACTATCTCTTATTTAGAAGAGCCTGCTGTTTATCTCCATGAGGATAAATCATTTTATGCAAAACAAAAAAAATTAAAGGAAATTAAAAAGAATTTTGGATTGGTATTCCAGAATTTTAATCTTTTTCCTCATTACACTGTTTTGAAAAATATAACCGATGCACCTCTTTCAGTTCAGAAGAGAAACAAAAAAGAGGTTATGAAGGAAGCTATGGATTTGCTTGATAAAATGGGACTTTCAGACAAGGCAGATTATTATCCTTGTCAGCTCTCCGGAGGTCAGCAGCAAAGAGTTGCAATAGCAAGAGCATTGGCTTTAAAACCTAAGGTTTTATTTTTTGACGAACCAACCTCTGCTCTTGATCCCGAACTCACCGGTGAAGTTCTAAAGGTTATCAAATCTTTGGCAGAGCAAAAAATGACTATGGTTATTGTTACTCACGAAATGAATTTTGCAAAGAATATTTCCGACAGAGTTATATTTATGGATAAAGGTGTAATTGCGGTAGAAGGTTCTCCCGATGAGGTATTTAACTCCTCCAACGAGCGTATGCAGGAATTTCTCGGAAAACTTAACCACGAATAAAAAACATATGGAACAAAATAAAACCCGCCGAAGCGGGTTTTATTTTGTCCTTAAGATTGCTTTTATCTGAGGTTTTCGTAATCCTTCACGCTTGAGCAATACTTAAGTGCTGTATTGTTACTGATTTTTCTTTCTCTTACAAGTCTCTTCAAATCTGCATTAAAGGTGTGCATACCCTGCATTGAACCACCCTGGATAGATGACATAATCTGATGAGTTTTGTTTTCACGAATCTGATTAGCTATGGCATCATTGTTAATCAGTATCTCTGTAGCCATAACCATACCTTCACCATCATCCCTTGGTATGAGCTGCTGAGTTACAACTCCTTTTAAAACGTTTGCAAGCTGTGTTCTTGCCTGCGCCTGTCCGTGTGGAGGATATGCATCAATAACACGCTCAATTGTCTGTGGTGCGCTTGTTGTATGAAGGGTTGCAAGGACAAGGTGTCCGGTTTCTGCTGCTGTGATAGCTGCACTTATTGTCTCAAAATCTCTCATTTCACCAACAAGGATAATATCCGGGTCTTCACGGAGAGCTGAACGGAGAGCTGTGGCAAAATCACTTACATCTTTTCCGATTTCTCTCTGATGAATCATTGACTTAGCATGATAATATACATACTCTATAGGATCCTCGATAGTCATAACATGCTTAGCATGCTTTTTATTTACATGATCTATCATAGATGCAAGAGTTGTAGTTTTTCCGCTTCCTGTAGGTCCGGTTATAAGTACAAGTCCTCGAGGTTCATTTATAAGTTTTCTCACTGCATCAGGTATGTCAAGTTCCTCAAATGTAGGAATCTCGCTTTTTAAAATTCTGTATGTTGCAGCCAGATTATTTCTCTGATGATATATATTAGCTCTGAGTCGTCCTGATTCAGTAATCATCGCAAAATCCAAATCCTGTCCTGAAAGAACCTTCTCTCTCTGCTCAGGTGTCAAAGCCTCTAATATCATAGCCTCTGACTGTTCCGGAGTTGGTACGGGATCAAGAATCTGAAGCTTACCATATTTTCTTATTGCAAGAGCAGTACCCACAGTTATATGTACGTCTGAACATCCCTCGCTCTTTGCATACTCAATTAAATCGTTAAAATTCATAAATAAACCTCCCATTAATATTTACATATTTTACACAGGTTTCTGCTTTATCTTATCTCTTCACCTGGTTTTTTCTTTGCTTTTTTATCCTCATACATAAGTTCATCTGCCTCAGCAATGAGCTTAAACAAATCGTAGTTTCCTTCGCCGTATGTCATACCAACTGCCATAACACAGTCGATATCATCCTGTAATGTATTGAGTCTTGCAAGCTCATCTGCCCATCGTTTCATAAGCTTATCTGCCTCATCCTTAGTTACATTGCAGGCAACCATAAGAAATTCATCACCACCCATACGATAGCCGTGAACATTATTGTTTGTCACCTTACGAATACTGTCAGCAGCCTTTATGATGAGCTTATCTCCTGCCTCGTGACCAAACTTATCGTTCATGGTCTTCAAATTGTTTACATCAAAATTGAATATAGCAATGGATTTAAGATTAGGATACTGTGTTTCTATCAAATCAAGGTACTTTCCTTTGTTAAAAAGACCTGTAAGATGATCATGTTCATTTTCATATATGAGTTTTTCCCTCATCAGAGCATTTTCTGCATAAAGTTTTATAACGCTGATAAGAGTTTTCTCAGCCATGGATTCTTTGTCCATATTAGGCCATACATTTAAATAAATGGCATATTTTTGTCCTGATACATTTCCTGCGCATAAAAGATTATATGCACTGTCTGAATTTCCGCCGCTTGCCCTGAATACTTCTCTGACTTTCTCATCAAAGCTGTCTATCAGTATATCGTCTTCTGAATTCATCTCAAAAACTTTGGTTGCCCCATCACTCAAATCAATTCTGTCATTTGAGAATACATTTCCCATCTTTGCATATGTAACCACCTCAAGCTTATCATCCCTTTGAATAAAGAAGAATGCCTTGCTTGTTTTAAAATAATCAGTGAGCATAGGCAAAAGCTCCTGATATGAATTTGAAAGCTTTTCTAAAACGGCAGTCTGGAATCCTGAAAGCTTTTTGAAAAATGACATATACTTTGTAATATCACGGTTGAGACCCATATATTCCGTAATGTCAACTATCTGGTGGATAGTATATTTTTTCCCTTCTTTTTCAAACATACAGGAATTAAATTTGTAATACTTTCTTGAATCGGTGTCAATGTTTTCCCACTCAACTGCCGGTGCATCAGGTTTAAGCTCAGGGCAATCCTGCATCCATCCGAATATCTCATCTGCATCAAGACCGGTTACATCACTGCCATATTTATCTGTAAAGAAAGAATCGGCATAAACGATTTCACTTGAACCATTCGCAATTATAACCACTCCACCAACTTTATCTGACACAAAAGTAATCAGTTCTTTACTAAAATCCATACAATTTCCTCCTGTTTACTCAAACGTAAGTATATCTGCAAATCCTGTCATTTCAAAGACTTCCATTACATCTCCTATGACATTTTTTACTACCATAGAACCATGTAATGATTTCATTTTTTTCTGTGCACCGAGAATTACTCTTAATCCTGAACTGGCAACATAATCGCAGCCTGCCATATCTAAAACAAAATCTTCCACACCGTCAATTAGTGTGTTTTCTATTTCCTCATTTAAATTTGGAGCAGCGTTTGTATCAAGTCTGCCATTAATACACATTGTAACCTTACCATCCTCACAAGTCTTTAAAATCTCCATAAAACTCCTCCTTAAAAATATCGTTATAGAGCACATTATATCACGTATTCCATTTTTTTACTATGGTTATTATATTACATCCGGATATATTTTTGTAGGTAACCTCATCCATGCTTTTTTTAACCATATATATCCCAAGTCCGCCTATCTGTCTTTCCTCGACAGACAACGTTATATCCGGATCCTCTTTTTTCAATGGATTAAACGGTTTTCCGCTGTCTTTTATAGTTACCGCCCCTGTCTTTGAGTTGTTATCCCCGGTCAGGGAAAATGTTATCTCACAGGTGCCAATCCCGTCATCATATGCATAATTAACCACATTTACATATAGTTCTTCCAATGAGACAATAATCTGCATAACTGTCTTCATAGGACACTCAGCCTTATCAAGCTCCGTTTCAATAAATCCTGTTACAATATCAAGATTCTCCATTGTTGCATCAACTGTTATACTTTTCTCTGTATCTGTCATCAAAAGCCTCCCCTCATCTACAGTTTGTAAAGAAATTCCAATGACTCCCTTGTTTTTTGTATACCGGTAACCTCAAGGAGTACAGATGCCTCACTAAAATATTCATTGTAGTATTCCCTGAACTTATCCCAGTCTGTCTTTCCCGCACCCAAAGGCAGGTGCAAATCTGAAACAAAGTCATTGTCATTTATATGAAGATGTCTGACATAAGGAGCCAGAGCTTTTACCCACTCATCTATTTTATTTTCATCCCCAAATACATGAGCGTGGGCATAATCAAAGCAAATCCCAAAGTTAGGCACGTCTTTCATTGCCTCTCCCAGTCTTGCAAGAAGCTCACAATCCGTGTCAAACATATTTTCTATATAGATATTTATGTCAGAATACTTTTCAAGCTTTTTGCCCCAGTAATCTGCATTACGTCTAACCCAGTTGTCCCTGTATGTCTCCTGATAGAAATTAGGTATATAGTTCGTATGAAAAATTACGGCTTTTGCCCCTAACTGCATCGCTATACCCAGACTCTCCTCGACCCTGAAATCCGAAACCTCTCTTATCCTTGCATCGTCAGAGAATATGGAAACATCCAGAAAAGCACCATGCATAGTGCAATAGGCAGGCAAATCCGGTTTCATTTTATAAAAATATATCCGCTCCTCCAGCCTGTCACCATTATCCAGCAAATCCGGTATAAAAAAATCATTATACTCAAATCCACATCCGTATTTCTCTGTCAGTTTAAGATATTCTTCCAAATTATCATGCTGGGGAATTACCAGCAGCTTGTCAATATTCATATAATCCCTCCTGCAATCCGATAACGAGCTATCCCCTGTTTACGGATGTTACAGAGTATACAAACACGCCCTTTGATTTACCTTTAAGCGGTATCTCGCCAACATCCTCAACTTCAACTCTGTCCTTAACTCTTTCATATACAGCATCACTGATAAGAACCTGACCTCTTTTCGCATTCGCCTCCAGTCTTGCAGCGGTATTTACCGTGTCACCGATGGCGGTAAAATCCATTCTGAATTCACAACCTATATTACCTACGATGGCAGGTCCGCAGTTGACACCTACTCCAAAGCCAATGCTCCTTCCAAATTCTTTCATAAGTTTTTCTTCCAGTGCCTTTGCTCCATCTACTATATCCATGGCGGCACATACTGCCTTGAAAGTATAATCCTCCAAATCGAAAGGAGAATTGAACACTGCCATGGTGGCATCTCCGATGAACTTATCCAAAGTTCCCTTGTTCTTGAATATGGCATCTGTAGTAAGATTGAGATAGTTATTCAATATGGCAACAACCTGCTCCGGTTCCAACATTTCAGACATGGTAGTAAATCCTCTTATGTCTACAAAAAGAACCGCAACATCACGATTTTCTCCGCCTAATTTGATAGAAAAATCACCTTTTTTCGATATTTCTTCCACAACCTCAGGTGCCACATACTTTTTAAATGCGTTTATGACTTTTTTACGTTTGATTTTCTCAAGTAAATAACCGATTGCCAGACAATATATATATGACAATATCAGAGCTATGATAGTGTATACGAGACTTATAACCTTACCGTTGTTATTAAGGGTTATACCCACAAACATCTGAGCAGCAATTGCCACAACAAGTAAAATAGTTGATATCACAAGCTTACTGCGTTTAAAGACAAAATGTATTATTCCGCATATAATTCCGGCAATGGTCCCAACGGCAAACGGATTAGCATTGACAGAAAATCTGCCATCCATAAGGGACTGCAGTATATTGGCATGTATCTCCACACCAAACATCTGCTTACTGTAGCCGTTTGGAACATTAAAATTATCCTGCATGCCTGTTGCATATGCTCCTACCAGCACAATACTTCCTGTAAAAGCCCTCGGATCTATCTTTCCGTTTAACACATCAACCATTGATATGTATTCATAATCTCCCGGTTTACCGGAATAATTGATTATGGTTTTTCCATACTTATCTGTTGGCACAGCAGACTTTGCCATGCCGTTACTCTCACAATACATATCGTATATAACCTTGGAGAACATATACATGCTCTCTCCGTCATGACATTGCTCTATTGCAATTCTTCTGACAACTCCGTCTGAATCCTGTGCCACATTAGAATATCCCACTGATACAACATCCCGCAGTTCACTGTATGGATAATACACTGCATCAACAGGATATACGATTAATCCGTTTTCATCCTTTGCAGCTTTCTCATTATATTTGTATTGTGCAACTGCCACAACATTTCCGCTTTCCTCTGCTGCCTGTGCAAAAGCCAAATCCCCCTGAGCCATAGTGTTGCTTTCACCAAAATATCCGGAGAACAGTATATCGAATGCTATAACTGACGGTTTTGCATTTTCGTTATAATTGAGGATATGTATTAAATCTGCATAATACTGTCTTGACCAGGTATTTATCGGCCCCAGTTCCTCTAAAGTCTTATCATCAATGGCAATAATCTTAATCTGACCTGATACGCCTCTCGGCATCTGATACATTGCATCCTTCAACATATAGTCAAGTTGTGAAAACAGATTAGTCACTGTAAGCAGAAAAACAACAAGCATAACAATCAGTGATTCTATTATGTCTCTTACTTTTTTTTTCATATTCATCCCCCCTAAAAGCGATTTATTTTCTGCTCAGATAAACCATAGTTATATCATCTGCCTGCATCTCTCCGTCAGCAAATAAATCAACTTCATTATACATGGTTTCCACAAATTTTTTTGTATCGTACACATCAGGAATATGGCTGTTGAGCACCTGTTCGAGCCTGTCGTCACCAAAAAATTCCTGTTTGCGGTTCAATGCCTCTGTAACACCGTCCGTATACATATATATGCTGTCACCCTCTGACATTTTAAAATGCTGTTCCTTATATGGGACATCCTCCATCATTCCGAAGACAAGATTAACCTTGGTATCTATCATCTTGAAATTCCCATCTGCCTGTCTTATAAAAGGTTTATTATGTCCTGCATTTATAAAAGTAACATCATTGGTTTTTAAATCCAGCACACATATAAAAGCTGTAACAAACATACCTGTCTCATTTTTATAACAGAGTTGATTGTTTGCTCTTTCTGCCACCTCTGCAAGAGGCAATCCCAGTGTGGCATAATTTTTTATATGTGTTTTTGCCATACTCATAAATATGGCAGCCGGAACTCCTTTACCTGATACATCCGCAATAAGGAAACACAGGTGGTCATCATCAATCATAAATATGTCGTAAAAATCTCCTCCTACTTCCTTTGCAGGTCTCATATCTGCATAGATTTTAACTGCATCCAGCTTATTAAAAGGAGTAAAATCATCCTCAAGACACTCCGCCTGTATTCTTGTGGCTACGTTTAGCTCAGATTTTATCCTTGCCTGCTCCGTAATAAGCTTCGTGGTCTTTGTATATAACATATTCATAAATGTGCCGTATATCTTACGGTTTCTGCTTGCTATCTCTTCAAAAAGAGCTTTTGATATATTGGCACAGGTCACATCGGTTACAGCTCTTACGGTAGCACCTCTTTTATCATCATTTATCAGACCCAACTCACCTATGAAATCACCGACAGATAAAGTATTTATAACCTTTCCATTATTATCGAAAACATCCGTTGTTCCACTGAGAATTATATACATTCCATCGTCACATTCTGCGCCAAAGGTGACAACATCGTCACCTTTTTTTATATTGACTTCAACCATTGCTTCCAGCAATATACGTGTGCCCTCTTTCAACTCACCCTGAGGGTCTATTTTAAAAAATTCCTGAATGGTTTCTATCTTTCTCAATCTGTCAGCATCCATACAAAACTACCTCCACTCTATAGTTGTATCCTTATAAATTTCTGTTTTAAAATCAAAATCCCAGTTTCCGGAAGATGCAGGCATCAGTGTTGGAACATCCGCACATTTTCCTTTTTCAACAGTCTGCTGACCGAAAACATTTCCATTGTACATAAATGTCACTGTAAACGGACCCATTGCAACATCCTCCAAAATTACCTTTAATTCATCATAGGTTATACCTATATCAGTTCCGTTTTCCACGATATCCATAAGGAGTGTGATAACCTCTGCAGGTAAATCTTCATAATCTATCTCACGAGGCTCACCAACATAATCAGTGTTTTCATCATCATCGTATATTATGGTCTCATTGCCATTACTGACTATAACAATATCATCAGATACTGTTCCGTCACTGTAGGAAAGCTGTGATGATACTTTTCCTTCAAATACGGAAACCTTTGTATAACGCACCCCATCCACATAGTAGGTATTTACACGGAATATGGTTCCTCTGACTGCCATGTTGGAGTTTGGTGTATTAACCTCGTAGGAAGAATCCTCACTGAGAGCATTTTGTATATCACTTGTAATGGCACCATAATTCAGTTCTATGGATGTTTTACTGTCTGCTGCCGAACCTGTTGCAACCAGTTTAAACTCGGTTTCCGGCTCAACATACATATACTTGTCGTCGTCAAGCTTTAATGTCATTGTTCCTGATTTTAGATATACAACGTCACCGGATTCAAGAACCATATTGCCGTAGGCATCCATATCACCTATGCCCTCTCTTGTTACAACTGCCTCACCTTTAATTTCGTATATTTTTACAATTCTGTATTTCTCATCTTTTTTTAGGACAAAAATCAGAATTATGGCAACTGCTGCCACAAGAGCTGCTGCTATGGAGCTTATAATAATAATTTTTTTCTTTTTATCTTTATTCATAATATACACCCCTCATTTACTGCTTTGTAAAGGTATAATCACCCTCACCGCTTACATAGAAATCATTTCCGCCCTGATATGTTGTAGTATCTCCACTAACATTCCAGTTTCCTGCATCAAGGGTATAGGCTGTGTTTTTATTAAGTTTTACAACTTCACCCTCCGGAATAATTCCTGATTCTGTCCATGCCGCAGCAACGATAATGGTAACCTCAGTAGTGTTTCCGGCATAGTCCTTAGCCGAAATTGTATATTCTTCAACACCACCGTTTGCGCTAAGCTGTAATGTGGCATTTGTACCCATCAAAAGACTTGTTTCTCCGTTTACAAGCACTTCCCTGAGATTTGCATCATATACCTGTACATCCATTTTATCTGTGTAATATGTTTCTCCGTTTGTAACGTCATTTATTGACGGTGCATAGTAATCAACCAGAAAATCTGATATGACAAGAGCATCTGTCATCTCACCGGTAGAAATCTTTTTTAAATATATTTTTTTCGAAGATGTTGATGCATTAAAATATATTGATTCTTTATATTCACCGTTCAATGTATCGGATACGAGATACCCCTCTGCCGGAACAAGTCTGACAGGTGTAATATAAAAATTATTTTCGCCTCTGTTTCCTGACAGAGTGTATGGGTTTGAAGGTACCGGCAGATATGAAACAGAGAAATTGTCGGTAACAACCACTTCTTTATATACCGATGTGCCGGCAAAAATAACCCTCATGGTATAATCGCCTATACCTGTAGGAGCAACAGTGGTATATGTACTGTCACTTGCCATATATGCCTTGTACTGAACAACTGTATTTCCCACGCCATTGGTTGAAGATGAAATAGAAGGGTTAGCCGGTTTTCCTCCATAATAATAATCATCGATTGTCGCACTTGCGGAACCCGGAATTAAATTTTTTTCCGTAACGGAAAAATCAGCATTTATGGTTGTTTCCTCTCCCATAGTTCTGAACGTACCCGATATGCTGTAATCTCCTATTGTCAAATTTGATGAAGGTGCTACGGTAAGAACTGCACTTTCTCCGGCAGCAAGAACAAAATCACCAAATTCCGCACTTGTTCCGCCAATCTTTAAGGAACACTCAAAAGGTGTCTGTATATCTCCTGCATTTAACTGTAAATACATATCAAGTGGATAACTTTTTGTGTTGGTAATTGTAATTGTCTTTGCTTCAACAGCTCCATACCCCTTTTCTGCTGATCCAAACGAAAGGCTGTTTGCCGAAAGTGAATAACCGTAGAAATCTCCGATGGTCTTTCCATCTGTATTCTCTGGTATGGCAAAAGTCACCCCATTGTATAAAACAGAAATCGCAGGTGTAGTTGAAATTGATGTGCCCTTTGATACGACTATATTAGCTGTACCTGCCTCTGTTGCCATATAGTTCAGCGAGTTACTTACTGTCAGTGTTCCGCTTCCGGTAGGTGTCAGTCCGATTACAGCATCTTTTACTGAGACATTTCCGCTTATGTCCGGTGTTCCTCCCAACAGATTCATGGTATCAATACTTCCTCCGCTCAGAGTAATATCTCTCCATGACTCAAGTGTTGTAATGTTTCCGGCAAAAGAAACATTTCCATTGCCCTCCAATACAACCACATCAGATACTGCACCGCCTGCATAAACATTCAACTGTCCATAATCTCTAACCTCAATTCCGCCCTGAACAGAACCTCCTGCCAGTACATTTACCACACCTCCGCTTATATATATCTTAGTTTCACTGTCATAATCATAATCGATATTCAGTGTTTCAGAAACAGTTACAGATGAAGGTGCTCCCATGACATTCATCGGAATCAGTTGAACACACAACAGTACCGAAAGAATCAATGCAACAAAACCTTTTACTCTTTTCTTCATAATACCCCTCCTTGCATTTAATAAACCATTGGTTAAATTATAAATTATTTTGTTGATTTTGTCATTAAAATAGTGACTTTGTTCTGGGATTTTTTTGATGTTATAAGATTATATAAGACAATTTTTAAAGTTGCCCACCTATAAACCTTGAACCTAAAAGAATCACCAGATTATTTTGTTTGGTTCAATAGAAATCGTTTATAACGAGCAACTATATAAACCTTTTTATAATACCAATATATGCAGTATATGTCAAGTGCTTTTTTTATTTTTTCTAATCTTTTTCAAAAAAAGAGCAGGGGCAGATATCGTTTGAATATCTGCTCCCTGTATCATCTTACTCCTCACCGTTCCAACAGTATGTGCACAGCTTTGACGGATCGATACCAACCGCATCAAGCATATCATCCAGCCTGTTAAATCTCAGTGATGTGAATTTTAATTTTTCTCTTATCTTCTCAATCATTTTTTCGTATTTTGGAGAATTGTAATCTGCATACTCTTTCAAAACCTCATCAGTTACATTTCCGTCCTCCAACTCATTTATGACAACTCTTGTTATGAGCTCCATCTCTGACTTGGAACGGGAAAAGTTGAGATATTTGCAACCATACAAAAGCGGCGGACATGCCGGTCTTATATGAACTTCCTTCGCTCCGCATTCATATAAAAATTCTGTTGTCTCCCTGAGCTGGGTTCCTCTTACTATGGAATCATCTATCAAAAGAAGTTTCTTGTCCTTTATCAAATCCTGAACAGGAATAAGTTTCATCTTGGCTATGAGATCACGTTTACTTTGCATTGTAGGCATAAAGGACCTCGCCCATGTAGGAGAATACTTTATGAATGGTCTGGAAAACGGAATTCCGGATTCATTTGCATATCCTATGGCATGTGCCGTTCCCGAATCAGGAACTCCGGCAACAATATCCGGCTTGGCATCATCTCTCTTTGCCATATTTTTTCCGCAATTATATCTGACTTTTTCTACGCTGACACCTTCATAAGACGATGACGGATAACCGTAGTAAACCCATAAAAATGTACAAATTTTCATATCGGTTCCCGGCAGTACAAGAGTCTTTAAGGCATCAGGAGTAATAACAGCTATCTCTCCCGGTCCGAGTTCTCTTACCGAGCTGTATCCAAGATTAAGAAATGCAAAACTTTCAAAGGAAGCACAATACGCTCCATCTTTTTTTCCTATGGCGATAGGTGTTCTTCCCTTCTTGTCCCTTGCGCAATATATTCCTTTCGGTGTCAAAATAAGCATGGATACAGAACCATCAATCAGCTCCAGCGCATACTGTATTCCCTCGATAAAATTGTCTTTCTGGTTAATAATGGCAGCCACAAGCTCTGTTGCATTAATCTCGCCGTTTGACATCTCAAAGAAATGAGTCTTACCCTTTATAATCATATCAGTTATCTCATCGGCATTGTTAATCTTTCCAACTGTAGTTATGGCAAAAGAGCCATGATGAGAACGGACAAATATAGGCTGAGCTTCATAATCGGATATACATCCGATACCCATGTTTCCTTTCATTGAATTAGCATCTTTGTCGAATTTCGTTCTAAATGGAGAATTAGAAATATTATGGATTGATTTTTCAAATCCATCCTCTCCATATACAGCCATACCTGCTCGTCTGGTACCTAAATGTGAATGATAATCTGTTCCAAAAAATAAGTCAAAAACGCAATCTTCTTTTGATGCGACTCCAAAATATCCGCCCATTTCTATCCTCCATATTGTATAAAACATTTGTCACAAGTGTGTTTTATCTCCATTGGGATTATACCACAATGAAAATAAAATTAAATAGTCTTTTTATCATATTTTGAATAATATTTTTATTTTCGGTAAAAGATATAAATATGTACACATAAATATTTTTTTATGGGAGGAATTGCACAATGAAGATTCTGAATTGTATATGTCTCACAATAGCAATAATAGGTGCCATAAACTGGGGAATCATAGGTTTATTTGATTTCAATCTGGTTTCCGCCATATTCGGTGACGGTACAATCTTAACAAGAATTGTTTATTCTCTTGTAGGTCTGAGCGGAATTTATCTCATCGGATTTTACGGTTTAGCTTGCCGTGACGATGCGTAGGGACAGTTGAGGCGACCTGCAAAAAACATAAGCATATGTCTGTACGTCAGCAGCATATGCTTATGTGTATTTAAAAAACTATTGTGATTTTTTATCTCATATGACATAATGTGAATATATAACCGACTAAGTAAACCGAGGTGACGAGTATGCGCATGCGAGACACAGAACAATACATAAACAGAAAAAATGAACTAATGGAAAAGAGCTATGAATGTTTTGCCGAAAACGGACTGAGCAGTGTCGGCATACGTGCTCTCGCAAAACACTGTAATTGCAACTCTTCTTTGTTTTACACTTTTTTCTCGGATCTTGATGATTTAATCATACAGTCAACAGAACATTGTATGAGCAAAGTAGAAGATGACTTTATGTCACTTGCCCCACAGGACCCCGCTGAGTTAGAACGCTTTATCAGCGAAATCCCTTACTGGACTGCTGAAAAGCACGGCAAAAAATATCGTTTAATGTATCAGGTGTACACTCATCCAAAATATCGTGAATACGGAAAAACATTTTTTAAGGGAGTAAACTACCGATATACCGAATATGCAAAGAGTCTCGAAACAAAAATAGGTATACCCTGCAATATATTACGCCCTATGATTTTTGTGTTTGTCCGCGCCTGCGTTCACTACGCACTTTACGAGGACGAATTTTATTTACAGGAGCAGCTCAGACTTTTAAAATACGGCATACAGATGCTCAAAGAGCAAAAAAAGACTCAGTCAATTAAATCTTTCACCACCTCTGATGCGATTATCAGACCTGCAACCGACGGCACGAAAGCGTTTGAACCCGGTATCTGACGTTTACCGGTTTCTTCCGCGGATGTCTTTTTTAAATTCACCCTTTCTTCTGTTGAACTAACCACCTTAAGGTTCTTTATTCCCCTTTTTTTCAATTCCCTTCTCATAACCTTAGCAAGAGGACAAACTGAGGTTTTATATATATCTGACACATAAAACGCAGTAGGATTCAGCTTGTTTCCGGCTCCCATACTGCTTATCACGGGAACACCGGCTTTTTTTGCCTCCTCAATGATAGTAATCTTTGCCGTCACGGTATCCACTGCATCTACAACATAATCATATTTGGTGAAATCAAACATATCTTTGTTTTCGGGAAGATAGAAACATTCATGTGCCTCAACTCTGCAATCAGGATTTATGTCAAGTATTCTCTCTTTCATAACCTGAACCTTTACACGTCCGATTGTACTCTGAGTTGCTATCAGTTGTCTGTTAATATTTGTCACCGATACTTTGTCATTGTCAATTATGTCTATGGCTCCTATTCCGCTTCTTACCAGAGCCTCAACCACATGACCGCCTACGCCTCCGATTCCGAATACCGCAACTCTTGCCCTATTCAGTTTCTCCATTGCCGCCTCTCCGAAAAGCAGCTCTGTTCTTGAAAATTCTTCTCTCATTTTATCCCCTGTTCCTTTTACGTTATGTTTATATCATATATATCCATGAAATTAATTTTGGTATTTATCACTCTTATATATCTGGCAGATGTGTCAATTTTAGATATCATCCCCGTTTTTTTTACATAGGCACCATTGTTGTAATATACAATGGTTGCGATATCATTTACATTTAATTCTTTTAATTTTCTGTCCAATTCTTCCTTTCTGTCTTCGGCTATCTCCACCTTGCATATGACAGGTTTTTCCTTCTCGGCAATAGCAGCTTCAAATCCTTTCAATGCTGCAAAAGGCATAAATTGTTTTGCCCTTTCTTCTTTGGACATTTTTGTTCTATTCGCCACTTCTGTGCCCCCCTATCTGCCTGTTTCTTTCAATTGCAGTTCCTGACTCCTCAAGGTTCATTCCTTTTAGAATTGCATTTTTTCCGTACTTCCTTTTTATGTCAATCATCGCCTTCTGAAGTTTATGTTCCTTCTCTAATTCAGCAGGATTGGCAAATATGTCGTACTGCTGATATATCTCATCAACCACATTATTGAAACTTATATTAAATCTTCTGACCGGGGTATATGGCTTAACTACCTTTTTATATAATTTCTCCACATACGGCAAAATAGTTTTTGCTGAGCTGGTTGGCATAGTCATGGATATACTGCCTCTGTCACCATCCATCTTCAGGGCATTTGAGTAACCCACATATAAGGTTATAGAACGGGTTATAAGTCCCTTATCAACCAAGTCAAGGCACAGCAAATCTGCCATTTCTTTTACGATAAGCAGCCCCTCATCAAAATCATAATCCCGTGAAAGCACCTGACCGCTGGAAAGAGAATTATGCTTCGGTTTATAATTCTTTATATCTGCGATGGTTGTAGTTTCACGTCCCCACGCATGATCTATAATAAGCTCAGCATCTATGCCGAAGAGTCTGTATAAAAAGTCTTCATCCGTGTGTGCGATATGCCCCATGTTATATATGCCGTATTTTTCAAGTCGTTTTACGGTTCCTGCTCCCACACGCCAAAAATCAGTCAGAGGAGTGTGTTCCCAAAGTTCTCTTTGATAAGCTTCTTCATCCAGATATCCTATGTGATTGTCAACATGTTTTGCAGTTATATCCAGTGCTACCTTTGCCAGATACATATTGGTTCCGATTCCGGCGGTGGCAGTGATGCCTGTAGTATCATAAACATCTTTCATTATTTTCACGGCAAGTTCCTTAGCAGACATTCCGTACATGGCAAGATAGTCTGTAACATCCATAAAGACTTCGTCTATAGAATATACATGAATATCTTCCTTGGAAATATATTTTAAATATATACCGTATATATCAGCCGAGTATTTAATATATAATTGCATCCTTGGAGTAGCCATAATGTAATCCACCCCATGAGGAATTTCAAAAACCCTGCATCTGCTGTTTAAGCCTAAGGCTTTCAAGGTCGGTGTTATGGCAAGACATATGGTTTTTTCGCTTCGCTCCGAATCCGCCACCACAAGGTTTGTAGAAAGAGGGTCTAATCCTCTTTCAACACATTCCACGGAGGCATAAAAAGATTTCAAATCAATACATATGTATATTCCGGATTTTTCCATATCTGCCTCCTTTACCTTTTGTCACCGCAACAGCTTAAATATTTCTTTTTTATATTGAAGAAATTCTTCTGTCAGATTGAAATTAGTTCTTTCATTTTTTGCCTTATCTATAACTATCTCACCGGTAATCCTTCCCGGTTTTCCCGTCATAATGTATATCCTGTCCGAAAGCATTATCGCCTCATCCACATCATGAGTCACAAAGAGAACCGATAAATTTATCTTACCCATAACTCCAAGATACCATTCATGCAATGCCTGCTTAGTAAGCATATCCAGCGCCGAAAAAGGTTCGTCCAGCAGAGCTACGTTTTCCGAAAAAAGATATGTTCTCAGAAAGGCTGCTCTCTGCCTCATCCCACCGGAAAGCTGACCGGGATATTTATTTTCCGTTCCATCCAACCCGAAATCCTTGAAATATACCTTTGCCTTTTCTTTGGCAGTTTTTTTCTTTTCCCCTTTTATTATAAGCGGAAGCGCTACATTATCAAGTACCGTTTTATAAGGAAAGAGCATATCCTTCTGAAGCATATAACTTATCTTACCCGGTAATCCCGTCACATCCTCTCCTCCGAGTATAACTCTTCCCCCATCCGGCTTTTCAATTCCCGAAATTATATTGAAAAGTGTTGTTTTTCCGCTTCCGCTTACACCTAAAAGCGAAACTATTTCACCACGGTTCAGTTCTATGGATACATCTTTTATTATGGTTTCATTCTCAAATGTTTTTGATATATTTTCTACGGTTAAAATTGCCATGTCATCCTCCTCTATGGCAGGTACTCGTTTGAAAATCCGGTATTTTCCGGTATAGGTGTTTCCACAAGATTACTTTCATTCAGCCAGTTGTAGAAATTGTTCCATCGGTCGGCATCAATGTAACCCCACTCGGCTGCATCTCCTTTATATTGGTTCGATAAATACCTCTGGCTTGCCAAAACCAGTTCCTCGTCAAGTTCTGTAACATTGTCACAAAGAATCTTTGCTGCTTCATCAGGATTTTCGATGGCATATTCATAACCTTTGGCCAGTGCCTCAAGAAATGCTTTCGCTGTTTGAGGATTTTCCTCAAGGAACTCATTTCCGGCTATGACAACCGGCGTATAATAATCAAATACAGGATCAATGTCGGCAAAAGCAAAATAGTCTGTTTCCAATCCCGAAATTTCCATCTTTATTCCTGCCCATCCATAGAAAATCCATATTGAATCCGTAGATTTGGTTTTAAGTGCCGACACCTCATCAGTAACAGTACTCGGAATAAGTGTTATCTTTGAAAAATCTCCCCCGGCGGTTGTCACAACCTGCTCTAACGTAGCAAGTTCAATTGGACCATTCCAGGTTGAATAGCTATGACCTTCCATCCCTTTTGGCGTTTCCATGCCTTCTCCCTTTCGTGAAATTATACCGGATGTATTATGCTGTACAATTGCAGCTACAGCGGTTATAGGCAAGGGATTATCTCCTGCCAGTGCAGGAGCCATCGTATCCTGAAATGACACGCCAAACTGTGCTTCACCTGATGCCACCAGTACCTCTGCGCCGTCCTCCGGAGGCTGCACAATTTCAACATCTATTCCTGCTTCTTCAAAATACCCCAGCTCGTCAGCCACATAAAGACCCGTATGGTTTGTGTTTGGTGTCCAGTCCAAGACAAAGGTTACCTTTGTCAATTCACCGTTTTTTTGCTTTTCTTTATTATTAACACAGCCGGAAAAAGAAAGCAACATTATGATTACCATTGCAGCCGGCACAATTATTCTCTTTAATATTCTTAAATTTATTACCTTATTCATTATCTCACTCTTTTCTTTTATTTATAATTCCTGTACATTTTTCTCCCATGGCATACATTTCTTATGGATCAGGTCAACTATTTTCATAAGCAGCAGACTGATGACAGATATAAGCAATATCACCGCAAACATTTTGTCAAATGAAAATGCCTTTTTTACCCTTGTCATATATACGCCAAGACCTTTAAATCCGCCCAGCCACTCTGCTATAACAGCTCCAACCACCGAGTATGATGCTGATATTCTCAGTGCCGAAAAAAATTGAGGCAAAGCTCCGGGCAGTTTTATATGTATAAAAATCTGTCGCTTAGTTCCTCCCATTGCCCGCAAAAGATTTATTGAATCCTTATCCGCGGATTTAAATCCATTTAAAAGACCCACAGCAATAGGAAAAAATGTGGTAATAATTACAAGTATAATCTTAGGTGTCATATCGTAGCCAAACCATAAGACCAGAAGCGGTGCAATGGCAACAGTCGGTATTGTCTGCGTAATGATGAGCAGAGGGTAAACTGCCTTATACATACATAAAAATCTGTCCATAACAACCGCCGTAACAAATCCTATGGCTATTCCTGCCATAAGCCCTATAAATGCTTCCTGAAGCGTTACCGCACAATGTTCCATAAGAGTTGGAAATTCATTAAAAAATGCCTTTCCCACATCAGCAGGAGCCGGAAGCATAAATTTTTCCACAATCCCTGCCGCTGATATAAACTGCCACACCAGTACCAGTATAATAAAAGCTGACACAGACCATAATTTATTTGTGATGTTTTGAAACTTTTTTATCAATTGTCAATACCTCTCCTTCCGGTCTGTATGTGACTTTAATGTAAGAGGAAACTTCCCCTGCTCCTGCCATGACTGCCACTCGCTGACATTCCCGAACTACATCCATAAGTTCATCATATTCTCCTTCTATCGATGTCTCACATGGACCCACATAATAATTCAGTCCCGTACTCTTTATATAATCGATAACCATATCGACTATACGAATCAGTTCCTCGTCATCTTTACATTTTGGCAATACTTGAATTGCAACATTTGCGTTCATAATTTTTTTGGTATGATTTTTCATACCTCTCCCTTCTTCATAAGATAAAAATTATGAGCCTGACTCAGGGCTGTAAAGCAAAAAATGCCCGGATATAATCCGAGCATAAAAACGCAAAATAAAACAGCCTCTTCCTACGCTGGCATTATCCAGATCAGGTTCACGGGTACTAAATGATAACATTTATCTCAGCCGGCTCAATTACCAGCGCCCCTTTAAATTGTCACATGTATTCTACTACATTTTTCAGGTTAAGTCAATTTTATTTTTCGATAAAAAATTATTCCAACGATACTTGTTATCGTTTCTGTCACCGGAAATGTCATCCAAAACCATTCAAGGCCGAACCTTGAAAAAAAATATCCCAGCGGAACAAACAGTACCATTGTCCTTATAATGGTAAGCAGAGAACTTTTCAGGCTGGCTCCCACCGCTTGAAAGAAAACAGGGAATATAAGGGATGTAACCATCGGAATAAAACTTATTCCAACAAACCTGAATCCTATTCTTCCAATATCTATAACCGTCCTGTCTCCGGTAAATACACTCAGCATCCGAGTTGGCAAAAACAAAAAACAAAGTGTTCCGATAAACATAAGGCATAACCCAAACAAAATTGCTGAAGATAATGTTTTCCTGCACCTTTGAATATTGCCGGATGCATAGTTAAAGCTTATCACCGGCACTATGCACGTCTGCATCGCTCCCAGTGGGATAAAGAAAAAAGTCTGCCATTTATAATACAACCCCAGGGCAGTGACAGCCTGATCTGAAAATGTTGATAATATGAGATTAAGACCTAATATATAAAAGGTATATGCGGATTGCATTAGTATATTGGGTATTCCCATGCGGAAAATCTTTGAAATATAATGGGGATATACACTCTTATCAGGGGATTTTCTAAAGCCTTTTCTAAATACAACCAGCGTTGCCACAATCTGACCCATAACAGTGGCAATTGCCGCGCCCTCAATTCCAAGTTCCGGTACACCAAGCATGCCGAAAATAAGTACAGGGTCTAATACTATGTTCGTAATCGCTCCTGCTATCTGAGCAATCATAGGTGTCTTCATATCACCGTTTGCCTGCAGCACTTTTGTCCATATACTTTCCAAAAATAATCCAAAACTAAAAACACATACTATTCTGCCATATGCAACAACATCATTTATAACAATCTCCGAATCTGTTGACATCTTTGCATACGTCGGCATAATGAGCCATGACACTGTAGCAAAGATAAACCATACGGCAATTGCAAGAGGAGTTCCAATCCCGGCATATTCATCTGCTGCCTTTTTGTTATCACAGCCAAGTTTTGCCGCCATAACCGTATTTATACCCACTCCCGTTCCCACAGCAAATGCAATCATCAGCAACTGAAGAGGATATATAATAGACAATGCCGTAAGACCCTCATCAGAATATTTTCCGACAAAAAAGCTGTCCACAATATTGTATAACGCCTGTATCAGTTGTGCCAGCATCACAGGAGGTGCCAGCTTAAATAATATTTTACTTATTTTTTCTGTCCCAAAGAAATTAGTCGTATCCATTTTTATCTATCCCCGTATTGTTCCTTTATTCCGTCACATTCCATCGGCAGGGTCACTGTAAATCTGGTTCCGAATTCCGGTCTTGACAAAACACCGATTGTTCCGTTATGAGCATCAACAATCCATTTTGCAATGGAAAGACCAAGTCCCGAACCTCCGGTTTGACCGTTTCTCGCCTCATCAGACCGGTAAAAACGCTCAAATATGTGAATCATATCGGAATCATGCATGCCTATTCCTTCGTCCTGTATCTCATAACAGACTTTATTTTCCGTAGTTTTTACCCTGAAAGTTATGGTATCACCAACATCAGAATATTTCGCTGCATTTTGCACAAATATTCTAACAGACTGTTTAATCATGGCAATATCACCTTTTATCAATGCCGGTGGATTATTGATACAGCCATCGTCATCGACAACATTTCCGACACCGTTAATAAATCTGTATACATGTTTTTCGTCTATCATCAGAGATTCTTCCCAAACCTCTTTTATAATCTCATTCAAATCAAAAACAGAATAGTTAAGGGTATTTCTTCCGCTGTCGCCCCTTGCAAGAAAAAGCAATTGTTCGACAAGCTCCTTCATATGCATGGATTCCTGTTTCAAGGCTTCTATTGACTCTTCAAGAATCTTTTCATCTTCTTTCCCCCACCTGTCCAGCATATTCACATAACCCTGTATAACAGATATAGGAGTTCTGAGTTCATGAGATGCATCAGAAACGAATCTGGACTGCTGTTTCTGAGACTCTTTCATCCGTTTTAAAAGATTATTTAAAGCCACCTCTATACTCTGTAAGTCCTTATCTCCCGTCGATATTCCGGCATTTGGCGAATCAGGTGATATACTTTCTATGGCATGTTCCAGACTTTCAAATTTAGACATATCCAGAGGCAGTGCGCTTATCTGCTCTGCCTTTACAGCCAATTCATTAAGGGGCTTGAGTTTTTTTCTAATCTCCGCTGTACCAAACAACGCAAAAAAAAGATGTATAAGTTCCAGTGAAACAAGTACAATACCCGGTATTATAAAATAATCTCCTATTTTTTTTACCTGATACGAATACTCATTTCCCTCCTTTGTAACACAGATAAATTCCAGTCCGTCATATCCGTTATCCGATGTAAAATACATACTGTCTATATGTTCATTTTCCGGCACCTGCTCATATCTCCAATATACAAAGGTTCCCACTGCAAGACATATCAATATTAAATTGAATCCCATTAAATACCAAAAACGTTTAAGCCAGAAGCTTGTATTAATCCTTCTGGCTATAGACTTCATTCGCTTATTATCGTTCATTAATCCTTATCCTTTACCACATAACCCACACCACGAACCGTCTGTATCACTTTAATTCCAAATTTGTCATCTATTTTGGTTCTCAAATATCGCACGTATACATCTATAATATTTGTTTCTCCCATATAATCATAACCACAGACATCATTCATAAGTTTTTCTCTGTCCATTACTATATTCTTGTTTCTCATAAGTGTGTGCAATAATTCAAACTCACGATTTGTAAGTTCTATGTTTTCTCCGTTTACGGTAACTTCGTGTCTGTCTTCGTCCAAAATTACGTTTCCAACGCTGAGCTTATGGGTTATTATATTTCCCGTACCGCGTTTTTTTAGAGCTACCCTGATTCGAGCCAGAAGTTCCTCTATGGCAAATGGTTTTGTAATATAGTCGTCAGCTCCCGCATCAAGACCGGAAACCTTATCCATAACAGCATCCCTCGCTGTCAGCAGAATAACAGGTGTATCCTTTTCCATACGGAAGCGGCGCAAAACCTCCAAACCGTTCAGTTTAGGGAGCATTACATCAAGTAAAATTAAATCATAATCGTTTGAAAGAGCCTTATCCAGACCTTCTCTTCCGTCATATGCTTTGTCAACTGTGTTACCCTCATGAATGAGCTCCAGCTCAACAAATCTTGCTATATTAATCTCGTCCTCTATTATCAATATCTTATTTGCCATAGTTACTCCCGGTTTCATAATAATTATTTTAAATCATTTTTTATATTGCTGCAGGTTTCAGATGCCTTGTTGCACACGTCATTTATATCTATAGTGGTTGAAGCAAAACCTGAAAAATAATACTTACAATCACAAAACAATCCTATAACCAACAAGAATAACGTAAGCGGGAACAGGAATACAAGGGCTAACACCAGAATAATCACCGGCACAGACATAATTTTCTTACCGTGTTTTTCTACATTAAATCCGGTCTCACATCCCTTTCTTATAATTCTTCTGCACCAGTCAAAAAATCGGTTAAACACCTCTCCGGCAGAAGTACCTTTGCAGTCTTTTTCATAGGTCCTTTGCGCAACCTCAAATTCCTTAGATGTTTCGCCATCAGGTGTTGTTGTGTATCCTGTTATATCCGGCTTAGCTACCTTTCCCAACTGCTCTAAATATATGATTGCATCCAGCAAATCATAGTCGCTTGCCTCCAGTGCATTTTTTGCTTCCTCGTAGCTCACTCCGGTTTTTGCTCTTAATTTTTCTACCTTTTCTAAATTATCCATACCATTTCTTCCTTTCTGATATACATCTTTCTTTGTTTCTCAGGTTGTTTCAACCTTATGGCTATATAATACAACCCGTAGATTAATCTAAAATGTAAGAAAGATTAAAATCAGATTAATAATTTAATCACATCGGCAAAAACACCTCCGTATCCGGACACATGTATCCGGAATGCGGAGGCGCAATAGTATTATATTTCGGATAAAAGTTTTTCTACACTTGCAAGCTTTACGCAAAGCACAAATACTTTTGAAGCCTCAAGCATCTCCTCAGGAGTCGGAAATGACGGTGCTATACGTATATTGGAATCCATTGGATCCTTGCCATATGGGAATGTTGCACCGGCTCCGGTAAGAACAACTCCTAAAGCTTTACATTTTGCGACGATGGATTTTGCACATCCCGGAAGAGCATCAAAAGATATAAAATATCCACCTCTCGGTTTCACCCAGCTACCGATTTCCAAGCCGGAGAGTTCTGCTTCTAATGTATTGAGAACCGCCTCAAACTTTGGTCTGAGCAAATCCGCATGCAGCTTCATATGTGCCTTGAGCCCGTCAATGTTCTTGAAAAATCTCGAATGTCTCAACTGGTTAATCTTGTCATGACCTATGGTCTGTATTGTCATCTGTGCCTCTATAAAATCAATATTTGCCTGAGAGGAGGCAACAGCCGATACACCTGAACCCGGAAAGCTTATCTTTGATGTGGATGAGAAAATGTATACCATATCCGGATTACCTGCCTTTTCACACTCATCCAGAATATTCAGGATTTCATCCTGCATATCATCATACAGATGATGTATACAATATGCATTATCCCAGTAAATTCTAAAATCCTCTGCAGCAGGTTTAAGATTTGCAAAACGCTTAATAACCTGATCTGAATAAGATATTCCCGTTGGATTTGAATATTTTGGTACACACCATATACCCTTTACGGCAGAGTCACTATTTACATACTTTTCTACCATATCCATATCCGGACCGTCACTGTTAAGAGGAATGTTAATCATCTCAATTCCAAAAAATTCAGTAATGGCAAAATGTCTGTCATAACCCGGAACAGGACACAGGAATTTTACCTTGTCCAATTTACACCATGGTGTTGAACCATTTACACCTTTTGTCATGGAGCGTGAAACTGTATCATACATAATATTAAGGCTTGAGTTTCCGCAAACCACTACATTATCCTTTTTTACTCCCATCATGTCAGCCATGAGTTTTCTACATTCTCCGATACCATCCAAATCACCATAGTTACGTGTATCGTTTCCGAGAACGGTTCTCATATCAGAAGAACTGTTAACCACATCCAACATAGGCATAGCAAGGTCAAGCTGTGAAAAGCCGGGTTTTCCCCTCGCCATATTAAGGTTGAGGTGCTTCGCCTCCTCCACCTTATATTCTTCCTCCAATGCAGCCTTTAATGTAAGCAATTCATCTTTAGTCATATCCTTGTATGCTTTCATCCGGTTACCTCCGTTTTCGCTATCTTTTATCAAACCAATATTCACACAATGATTAGTATATCAAAAAAGTATATATTATTCTATAATAAATTATTATTTTATCTGTCTATTTCACTTTAAATCTGCTGATTCTGTCCATAAGTTCCATTGATTCCTTTTGGAGTTCACCTGCATTAGCCGCCACAGATACACTTCCTTCTGTAACATTTACGGTCTGTCGGTTGAGTTCTTCCGCTGACTGAACTATCTGTTCCGTAGCACGAACCTGACTTCCAAAAATCTCTTCCATCTGTTTAGATACCTCATCCACCTCTGTAACAAGATTAATCATCTGCTGAACCCTGTTATTGGTTTCATCTATCTTACCGTACAAGTCCTCAAAAGTTCCGCTTGCAACAGCTACCTTATCTGCATTTGACTGTACCTCTGCCATAGTTTCCATCATATGTTCCACTGTGGTCTCAACAGTACTTTGTATATCATTTGTAAGCTTAGATATCTCATCCGCTGCACCGCTGCTGCTGGTAGCAAGTTTGCCAATTTCCTCAGCAACTACAGCAAATCCACGTCCGGCTTCACCTGCCCGTGCAGCCTCTATGGATGCATTGAGCGACAAAAGGTTTGTTTCCTCTGCAATGTCAACAATGAGATTGACCATATTGCCAATCTTAGAAATTGTATTGCCCATTTTCACAATATGCTCAGAAAGATTTGTTATGCTACTGTTTATGGTATCCATACTCTCAACTATCTGATCCATATCTTCTTTGCCATTGCGGGACATAGACACACTTTCCTGCATAAGAATCTCTGCTGTCTCACCCTCCAAATGGCTCTGCTCTATAAGTTCCGCCAATGTCTCCATCTGACTGTTTGCCGATTCCACTGCACAGGATAACTGCTCCACCATCTGATCAAGCAAATTCATCTCATCTGCCTGAAGTCTTGAGGCATCTTTAAGTGTGTCTGAAACCTCGCCATTTTCCTGTGACTGTCTTTCCAAAAAACCTGCAATATGCCCTATTTCAGATATAGTACTTCTCATCTGTGTTATAAATGACTGCATATTATTACTCATACGTGCAATTTCGTCATTGCCTCCGGCTTCAAGATTCTGTGAAAAATCTCCATCTGCTATTCTGTCAATAACGTCAGTCATCTTCTCAACAGGTTTCACAATCTTATTCATAATTCTGAGTATAACAAGTATAAGTATAACAGTAGCTACGGCAGCTATAATAAGCATGGTCCACTGCATCCTGTTTAGCTCTGTAAGTACAGTTTTTTCATCTACATATGTAACCAGATACCAATCTGTATCTTCTATAGGATTTATGCACACATAGTAAGTATCACTATCTCCCGTAACTGACACAAAACCCTCTTTGTCACCGGTCAAAGCCTTACTAATACCTGTATACAGAGAATCAATTCCTTCTTCTGACAAAGTCACATCCATCATTGCCGTATCAACATGAGCTATAACAGTCTGAGTGTTCTTTGTTACAAGGAGTGCTTCCACATCACTTTTTTCTGATATATTCTGAACCAGTGAGGCTACATAATCAAGATATACATCTGTAGCCAGAACTCTCGTTGACTTTGAATAATCCACTAACACTGATGCACTCACGCACACCTGGCCGGTAAGAGAATCATAATAAGGTTCACCAAATGTAAACTCTTCATTATCTTTTCCGTCCAAATACCAATCCCGTTCTGTCAAAACCCAGTCTGAATCAGGAATCCATCCTGAACCATCCAGATACACACCACTGTCATCTCCCATATATAAGCCAAGAGGATATGCCGGATTTCTTTCATATGTTTTTTCCAAATACTCTAATGTGTCCTCATCATCGGCGAAAACTCCTGAGTTAATAGTGTCCAGATATACATTCAGCTCACTGAATATCTGCCCCGTCCAGGAATTAATCTCTTCCGCATACACTGATGCCTCGGCCTGCAATTCTTCTTTTGAAATCTTGAGAATCATATTTCTTGCCAAAGCAAAAAAGGAAATTAAAATCACCAATACTATAGGAATAATTATGCCCACAAGCTTAAGTCTGATACTGATACCTTTCTTTTGCATTATATCATCCTTTCTATAACTGTATCTAATCTATCCAGTTAAGTTTACCATAGAAGTTTTACACAAGTCAATGTTATCCGTGGAAAAACTCCTATACAATTCAGTACAATTTCGCTTTCACTGTCCGTATCCGCTTCCTTCATATCTTTTTCATCTACAACAACGACATAATCAGAAGCATATGTAAATTCAAGATGTACATTACCATCATCATCAATCATACCTGCAAAGATATATTCCAGACTGTTTGTTTCCGGATTGCAGCAGAACAGGTTTGCGTATAGTCCTGCATTTTCCTTACCTACATTTAAGGACAGTGTTGCCTTAAAGCCAAACTCTCCGTCATAGGCAAGTGACATATTCATGGAATACCGTTCTCCGGTTACATTGTTAATGATGTCCACCGGAATGGAGGCTTTATGAATACCCCTGCACATTATTTTAAGAAACATCAAATTGATCCAAAGGATATTTTATATATTTACCGACGTGACCGGAGAACTGTCATCTGTTTTAATTTTGAAGAGGAACTGCTCTCTTACATTCCCGTTCAGGATATGGCACCCTTTTTATCTGACGAAGAATTCGGAACCGGACTACTGTGCCTGTGTGCTGGTGCCGGACAAAGAATAGAGGGGTTTTATCCCCATCCACTTCTTCTACAATTATTGCTCAAGCCCAAATCCCTGTTCCAACCAAGCATTGCCGTTTGGAATATCATTTACATATTCTTCTAAATCTCATAATACATATCCTCCTATTCATGTTCTTCAAATTTTATCCTTTCTTTTTCTCTAATATTAGTCTGTATTTTATCGCCTTGACAAAAGGTAGCTACCTACTTATAATTTGTAGGTACCTACAAAAAGGAGAAAATTATGAATAGTAACAGAATCGCAGTTTTAATAAAAACAGCATCCATTGAATTTGACAAAATGGCAAATCCAATTTTGGCAGATTATGATTTGACGGCATCCCAATGCAGAATTTTGAAATTTTTGTTCTTGCAGCAAAACCAAAGTGCAAGAATCGTAGATATAGAAAAGGAGTGTGGCATTACACACCCTACTGTTTTAGGTTTCTTAGACAGCCTCGAAAAGAAAGGATTTGTTTTTAAAATCGCAAATCCCAATGATGCCAGAAGCAAGTTGATTTCCTTAACCCAAAAAGCGAAAGATATGCAGCATAGGCTGGAGATGGTTGTTGCGAAAATCGACCATGCCTGGGTTGAACATTTATCAGAACAGGAAAGAAAAGAATTGCAAAAGCTTCTTCAAAAGCTTTTGAGAATAGAAAGTGAGAGAAAATAAAATGTCGATAGAAATACAAAATGAAAACCGTATGGGAACGAAAAAAATGTTTCCTTTAATTTTATCTATGTCTCTGCCTGCTATGTTTTCTATGCTTATTCAGGCACTTTATAACATTGTAGACAGTTACTTTGTGGCACAGGTCAGTGAGAAAGCGGTGTCAGCACTATCCCTTGCTTATCCTATCCAGAATCTGTTGATTGCCTTTGCAGTCGGTACGGCAGCCGGTGTGACATCATTAATTTCACGTCGGCTTGGAGAAGGGCGCAGGGAGGAAGCAGAAGCTACAGCAACTCATGGTGTGATATTAAGCATTGTTACCTGGCTTATTTTTGCTGTCTTTGGTATATTTTTTACAACTCCTTTCTTTCGGATGTTTGAGTCCGATCCGGAAATTATAAATATGGGCAATCAGTACCTTTCTATTTGCTGTATTTTCGCTTTTGGACAGTTTGTAGTGACTATGCTGGAAAAAATTATGCAAGCCACCGGAAATATGTTTTGGCCTATGATATTTCAATTGGTTGGTGCCTTGATTAATATCGTGGTTGATCCGATTCTCATTTTTGGTTGGTTTGGTCTTCCTGCCATGGGTGTTACCGGTGCTGCCATTGCCACGGTGGGCGGACAAATTCTTTCCATGATTTTGTCGATTGTCGTAGTCGCACGGCATCCATCCATCAGAATTCCCATCAAAGGTTTCCGTTTTCATGGTAACATTGTGAAGGATATTTATGCCGTCGGTATTCCCGCTATTGTTATGCAGGCAATCAGTACAGTGATGAATATGGCAATCAACGCTATTCTTGCAGCCTTCTCTACAGCGGCATACACGGTATTCGGTCTATATTTCAAGCTCCGCTCTTTCGTCTTTATGCCTGTCTTAGGTTTAAATCAGGGGTTGATGCCAATCATGGGATACAATTACGGTGCTAACAAGAAAAAACGTCTGCTCCAGTCATTCTATCAGGGCTGTGGTATTGCTCTTGTTATTATGCTTGTAGGTGTGCTTGCCTTTATGCTTCTACCCGGACAGTTGCTCGGTTTTTTCAATCCGACTGAAGAACTTTTACAGGTTGGAATTCCAGCACTGCGAATCATCTCTCTTTGTTTCCCTCTTGCGGCTTTGGGATTGGTATCTTCAAATATGTATCAGGCTATCGGACGAGGTCATTACAGTCTTATTATGTCTCTGATGCGGCAGTTGGTAGTTCTGGTGCCTGTGGCATGGCTGTTGGCTAAAACAACTAATGATGTTGGCATGGTATGGTGGGCATTCCCTATTGCAGAAGCTGTATCGTTGGCAGTAAGTATTATATTCATTATGCATTTATATAAAACGATACTAAAAACTGAAAAAACAGGTTTAAATTAACGTAAGGAGACGAAGCAAACACAATGGTAAAGATATTCCGCAGTTCCTACCGGTTTTCCGGCAATGTTTATGTTGTTCATTCTGAAAAAGGGACAATATTGATTGATTCCTGGATATTATGATTCCGGAATCAAAAAAATGCACTTAGATACGTTTTACTAACAGAACGTATCTAAGTCTACCCTACAAATTCTTATTAAAAATACAATCTTTCCAAAACCCTTGATATTTCAAGGCTTTTCGCCTATC
>CAZKMB010000016.1:0-46457 GCA_964553965.1 uncultured Bacteroides sp. | reverse complement strand
CTATATAATATATAACTATGGTCTGCTCCTTTTGAGGTAGAAAAGGAGTTATAAAATGTTTAATAAGGTTTACAGTAGTGCTGTCCTTGGAGTGGATGGCACTACCATAAGTGTAGAATCTGATGTAAATGATGGTTTGCCCATGTTTACCATGGTCGGTTATCTGTCTTCATCTGTGAAGGAAGCCGGCGAAAGAGTCAGGACTGCGCTTAAAAATTCTGGATATCATATGCCGCCTAAGCGCATAACAATCAATTTATCCCCAGCAAATATAAGAAAAGACGGTTCAGGATATGATCTTGCAATTGCTGTAGCTATCGTATTATCTATGGGTATTTTGCCGGAAATAGACATGGAAAAAACAGTTGTTATAGGAGAACTGAGTCTGGATGGAACAGTAAAAAAGATAAACGGTGTCTTGCCCATGGTATATCATGCTTATCAAAATGGATTCAGAATATGTATAGTTCCCAAAGAAAACATGGAAGAGGCGGCATTGGTTGAGGGAATTAAAGTGATAGGTGTGTCAACACTGGGAGAAAGTATAGAATATATACAGGGGTTGACAGATATACCGCCGTATGTTTCCGATGAAATTGAAAAAAATGCTGCTTTAACCGGAAAAGAATCGGATTTTTCCGACATAAAAGGGCAGGAAACATTAAAAAGAGGAATGGAGATAGCTGCTGCCGGATTCCATAATGTTTTAATGACAGGGGCTGCAGGAGCAGGTAAATCCATGATGGCAAAAAGACTTCCGTCTATTTTACCGGAGCTTTCCTTTAAAGAGCGAATAGAAGTTACAAAAATTTACAGTATAAGCGGTCTTCTCAAAGACACAACAAGGTTAATCAGTAAAAGACCTTTCAGGGCACCGCATCATACAATATCTAATTATGCTCTTATTGGGGGAGGCTTAAATCCCAAACCGGGAGAGGTTAGTCTTGCCCATAATGGAGTCCTCTTTCTCGATGAACTTCCCGAATTTAATAAAAATGTTCTTGAGGTTATGAGACAGCCGTTGGAGGATAGAAAAATAACAATATCACGAGTTAATTCCTCATATGATTTTCCTGCTGATTTCATGTTGGTTGCAGCTATGAATCCCTGTCCGTGCGGAAATTATCCTGATATGAAAAAATGTATATGTACGCCTAATCAGATAAGAAGATATCAGGGAAAAATCAGTGGCCCTCTTCTGGACAGAATTGATATAAATATGGAAGTAAGACCAATAAAGTACAATGAGCTTTTCGGAATCGGAGGCGGAGATAGCTCTGAGGTGATAAGAAAACGGGTTGAAAAGGCAACTGCCATACAAAAGATGCGTTACAGGGAGGAAGGAATATGTTTTAATTCACAGTTAGAAGGAGGACTAATAAAAAAATATATCAAATTAAATCATGAGGTAGAAACTCTGCTCAAGGATACCTTTATTCAAAAAGGGTTAAGTGCAAGGGGAACATACAGGGTTCTTAAACTTGCGAGAACGATTGCAGATTTGGAAAATACAGAAAATATAGAGTACAGACATTTGCAGGAAGCTATTTTTTATCGAAACAGTCAAAATATGTATGGAGAAAACGGAGGGGTGTTATGACAGAGGATAATATGTGGCTTTGGTTCAACAATATTGATGGAATAGGACCGGTTGCAAGAAAAAAACTCATGAATCAATTTCACAATATTTATGATATATATGAAGCACCTGAAAAGATGCTTATTAATTTGATGAAGGACAGTCAGATAGATAAATTTGTGAAATCAAGGGCTGATATCAACAAATACAAAGAACTTGCCAAACGACTGTACGAAAGAAATATTACATTTGTGTATCCGGGACATAAAAATTATCCGCAAAAACTATATAATATATATGACCCGCCTGATATTCTCTATATTAAAGGAAATTTAAAACATAGCATAAATTCCCACAACATGAATATAGGTATAATAGGTTCAAGAAAACCCAGCGTATATGGTATGGAACTGTCAGTTAAATTTGCAAGAGAATTGGCGGAAAAAGGTCTAAACATTATAAGCGGTCTTGCATCCGGGATAGACAGTAAGGCACATTGCGGAGCACTCCTGGCAGGGGGATATACGGTGGGAGTTCTGGGTTGCGGCATAAATGTGACATATCCGAAAGATAATTCAGAGCTATATGCGGCTATCAGTGAAAAAGGAGCAATTATATCTGAATATGGTCTGGATGTAGAACCTCTGCCGGGGTATTTCCCTATGCGAAACAGGATTATCAGCGGATTATCAGATGGAGTTCTTGTTGTTGAGGCAAAGAAAAAAAGCGGTTCACTTATAACTGCGGATTATGCCCTTGAACAGGGAAAACAGGTATATGCCGTTCCCGGGAAAATACTTGATGCAAACTCGGAGGGAACAAATAATTTGATTAAGGAAGGTGCGTGTCTGGTGACCTCATATAAAGATATAATCAATGATATGTTATTAAAGGAAAATATTAATGATAAACGTGATGATAAAGAAGATACCGGAGAATACGCTGATAAAATTCCACTTGCACCTGTAGAAGAAATGGTGTATAGTTGTTTGAGCTTAGAGCCTGCATATATAGATGAAATAATTCAGACTGTAGGCTTAGGCGTGACTAAAACCATAAGTGTGCTGTATACTATGGAAGAAAAAGGGTATATAAAACAGCCTGTTAAGGGCTATTATATATTATCGGTATAAGATGTTGGAAAAAAGGGTTATGTGTAGAAGGAGTAATTTTTATTATGGCTAAAAATCTTGTGATTGTTGAGTCACCTGCAAAAGCAAAGACAATAAAAAAATTTTTAGGTACAAATTATGAGGTGATTGCCTCTAACGGACATGTGAGAGATTTACCTAAAAGTACTATGGGTATAGATATTGCAAATGATTATGAACCTAAGTATATTACAATAAGGGGAAAGGGAGATCTTCTTGCAGAACTCAGAAAAGCGGTAAAGAAGGCAGACAAGATATATCTTGCAACTGACCCTGACCGTGAAGGTGAGGCTATATCATATCATTTGTCGGTTGCTTTGAAGTTAGAAGATAAAAATTACAAGAGAATAACCTTTAATGAAATCACCAAAAATGCAGTGAAAAATTCAATAAAAGCTGCCAGAGACATTGATATGAATTTGGTAGATGCTCAGCAGGCAAGACGAGTTCTTGATCGTATGGTGGGTTATTCCATTTCACCTCTTTTGTGGAATAAGATAAAGAGAGGATTAAGTGCCGGCAGAGTCCAATCAGTGGCACTGAAACTTATCTGCGACAGGGAAGAGGAGATAAACTCATTTATTCCGGAAGAATACTGGAGCTTTGATGTTATGCTGTCAAAGAACAGTAATTTAAAACCCGTTGCATTTCGATATATCAGGGACAAGCTGAAAAAAGACGATATAGCAGAGATAACAAAAGGAATATCGGGGCAAAAATTTGTTGTTGATACAATAAAAAATTCAGAAAAAACAAAAAAGTCACCGGTTCCTTTTACTACCAGTACGCTGCAACAGGAAGCCGGTAAAAAACTCAATTATGCAACAAGCAAAACCATGAGAATTGCGCAGCAGTTATATGAAGGTGTAAACATAAAAGGAAAGGGAGAAGTGGGATTGATTACCTATCTCAGAACCGATTCCATCCGTGTATCCGAGGAGGCGGATAAAAACGCAAAAACCTTTATAGAGGAAAACTTCGGAAAAGAATATGTAAATGATGAAAATATAATTTCCTCCGGCAGAAAAATACAGGATGCCCATGAAGCCATCAGACCTACCAATATAGAACTTACACCTGCCATGCTCAAGGACAAAATTTCAAAAGAGCAATTTAAGTTATATCAGCTCATATACAACAGATTTCTGGCGAGCAGAATGAAGGCTGCAAAATACGAGATAACTACGGTAACGGTTGATGCCGGCGGTTATAAATTTAAATCATCATCATCCAGGGTTGCCTTTGAGGGATTTTTATCTGTGTATACACCTGACGAAGAAAAGGAAGAAAATAACAAACTTAACGGTATAACTAAAGATACTGAACTGATATTTGCTGAAAGTCTTCCGAAACAGCATTTTACCCAGCCTCCGGCTCACTATACAGAGGCACTTTTGGTAAAAACCATGGAAGAATTAGGGATAGGAAGACCTTCAACATATGCGCCTACAATCACAACCATTATAAACAGACGTTATGTTGTGAAAGAAAACAAAAATCTTTATGTAACAGAACTTGGTGAAGCGGTGAATCAGGTTATGAACAAGGCTTTTTCCGCGATTGTTGATACGAGTTTTACAGCCAATATAGAGTCTTTGCTCGATATGATTGAAGCCGGAGACATAGAGTGGAAAGTAGTTATAAGGAATTTTTATCCTGATTTGGCGGATGCAATTGAAAATGCCCGGAAAGAACTGGATGATATAAATATTGAGGATGAAAAATCAGATGTAGTATGTGAACTGTGCGGTAAAACCATGGTGATAAAATACGGTCCTCACGGAAAATTTCTTGCCTGTCCGGGATTTCCCGAATGTAAGAACACGAAACCGCATTACGAAAAGATTGGCGTTTCCTGTCCTTTGTGTGGTGATGAAGTCATTTTAAGAAAGACAAAAAAAGGCAGAAAATATTATGGCTGTATAAAGGCACCGGAGTGTGATTTTATGTCATGGGCAAAGCCATCTGAAAAAAAATGTCCGGAATGTGGCAGATATATGATAGAAAAAGGTAAAAAACTACTCTGTTCAAATACAGACTGCGGTTATTTGGAGAACAGAGAGTAATTGTAAAAGTAATAAAAAAAACTTATTGTACTTTTTTGTTGATGAATAAATCAAAATATGGTATTATATATCGTGCAAATGGTTATTTGGGGTATAATTGTTTGCAATATATTTTAATATGCTTATGAAAAAGGATTTTCAGTATAATATGAGTTTAAAACAAAAGGATTTGTGCAAAAAAAACACAAGTCTTTTTCAATTGTCTGAAAAGGGGGAAATAAAGTTGATTAATTCAAATATTTATAACTACATCAATATTCTTGACAGAGCTGCAGATGCATCTAATTTACGAAATGAGCTTATAAGCAATAACATAGCCAATGTTGATACTCCTAACTATAAGAGAAAAGATTTAAGTTTCGAGTCGCTTTTACAGTCTGAAATTTCAGGGGATAACCTTAACAAGGCGGTTAATGAATTAAATAAAGATTTGTCGGTGCTTGAGCCACAGATATATACTGACAATGCATCACTGTCATACAGACTGGATGGAAATAACGTTGATATTGCCACTGAGGAAGCATATCTGGCTGAAAATCAAATCAAATATCAGGCGTTGATTGATTTGATGAATCAGGAATTTTCCAGGTATAAGACAGTACTTTCACAGTCGTCATAATTTGTTGAATAAGTTTTTATACGGAGGAGGAATATTATGGGTGTTTTTTCGGCTATGAATGTAGCAGCAACCGGTATGACAGCCCAACAGCTCAGAATGGATGTCATAGCGGAGAATATAGCAAATGCAAATACAACAAGAACCGAGGACGGAGAAGCATACAGAAGAAAGATGCTTGTCTTTTCGGAAAAAAATACTACGTCTTTTGACAATGTTCTTAATGGCTATCTTAACCAGTATCAACCAAACGGAGTCAGGGTAAGCGGTGTTGTGGAGGATCAGTCCGATTTGAGACTTGTATATGAACCGGATAATCCGGATGCGAATGAGGACGGATATGTTGCGTACCCTAATGTAGATACAGTCACGGAAATGACTAATCTCATTGATTCCAGCCGTGCATATGAGGCATCGGCGACATCGTTTAATGCAGCAAAAAATATGGCCATGAAAGGTTTAGAATTATTTCAGTAGTTAGGAGTGAACAGATATGTCATCTATTTTACCGGTATCATTGCTCAGTGAAGACAGGTTATATGTTGATGAAGTAAATAAAAAGCAGGACAGAGAGCAAAAAACGGAGGGTACCTCTGCCTTTGACAATATTTTAAATGCGGCCGTTGATATGTATAACGAAGCTGATACCCTTCAAAAGGCGGCAGAGGAAGCAGAAATCAGTTTTGCCCTTGGATATACTGACAGTATTCACGATTTAGCGGTAGCACAGCAGAAAGCTAATATATCCCTGCAGTACACTGTCAAGGTTACAAATGCGGTTGTATCTGCGTATAAAGAATTGATGAATATGCAGTTGTAAAGATTGTATTAATCGGAGGCACATATGTTGGATAAAATTAAGCAGTTACCTGCTAAGATTTTAGAATTTTGGAATAAATATACAACTAAACAAAAGACTTTGATTATATCAGTGGTTGCGGCAGTTATTATAACGCTGGTGGCATTATATTTTATACTTAACAGAGTTACATATGTGACATTGTCATCCTTTGAAAACACTGCAGCGGCGGCTCAGGCTGACTCATTGCTCACAGAAAACGGTATAACACACAGAGTTTCTGATGATGCGCTTACCATTGAAGTTGCGGAAGAACAGATATCGGAAGCCAGACTTTTGCTCGGAGAAAAGGGTATAAGTACGACCATTAACAACACTGATTATGACTGGTTGTTCGACAATGGTTTTAACACTACTGATTCGGAGAAAAAACTTAAAGCTAAGATTAATCTTCAGTCGGAAATCGAACAGACCCTTGCGGCAATTGACGGTGTTACCAAAGCTGATGTAACAATAGATTTGCCGGACAGCAGCAGTTCGATTTATGCAAACGAACAGCAACCGTCAGTCAGTATTATGCTCACTACGGATGCTAATTTTAATAAAGAAAATATAAATGCCATAGTACAGTATGCAAGAACCTCGGTTGGAGCAGATTCTACTGATGATATCACAATTATAGATAATCAGGGCAATCTTCTTCATTCGGAGCTCAGCAGTGGTTCAAATTCTTCTATTAATGCCATATCCATTAAACAGCAGACAGAAGAATACTATAACAGCAAATTGTGGAACCTTATGGTTAATTCCGGCGCATATGATGATGTTTCCGTTTCGTCAAATCTTGATGTCAGTCTTTCTGACAAAACAATTCAGGATGTACAGTATTACACCAATACAGATGATGATACAGGGCCAAAAGAAACGTATTATTACTATTATGCACAAAATGCTGACGGAACCGGAGGCGTTGTGGGAACAGATGCAAATGGTGGAGAAATTACGGATTATGATTTGCTTGATGATGCTTTGGCGGAAGCTATGGTTACGCACATTAAGGAAGAATATGCAACAAGTCATACGACAACCACCACAACAAGTCCTGTGGGTGAGATAAATCTTGCCAAATCAAGTATGGCAGTATTTCTCACAAAATATAAAGTATATAACGAAGCTGACCTCAAGAAGGATGGCTCCCTTAAAGATATGAGTTATGATGAATTTAAGGCTGCTAATTCTGAGACTGTAGAGACAATTAATTCAGAAGAAAAGGTGAGTATGCTTGCCAGCGCTACAGGAATTAAGGAGAGCAACATATATGTGGTTGAACGAGTTGTTCCGGTATTCTATGATGATGTTGATGAGAAAGTGTCAACTCAGAGCATCATATCAATTGCGTTAGCTGTACTTATAGGGCTGTTGTTACTGTTTGTGGTATTTAAGAGTATGAAACCTGATGAGGTTGTTGAGACTGAACCTGAATTATCTGTCGAGGCTCTTCTTGCTACCACAAAAGAAAATCAATCTCTTGAGGATATTGAATTTAGTGATAACTCTGCATCTAAGGAGCTTATAGAAAAATTTGTTGATGATAAGCCGGAGGCGGTTGCCGCATTACTTAGAAACTGGCTTAATGAATGGGAGTAAAAAATATGTCATTAGGTTATTCTGCTTCAAATGAAATATCGGGTGTACAAAAAGCGGCTATCCTTCTTATAGCTTTAGGACCTGAACGTTCTTCACAGGTATTTAAGCATTTGAAGGAAGATGAAATTGAGCAGCTCACCCTGGAAATTGCAAATACAAAGAGTGTTTCCCCTGAAATAAGAGACGCTGTTTTAGATGAATTTTATGAGATATGTCTTGCCCAACAGTATATTGCGGAGGGTGGTATCGCCTATGCCAAGGAATTGCTTGACAAAGCGTTGGGAGAAGATAAAGCTAAGGATGTTATCGGTCGACTCACAGCATCGCTTCAGGTTCGTCCTTTTGAGTTTGTCAGAAAGGCAGATGCCGGACAGCTCCTCAACTTCATTCAGGATGAGCATCCTCAGACAATTGCACTTATTTTATCATATCTTCCGCCATCACAGGCTGCGGCTGTTGTAAGTGCTCTTGCACCTGAAAAACAGGCAGATGTTGCAAAGAGAATAGCCGTTATGGACAGAACAAGTCCGGATGTTATCAAGGAAGTGGAAAAGGTGCTTGAGAAGAAACTTGCATCTCTTGTTAATCAGGATTATACAATTGTCGGCGGTGTTGATTCTATTGTCAATATTCTTAATACAGTTGACAGAAGTACAGAAAAGCATATTATGGAGACTCTGGAAGTGGAAGAACCGGAACTTGCAGACGAAATCAGAAGAAAGATGTTTGTATTCGAGGATATTCTTGTGCTTGATAACAGGTCTATTCAGACTGTACTCCGTGAGGTTGACAACAACGAGCTCGCAATTGCACTTAAAAATGCTAACGAGGATGTACAAAATGCTATATTCAGCAATCTTTCATCCCGTCTTGCAACTATGATACGGGAAGATATGGAATTTATGGGTCCTGTACGTCTTAAAGATGTTGAGGATGCACAGCAAAAGATTGTTAATATTATAAGAAAACTTGAGGATTCCGGCGAAATTGTCATTTCCCGTGGTGGAGGTGACGAGATAGTTGTCTAATCTTTTCAAATATGGTTTTACCGGAATAACAAACGTAAATACTGAACCCTTTGTTCTTGATGTGAATAACAGAGTTGTTCAGAATGAAAATCAGCCTAAAATCATACGGTCTGTTGCGGAAAAAAATGAGAAAGATGAAATTCAGGAAAACGGCGGTTCAGATACAGATTCTGCTCAGAAAATTATTCTTGATGATGCAATGGATACAGCTAAATCCATAAGGGATGATGCAATTTTACAGGCATCAAAAATTATTTCCGATGCAAAAAATGAGGCAGAGGACATAAAAAAAGCAGCATATGAAGAGGGTTATAAGGCGGGACATGATAATGGAAGCATGGAAGCTATGAAAGCTGCTGATGATTATCTTGAAGGTCTGAAAAAAGAACAGGAAGCCATGGTTGCAGCAAATAATGCAACTATAGAAAAAAATATAAATGATGCCCGGGATAAGCTTATAGATTTTACCTGTTCTGTCATTGAAAAATTTACGGGAATCTTAGTGGATGATTACAAGCCGGTTATACTTCATATGATTAATAACGCTTTAATATCAGCTGAAACCAGCAAAAAGTTTATCATAAAAGTGGCAGAGGCAAATTATCCATACATATCTGACAATTATGACAGGCTGGCAGGAGCCGGTAACTCAAATATCGATATAGAAATATACGGTGATTCAAAGCTTACAACGAGTCAATGTATAATTGAAACAGATAATGGTATCATCGATTTATCAATGGAGGTTCAGGTGAGAAACCTTATCACAGCTATAAAGCTGTTGAGTGAATAATACAGATAATTTATAATCCCCGGTTTTTAATCGGGGAATTTTACCATAAAGCGGGGAAAAAATGATAAAGAAGTTTGATGTTGAAAAATACAATACATTATTGTATAGAGATTATACCGACCATTACGGAAAGGTAAGCAAGGTAGTTGGTCTGACTGTTGAGTCTGTCGGTCCACCGTGTAAACTTGGTGATTTGTGTGAAATTATTTCCAAGGATGGCTTAACTTCTGTGCAGGCTGAGGTTGTTGGATTCAGAGATAACAAAGTCCTTTTTATGCCTTTTGATTCTGTGGACGGAATAGGAATAGGCGCGACCGTTAAAAATACAGGCAATGTACTGAGCGTTAAGGTTGGGGATGAATTGCTGGGACATGTTCTTGACGGTATAGGACGACCTATGGACGGAAAAGAGATTACATGTGATAAAGAGTATCCCATTGATGCACCTGCACCTGACCCTTTGAAAAGAAAACTTATAAGTGATGTGCTTCCGCTTGGAGTTAAAGCAATAGATTCCCTGCTTACAATAGGAAAGGGACAGAGAATCGGGATTTTTGCGGGAAGCGGTGTTGGTAAGAGTACATTGCTTGGTATGATAGCAAGAAATACGAAAGCTGATATAAATGTTATAGCTCTTATCGGAGAGCGAGGCAGAGAGGTGGGAGAATTTATTGAACGAGACCTTGGTGAAGAAGGTTTAAAAAGATCGGTTCTTGTTATAGCAACATCGGATAAGCCGGCATTGATTAGAAATAAGGCGGCAAAGACTGCTACGGCAATTGCTGAATATTTCAGAGATCAGGGCAAAGATGTTATTCTTATGATGGATTCACTTACACGTTTTTCCATGGCTCAAAGAGAAATAGGTCTGGCATCAGGTGAACCACCGGTAACCCGTGGATATCCGCCATCAGTTTATTCCGAACTTCCAAAGGTTCTGGAAAGAGCAGGTAATACACATAAGGGTTCTATAACCGGACTGTATACTGTACTTGTTGATGGTGATGATTTTAATGAGCCGATAACCGATACTGCCAGAGGTATATTGGATGGACATATTGTTTTATCAAGAAAACTCGGACATAAAAATCATTATCCTGCCATAGACATTCTTGCCAGTATATCCAGATGTATGAGTGCAGTTGCCACAAGTGAACACAAGGAATACGCAGGGAAGCTAAAAAATGTTCTTGCCACCTATAATGATGCGGAGGATCTTATCAACATTGGTGCTTATAAAGCGGGCTCAAATAAAAACATAGATTATGCAATATCAAAGATTGACATGGTAAATGATTTCTTGCGCCAGGATGTAAGTACAAAATATCTTTTTGATGATGAGGTAAATATGCTTAAAGATATATTCCGGTAAAATAAGAGGGTGAAATATTGGCTAAGTTTTTTTACAGAATGCAAAATATTTTAGATGTAAAATACAAACTTGAAGATTCAGCTAAACAGGAATATGCTGATGCTAAACGTATTTTAAATCTGGAAGAAGAAAAATTGAAAAATCTAAAAGACAGAAAAAATGAATACAGAGAAGAATACAACAGACTGATTGTGGGCTCTCTGGACTTTCTTGAGATTGAAGCAGCAGGCAATGCTATGGATATTATGGATATGTATATAGAAGAGCAAAGAAAAGTTGTAAAAAAATGTAACAAAGAATTGGAAAAAGTTAGAATTAAGCTTCAACAGGTAATGCAGGAAAGAAAAATGCATGAAAAATTAAAAGAAAAACAATTTGATGAATTTTTGAATGAATTAAACAGTGCTGAAAATAAAGAAACAGATGAGGTCGTAAGTTATCAGTACAACAATTCTAATATGAATACGGAGGATTAAATATGCCGCGTGAGAAGAGTGTTGAAAAAGAAAAAACAGGAAAGGGAACAGCTATACTTATTTGTTCGCTTATAGTCATAACATGGTTATCTGTTATGGCATTACTTATAAAATGTGATGTGGGCGGTTTTGGTTCAGAGGTTCTGAGACCGGTGTTCAAGGATGTTCCGGTTATAAAATATATTTTACCTCCTCCGTCTGACGAAGAGGTAGCTATTGAAAGTGATTACCCATATGACACTCTCGAGGAAGCACTTGCCCAGATTGCAATTATGGATAAATCTATCGGCAGTAAAGATGCCGAAATAGCAGCGTTGAATGACAGGGTAACGGAATTACAGGCTGAAGTTGCCAGACTTACGGTCTATGAAGAAGAAAAAATGGAATTTGACGATGAAAAAAATAAATTTTATGAAGAAATAGTCTATGGAGATTCGGCTCCGGATACCGATATATATATAGAATGGTATGACTCGATTGACGCAGAACATGCTGAGAAGATATACAGAGAAATCATAGAATCAAATCAGGCTGATGAGGAGATTCTTGAATTGGCAGCCGCATATGAGAGTATGGAGCCGGCCGCAGCAGCAAAGATTCTGCAGAATATGAGCAATGATATGGATACGGTTGCACTGATTATGAACAATATGAGTTCAAAGGCGCAGGGGGATGTTCTTGCGGCTATGGATTCGGATTTTGCGGCTGCTGTAACCAAAAAGCTTCTTCCATAGAGTTGTGCCATATATATTATAGCAGAAAGGAGGGAAAAAGGATGATAATGCCTATATCAACGGGTGGCATCGGTAATGTTGAGATTTCTTCCGGTGTAGCAAAGGCTAAGTCGAAAACAGAAGAAAAGGCCATGGATGCTTTCGCCAGTCTTATGAATATGACATCTGAGAATTACAACAACATACAAAATGAAACTTCTTCTGATGTTGAAACATCTGCTGCTTCTGGCTATGAAGAAAGTGGAAAAAAAGAGTATGAAATCAAGGATGATACATATAACAATATTGAGAACAGCAAATCAAAAAAAACCACTGCAGATGCCGGTGATGGCGAAGTGATGGATACAGATAAAGTCTCCAAAGCATTGACAGAGTTAAAAGAAATGGTTATGGACAAACTTGATATCACCGAAGAAGAACTTGATGAACTTCTGAATAATATGAATATCAGCCTCTATGATTTGATGGATGTTAATATTCTGAGGGATTTTATACTGACAAAAGAAGAGTGTAGTAATATCGATATACTCATCAATGAGAACATCTCAACGCTTGTGGGTGATATGACTGAAAATCTGCAGGATATAATATCCGGTAACCACATAGAAAATGTGGAGGAGTTTGTTTCTTTTGCCGAAGAAAATATTAATGAGCTTTATGGAACAACAGTTTCTGCCGGGGAATATATATCAAAAGAAACAAATATCGATGTTATGACTGTTTCAGAACCTGATGCAGCTGATATGCAGGATAAGGATGCGGATATTATTGTAAATATTAAATCCGAAGATATCAACATTAATACTCAAAATACCGATAAAGATAGCTTTTCGGGAAATCAATATCAGCAACATGGAAAAGAAACACCGGAAAATGTTGTGACAAACAATCTTAATCAGGCGGTAAACAATGCTTTTATGACAAATGAAGTCGGAGAGGTTCCGGCATATGTAAATCAGATTAATGAAGCAGATGTGGTTCGGCAGATTATAGATGAAATAAGAGTTAACGTTACAAAAGATACTACATCCATGGAGGTTCAACTCAATCCTGAGAGCCTGGGAAAAGTTCAGATTAATGTAGCATCCAAAGACGGAATGATAACAGCTCAGATAATTACCGAAAACGAAGCCGCAAAACATGCTGTGGAAAATAATATTGCATTACTGAAAGAAACATTTAATAATCAGGAGCTTAAGGTTGAAGCTGTTGAGGTAACAATTGCCTCATATGAATTTTTCAATCAGGGACAGGATGCTCAATTTGAAGAAAATCGTCAAAATAATGCATCGGGAGCAACAGGAAACATTAATCTTAATAACAGTATGCAGGATGATGAATTATCTGATGAGCAGAAACTGCAGATTGAGGTTATGAAACAACAGGGTAGCAGTGTTAATTACTCTGTTTAGACTAAAATAAAAAAGGAGGAATAAGGATGGCAGATACAGTAATCAACGGAATTGATACATCTAAGGCAGATACATATGTGTCAAAGAAAAAAGAAACTTCAAACGATTTGGACAAAGAAGCTTTTTTGCAGCTCCTTGTTACACAGATGCAGTATCAGGATCCGCTTAATCCGGGTGACAGTACACAGTATATGTCTCAGCTTGCACAGTATTCATCCCTTGAGGCAACAATGAATATAAGTTCAACTCTTGAAAAAGGAAATGCACTTAGCGTTGTCGGTGAGTATGTAATTATGAATACTACAGATTCAGCAGGAAATACAGCTCAAATCAGTGGATTGGTAGAATATGCCACAGTGCAAAATGACGAGGTTCTTTTGTCAATTAACGGAAATTATTATCCGGCATCGGATTTAGATTCCATTGTGGATTATGACTATTATCTTTTCTTAAAGGATCAGGCGGCAAATGGTAATCTGACAGAAGAAGGAGTCGGAAACGAAGAAAATACAAAAACCGAATAAGGGGGGATTTCTATGAATGGATTTGATTCAAGAATACTTTCCCTGGAGCAGGCGACAGATTTTTTTCTTCACAATACTGATGCACCAAAGAAAAATTCCGTACAGGAAGGAATGTCATTTCAGGATATATTGACAAAAACCAGTGAAAATGTCAAATTCTCTAAACATGCCAATATGCGTCTTGAAAGCAGAAACATTACCTTGTCGGACACACAGATGGTGAGACTTAATCAGGGAATAAGTCAGGCCAGAGGAAAAAGTATAAATGAATCCCTGGTTATGATGGACAATCTTGCATTTATCGTAAACGTAAAAAACAATACAGTTATCACCGCACTTGAGCAGGGGGAAGACGGAAATGTATTCACCAACATTGACGGAGCTGTGATTGTTTAAAGAGCCGGACCTATGAGGAGGCTTATCTTCCCTGAATGACAGAAGGGAAAATATATAACAAATTGGAGGTCGAAAGATATGATGAGATCACTTTATTCTGGTGTAGCCGGTTTGAAAACACACCAGACAAAGATGGATGTAATAGGTAACAATATCGCAAATGTTAATACAATAGGTTTTAAATCATCTTCTGTATTGTTCAGAGATGTTTTATACCAGACAACAGCAACAGCAACAGGTGCAACCGATACAACAGGTGGTACAAACGCTTCCCAGATTGGTCTTGGAACAAAGGTTTCGTCGATAGCAACAAACATATCTGATAACGGAGCAGCGCAGAGTACAAATAATCCATATGATTTGATGCTCAACGGAGAAGCATTATTTGTTGTAAGCCGTGGCGCCGGAAATTATTTCACTAAAGTAGGTAATTTCCAGGTTGATGCAGCAGGATGTCTTGTTACAAGTAACGGATATCAGGTTATGGGCTGGCAGGTTGACCCTGATAATCCGGCACGCATAAAGAAGGATACAGTTTCTGCACTTTATCCTGAGTCAGAGGAGAACAAGGTGTCATCTCCTGAGCAGACATCATCAGCTTATATGACAGGCAACATAGATTTCACTGACCCTGAACTTACATCTGCTGACGGAAAAGCTATTTCTCTGTCAGTATATGATGCACTGGGATACCCATATACAATTAAATTCAAACTCTCAAAGGATACAGCTCAGGCAGACGGTTCATTATATAATCTGGAGATTCAGTCAATAACAGATGCCAACAATGTTGAAATTCTCGGAACTGATAACGCTGCAACTCCAAATGTTACAGAGGGCGGATATACTGCAACTATCGCAGGTGCAAACTCAATTCAGATTAAGTTTAATGCTGATACAGGTGCGTTTGAATATGTGGGAACAGCGGGAAACAAGGAGGCGTTGCTTCAGATTACACCAAACAGTGCTGATAAGGGTGATGTATTCAGCTCAACAATAAATGGTGAAAATGTAACCGGCATAACAATAGATTTTTCAAATCTTACAAGATATGAGTCAGACGGAAATGCCACTGCAAAAATGGTGAGAGGTGCAACCGATGCAACAGGCGGCGGTCGTTCCATGGGTAAACTTACAGATGTCAGCATTGACACATCAGGTAAGATTTATGGTGTATATACAAACGGAGAGACAAAGCTTTTGGGACAGATTGCTGTTGCTAAGTTCAGTAACGTAATGGGTCTTGAGTCTGTTGGAAACAGTATGTATGCCGCAACCCAGAACTCAGGTGATTTTGACGGTATAGGATCTGCTGTAGATGAAGACGGAGGAACTATGTCACAGGGTGTTCTTGAAATGTCAAATGTTGACTTATCATCTGAATTTACTGACATGATTACCACGCAGAGAGGTTTCCAGGCTAATTCAAGAATTATTACCACATCGGATTCAATGCTTGAAGAATTGGTAAATCTTAAGCGATAGCAACTAAAAAGATTAACGGAAAGAAGGCTTATACATTATTTTATACATGGTGAATAAGTCTCCTTTCTTTTATTTTTTGTAGACATAAAAATACAGTTATGTTATAATATGTCTAAATGTAAACTTATTACTTTTCAGCATATTGAGGAGCGTGATACTGTGATAGAGGTTACAAGATTAAAAGGTTCAACGGTTATAATTAATGCCGAACTTATAGAAATGATAGAAGAAACTCCGGATACGGTGATTACACTTACAAGCGGTAAAAAGTACATAGTAGGTGAAACAGGACAGGAGATAATTGATTTAGTTATTAACTACAAGAGAAAGATACATTCATTGCAATAATTTTGTATTAGAGGTGAACGAAGTGGATATAGCATCTATTATTGGATTCATAGCAGCACTTGGGCTTATGATATATGGTATGGTTGACGGTAACGGTTTTTCTGTTATATATGATACGTTTCTTGATTTGCCGTCTGCACTTATTACATTTGGTGGTTCTTTTGGTTCGGTTCTTGCCATGTATACCCTTAAGGATTTCCTTACAGGGATCAAAACTTTTGGATTGGTTTTCAAAGTACCTAAGGCAAATGAAACAGAGACAATCAAAACAATTATTGAATTGTCAAACCTTGCCAGAAGAGAGGGGCTTCTTTCCCTTGAGGAATCAGCAAATTCCCTTGATGACGATTTTATGAAAAAAGGAGTTATGCTTATAGTTGACGGTACTGATCCGGAACTTGTAAGAAGTATTCTTGAAGCAGAACTTGTAAATATTGACGCAAGACACCAGCAGAACATTTCACTGTGGAAAAATCTCGGTTCTATGGGTCCTGCATGGGGTATGATTGGTACTCTGATCGGACTTATCAATATGCTTAAAGATATGTCTGATCCGGATTCTATCGGTCCTAATATGGCTGTTGCCCTTATCACAACATTGTATGGTTCCATGCTTGCCAATTGGATTTCAGCACCTGTTGCAAACAAGCTTACAAGCCAGAATGAAGTTGAGATAAAACTGAAAGAGGTTATGATTGAAGGTATACTTTCAATTCAGGCAGGTGAAAATCCAAGAGTTATCGAAGAAAAGCTTAAATCATTCCTCTCGCCTAAGGAAAGAGCAAGCTTTAGTGATGAAGGTGGTGTACAGTAATGGCTAAGAGAAAGGAAAGACCGCCTGAGGAGGGTTCACCGGCGTGGATGTCAACGTTTAGTGATTTGATGAATCTCCTTTTGTGCTTTTTCGTAATGCTTTTCGCAAGTTCAACCATGGATGAAGGGAAAATCCAAAAGATTGCAGCTTCATTCGATAATACAACCTTTAATATATTGAATAACAGTCCTGTTTCTATAGTGGATGGCGATTTGATGTCCGGTGGAGTAACACAGTTGAAAAACATAAAAAGTATTCTCAGTGAGGCGGGGAAAAATGTGGAGGGAACCACAGGCGAAAATGCAGTTTCGTCCTCATCGGATGCAGAAAAATTATCTGATGAAGCTTTAAAAACTGAGTATGAAAAGCGGGGAGAGGAACAATCAGAAGAGATGTACAATGAGATTGTTCAATCGGCGGAATCATACATGATAGATGATCAGATTATTATGGATTACAATGCACAATACGTTGAACTTGACTTGAATGGCTCTATACTTTTTGATTCCGGTAGTGCAGAAGTCAGGGATGATGCAAAGATGTTTTTACAAAAAATTGCAAGTATATTGGTAAAATATAAGTATTGTGTGATTGAGATAGAAGGTCACACAGATGATATTCCAATATCAACATCCAAATTTGAAAACAATCGTGAACTTTCAGCTGAGAGAGCAAGAAATGTATATGAATACATAACAGAACAGGAGAATTTTATTGATTCTAATCTCAAAATTGCAGGCTACGGTGAAAGTAAACCTGTTGCATCAAATGCAACAGAAGAAGGCAGGGCAAAAAACAGAAGAGTTGTGATTAAGATATATAATCAACAGAATTCTTATAATTAAGGAGAAAGTAATATGAAGAAGAACCTTATCACAGTAATAATTTTAGCTATATGTATTATTAATATGGTATTTAATATACTTATTGTTTTTATTTTTATGCCGCAGGCAACAAAGACAAACAATCTTATAACTGATATTGCTAAGGCGTTGGATTTAGAGATAGCATCCCTTAATTCCGGTGCCTATCCGGGACAGTTTGATGTCAGCAATCTTTCACCTTTTGAACTTGAACAGTGCAATCCTATTAATTTGGCAAATGATGGTTCAGGTGAGATACATGTTGTTCAGTATGGTCTTACAATCAATCTTGATAAGACAGCGGCTGATTACAAAAAAACATCAGAAAATCTTTCTGCATCAACAGCCCTTGTATATGATACGACAAGAGATATAATTGCAAAGTATACATACGAGCAGGTAATTGATGTTGAAGTACAGAGACAGATAAAAGAAGAGATACTTCAGTCACTTAAAGAGACATTTAATACACAGTGTATATATTCAGTTAGTTTTTATAATTGGGTAGCACAATAATTTAGATGAGCTAAGGGAGGTGGGAAGTGTGGCAGACGTACTCTCACAAAATGAAATTGACGCTTTATTAAAACAACTGAGCTCAGGAGAATTAGATGTTGACAATATAGAAGATTCAAAGAGTGCAAAGGTTAAAGAGTACGATTTTTCAAGACCTGCCAAATTCTCTAAAGAACACCTTAGAACTCTTGAAATTATATTTGAACATTTCGGAAGATTATTAAGTAGTAATTTGCCGGCATATCTCAGAAAAAATATTCAGGTTGAGGTTATGAACTCTGAGGCAGTTACATATTCAGAATTTTCTAATGCACTTTCTAATCCTGTTTTACTCGGGGTTGTTAATATGGCACCGCTGAAGGGAAATATTATTATCGAAATGGCCACAAATGTCGGATATACGATTATTGACCGGCTTTTGGGCGGTGTAGGTGAACCTCTTGACAAGGTGAGGGATTTCTCTGAAATTGAGTTATCCATACTTGAAAGAATTTTTAGTGTTATCATTTCGCTTCTCAGGGAACCTTGGGCTAACGTAGTTGAGATAGAACCATATCTTGAACGAATAGAGACAAATTCTCAATTTGCCCAAATTATATCACCTACAGAAATGATTGCTATTCTTACCATTAACATCAATATAGGTGGTGTTGAAGGTTTAATGAATATATGCTTGCCGTACATAACCTTAGAGGATGTTATGGATAAGCTCAATACAAAATACTGGTTCTCAACAATGCAGGATAAGGGCGATGAAAGCTATGCTGAGGTTATTGAAACCGCAATAAATAAAGCATTGATACCTGTATCCGCGGAGCTGGGAAAAAGCAGTATTACGGTTATGGATTTTGCTAATTTACAGGTCGGTGATATTATTAAACTTAACCGTGGTGTGTCAGAGGAACTTGACATATATGTGGGTAATATAATTAAGTTTAAAGCACTGCCTGGTTCATTTAGCGATAATTACGCAGTCAAAGTTACAGAAATATATAGAGAGGAGGAATAAAGAATATGGATGGAATGTTATCCCAGGAAGAAATTAATGCTCTTTTAAACGGCTTCACACCGGATAGTTCAACAACTTCAGACTCTAATGATGAGCTGTCTCTTGAAGAAAAAGATGCCATTGGTGAAATTTCCAACATATGTATGGGTACAGCAGCAACTACACTTTATTCCCTGGTAAATCAAAAGGTTGTCATTACAACACCTGTAGTTGAAATATCTAACTGGTCGTCACTGACCTCAGATTATGCAAAACCTTGTGTTTTTATTAATATCTATTATAAAGAGGGTATTGATGGAAATAATGTATTGATATTAAAGGAAGATGATGTAAAGATAATTACGGATTTGATGATGGGAGGAGACGGACTCAATCCGTCGCCGGAACTTACCGATTTGCATCTGTCGGCAATTTGCGAAGCCATGAATCAGATGATGGGTTCAACTGCTACATCCCTATCATCAATGCTTAACTGTAAAATTGATATTAGTCCACCTGAGGCGGATCTTATGAATATGGATGCTGATGCAATTCCTGATAAAGTTACAGACTTTATGAAATCTAAATTTGTCAAGGTAACATTTAAGATGACAATAGGTGATTTGGTTGACAGTACAATTATGCAACTTTATCCTATAGATTTCTCCAAGGAGTTATTTAAACGTTTCACCGGTGGCGATGATGCTGTGGAGGAGCCGGTTACTAAGCCTGAACCGGTTAAAAGTGTTCCGGCAAATACTCCTGAACCTGCCCCTGCAAAGCCGCAGTATCAGTCTAATATGTCTCAATCGATGATGTCTCAGCCAATGATGGGACAACAGATGATGGGACAACAAATGATGTCTCAGCCAATGATGGGTATGCCGATGATGGGTGTACAGCCTGAAGTCAATGTGCAGAATGTTCAGTTTCAGGCATTTAATCCTGTGGCAAACCTTGCCATGCAACAGGAAAACATTGATCTTATCATGGATGTTCCTCTTGAAGTTTCAGTTGTACTTGGAAGAACAAAGAAGTCTATAAAAGAGATTTTGGAGTTTGGACCGGGTACGATTATAGAACTTGATAAGCTTGCCGGTGAACCGATAGATGTTATGGTTAATCAGAAATTGGTTGCAAAAGGTGAGGTTGTTGTTATAGAAGAGAGTTTTGGTATTAGAATTTCAGAAATAATCAAGGAAAAAATATAGTAAAAGGAGTATGAACTATGGCAAAAAGTATACTTATATGTGATGATGCAGCTTTTATGAGAATGATGATTAAGGATATCCTTATAAAAAATGGATATGCAATTGCCGGGGAAGCTGAAAACGGCTTAAAAGCGGTTGAAAAATATATGGAAACAAAGCCGGACTTAGTACTTATGGATATTACAATGCCGGAAATGGATGGTATTCAGGCATTAAAGAAAATTAAATCAGCAGATCCTAATGCAAGCATTGTTATGTGTTCGGCAATGGGTCAGCAGGCTATGGTTATAGAATCAATTCAGTCAGGAGCAAGAGATTTTATTGTTAAACCATTCCAGCCTGACAGAGTTATAGAGGCTGTAAAGAAGGCTGTGGAGTAGTATGTTAGCTGTTGCAAATGACAAATCCTCCGGTTTATATTCCGTGTGGGATGTTATTTCTTTAATTTTAATATTTATTTTTGTCATATTACTTGCATATTTTGCCACAAAATTTGTGGCAAAATATCAGAGCAATATGTTAAACAACAAAAATAATATCAGGATTATTGAATCTTTCAGAATAGATTCGACAAGGCTTATTTTGATTGTTAAGATAGCGGGAGATTATTATGCTTTGGCATACACAAAGGATAGTGTTACGGTTATCGACAAGCTTAATCCTGATGAGATAAATAATTTGATGGCAGATAATACTTCAAAATCCAATAATAAATTAGATTTTAAAGCAATTTTATCTCAGGTAAAAAATAAAAATTCAAAAGACGATAGTGATATAAAGTAGGTAGTGAGATGAAATATAAAAAACTGCGCAAATTCATATTATTATTTGTAGTTATAATAGTTGTAGGGTTTTCCGGTACAAGCTCCATGGCAACAGAAGCGGAACCGGATACAGAGGCACAGGAAACATTTACAGATGCAAATGATGGTGTATCTGTGGGACTCTCCATTAATTCTGATTCTGATGAGACAACTCTGGCAGGCACCTTACAGATTTTATTAGTAATTACGGTAATTTCTTTAGCTCCGTCGATATTGGTTATGGTGACTTCCTTTACAAGGATTATTGTGGTGTTACATTTTGTAAGAACTGCAGTGGGAACCCAGTCCTCCCCACCCAACAATGTATTGATAGGGCTCTCCTTGTTTTTAACCCTTTTTGTCATGGGACCTGTTTTTGCAAAGATTAATACAGAAGCCATAGAACCGTTAACAGCGGGAGAAATAAGCCAGGAAGAGGCTCTTGATAATGGGTTGGAGCCACTCAGGGAGTTTATGTTTAATCAGGTGAGACAGGAAGATTTGAGACTTTTCATGGATATTGCAAAAATGGATGCTGTTGAGAGTCTGGATGAGATTCCTATAACTGTTCTTATTCCTGCATTTATCATAAGTGAGTTAAGAGCTGCATTTATTATAGGATTTTTGATATATATACCATTTATAATATTAGATATGGTTGTTGCTTCGGTGCTTATGTCAATGGGTATGATGATGCTTCCGCCAACCACAATTTCCATGCCGTTTAAGATTTTATTGTTTGTTTTGGCAGATGGCTGGAATTTGATAATAGGCGAGCTTGTCAATTCGTTTAATTTTTAGTTAGTAAAGTCGTTGAGAGGTGATTTGTCATGAGTACAGGTGACGTAATTGATATAACTGCTCAGGCTGTATGGCTTATATTGAAGTGTAGTGCACCTATGCTTTTGTCATCTATGGTAGTTGGTCTCATAATAAGTATATTTCAGACTGTTACTTCAATTCAGGAGCAGACACTTACATTTGTGCCTAAGCTGATTGTTATTCTTATTGTTGTTCTTATATGCGGAGATTGGATAATTAACAATATAATAATGTTTATGGAAGATTTATTCAGTAGATTTAACGATTATGTGGGGTAGGGATATATGGATTTGACGATATCAACATTGACCCTTGAAGCGTTTTTATTAGTTGTTGTAAGAACCGGATGTTTTTTTGCCGTGGCTCCCATTTTTGGAAACAAAGCCGTGAATTCAAGAATTAGAGTTCTTACGGCAGCCTGTGTATCTCTTACGATTTTTTCGGTTTTAGACGTGTCGTTACCTGAATATACAACTGTTTGGGGCTTTAGTGTTCTTATCATAAAGGAAGCTCTTGTCGGTTTAGGTATGGGCTTTATATCAAGTTTTGTGATGTCGATTCTTGTCATGGCTGGTGAGTTTATAGATAGAGAAATTGGCTTTACCATGTCATCAAATTTTGATATGAATACAGGCGCCATGGTAACCATAACCGCTGAACTTTATGACAGAATGGTCAGTCTGGTAATTTTGATTACTAATATGCATTTTTACATTTTAACAGCTATTGTGCAGTCTTTTCAGGTTGTGCCGGTTGGACAGATTTCTCCGAAACTGCCTATTTTATACAGTTCGGTTTTAACGTTCATAGCACAATTTTTTATAATTGGGTTTAAGATTGCCATGCCTGTATTTATCAGTGCAACCATACTGAATATAATTCTTGGTATACTGGCTAAGAGTTCACCTCAGATGAATATGTTTGTGGTGGGTATTCAGTTAAAGGTTTTTGTTGGATTACTGGTTTTGCTGGTTACTATTATGTTTATTCCTAATATAGCAACCAATCTTATGGAGAATATGAGAAGTATGCTAAATACCTTTATGGGAGGTCTTTAGTTTGAATTATGAATACAAATTAATAATTAAATACAATCTTCAGTTTTTCGCAGATGACAGTGGCGATAAGACGGAAGAGCCTACTGCAAAAAAAATACAGGATTCAAGAAAAGAAGGAAGTGTAGCAAAGAGTAAGGAGATATCAAACGCTGTTACACTGTTGGCTTTTTTTGTATCCTTAAAGATTTTTATCCCATTTTTATCAAAACGACTTATAGAGATGTTTGATGCATTCTGGCGAAATATTAGTGAACTTACGTCCGGGGAACTGACATCTGTCCGCATCTGGCAGATAATGCTTGATGTTATTGTGTATATAATAATTACAATTTTACCATTTTTGCTCATAGCCCTTGTTGTCGGATTTTTATCAGAAAGATTACAGATTACATGGCTGATTACCTCTAAACCTCTTCAGCCTAAATTCAGTAAGCTCAATCCGATAACCGGTTTCAAAAGATTATTTTCAAAAGAGGTATTATTTAATCTTGTTCTTTCGATTGTAAAGATTGTGATCTTTGGAGCTGTAAGCATATCTGTTGTTAAAGATAATTTAGGTGCATTTGTTTCGGTGTATGAACTAAGTTTTTATGATGCACTTGGGTTGATGTACGATATAATAATGGATTTGGGAATGAAGATATCCATGGTGTATCTGATTCTGGGATTTGCCGATTTATTCTTTCAAAAATGGAAACATAAAAAGGATCTTCGTATGACTAAAACGGAAGTTAAGGATGAATATAAGAACCAGGAAGGTGATCCCAAGGTTAAAGGTCAGCAAAAACAGCGTATGCAGCAGGCGTCAAGAAGACGTATGATGAACAGCATACCGGAGGCTGATGTTGTAATAACCAATCCGACTCATTTTGCCGTAGCACTCAGATATGATAATTTGGTGTCACAGGCTCCCGTTGTCACCGCTAAAGGTGCGGATTACCTTGCTATGAAAATAAAAGAAATAGCAAGAGAAAATAATGTTGAGATAGTAGAAAATAAACCTCTTGCCAGAATGTTATATTCAAATGTTGAAATTGGAAATGAAATTCCGGCAGAGTTATATCAGGCCGTTGCGGAAGTATTGGCATATGTTTATAAACAAAAAAATAAAGTCAGTTAAATCTGACTTAAAATACAGATGGAGGTAGGAAAAATGAAGAAAAATGATATATTTCTTGGATTATATTTGCTTGCAGCAATCGTTTTCATGATTATTCCTATTCCTGCAACTCTGCTTGATATACTTATATTATTTAATATTTCATTGTCTCTTATAATTGTTTTTAATTGCCTTTTTGCAAAAGAAACACTGGATATGTCCGGTTTCCCTACACTTTTGCTTTTTACTACCGTATTCAGAATATCCCTGAACGTTTCATCAACAAGACTTATTCTTTCAACAGGTAATCCGGGTCAGGTAGTTGAGGTCTTCGGTAGTTTTGTTGGCGGTGGTAATCTGGTAATTGGTGCCATTGTTTTTATAGTTCTCATCATAGTACAGATGATGATTATAAATAAAGGTTCAGAGAGAGTTTCTGAGGTAACTGCACGTTTTACACTTGATGCTATGCCGGGTAAACAGATGGCTATTGATGCGGATTTAAATACAGGTGCGATTACTGATCAGGAAGCCATTGTGAGGCGTGAAAAAATACAGCAGGAGTCAGCTTTCTTTGGTTCCATGGATGGTGCATCAAAATACGTCAAAGGTGATGCTACAGCAGGTCTTATTATCACGCTTATTAATATTGTTGGCGGACTTATTCTCGGAATGACTGAAATGGGGCTTCCGTTGAATGAGGCACTCCAAAAGTTTACCATACTTACAATTGGTGACGGATTGGTATCCCAGATACCATCCATGCTTATATCTCTTTCAACAGGTATACTTGTAACAAAGGCATCAAAGGAAGAAAACATAGGTGATATACTGATCGGACAGCTTTTCAGTATGCCGAAAGTACTTCTTATGGTTGGAGTTACAATGATTTTACTTGGTATCATGACTCCGCTGAACTTAGCCTTTTGCGGTGCGTATGGTATCTTGTTTATAGTGTTATCCCAGGCAATTAAAGGAAAAGAAGAAGAGGCAGCAATTAAAGAAGAAATTGAAGAGGAAGAGATTCAGGCTGATGAGGTCAGAAGACATGAAAATGTTAATTCTCTGTTGCAGGTTGACCCTATTGAATTAGAGTTTGGATATGGTATAATACCATTAGCAGATGTAAATCAGGGCGGAGATCTTCTTGACAGAGTTGTTATGATAAGACGTCAGATTGCACTTGAGCTGGGTGCTGTTGTGCCTATTATAAGGCTCAGGGATAATATTCAGCTTAACCCAAATCAGTACATTATAAAAATTAAAGGAATACAGGTTAGTGAAGGAGAAATCCTTTTTGACCATTATATGGCGATGAATCCCGGATATGTTGAGGATGAGATAACCGGTATCCCTACCCTTGAGCCGGCATTCCATCTTGAAGCTATGTGGATTACGGAATCCCAGAGAGAGAGAGCCGAATCGTTGGGATATACTGTTGTTGATCCGCCGTCAATTATTGCCACACATCTTACAGAGATAATAAAGCAACATCTTGACGAGCTTCTTACGAGACAGGATGTTCAGAATCTTATTGATAATGTTAAAGAAAATAATAAAACCCTTGTTGATGACCTTGTTCCAAAACTTCTTGGAGTCGGTGACATACAAAAGGTTTTACAGAATCTTTTAAGAGAGGGAATATCAATAAGGGATCTTGTAACTATATTTGAAACGCTTGCTGATTACGCATCTACGACAAGAGATACGGATATTCTTACAGAGTATGCAAGGCAAAGCTTAAAGAGGGCAATCTCCAACAAATATTTCGGAGACTCCGATATGACTACGGTTGTGACACTTGATCCAAAGATAGAACAGGCAATTATGTCCTCTATCAAGCAAACAGAACAGGGAGCATATATATCCCTTGATCCGGGTGTTACAAAGAGTATTTTAAAATCTACAGAGTCAGAGATAAAAAAATTAGAAGACAAAGGTCAAAGCCCGATAATCATTACGTCTCCTATAGTCAGAATGTACTTTAAAAAGCTTACAAATGACTATTTCAGAGATTTAGTAGTTGTTTCATACAATGAGATTGATTCAGATATAGAATTAAAGTCAGTGGGAGTGATAACCATAAATGATAATCAAGAAATATAAAGCATCAACTGAAAAAGAAGCTATAATTATGGCAAAGGAAGATCTGGGGTCGGAAGCTATAGTTATGAATGTAAAAACCATCAAACCCAACGGTATTCTGAAAATATTTAAAAACCCAAGGGTTGAGCTTACTGCTGCGATAGATGATAACATTACTCAGAGTGTAACTTCAGTTAATGAAAACACAGCTAAGGAAACCAGCGCTATAGAAGAAAAAATAAACAGTATTGCAAAACTCCTTGAGGCTCAGATTACTGCAGAAAAAAAGACAGAGCCGGAGAAAAAAACTTTTGATAAAACTACTGATAGTTATCAGACAAAGACAGAAGATGAAGAGAAAGATTCGTCTGCAAAAAGGGATAACAGAATAATTGATTTAATCTGCAGTCAGTTATCAGATAATGAAGTAGAAAAAGAGTTTGTGAACAATATCGTTGGTGAACTTGATTATTTAAATGACAAACAGCATCTTGATAATGTGTTATCGAGTGTATATCAGAAAATAGTTCTTAAGTTAGGAGAGATAAAACCTCTTACACCAAGTGAAAATAAACCCAAAATTGTTTTTTTTGTCGGAAATACCGGAGTGGGAAAAACTACCACCGTTGCGAAACTTGCATCCAAAAGTAAGCTTGAAGGGAAATATAAGGTTGCTCTTTTTTCAGTAGATACATACAGAATAGCAGCAATAGAACAGTTAAAAACATACGCAAATATAATTGATGCGCCTATGGAAGTTGTTTATACACCTGAGGATATGGAGAATCTCATTGACAAATATAAGGATTATGATTACATTTTTGTTGATACGGCAGGCCGTTCCCACAAAGATGCTGAGCAAAAAAATGATTTACGAGCAGTTATTGATGCGGTTGGTGACAAAGAAAAAGAAGTTTATCTGGTCGTAAGTGCAACCATAAAGTATAAAGATATGCTTAATATTGCTAAAACTTATGATGATATATATGAATATAAGGTTATATTCACAAAATTAGATGAAACAAACGGTATAGGAGCTATACTTAACCTAAAGATGGAGCTGAATAAGGATTTGTCTTATGTTACTTGGGGCCAGAATGTTCCGGATGATATAGGTATTCTCAATCCGCAGGTTATTGCAAAAAAACTCTTAGGAGGTACGGGTTAATCTATGGATCAGGCTACAAAATTAAGACAAATGATGAATACAACCCAAAAACAAAGTAAAGCGAGAGTAATAGCAGTTACAAGCGGTAAAGGTGGCGTGGGAAAAACCAGCTTGTCTGTTAATTTAGCCATAGAATTATCAAAGCTTGGAAAAAAAGTAGTTATTTTCGATGCGGATTTTGGTCTTGCAAATGTTGAGGTTATGCTTGGAATCAGGCCCAAATATAATCTTTTGGATTTGTTTCATAATAACATGAATATAGAGGACATTATAACCAACGGACCTAATGGTATAGGCTTTATATCAAGCGGTTCGGGAGTTTCTGAACTTGCAAGTATGGACTATGAAAGTCTAAAGCAGCTTATAAATGAAATGAGTAAGCTTGATAGATTATATGATATAGTTATTATAGATACTGGTGCAGGAATCACAGATGCCGTTATGGAATTTGTGATGGTTAGTCCTGAAATTCTACTTGTTGTTACACCGGAACCAACATCCATAACAGATGCGTATTCTCTTTTAAAGGTTCTAAGACGAAAAGAGGAATTTAATCCTCTGTACAAAACTATAAATGTGGTTTCAAACAGAGTATCAGACAAGGATGAAGGAAGAGATATATACAACAAAATGAATACGGTATCGTCAAAATTTCTCAATACTAAATTGCAGTATCTTGGCGAAATAATACAGGATAAGAGTGCATCCATGGCGATAATTGAACAGAAACCGGTTTGTAATGTGTATCCAAACAGTATGATAGCCAGGGGAATTGTAAATATTGCAGCCAACCTTGCAAATGATAATGTAGCAGAGGATACATCTAAAGATGGAATTGCAAAGGTATTTTTTGATTTTTTGAAGTCAAGAAGAAAAAATAAAAGATAAAATGAGGGCAATATATGGGGATAACAATCGGATGCAAAATTGAATTAGTCTCATTGGATGATATTACAGCAAATGTAAAGAACAAGAAGGTTTTTGTCAGCAAGGTCTATGATATTCTTGATACAAATCTTCTGCAGATTGCTATGCCGATTTATGATGGTAAGATAGTACCGCTCAGTGTAGGCTCAACGTATTCAGCATGTTTTTTTACGGATAAAGGCTTATATGAATGTCAGGTATCCGTTACATCAAGGTATAAAAACGGTAACCTGTTTTTTCTTGAAGTTAATCTTATAACAAATCTAAACAAAGTACAACGGCGTGAGTTTTTCAGATTGGATTGTTCTTTAGATGCGACAATAAGGATAATGAGCGATGAAGAATATGATACCGGTGTTTATGATGAGGATGTATCCTGGGAGAAAGCAAGGATTGTGGATATAAGCGGCGGTGGAGCAAAGCTTTTAAAGCAGGGTTTTATTGAACCGAATGAAATCATAATTATTCAATTTGAGCTGCCTATTGAGGGAAGTATGGCTTTCATGCAATTGGTTGGGCGGATTCTCAGAAGTTATCCATTGCAGGGAAAAGCGGGGGTATACGACGAGCGTATAGAATTTATAAATATAAATAAAGAAAACAGAGACAAGATAGTGAAATATATATTTGAATGTCAAAGAATGATGAGAGCAAAGGAATCAGGTTTATCATAATATGAAAAAAATTCTTGTTATAGATGACTCTGCACTTATGAGAAGAGCTATATCTGATATAATTGAAAGTACAAATGAATATTGTGTTGCATATAGTGCAAAAGACGGAGTTGAGGGTCTGGAAATTATTGAGAATAATCATGATATAGCGACTATATTTTGTGATATAACCATGCCAAGGATGAGCGGTCTGGAATTACTTCGGGTTTTGAAAAGAAAAAAGATAGATATCCCAATAGTAATATTCAGCTCAAGTGATGATGTTGATGATACTATAACTGCATTACAGCTTGGGGCAATAGAGTTTATTAAAAAGCCGGAGAGAATACTTGGAAAATCCAGTATTTATTTTGAAAAACGTGTATTAAAGGCATTGACTATAGCCTCTAATGTAAGGACAGCGGATTCTGTATCAAAAAGAAGTTCCAATGTTCCCCCAAAGAAATCTTCCAATAATACATCAGAAAAAAAGAAGTCCGGAAAAAAGACAAATAAGCTCATTGCTATTTGTTGTTCTACCGGGGGACCAAGAGCACTTCAAAGTGTTTTACCTTTTATACCGTCTAATATAGCTGCTCCAATGGTGTTGGTTCAGCATATGCCTGTAGGATTTACCGAAACACTGGCGGAGCGATTAAATGATTTGAGCCAGATTACCGTAAAAGAAGCTGAGGATCAGGAAGTTTTAAAAAATGGTGTGTGTTATATAGCAAAAGGCGGAACACATTTAACCGTTAAGGAAATAAACGGAGTACCAAGAATCGCATTTGATGATTCACCGGCTGTAGTGGGACTTAAACCATGCGGTAATATTATGTACGACAGTTTATGTAATTTATCCTATGATGAAATTATATGTGTTGTTCTTACGGGAATGGGTGAGGATGGAACAAAAGGAATTTTAAGGCTGTCTGATTACAAAGATGTATATGTAATAGCTCAGGACGAAAAATCATCAACCGTATATGGTATGCCTAAAGCTGTATATGAGAGAGGTCTTACGGACTGTGTATGCGACATAAAAAATATTGCAAAAGAAATCACTAAGAAAGTAGGGGTGTTATAAATGGATTTAAGTCAATATCTTGAAATTTTTATTGATGAGACAAAGGAACATTTGCAGAATCTTAACGAGCAGGTTCTTATTTTGGAAAGTGAACCGGAGAACATAGACACTGTAAATGAAATTTTCCGTGCTGCTCATTCTTTGAAGGGTATGGCAGGAACCATGGGATACAAGAGGATGCAGCGTCTTACTCATGATATGGAAAATGTTTTTTCTGAAATAAGAAACGGAAAGTTGAATGTAGATGCAGATATGGTGGATATTGTGTTCAAATGTCTGGATGCCATTGAGGGATATCTTTCCAATATTATCGAAAGCTCTGATGAGGGAACAGAGGATAATGAGGAACTTATTGGTCTTCTGAATGCTGCCCTTGAAGGAAAACAGGAGGAGGCTCCTAAGGCAGTGGAGGAACATAAGGAGGATAAACCGGCTCCGGGTTCTGATGACAGAAAAAAATATTTGTCAATTCCTATAGCTGATTTCGAGAGAAATGCCATGCTTGAGGCAAAGGCAAACGGTATGCATGTCTATGCAACTACCGTATATATTCAGGAAACCTGTCTTCTTAAAGCAGCAAGGGCATTTCTTGTTTTCAAGGGCCTTGAGAACAAGGGGGAAATTATAAAATCAGTGCCTGATGTGCAGGATATTGAAGATGAGAAGTTTGATTTTGATTTTTCAATGTTTATTATATCGGAAAAGAGTTTGGAAGAGATAAAAAAGTCAATAGAAAATGTGTCAGAGATAGAGGAAGCGGTTATTGAAGAGTTTGAAATTCCGGATAATTCGGTTGACAGTACTGTGAAGGCAGATGAGAGTACAGAAACTGGTGTACAAAATGTCAAGGAAGAAAAAACTGAGAAGAAGGAAGAAAAGAAGGCTTCAACAGGTACAAAGAGCTCAAAACCGGTTGTTAACCGTTCAGTAAGGGTTGACATAGAAAAATTAGATGATTTGATGAATCTCGTTTCAGAGCTTATTATAGCAAAAAATGGTCTGGTTTCCGTTTCGGGCGTAAATAACAACCATGAGCAGGGCTTTAATGAGCAGATTGAGTATCTTGAAAGAATTACTACAAATCTCCATGAGTCTGTTATGAAGGTACGAATGGTTCCTATTGAAAGTGTTGTTAACAGATTCCCACGTATGATTAGAGATTTGTCAAAGAAGCTCAACAAAGAGATGGAGCTTATTATGACAGGTGAGGATACCGAGCTGGACAGAACTGTTATAGATGAGATAGGTGATCCGCTTATGCATATGCTTCGTAATTCCGCTGACCATGGCCTTGAACCTACCATTGATCGTCTTAAACTCGGAAAACCTAAGGTTGGAACAATACGACTTGATGCGTATCAGGATGGTAATAATGTTACAATTGAGGTTACGGATGACGGTGCCGGAATTGATGTTGAAAAGATTAAGAGAAAGGCTGTTGAAAAAGGTAACATTACAGAAGAACAGGCTGAGTATATGTCAGATAAAGAGGCGGTCGATTTATTATTTATGCCGGCCTTTTCCACTGCTGAAAAGATTTCAGATGTTTCAGGAAGAGGAGTTGGTCTTGATGTTGTCAAGAATAAGATTGAGGGACTTGGCGGTGATGTAGAGGTAGTTACAAAGCTCGGCGAGGGAACTACATTTATAGTCAGACTTCCTCTTACACTTGCGATTATTCAGGCACTTATGGTGGATGTTTCCGGCGAAAAATATGCATTACCGCTTAATTCAGTTGTTACAATTGAGGAGATTGTTCCGGATGACATAAAATATGTTCACACAAAGGAAGTTATCAATCTTAGAGGAACGGTTATACCTATAGTAAGACTTAATGAGGTATTGGATGTAGAGCCGCCTCAGGACGATGAGAGCACATTTGACGATGAAGGTCTGATTGTAGTTATCGTTAAAAAAGGTGATAAACAGGCAGGTCTTGTCATAGACAAGCTTTTGGGACAGCAGGAAATTGTTATAAAGCCGCTTGGCAAATATATCAGAGTTCCTAAATTGATAAGTGGCGCGACTATTCTCGGAAATGGTGAAGTCGCACTTATCATTGATTCAAATACATTGATATAACGGAGGTGTGATGGAATGGATACTAATGTAGCAGTTAATGATTCTAAACAGTACATAATATTAAGATTTGACAGCGAACAGTATGGTATTGATATATCGTACATTGACAATATTGTCAGATTGCAGCCAATAACCAGAGTTCCTCACACTCAGCCATATTTTCTCGGCATAATCAATCTTCGTGGTGAGATTGTACCTGTTATGAGTATGAGAAGAAAGTTTGAATTGCCTGAAAAAGAAAATACAAATCTTTCCAGAATACTTATAATTAAGGTGGAAGGCAATGCCAAGATAGGTATGCTTGTTGATGAGGTAAGAGAGGTTGTCACTTTGTCAGATGAACAGATTGAAAAGATATCTGCTGATTCAGGTGACATAAGAGCATATTTAACAGGTGTGGGTAAGTATAATGACACACTTATTTCTTTAATTAATATTGGCGGTGTAATAGCAGATATCGATAATGATTAGGATAACGAGGTGAGATATATGAGTAATAACAAGGCATTAACTGAAAATGTAACCAATGCTCTTGGTGAATTAGGCAATATCGGAGCCGGAAATGCGGCTACGTCTTTGTCTGTTATGCTCAAGTCAAAGCTTACTATGTCTCCGCCACAGGTAGATATACATGATTTTAATTCTCTCGAAAATATTCTTGGTGGTCCTGAGGTAACTGTTGTGGGAGTTCTCAGTACCATCGAGGGTGATATGCAGGCCATGATTCTTTTTGTTGTCGGAATAGAAGATGCAAAAAATATGATTAAAGCATTGTTAGATTATGACATTGACTGGCAGTCAGAGATGGGAATGTCGGCGGTTAAAGAAATAGGCAACATTATAATAGGTTCTTATGTCGCTTCTCTGGAAACTTTGTCAGGAATGAAAATCAGATATTCCCAACCGGAAAGTTGTGTCGATATGGCGGCAGCCATATTGAGTGTGCCATGCATTGAGTTTGGTAAAATCAGTGATAAAGCACTTCTTATCAATTCACATTTTAAAGCCGGAGAACAGGAAATAAACGGTTATATTATGATGGTTTCAGAGATACATTCGTTTAATGTGCTTTTGAATAAGCTTGGAATTGGAGGCATAGATGAGTGATGTTATCAGAGTAGGCATAGCTGATATGAATATCTGTCAGTCCCCTGATAAAATTACTACCATTGGCCTTGGCTCATGTATAGGGGCTGTTCTGTATGATAGCAATTCAAAGACTGCCGGATTGGTTCATGTTATGTTGCCTGACAGTACAAAGATAAAACAAAATCAGAATAAGATGAAATTTGCGGATACGGGTATTGAGGCATTAGTATGTGAACTTGAAAAAAGAGGAATAAGCAGAAAAAAACTGAAGGCGAAGATTGCCGGAGGGGCGAAGATGTTCAATTTTTCCTCTGAAAAGACGGATCTTGGAAGTATTGGAGAAAAAAATATCATAGCTGTTAAAGAAAAATTAAAAGAGTATGGTATAAAAATTGTTTCAGAGGATGTTGGACTAAGCTATGGAAGAACCATAGTATTTGATCCTGATACAGAAGAGCTGACTGTTATTAAAGCCGGAAAGCAAAAAAATATTATATAGTTTTAGAGGTGTAATACGTTGGATTACTATGATAAGTTAAGAAATGCACGGGCGTTTATTGTATTGTTGGCAACATTGATAACTTTAATTTTAAATTTAAAATACAAAAGGGAGTTGTTGGATTCTCTTATAATTATACTTGTGGTTATTATAATTTTCTTTATTATTTCAACTGTGGCATTAAAATTGATAGATAAAATCATCAATATGGAGTCAAATAAAGAAGAGATTGGGGAAGACGACAGGGAAGAGGATGAAAATTCGGAGGAAAGCCGGCAGACTACTGAAAATCAGTAGAATTCGTTTAAATGAGGAGTTACGGTTATATGGGCGTATTAGACAACAAAGAACGACTTTGGATTGAATATAGTCATTCAAGGTCAAGTGCAATACGGGAACAAATTATAATTGAATACGTACCCCTGGTAAAACTGGTGGCAGGAAGGTTGAGTATATATCTTGGCTCTAATGTAGAATATGATGATTTAGTTGGTTACGGGATTTTTGGACTTATAGATGCAATAGATAAGTTTGATTACGACAAAGGTAATAAATTTGAGACCTATGCCAGCCTGAGAATCAGAGGTTCAATACTTGATCAGATTAGAAAGATGGATTGGATTCCCCGTTCAGTGAGACAAAAACAAAAGGCTATTGATACTGCCATAAAAAAAATTGAGCTGGAAAAGGGAACAAATTACGGAGATACTGATATTGCAAGAGAACTCGGCATAACAGAAGATGAGTATATGACATGGCTTACACAGACCAATATTGGGAACATATCATCTTTGGAAGATTATGTTGAGCAGGGCAATGAGCTTAAAAATTCCTCAAATCCCTCTTATATGAGAATAGAGCCGGAAACGGTTGTGGAGGAAAAAGAACTGAAACAGTCGTTGATAGAAGCCATGGAATCATTAACCGAAAAGGAAAGAATGGTAGTTGTGTTGTATTATTACGAGGAGCTTACTCTTAAAGAGATAAGTAAAGTTATGGAAGTTTCAGAATCCAGAGTGTCACAGCTACATTCAAAGGCTCTCAAGAAAATGAAAAAATTCTTAGGTGATGGTTTTTCAGTTCTTATGGGTTAGAAGGAGTATATGTGTAAATGAAATATAAAAATTCTTTTTTCAGGCTGGATATAAGACAGGATGGAACATATTTGATAATATATCCGGTTCAAAGTGATGGAAAAGCATTAGAATATAACGAAGTTGCAGAATTTCTGGATACACACGGCTGTACGGATTACTCCCCAAAAACATTAAAAAATTTACTGGATGATATGGGGACAAATGTTTCAGAAATGAAAATCTCCGAAAAACGTATACCTGTGTTTAATGAAAGCGCAAAGATTAATATAACCTCTGATAATATGATTGCGTATATCAGGTTTTATCCGCCGTCAACAGACGGAAAACTGATGACAAAAAAAGAAATTCTCTCAGAACTTGAACTATACAAAATAACATATGGTATATCAGAAAAAATAATAGATATATTTTTGGCAGCAAGACAGTATTGTCTTAATATTCCGGTTGCAAGGGGTCTGAAAGTTGTGCCGGCACAGGATACAAGGATAGAATATTGTTTTGATACAAACCCACTTTTAAGACCTAAAATGTTAGAAGATGGAAGTGTTGATTTTCATGAACTCAATTTATTTGCAAATGTAAAAAAAGGTCAGGTTCTTGCAAAACTCACACCTCATACTTTAGGAGAAGCGGGAAAAAACTTGTTTGGGGAAGATGTTTTTCCGAGCAAGCCTAAGGTTAAGGCACTAAAATACGGAAGAAATATATCTATATCTGAGGATAAAACATTTATCACCAGTAATGTAGACGGAAATGTAACCCTTACCGATGACACGGTGTTTGTTTCAGATACATATAGTGTAACTGCTGATGTTGATGCATCTACGGGAGATATAGATTATGATGGCAGCGTTATTATTCCGGGAAATGTCAGAACCGGTTTTACGATAAAAGCCAAGGGTGACATACAGGTTAATGGTGTTGTTGAAGGTGCAAATCTTATAGCAGGCGGAAATATTGTCATAAAGAGAGGCGTTCAGGGTCTCGGAAAAGGAACTTTAAACGCCGGTGGTGATATATGTGCTCAGTTTTTTGAGAGCGCAAATGTTTTTGCCGGAGGTAATGTTATTGCAGGTTCCATACTGCACAGCAATATTAATTCCGGAGGAAATGTATTTGTAAGCGGAAAAAAAGGATTTATAGTCGGTGGTGAGGTGATTTGTAAATCTTATGTTGAAGTTAACACTATTGGCAATAAGATGGAAACCCAGACTATAATAAAGGTGGGTGTAAATCCTGAACTGTACGATGAAATGAAAGAACTGGTAACAGAAGCCGGTGAGATTAATGAGAAGATTGAAGAGATAGAATCTTACATTAGTGTATACAAAACCAAGGTAAAAAACGGAGGAAAGTTAACACCGGAAAACGTTAAACAAATAAAAGACTATAACACCAAACTTGTTCCTTTACGTGAAGAATACGACAAACGCAACAGCAGACTTCAGGAGATAAAAAAGGAACTTGAACTTGGCAAGAAGGGAAGTATAAAAGTTTCAGGCAATACATACAGAGGTGTTTCAATGTATATTGCAAGTTCAGTTTATATTGTCAAAGAAAAAGGTGTTCACGGTTGGTATAAGATAGTTGATGGGGATATTCGTCCTACAAGCTTTTAAACTATAGCAGAAAGGAAGATTGCGTATGATATCACCAATTATTGCAGCTCAGAATTCAACTCCGATTGCGAATGTGCAACAAAATACGGAAACGCAGGGCGTTTTGCAAAATCAGATGGCACATGTTAAAAATCAGGAAAATCAAAGACAAATCAGAGAATCTGTCATAAAGAAGGATGAGGCGGTGTTTTATCAGCCGAGACATGATGCTAAGGAAGAAGGAAAAAATAAATATGTAAATCTGTACGAAAAGAAAAAAAAGAAACAGGAAAGTACGGATGAGACAGAGAGTAAGGCTACAACAAGAATTAATTTTGATATAAAAATATAATTTTTACGATAGGAGAATATTTATGACAGCAACAGTAATTGTATTAATGATTCTTGGCATGGCATTTATATTTGTAAGCTATGCTTTTTCAGAAAAGTTATCAAAAAACGATGAGAGTGAAAATATCATTAAAATTCCGACAGAGTTAACTGAGGAACAAAAGTCAAAGATAAAGAAGCTTATTGATGATTATATGGATGAAAATGTTGATGGAAAAATGTCTGACATTGAAGCAAAATTATCAGAGATAGTAAATAACAAGACTCTTGCCCTGGGTGATTATGCTGTTACGGTTAATGAAGAAATTGAAAGAAATCACAACGAAGTAATGTTTTTATACAGCATGTTGTCTGACAAGCAGAAGGAAATAATGAATACTGCAGTAGTTGTTGACGAATATCGTAAAGATGTTGAAGCATTTATTGAAAAGAACAATCTTACAAATGTTCAGATTGAACACAGGGAAGAGCAGGAATTTGAAGAAGAAATTGAGAATATGGAACAGGAGACCATTGAAGCAGGTGAGGAAGTCCCTGTTGATGGAAACAAAGACATCATATTAGAGATGCATAAATCAGGTCTTAGCATACTTGAAATTGCAAAACATTTAGGCTTAGGTGTCGGTGAAGTTAAGTTAGTTGTAGATTTATATCAAGGAGAGTCAAAATAATGAAGTTAAAGTATTTTTTAAGAGGCCTGGGAGCCGGAATTATATTTGGAGCTCTGATAATGCTAATTGCCTATATGTCCTCAGGTGCATATAAGATATCTGATGATGAAATAATAGAGAGGGCACAGTCTCTCGGCATGGTTATGGATGATAAATCAGTTATCAGTTCCAAGGATGAAAATGCCTCGAAAAATGATGCAGAGTCTGTATCAGATTTATCTGATAAGCCGACAACGGTTTCTACAGAGGAAGTGCCCCAGACTACAACAGAGGCATCAACAGAAGTTTCTACTGAAGAAACAACAGAAGATATACTGACAACCGAAAATAAGGCTGTTGTGGTCAGACCAGGGATGAGTTCTTATGAGGTTGCAGTGATTTTAGAGGATGCAGGAATTATTTCTGATGCCAATGATTTTGATGCGTATTTAAATTCAAACGGATATTCTACCCAAATTGAGGTGGGAGAGTTTTATTGTAATGAGGGTATGGAATACGAAGAACTGGCAAAGATACTCACAACTCCAATTGAATAATTATTTACATGATATACATAAAAAAGTGCTTGCGTGCACTTTTTTTTTATGCTATAATCAACTTCGTGTGAAAAAACATGTGGAAGAATCAGCAGATTGGTGCCATTGACGCGATGGTTTTTGCTCTTTTTTCGGAAAAATGATACCGAAAAATTGAATTCCACAGAAGGTAAAACCAGGAGGTATATTATGAGCGTTATTTCAATGAAACAGTTACTCGAGGCAGGTGTTCATTTTGGACATCAGACAAGAAGATGGAATCCTAAGATGGCTGAGTATATTTATACTGAGCGTAATGGAATTTACATCATTGACTTACAGAAGTCAGTTGGAAAGGTTGATGAAGCCTATAAGGCAATTTTTGATTGTGTTGCAGATGGCGGTAAGGTATTATTTGTAGGTACTAAGAAGCAGGCACAGGATTCTATTAAGTCAGAGGCTGAGAGATGTGGTATGTACTACGTTAACGAGAGATGGTTAGGTGGTATGCTTACTAACTTTAAGACAATTCAGACAAGAATTGCTAAGCTTAAGAAGTATGAAGCTATGGAGCAGGATGGTACATTTGATGTATTACCTAAGAAGGAAGTTATTGAGATTAAGAAGGAGATGGACAAGCTCCAGAAGAATCTCGGCGGTATCAAGGATATGAAGACAATTCCTGATATGATTTTTGTTGTTGATCCTCGCAAGGAGAAGAACTGTATTCAGGAAGCTCATTCACTTGGAATCCCTCTTGTTGGTATTGCAGATACTAACTGTGATCCGGAAGAACTTGATTATGTAATCCCGGGTAACGATGATGCTATCAGAGCTGTAAAGCTTATCGTTGCTAAGATGGCAGATGCTGTTATTGAGGCTAACCAGGGTGCAGATGTTGCAACTGAGGAAGAGGCTGAGTCTATGGCAGCTGATGCAGAGGAAGCAACAGAAGAGTAAAATATCAGGAGGATAATTATTATGGCAGCTATTACAGCAGGTATGGTAAAAGAGTTAAGAGAAATGTCAGGTGCCGGTATGATGGACTGTAAGAAGGCTCTTGCAGCTTGTGACGGCGATTTTGATAAAGCTATGGAGTTCCTTAGAGAAAAAGGACTTGCAACAGCACAGAAGAAGGCTGGAAGAATTGCAGCTGAGGGTATCGTTATGACTACAGTTATTAATAACGGTAAGACTGCTGCTATTGTTGAAGTCAATGCAGAGACTGATTTCGTTGCTAAGAACGAAGTATTCCAGGGATATGTTTCAGAGGTTGTTAATCAGATTGTTAATTCTGATGCAGCAGATGTTGAGGCTCTTAAGGAAGAAAAGTGGGCTCTTGATGAGTCTATGACTGTAGGTGAAAAACTTTCAGCTATGATTGCTAAAATTGGCGAGAATATGAATATCAGAAGATTTGAGAAAGTTACTACTGATGGTATGGTTGTTTCATACATCCATGCAGGTGGTAAGATTGGTGTCCTTGTTGAGGCTGATACAGATGGTTCAGGTGCAGACGTTGAAGAGTGTTTAAAGAACGTTGCTATGCAGGTTGCAGCTATGAATCCAAAGTACGTTTCAACTGCAGATGTTTCAGAGGAGTACAAGGCTCATGAGTTAGAGATACTTGTTGCTCAGGCAAAGAACGATCCTAAGAATACTAACAAGCCTGATAATATCATTGAGAAGATGGTACAGGGTAGACTTAACAAAGAACTTAAAGAAGTTTGTCTTCTTGAGCAGGAATATGTTAAGGCTGAAAATAAGGAATCAGTTGCTCAGTATGTAGCATCTGTGGCAAAGGCTGCAGGATGTAATCTTGCAATTAAGAACTTTGTTCGTTTTGAAACCGGTGAAGGCCTTGAGAAGAAGAACGAAGATTTTGCTGCTGAGGTTGCTGCTCAGATGGCTGGAAACTAAATTTTTTAGCACGAAGTGCGTAAAAAATTGTAGTTGGAAGCCATGCATGCGTCGCTTAGCGAAAACAAGTCGTAAGACGCAGTTTGAGCTTAGCAAAGTCGTATGGCTGGATAGATATATATTAATATGAATTGTAACGCTGGAAATACACGTATTTCCAGCGTTTTTTAGGTTTTATCATAGTTTATGGAATTTTGTGTAAAGCAGTAGTTGATAATGATGTTGAAAATATAGACGAATTTGTTGTTTAATGTGTTTTAATGATAAGACTGCTGAAAGTGTGAAATAAACACAATAAACACTATAAAAACATTGAATAATAAAGATGAAAATGATATAATAAGTAGTCGTATTTTGATTTAAAGGGAGTGATTATTTGGCTGACAGAATAGCTGTTGTTTCCCGTAAGACAAAGGAAACAGATATTGAACTTGAAATTAATCTTGATGGAAAAGGGTATTCAAAGGTGGATACCGGTATCGGTTTTTTTGACCATATGTTAAACAGCTTTGCAAAACATGGTTTTTTTGACATAAATTTGGTTGTAAAAGGTGATCTTTTTGTGGATTCCCATCACACTATTGAAGATACCGGAATAGTACTTGGACAGGCTATATCAAAGGCGTTAGGTGATAAAGCAGGAATAAAAAGATATGGTTCATTTATGCTTCCTATGGATGAAACCCTGGTTCTATGCGCGATTGATTTGTCGGGAAGACCTTATCTTGTGTACGATCTTGATTTGACAGTGCCTCAGGTTGGATATATGGATACAGAGATGGTAAAAGAATTTTTTTACGCCGTATCATATGGGGCAGGTATGAATTTACATATAAAACAGCTTTCGGGAACAAATAATCATCATATTATAGAAGCTGCATTTAAGGCTTTTGCAAAGGCTTTGGACATGGCAACACTTAAAGATGACAGATTGGAGGGAGAGCTTCTTTCTACAAAGGGAAGCTTATAAAGAATGAATAAAATTAACCTTATAGGAAATATAAGTTCACCTGATTTAAATAGGGAAGAAAAACTTGCTTTGGCAAAACGATTTAAGGAAGATGGGTTGGATGAACTTATATATACGGGTGAAGGTACTTATGATGACTTTGTAGATGAAATAAAATACTTGGCAGACAGTATCGATTTACCGTTGAATGTATATATTAGAGCAACAAAGTTTGACGACGTTAAGTATACACTTTATGCCGGGGCGGCGAGAGTTGCCATATATGATCCTGTAGGAAAAAATCTTCTTCCTGACTTGGAGCTTGTAAACGAAAGTTCGTTGCGTTTTGGTTCTGACAAAATATATATTAATGTTGGTTTTACACCGGATAACAAAATTAAAACAAATGATTTAAAGGAATATAAGTTATTTGGCGCCGGAGGCGTATATATCGGAGAATACGATGTAACACAATTTGAGGAATTAAAACAATTTATAACAGAGATAGATTTACCTGTTGGTATTGATGTAACAGATATACCGCTTAAACATATAGGCAGCTTGATTTCATCAGGAATAGATGCTCTGATTGTCGGTCCGCTTTCCACAAGTGAATATTTGAGTGAATTAAAGGACATAATCAAATGTTATAAAAAAGATGTTTCGATTATGAGTTTCAGTGAATTTAAGCTTAATTCCGATAATCTTATACCTGTTATTGTACAGGATTACAGAACCGATGAAGTTCTTATGATGGCATATATGAACGAGGAAGCGTACAATAAAACAGTTGAAACAGGAACAATGACATATTTCAGCAGGAGCAGGCAATCACTTTGGGTAAAAGGTGAAACCAGTGGACATTTTCAATATGTTCAGCAGATAGCTGTTGATTGCGACAAGGACACTCTTCTTGCAAAAGTTAAGCAGATAGGAGCTGCCTGCCATACCGGCAATCCTACATGCTTTTATACAGATATTATAAAAAAGGATTACGATGTTGCAAATCCTTTAAAAGTATTTCAGGAAGAATATAATATAATTCTTGACAGAAAAAATAATCCAAAGGAGGGTTCATATACAAATTATCTATTTGACAAAGGTGTTGATAAAATATTAAAGAAAGTCGGAGAAGAAGCAACAGAGATAGTAATTGCTGCGAAAAATCCAGACAAAGAGGAACTGAAATATGAGATAGCGGATTTCCTGTATCATGCTATGGTGCTTATGGTTAATCAGGGAGTTACATGGGATGAAGTTGTTGAAGCAATAGCTAAGAGGAGGTAATTATATGGGAGCTTTAATTAGTGAATTGGCAACCTATCTTATAAAGTTTATAATTATGATCGCATGTGCTGTATTTGGTTTTATCGTAGGTGCTAAAATCAGAAAGAACAAGAATGCGAAGCTTGCAGCACAGGATAATCAGAAATAACCTTGCATATGTGCAAGATTATATAGTAACCGGGAGGATTTTAACGTGAAATATTACGGCGTAAATGAACTTAGAAAAATGTTTTTGGAATTTTTTGAGAGCAAAGGACATCTTAAGATGAACAGCTTTTCACTTATTCCGCATAATGATAACAGCTTACTTTTAATTAATTCAGGTATGGCACCTTTAAAGCCTTATTTTACAGGTCAGGAGGTTCCACCTAAGAGACGTGTAACAACTTGCCAAAAATGTATTCGTACAGGTGATATTGAAAATGTCGGAAAGACTGCAAGACACGGTACATTTTTTGAAATGCTTGGTAATTTCTCTTTTGGAGATTACTTCAAGAACGAGGCTATAGAGTGGACTTGGGAGTTTTTGACCGAGGTTGTTGGTCTTGATGCAGACAGACTTTATCCATCTGTATACGAAGAAGATGATGAGGCATTTGATATCTGGCATAGAAAAATTGGTATATCACCGGATAGAATTTTTAAGTTTGGAAAGGCTGATAATTTTTGGGAACATGGTGCAGGCCCTTGCGGACCATGTTCGGAGGTATACTATGATAGAGGCGAGAAATACGGATGTGGCAAACCGGGTTGTACTGTAGGTTGCGATTGTGACAGATATATGGAAGTTTGGAACAACGTATTTACTCAATTTGACAATGACGGGCATAACAATTATGTTGAGCTTGAACAGAAAAATATTGATACAGGTATGGGACTCGAAAGACTTGCAGTAGTTGTTCAGGATGTAGATTCAATCTTTGATGTTGATACACTTAAGGCTTTAAGAGATAAAATCTGTGAGATGGCAAATGTTACATACAAAGCAGATGAGAAGAAAGATGTTTCTATAAGACTTATTACCGATCACATTCGCTCTGTAACATTTATGACGTCAGATGGTGTACTCCCTTCAAATGAAGGAAGAGGATATGTTTTGAGAAGGCTTTTAAGACGTGCTGCAAGACATGGCAGAATGTTAGGAATTAAAGATATGTTTCTTGCCGAACTTTGCAAAACTGTTATTGACTGTTCAAAGGATGCATATCCGGAACTTTTAGAAAAGAAAGAACATATATTTGCAACTCTTAATAAAGAAGAAGAAAGCTTTAATAAAACTATAGATCAGGGTCTTGCAATTCTCAGTACATTTATGGATGATATTAAGGCTGAAGGTAAGACAGAACTCAGCGGTGAAAATGCATTTAAGTTGTATGATACTTATGGTTTCCCGCTTGATCTCACTAAGGAAATTCTTGAAGAGGCAGGTCTTACGGTTGATGAAGCCGGATATACCGAGTGCATGAATGTTCAGAGAGAAACTGCGAGAAATGCCCGTAAAGTTTCAAATTATATGGGTGCAGATGCAACAATATATGAAGAACTTTCTGCTGAACTTGTCACAGAGTTTGATGGTTATGACAAGCTTATTCTTGATGCAAAAGTTATTGCTATGACTACTGAGGATGCTGTTGTTGACAGCCTTTCAGAAGGAATGAATGGTTCAATACTGACTGATATAACACCTTTTTATGCTACAATGGGTGGACAATGTGGCGATTCAGGTATTATTAAGACCGCAAATGGAATATTTATAGTTAAAGATACAGTTAAAGTTGTAGGCGGAAAGATAGCACATATAGGTTATGTGGAAAGTGGTGAAATTAATATTGGTGAAAATGTTACGCTTTCTGTGGATGAAAATCAGAGAGGGCTCACATGTAAAAATCACTCAGCAACTCACCTTCTCCAAAAAGCTCTTAAAATGGTGTTAGGCGGACATGTTGAACAGGCAGGTTCGTATGTGTCACAGGATAGACTTCGTTTTGATTTTACACATATTCAAGCTATGACTAAAGAAGAGATAGCAAAGGTTGAAGCTATTGTAAATGCAGAGATTGAGAGTGATATAAAGGTTGATACCGCAGTGATGTCCATAGATGATGCTAAAAAGACAGGTGCCATGGCTCTTTTTGGTGAAAAATACGGAGAGACAGTCAGGGTTGTATCTATGGGAGATTTTTCAAAAGAACTTTGCGGAGGTACCCACGTTCCAAATACCGGTGTTATTGGTACATTTAAAATTGTTTCAGAACAGGGTGTTGCTGCAGGTGTAAGACGTATAGAGGCACTTACATCAAAGGGTGCTTTCGATTACTACAAAAAACTTGAAGAAGAACTTCATACAGCAAGTATTGCCGCTAAAACGGAACCTGCTAAGCTTACTGAGAAGATAGAGGCTCTTATGGCAGAGATTAAGACTCTTAACGCTGAAAATCAAAAGCTTAAAGACAAGATGGCTAAGGAATCTGTAGGGGATGTTATGTCCAATGTAGTGGAGGCAGATGATGTCAGTATACTTCCTGTAAAGGTAAGCGGAATTGATATGAACGCCCTTCGTAATCTTGGAGATGACATGAAAGTTAAGCTTGGTAAGTCTATTGTAATTCTTGCATCTGATATAGAGGGTAAGGTTAATCTTATCGTTATGGCAACCGATGATGCAGTTGAATCAGGTGCACATGCGGGAAATATAGTTAAGAAGATTGCTCCGATAGTTGGTGGCGGCGGCGGTGGTCGTCCGAATATGGCTCAGGCAGGAGGAAAGAATCCGGCAGGCATAGATGAAGCTTTAAAACTTGGAGTAGAAGAAGCAAAAGCACAACTTTCATAATTGAAAAAAACTAAATAAAGAATATAAAAAGAAAGAGAGGTCATTATTATGGCATTGGTACCTACCGTCGTTGAACAAACAAGCAGGGGAGAAAGAGCATACGACATATATTCAAGACTTTTAAAGGAGAGAATAATATTTTTAGCGGATGAAGTTAATGATACAACAGCAAGCTTGGTTATAGCACAGCTTTTGTTTCTTGAGTCAGAAGATCCGTCAAAGGATATCAGTTTATATATTAACAGTCCGGGTGGTTCTGTCAGTGCAGGCTTTGGTATATATGATACAATGAAATACATTAAGTGCGATGTATCTACAATTTGTGTAGGTATGGCAGCGAGTATGGGAGCATTTCTTCTTGCAGGAGGAACAAAGGGAAAGAGAATTGCTCTTCCGAATTCAGAAATTATGATACATCAGCCATTGGGTGGAACAAAAGGCCAGGCAACTGATATGAAGATTCATACAGATCATATTATCAGGACAAGAGAGAGATTAAACAGAATTTTAAGCGAGAATACCGGAAAGCCATATGAGGTTATTGAACAGGACACAGACAGAGACAATTTCCTTACCGCAGAGCAGGCTTTGGAATATGGTTTGATAGATCACATCTATACAAACAGACAGTAAAATAAAAAAATATGGTAAAAATTGCATAATATTTCATTTTTTTGTTGACGAAATAAAAAAATGTGATATAATCATATTTGTGCGATTTGGAGGTAAACCCAAACAGTTGTTATTAGCACAATTGATATTTTACAACTGGAGGGAGGTTGAGGATAGTATGTCAAACGTAATAGTTAAAGAGAACGAGACTTTAGATAGCGCTCTTAGAAGATTTAAGAGAAACTGTGCTAAGGCTGGTATTCAGCAGGAGATTCGTAAGAGAGAGCATTACGAGAAGCCAAGTGTTAAGCGTAAGAAAAAGTCTGAGGCTGCTAGAAAGCGTAAGTTCAAGTAATATAATCAAAGAAATCAAGGTGTTATCCGTTAGGGTAACACCTTTTTTCTGTTTGAGATTATAACTATATATTTTATTT